>DASRMR010000021.1:0-45629 GCA_035647815.1 Syntrophomonadaceae bacterium
TACACCTTGAATTACTCCATCTATACCAATTGTGTAACTAGTTAAATTCCCCATAGTATAACCATCTTGATGTTCAGCCCAAGCAGTAGAATTTGTTTCCCATTGGGTAAGAGAACTAAAATCGATGTCAAGTTCGATATCACTAGCCCCATTAGTCATTTCTACTGTAAGTCGATTGGTAGGTGGAATAATTGAATAGGTATTCCCATCAGTATGTGTATAAGTTTTAGGCACATTACCCTTTTCGTCAAAATATATTACATCCGCAATTGTTTTTGTATTAGTTAAGTCACCTGAACCAGATGGCGGTGCTGGAAAGTCAGGATCAAACGAGACTTGACAATTCCATTTATTGGCAACTATGTTTGCTGTTGTAATATTTCCATCATTATCAATATAATTTATTTCTTGTTCACCTTCTATTGGGTTTTTGTAATACCTAAAATACACATCATGCTTATTACCTAAAGAGTCATAAATTTGCTTTGAAGTTATTACAACATTTTCCGTGTCAGAATCTGGATTAGAAACTTTCTTTAAATTTGAATTCAAATTCCCACTAAACTTCATCTCAGTAGTAGCTTGTGGTGCTACAGATCTAAATGAAGATATATCTATAGGTTGGCTAGCTTTAACCGTATCAATTTCCCAGTTTCCACTACCATCATCACTAGCTTTATCAGCCATCCAACCATTTACCCGGTAGCCATTAGCTAAACTATACATGTTGCCAAATTTATCAAAATCAAAGTTACCTGCTCTAGTATAGAATTTTTGTCCACCATTATCTACTATAAAATATCCATTACCATCTATAGCTAAGTCTGTAGCTTTGTTGGTAGCAGCTGCAGGTGCTGGGGTGTGAATCTGGTCAATACTAGCAACTGACATACCTAATCCGATCGACATAGGGTTAGTTCCTCCTCTGGCATCAGTCGGACTTGAACCACCCCTCATGTTTTGATATAAGGTGTCCTGGAAAACTACCCGGCTTTTCTTATAGCCAGAAGTATTAACATTAGCAATGTTGTTACCTATTACATCCATCCTAGTCTGGTGGTTTCTTAAACCTGAAACCCCAGAATACATTGAACGCATCATATTATATGTGACCTCCTTTTTAGCTCTTGATTAGCATTACTTTAAAAAGCATGCTCTTTAATCTGGATGCTTCAATCATTCGGCATCCTAAGGCTTCCTCTAAGAGGTCCAGCCTTATACTATTACTGCACTATCAATATTAGTAAATACATTTTCTTTTAGGTTTTCTCCATCTATTGCAGTTATAACTGTATTGTTCTTAACACTTACTACTAATGCCAAGTCTTGCATTAGAACTAATGAGTCACGAGCGCCTTTTTCTCTAGCCTTAGCAACTGCATCAGTAATTTTTTCTAAATCTGTCTCACTTAATGTTATATTTCGAGAATTAAGTCTTTGTTGGGCATGATTAGAAAATTTTAATTTAGGATTTAGTTTATTATCTAAAACTTGGGCAAAGCTATCATGTTTTTGTGGTACAGACTTCTTCGGTACCGGGCTTTGCTTAGGAGTTATTGGTTGTATCGGTTGCTGGGGGAAAAACATTTTATTCGGCATCCGCTTCACCATCCTCAGGTTTGATAATATCTAATAAACTATCTAATCGGTCTAAAATCTCAGTTAAAGCATTATTATTAACATCAACAGATTGACCCATTTCAAGAATGTTGTTAAATTCTACTTGGTGTTGACCAATAATATAAATAGGGCTACCATCTACCATCGATACTGATCCTACCACACCTGTTAATACTGTTTGATCCTCCGGAGTTAATTCATCTAAATCGGGGTTTATATAGGCTACTTCCCTACCGATCATATTGCTAGCCTGCTGTAACATGATACTAGGCATAAGCTGATTAGTAATGGTACTTGCCATGTTTTCAAAACCTTTATTTAGATTTTGCATCTGTTCAAGTGAAGTAAAAGACGCCATCTGAGCTATTGATTCTTTAGTATCCATAGGCTCTAATGGATCCTGATATTTTAACTCGGTAATGAGTATCTTCAAAAAGTCGTCTTTGCCTAAAAGGCCATTATCTTGTTGTACAGCCTTTTGGTTGTTTACTGTATTGTTTTGATTAGTATCCCAGGGAGCTGATGTCCATATCGCATTACTACTCAATTTTTCACCTCCTAAACTAGAAAACTCAGTGTTCCAGTTTCATATGTTTGGTAATATCCTAGGCCTGATTTATTAATCGGTATTTCTATATGAGTTTCGATATCATGTAAGTCTTCTATCTGTCCATCAGCCTGATAATTAGTAAAGTGGTTGGGGTTTTCCCATCTAGATTCTCTACCATCTTCAGACCCATCGAACAAACTACTATTATTCAATTGCACATTAACTTCGGTCTTTTCCACCCTTATTCCTTGTGATTCTAAAGATTGACGCAAGGTATTCATGTTGCTTTCTAGTAAGTTCTTGACTTGTATATTGTCAGTCATGAACCTAGCTGTTAGTATACCTCCCTCGACTGCAAGCCTGATAGTCATTTTACCCAGGTGTTCAGGTTTTAGATTAATCTTTATTTCTGAAGAATTTTGTTTTATTAATAGTTCAGCTTTTTTCACTATCTGGTCTATAACTTCTTTAACTTCTACTGGTTTGTTATTAGCATTAGTCTGTAATAACTGATTATCAATCCTACTAGCTACAGTTTCTAGGCGATTTAAGTTAGCATTAGGAGTCTCATCATCACTAGTATTAGTTGCAGCTTGTTCAGAATTCGATGAGTTAGTTGTTACAGTAACTGGCGATTTAACTCCATTAATCCTGTTAGTTTCGGAATCCATAAGCTTCTTAATATCAGTCTGGTTCTGGCTAGTTTCTTGTTTTACCGTTAACTTTTCACCTAAAGCCATTTTCTGATTTGCAACCACCTCTGGGTTTATCGGCTCTTTTACCATCTTGACAGTAGGTTTTTCTGCCTCATTAGCAAGTTTTTGGTTTTGTTGGACTGATTCTTGCTGTTCTTTTATCAAGTTGTTTGTCGCATTGTTTGTCACAGACTCTATTATCACTTCATCTTTAACTACATCTTGATTAGCAAAAGTTAATATTTGATTTACTATATTAGGTAAATCTGTTTTTAGAACTTCGACATCTTGGGTATCTAGTTCCTCTAATGGCGCAATCCCCATTTGTGCTAAAATGTTGTTTACTAATTCTAAAATTTCTACCTCATCAGCACCTTCTGATAAGGCGACTAAGACCTTTTCTACATCAATATCTTCCAGCAATTGTAAGTCTAACTTCGAAATGTCTTTACTGACATCCTTACTGACATCCTTACTAACATCCTTACTAACATCCTTACTAACATCTTTAATAGTTTCTTTAATAGTTTCTTTACTAGTGTCTTTACTAGCCTCCTTACTTAATTCCTTATTATCAACTTTCGGCTTATTACTGTTTTTTAAAATGTTTTCAAATACGACTTTAGGTTTCTCCTTAGCCTGAGGCAAATCCTTCTTCTCCGAAGCAGGGGGAGAGAATTTGCAAGTAGAAAAAACAGCAGTACTCATTGCCACTACGATATTCACCTCCTTTATTTAAACTCCCTTAACAAGGGGCTAAGAGTAAAGACAACTTATCTTTACTCTTAACACCTCGTATATATCTACTCCAACAGATCACTAAGGGTTTGCGACTAGCATTTTCCTCGTAACTTCAGCTGCTTTTTCTTTGGACATGTTTTGCAATATTTCTGCTACTATATCAGCATTAAGTTCACTTAGAATACCTATTATATGTTCCATTTCTAAGCGAGTAATTATTTGGGCAGCATCTTTGGCATTCATTTCTGAATAATATTTAGCCATATCTCTATATGCTGCTCGTTGGTTCTCTTGAAGTGTTTTGGTGGCAAATAGCTCTTCATTAAGATTTGCTACTTCCTCTTTTAGCTTTTCCTCACTTTCTCCTATTGCTTTAACTTCTTTTTCTAAATCTATACTATAAGACTCGTTTTCTTGCAATTCTTCCTCTTTTTTATCGATAGTTTCTTTTAAACTTTTATTTTCTCTTTCGTAAAGAGCCATTTTATCTAATTCAGGAATATTTTCAGTCGGCATTATATTTCCTATCACTGGTATATCGACTAAAAAAGCTGGTGGCTTTAGTATATCTGTGAAAATTAATAAATAAAATATTCCTACTGCTAATAGGAGGAATATTACAATTGATACTATAATTTTTAATCTGTTGTTCATTATCCTACACCTCAGCTTAAGATAAATTATTCCTAAAGTGATTGTTAATAGCCATCTCATCAATTGCCTTTTGTTCTTCTAGACTGAACTCATGTAAATATCTTTGCCATTCATTTTCTCGTAATTTATTCAATGTTTTAGTTTCTTTTTTACATTCTAATAAGATGTTTCTTGCTATTTCCACCCTATCTTCTGCTTCGGCTAATCTTTTTTCTAAATCTTTTATGTCTTTTCTAATTATAGGTATATATTCAATAAAAATTTTTGCTTTTTCATAAGATGATTTTCGGATATTATTTTCAAAAAAATCTAGTCTAATTTGTTTAGCTACTATGTCATCTGCAATAATATTTCTTTCCTGTACTTTTAATGCTAATTGTTCTATAGCTAATTGTTCTTGCCGAACAGAGATGTTCAGTTTAGTTTGTAATTTGAATACGAATTTGTGCATCCTCATCCCTATTTAATCCCTACTTATTCGTAATTTCTTTTAGAATTTCTAAGGTGTCAGAGTATTTTGCTTCCTGGAAAATCTCTTGTTTTATGAATCCGTGACATTTATCAATCAATAATATTGATTCATCAATATTAGGGTTAGAACCTTTTTTATAAGCACCTATTTCGATTAAATCTTTAGCTTCTTCATATGTGGCTAAAACACTGCGAAATTTATTAGCCATTCCCATGTGGCCATCACTAACTAAATCTATCATTACCCTACTTATACTTTCATTAACACTTATAGGCGGATATATGTTCATATTAGTCAAGTTTCTACTTAAAGCAATATGGCCATCAACTATCCCTCTAACTGCATCCGTAATTGGTTCGTTCATGTCATCACCTTCTACTAATACAGTATATAGGCCTGTTATAGTGCCTACATCAGAAGTTCCTGCCCTCTCTAACAATCTAGGCAACAAAGCGAATACTGAAGGTGTATACCCCCTAGTAGCTGGTGGCTCTCCTATAGCTAAGCCTACTTCACGTTGTGCTAAAGCAAACCTAGTCAAAGAATCCATTAGTAAAAGGACATCTTTACCTTGATCTCGAAAATACTCAGCAATACTAGTAGCTACAAAAGCACCCTTTAGCCTAATCAATGCGGGTTGATCAGAAGTGGCTACAACTACTACTGACCTTGCAAGTCCTTCTTCACCTAAATCTCTTTCTAAAAACTCCCTAACTTCTCGACCTCTTTCACCGATAAGAGCAATAACATTTATATCAGCCTCTGTGTTTCTGGCGATCATACCCATTAAAGTACTTTTACCCACCCCACTACCAGCTAGTATTCCTACTCTTTGCCCCCTACCAATTGTAACTAGACCATCTATCGCTTTTACCCCAACTGGAAGTACTTCAGTTATCCTTTTTCTTTTCAAGGGGTTAGGTGGCCGGTTCATTACGGGGTAAGTTAATCTAGTATTAATCCTACCTTTGTCATCAATAGGTTCACCCATGCCATCTAAAACTCGTCCTTGTAGTTCCATGCCTACTTTTACTCTTAATGTAGTACCAGTAGCTATTAACTCACTGCCAGGTCCAATACCTTCTAAATTACCTAAAGGCATCAATAATATCTTATTATCTTTAAAGCCTACGACTTCGGCTGGTATTCTTTTTCTATCTGCATAATTAGTTTCAATAAAACAAAGTTCTCCCATGCTTACTCGTGGACCTGTAGCCTCAATAGTTAATCCTATAGCTTGAGAAATCTTACCTTTTAATTGGCAAGATGGTATTTTTTCTAATACATCAAAATATTTCCCAAAGTCAATTTTATTATCGGTATTATTCATCTCCAGACACTTCCATTAGCCCTTTTTCAATGTTTTCTATTTTTTTCTCGATTCTAGCATCAACAGAACCATTATCACTATCTATGAATGCTCCACCAACATTAATTCTGTTATCACCTTTTATATCAACACTTATATCTTTGCTACCTATATCTGCTAAACTTTCATTATCCATAGATGCTAATAAGTTTTCTAGTTCTAAAGGATTAACATTAACTTTAACATTTTCCGGATTATCTAAATGCCCAATCGCTTCCCTTACTACATTAACAATAGATAGAGTATTAATGGTAAGTTCTGTTGCAATAATTTTTTTTGCTATAGCCATAATAAGCCTTACTATATCTGGTTCAGCACTTTTTATGATGCCTAACTTCTTTTTTCTAGCTTCTTCTATGATTAACTCGCTCTGTTCTATAGCATGTTGTCTATCTGCTTCGATTTCTACATTTATTAATCTAAGACCTTCTTCATAACCATTTTCAATAGCTTCTTGCCTTAATGTTTTGGCTTCTTCATATACCTCGGTACGAATTACATCTGCTTCTTCTTGAGCATTAAAAATTATATTTCCTGCTTCAGCTTGAGCACTTTCTAATAATTCCAACACCATTTGTTCTGTTTCTTTTAATATCTGTTTTCCTTCAGCTTTTAGTTCATTTAATTCAGTTAGTGTACCGTCTGCATCAGGTACACTAACATTAATAGTCTTTTTTAATTCTTCTATATCAGTAAGCTCTATTAGTTTAGGTTTAGATGAAATCATAAAATTTTTAATAATTTTAGACAATTATTTCATCCCCTCCACCTCTTGCAACAACAATCTCACCAGTATCTTCTAACCTTCTAATTATGTTTACTACCTGTTGTTGTGCTTCCTCTACATCACGTAGTCTAACAGGCCCCATAAATTCTATATCTTCTTTTAACATGTCGCCTGCCCTTTGTGACATATTAGTAAAGATCTTCTGTGAAACTTCATTGCTAGCACCTTTTAAGGCTAAGGCTAAGTCTTGACTTTCTACTTCTCTTAAGACTCTTTGTACTGAGCGATCATCGATAATAACAACATCTTCAAATACGAACATCAATTTCTTGATTTCTTCTGCTAGCTCAGGATCCTGTACTTCCATCGCTTCCATAATAGCTTTCTCAGTACCTCTATCAACTCTATTAATTATTTCCACAACTGATTTTATTCCACCTGCAATAGTCAGTTCTTGTGGTCCTAGTGAAGTTAATTTTCTTTCCAATACTCTCTCTACTTCTTTAATTATTTCGGGTGAAGTAGTATCCATCATCGCAATCCTCTTAGCTATATCAGATTGTTTTTCCTGTGGTAAGGCTGATAAAATGGCAGAAGCTTTATCAGGATCTAGATAAGCTAATATAAGTGCAATCGTTTGTGGGTGTTCAGTTTGAATAAAGTTTAAAAGTTGTGATGGTTCGGTCTTATGCATAAAATCAAAGGGGCGCACTTGTAGAGATGCGGAAATTCTCCCGATGATTTCTAGTGTCTTTTCCTGACCATACGCTCTCTCGAGTACTTCTTTAGCATAAGCAATTCCACCTTGCCCAATATATTGACTAGCAACACCCATCTCGAAAAACTCGCGATATATTTCATCTGCGTTTTCGGTTGATACATGCCTTATATTAGCTATTTCCAATGTCAACAATTCGATTTCTTCTTCGTTCATATGTTTAAAGATTTCGGCCGATTTCTCTGGTCCGAGAAATATCAAAAAATTCGCTGCTTTTTGTTTGCCATTTAATTCTTTTCTAGTTGCTGCCATTTACTCACCTCAAATCTTCTGATAACCAGATCCGTAATATTTGTGCTGCACTTTCTGGGTCTTCATTAATTAGTTTTTCTACTTCTTGCTTTACTTTTTGTTGCTCTTTTTCTTCTGCAGTTAAGGTTTTATCAATTAAATCTTCAACATCTATTTCTTCTTGTACGATAGCTTCAAAACCCGTTTCTTCTATTAAATCATCAGCCTGTTTTCTTCTAATTGACAATATAATTAACAAGCCAAGTAGGGCTGCTAAAACTCCGAATATTATTGGTGTTAAAGGATGTTTCAAGAAACTTTCAAACCAACTTATAGGTCTAGGCTCTGGAACTGGCTCCACATAAAAATCTATAAAAGCGACAGAAATATTATCTTCCAAACTAACATTATCATGGTCTCTATCTTCCCTTAGCCCGCATGCTGTAGCTACTATATTACGAATTTTACTAATTCTCTCCTCTTCAGTCTGCCCTAGATTTGCATTGGCAACGACTGCATTATTAGCTAAAACTGAAACAGTTAGATAATCATATTTAACATCACCTGGAGAGAAGGTTGTTATTGTTTCTGTCCGGTTAATTTCATAGTTAGTAGTTTTTTCAGATTTACTAGAAGAAGACTCACCATCTCCTCCTACTATCTCTTGGTACTGAGGAATATTGCTATCTGTTCCGGGTATTTGCTGACTAGGGTTTTGTACACTTTCAGTAGATTCTTTATTACTCTGTTCACTTCGAACAAACTCACCCTCGGGATCATGAGTATATTTCTCATCTAATTGTTCTTTATTATCAAAATTCAGTTCTGCACTAACACGTACAACAGCATTGTCTTTACCTAAAGTCTTATCTAGCATGGTTTGTATGGCATTTTCTTTTTCTTTTTCATATTGTTTTTTTAAAGCTAATTGGAATTGAACTTGTTCAGTAGTATTACTCTGATTATCAAAAACAATATCCGATAAAAGTGTGCCATTTTGGTCTACTACAACTACATTGTCAGTAGTTAAGCGCTCAATACTATTAGAAACTAAGTTAATAATAGCTTGCACTTCTTTATTTGATAAACTTTCTCCATCTTGAGTTCTAACGACTACTGAAGCCTTAGGTAATTCTTCTTGCTCAGAAAAAAGAGATTCTTCAGGTAGTGCTAAATTGACTTTAGCAGCTTTCACCTTATCTAAAGCCTGTATAGTTCGAGCTAATTCTCCTTGTAGTGCTGATTGATATTTAACCTTTTTATCAGTCTGAGTTTCACCAAAACTGCTTTCCATAAAAATTTCCAACCCCGCATCACCACGAGGTAAGTTCTGGCTAGCTAAATTAAGACGAGTTTTATACTTTTGGTCAGGTGGTACCATAATGGTAGTACCATTATCAGTAATTTGGTAACTCGCCTTGTCCTCATCTAGTTTTTCAATTATAGCTGCTGCATCTTTTTCGGCCAAATCAGTATATAATGCTTCATACCCACTTGTAGCATCCCTCGTAAGACTAAATATGACTATAGCAATAATAACGAGTGCCAATGCCCCAGCGATTATAACTTTTTGATTTAAGGTTAACTTAGCCCATTGTTCATTTAAGCTAGCTAAATACTGTCTCAACCGATTCATAAAAGCTTCCATTATTTAACTCCCAACTACAAAGTCTACATTTGGATTCTCATTATTTCTTGATATGCTTCAAGAATTTTATTCCTAACTTCTATAGTCAACTGTAATGCTAAATTAGCCTTTTCATAGCCTAGCATAGTATTATGCAAATATTCTTCCTCACCTAAAACTAGTTTGCTCGCACCATATGAAGCCTCATTTTGAAGTAATTCAACTTCATTTAGAGCTTCTTTTAAGTAGCTGATAAAACTAACATTCTTATCGACTTTTGACGATTGATTTTCATTAAAATAATCATTGATTAATAATTTTGGATTTACTACATCTAGCTTCAAAATTCCTCCCCCTATCTACCTATATCTAAAGCTCTTATTGCCATTCCTTTAGTAGCTTCAATGACTTTAGCATTCGCTTCATAAGATCTGGTCACTGCAATCATATTCATCATTTCTTCCACAATATTCACATTAGGGTAGTTTAGATACCCTTCCTGATCTGCATCAGGATGTGACGGATCATATACCTTCCTAAACGGAGCATCAGTATCTTCTAAGCTCCTTATTTCTTTTACACGAACCCCTTGCCCTAAGCTAGCTGTTTTATCTTTCAAAACATCCTTAAAGTTTTTGTGGTCAGCATTTTTCCGCGCCTCAAAAACTACTACTTGCCGTTTATATGGACCATCACCACCTTCTACTCGTGTTGTTTCAGCATTTGCCATGTTGTTAGCTATGGTGTCCATCCATAATCTTTGGGCAGTAAGGCCTGAAGCACTAATATCAATAGAATTAAGAAACCGCAAAATGATTACCCCCTTCCTGTTATTGCTAAACGGAGCAGCTTAAATTCATTAGTCATACTTTGGGTTAAAGAATCATAAAATAATTTGTTTTTTGCTAATCTAGCTGACTCCACATCGATGTCGACATTGTTGCCATCATTACGAAAACTAATATCATTCATTTCAACAATTTCCGGCTCTAATTTACAAAAATTTTGGTCAGACTGTACAAATATATGCCGTTTGTTAGTAGTATACATTTCGATAGATTTATTAGAATTTAGTAAAGCTTCCTGTAATTTTTCCTCGAAAATTACTTCGTTTCTTTTAAAATTAGGGGTATTTATATTAGCTATATTGTCAGCAATCACTGTATTACGAATACTAGCAGTATCCATTGATTTATTTAACAACATAGAAGTTGGAGAATTAAATAGTTTCTCTATCATGTTTAAACACCTCGTTTTTTAAAAAGTTTATATACTTCGGTTTATACTTCTGGTAATACCACTAAATTCCCTGCATTTTAAAGCATATTTTGTCACAATTTTATTGATGTTTATGATAATATATTCTAGTTATATTCCATCATACTTATTATATGTAATATCTTGTCAAGTTCTAGACCTATTTCTAAATTCTAACATAATGCCCAAAATAAATATGACTAACCTCACGATTAGTCATAATAAGCTCATTATTAAATTTCTTAAATTTATAAAAAAAGATAATCTCCCGAAAAACCGATTATTGCTTTTCCAATTCCTCAAATAAATAATTATTCAAAACTTTAATAAAAGTACCTTTCATTCCTAGTGAACGAGATTCAATTACTCCTGCACTTTCGAATTTTCGTAAGGCACTTACTATAACTGAACGAGTAATACCTACCTTGTCAGCAATTCTACTCGCTACTAATAGACCCTCTTGACCATCTAGTTCAGCTATAATATGATCAATAGCTTCTTTTTCGGAATACGAAAGAGTAGCTATTGCTATTTGCACCGAAGCCTTTTGGCGAGCCTCCTCTTCGACTCTATCAGAACGCATCCGCATTATTTCATTAGCAACTACTATAGCACCATACTCAGCCAAGACAATATCCTCATCTGTAAATTCTCGGTTTTCCCTCATTAGGATTAAGGTGCCTATTCTTCTAGCCCCTCCAAATACAGGAGTTATAGACCATATTCTTTTTGAACAATCACAAGAAACATTATCAGGATTAAAAATACATTTCCTACCCTCTTCTAGCACTATATTATACCTAGTTTCAGTAATATTAGTGAATTCTCGATTAAAACTTTCAGGAAATCTTTCCGAATGGCTCACTAACTCTTCAATTCCTATACAAGTTGCATCTTCTGTAAAAGCATAACCACCTATTCCCCCTCTTCTACCTGCTATAAATACGCTACAATTCAGATTTTCAGCTAATACTTCCGCCATTTCAAAAAAATCAACTGGTTGTCCCCCAATTTTTCGTAATATTTTATTTATTGATCGTGATTTAACAAGTAAAGATTTACTCAACTTCATAACCTCCTATAAGATGTACTTACTTAAATCATCATCTTCGACGATTTTCTTTAACCTAACTGCGACATAATCGACATCAATTTTTACTTCTTGACCATTCATATAAGGTGAATCGAACAACAAGTCTTCTAATACTTTTTCCATAACAGTATGCAATCTTCTAGCACCTATATTTTCTGCTTTATTATTAACCTTCCATGCCATTTCAGCAATATAATCAATCGCATCATCAGTAAATAACATTTTTACATTTTCCGTTGATATTAAAGCGATATATTGCTTGGATAAAGAATTACGTGGTTCAATTAATATCCTTTTTAAGTCATCTTTAGTTAGACTATCAAGTTCAACACGAATGGGGAATCTTCCTTGTAATTCGGGTATTAAATCAGAAGGCTGACTAATATGGAAAGCACCTGCTGCTATGAATAGTACATGGTCAGTTTTTACTGGTCCATATTTAGTTACAACAGTAGCCCCTTCAACTAATGGCAAGATATCTCTTTGTACTCCTCCACGGGAAACATCAGGTCCGATACTTCCTTCTTTTCCTGCAATTTTATCAATTTCATCTAAGAAAATAATTCCATCTTCTTCTACCCGCTTAATAGCTTCTCTATGTACCTCATTCATATCTATTAAAGCAAGAGCTTCATCATTAGTTAAAATCTTTCTTGCTTCTTCAACCGTAACTTTAACTTTCTTTTTATTCTTAGGGACTAAATTACCAAACATATCCTGGATATTAATCCCCATCTCTTCGACTCCGGCTCCAGAAAAGAATTCCATAAAAGATTTATTTTTTTCCGTTATTTCTATTTCTATAATCTCATCTTCTAGTTCCATTCTCAATAATTTCTGCTTTATTATTTCTCGCTGTTGTTTTATCTCATCCATGTTTTTTTCATAGTCTTCATTATTTTGTGGTTCTTCTGTGTTTTGACCTAAAAATAAATCAAATGGATTTTTCATAGTTTTAGATTTCCTGCGAGGAGTTGGCACAATGTATTCTATAATAAGTTCTTGTGCCCTTTCTATAGCTTTTTCTTCCACCTCCTCCATTTTCTCATTTCTTACCATCCTAATAGCAGTTTCCACTAAATCACGAACCATTGAATCAACATCCCGACCAACATAACCTACCTCGGTAAACTTACTAGCCTCAACCTTGATAAACGGAGCTTTCACCAATTTAGCTAAGCGTCTTGCTATTTCTGTTTTTCCTACCCCAGTTGACCCAATCATAATAATATTTTTTGGGTATATTTCATCACTTAATTCTTCCGGTAATTTTTTTCTTCTATATCTATTTCTTAATGCAATTGCTACAGCTTTTTTAGCATTATTTTGGCCTATTATATGTTTGTCTAATTCTTCCACAATTTCTTTAGGGGTTAAATCTAACAAAATAATTTTCCTCCTATTCAATCACTTCAACTGTAATATGGTCATTAGTAAAGATACAAATCTGTGAGGCAATAAGAAGGGACTCGTAGGCAATATCCTCAGCTTTCATATCGGTAAAAGCAGATAGGGCCTTACCAGCAGCCAAAGCATAAGAACCGCCTGATCCGATTGCAGTTATTCCATCATCAGGTTCAATGATCTCACCATTACCCGAAATAAGGAATATGTTTTGGTGGTCAGCTACAATTAACAGAGCCTCGAGTTTGCGCAAAACTTTGTCAGATCTCCAATCTTTAGCTAATTCTACAACTGCTTTAGTCATGTTCCCACCTGATTGTCTTAGCTTTTCTTCGAACTTACCGAAAAGTGTGAATGCATCAGCTACCGATCCAGCGAAACCAGCAATTACCTTGCCATCATATAACCTGCGAATTTTATTAGCATTATGTTTCATAATGGTATTTTGTCCAAAGGTAACTTGCCCATCACCCGCGATCGCAGTCTGATTATCTTTTTTAACTACTATTATTGTAGTTCCTTGAAACATAATATTACCTCCGTGGATGTGTATTCGTATGTATAGTTTTAATGTTTTCTTTAGTCAAATGAGTATAAACTTGGGTTGTAGATAATTTCACATGTCCCAGAAGTTCTTGTACCACTCTTAGATCTGCTCCATTATTTAAAAGATGAGTTGCAAAAGAATGTCTTATAGCATGGGGGCTAAAACTCTGGGTTAGTGCTGCTGTATTAACATGTTTATTCAGTATATTTCTTATGCTTCGATCTGAAAGCCTAGTACCATTTTTATTCAAAAAAAGAGCATTATTATGTTCTTTATCCTGTTTAATTAAAAACGGCCTAGATTTTTTTAAATAGTCTTGTAAGGATGATTTTGCCATTCTACCTATAAATACAATCCGTTCTTTACTACCTTTTCCACAAACCTTGATTATTTCTTCTTCTATTTCAATATCTCGAAGGTCTATACTTACTAATTCACTAACTCTAATTCCCGTAGCATAAAGGGTTTCTAAAATAGCTTTATCTCTTATGCCCAAATATGAATTATCTGGAGCTTCTAATAACATTTGTATTTCATCAGGGTAAAAAAACTTAGGCAGTCTTTTGTCTTGTTTAGGTGTAGATACTGCCGCAATGGGGTTAGCGGAAAGGATGCCTTCCCTACAGAGATATTTAACAAACGATCTAAGTGATGCCAGTTTCCTTGCTATCGAAGAACGCTTGTAACCAGCTCCTAGTAAAAGAGCTAAGTATTCTCGTACTAATTGATGGGTTATCATATCTGCCAAAAGTTGATTTATTTTTATTGATTTCTTATCCGCTAAAAACTCAAAAAACTGTTTTAAATCAGTTTTGTATCCCGAAATAGTTAGCTTTGAAGCACTTTTCTCTATTTTCAAATGTTCTAAATATTTTTCAGCTTGAATAGTTAGCATTTTATAACCCCTATAATAATTATCTTATCATAAATGTTAGCACTTCAATATTTTCTTTACAACTGTTTCAGAAACAATTCTGAAAATTTGTTCATCTTTTCCATAGATCTTTGCAGATAAGCTTCATATCTAACTTTTTTATCTCTTATTTTTGTAGGTAATTGTGGGAGGATGCCAAAATTAGCATTCATAGGTTGGAAATTCGAGGTTGTCGAAGTAGAAATGAAATCTAATAGGGAACCGATTAGAGTATCAGTATCGAGGACTAATAACTCTTGTCCTTTTAAAAGACGTACTGCATTATAACCGGCTATTATGCCTGTAGCTGCAGATTCCATGTATCCTTCTACACCAGTAATCTGCCCAGCAAATAACCATTGGGGGTGTTTTTTCATCTGTAATGTTTCCTTAAGTACTAGGGGGCTATTAATATAAGTATTACGGTGCATCATGCCATAACGAACAAATTCGGCATTTTCCAGTCCTGGAATAAGTCGTAAGACATTATCCTGAGCACCCCATAGCATACGAGTCTGAAAACCTACTAAACCAAAAATATTACCGGCTTTATCTTCTTGCCTCAGTTGAACTACAGCATATGGTCTTTCCTCAGTTCTAGGGTCACTTAATCCTACAGGACGCATGGGACCAAACCGTAAAGTGTCCTTGCCTTTTTGAGCCATTACCTCAATAGGCATACAAGCATTAAAATATTTCTTCTGATCGATATTATGTCCTTCATAAATATCGGCTAAAATTAGTTTTTCATAAAATTCTTCATATTCATCCTGATTAAATGGACAGTTTAGGTAATCAGCAGTACCTTTCCCGTACCTAGAAGCTCTAAATACTTTAGAGTCATCTAGACTTTCACGAGTAACACTCGGTGATATCGCATCATAAAATGATAAATTATCTTCTCCAGTAAGATTTTGAATGAAATCTGCCATCGCATCTGAAGTTAATGGGCCAGTAGCAATTATATATATTTCATCATCTAATAGTTCTGTCACTTCTTCCCTAATGACTTCTATTAGAGGATGTGAGGTTATTGCTTCGGTAATTAATTCGGAAAATATTAATCTATCTACTGCTAAAGCTGAGCCTGCAGGAACTCTAGCCGTTTCAGCCTTTTCTAGCAAAAGTGAACCTAATATTTTCATCTCAGCTTTTAATAACCCTTGAGCAGTACTAGGTATTTCGGATTTCAAGGAATTACTACAAACTAATTCTGCTAAGTTACTAGTAGTATGTACAGCTGTTTCTTTATGTGGTCTCATTTCCCATAATCTAACTTTAATGCCTTGATTAGCAATATGAAAAGCTGCTTCACAACCTGCTAATCCACCACCTACTACATTAATATGTTCCAAATTAAACCTCCACTTCAGCTCTATATTTACATTCGGAATTTTGACATACTGAAAATGGATCTTGCCCTTTTAAAGTCTTTTCTACCATGGCATCACCACATTGAGGACATTTTTCACCTGTAGGCTTATTCCAAGTTCTAAAATTACAATCTGGATAATTACTACAACCAAAAAACTTACGCCCTTTTTTACTTTTTAAAGCTACTATTTCATTAGCACATTCAGGACATTTAACTCCTATTTCTTCATTTAGTGCTTCAGTATAACGACAATCCGGGAATCCAGAACAAGCTAAAAACTTCCCAAACCGACCATATTTAATTAGTATCGGCTTTCCACATTCCGGACAATCTTTACCGGCTTCTTCATCTTTTATTTCTATTTTTTCTATATTTTCACTTGCTTTGTCTAATTCTAATTTAAATGGTCCATAAAAATCACTGACTACTTGTTTCCATTCCATTTTACCCTCTTCAATTAAGTCGAGATTTTCCTCCATCTTAGCAGTGAAATCAGCATCGATAACATCGGAAAAGTTTTCTTTTAATAAGCCGACAACAATAAAGCCTAATTCTGTAGGTACAAATTGCTTGTTTTGTCTTTCCACATAATATCTCCTCAAAATTGTATCTACTATAGGTGCATATGTACTAGGTCGACCTATATTGTTTTCTTCCAAGAACTTCACTAGGCTTGCTTCAGTAAAACGAGGAGGAGGTTGAGTGAAATGTTGATTAGGTTTTAGCTCTACTAAAGAAAGCTTGTCATCTGCTTTTATATCAGGTATAAAGTTTTTTGCTTCTGCTTCCGCTTCTTCTTCATCATCTTTATATATTTTTTGATAACCCATGAATTTTAATTGGGATGAACTAGCTTTTAAGCCATAATCCCCGGCCTCAATATCAACTGATACCGTATCATATATTGCTGGATTCATCTGACTAGCTAGGAATCTCTCCCAGATTAGCTTATATAGCCTAAATTGATCCCTACTTAAATACTGTTTGATACTATCTGGAGTTCTGCTTGCAGATGTAGGACGAATAGCTTCATGAGCATCTTGTGCGCTTTTACGGCTTTTATACTTATTAGGATTAGCAGGAGCAAATTCTTCGCCATATTCATTCTTAATATAATCAATAGCTTCTACAGCTGCTAGATCAGATACTCGTACTGAATCTGTACGCAAGTAAGTTATTAAACCTACAGTACCTTCTTTACCAATTTCTAAACCCTCGTATAAATCTTGAGCGACTCTCATCGTCCTTTTAGAATAAAAGTTTAACCGCTTAGCTGCTTCTTGTTGCATTGTACTCGTAATAAACGGTGGGCTAGGTCTTTTCCTCTTTTCCCGTTTTACTACTTTTGATACATTAAATTCAGCCTCATTTAAATAGTTAGTAATATGGTTTTTTTCTTCTTCATTATTAATAGAAACTTTTTTACCTTGGTAACTATTTAAACGCGATACAAAATCGACCTTTTTAGCATTAACTATTGCTTCAATCGTCCAATATTCTTCTGGTATAAAGCTAGTGATTTCTTCTTCCCGCTCACAAATAAGCCTGATTGCTACTGATTGCACCCTACCAGCACTTAAACCTTTGCGCACTTTAGCCCATAACAGAGGACTTAAATTATATCCTACTAAACGATCTAGTACTCTTCTAGCTTGTTGAGCATCAACTCTATCCATATCGACGGGACGCGACTCTTTGATTGCCGCTTTGACTGCATCTTTAGTAATTTCGTTAAATTCTATACGACAATCTGTTTCCGGAGGTATTTTGACAACATTTTGTAAATGCCAAGCTATTGCTTCCCCTTCCCTGTCGGGGTCAGTTGCTAGCAAAACCTTAGATGCTTTGGCAGCATCTTTTCTAATTTCTTTTAAAACATCACCTTTACCACGAATTGTAATATATTGTGGCTCGAAATTATTCTCTACATCTATTCCTAATTTGCTTTTAGGCAAATCCTTAACATGACCAACTGATGCTATTATTTTATAGTTTTTACCTAGGAACTTTCCTAGTGTTTTTGCTTTGGCCGCTGATTCAACTATAACTAAAGTATAGGACAAAAATATCACCTCTCTGGATTAATCCGAAAAATCAGTAACTTTAACATAGTAATTACCAGGCATAGATTTTACTATCCCTTTAAGTTCTAAATTCAATAATGCCATACTCAAATCCCCAATACTTATCTGGCTAAGGCTTAAAAGTTTATCAAAATGGTGGGGTTCAAAGTCTAATGATTCTAATAGTAATTGTTCCACATCATCTAATAAAGTTAGCTCACCTTGAATAATATCTGTCGGTTTTAAGTCTTGTAATTCATAGTATTCCTCTAGTATGTCTTCAATACAACTAGTAAGTTTAGCTCCTTGTTTTATTAAATTATTTGTTCCTTCACAATTCTTGCTAGTAATATGTCCCGGTACTGCATAAACATCCCGACCTTGTTCAAGAGCAAAATCAGCAGTAATAAGTGCTCCACTTTTTATTTTAGCCTCAATAACTACTACTCCACGACTTATCCCAGATATTATGCGATTTCTCGCAGGGAAATTACCTGGCTCAGGCGGGGTTCCTGGCGCAAATTCTGAGATTACTAAGCCATTTTCACAAATTTCTTTATACAAATTAGTATTATCTCTCGGATAAATTATATTAACTCCACTACCTAAGACTGCTATAGTTTTTCCTTTTCCCTCTAATGTCCCTTTATGGACTTCTGTATCAATACCCCGCGCCATTCCACTTACGGTCACAATGTCTTGTTCTGCTAATTCCTGGCCTAATTTAAATGCTACTGTTCTTCCATAAGGAGTAGCAGCCCTAGCCCCTACTAAGGCTACACAAAATTGTTTTAGTAGGTTTATTTCGCCTTTAGCATATAACAAGTAAGGTGGGTTGCTTATATGTCTTAATAAATCTGGATAATCTTCGTCAGTAATTGTTATAATTTTGATGTATTCATTTTGTAAAGATTCCATATATCTAAGACAGTCTGTTCGGGCGTTTATTATATCATCACAAATACTAGGAGATAAAGTTGTTTTTTGCAAATCCTCATAACGAGAATTTAAGCAAGTAGAAAAACTCCCAAAATGTTCCTTTATTTTAAATAAAGTTTTATTACCAATTCCCTGGACCTTATGTATAGCACATAAACTAGCCACTTCTCCATAATCCATTTGCTCCACCCCATAATAAAACAATATAAAACTAAGTCTAAGCAAATTAATACCATATATAAATATTTTAAGCAAGGATTTTATGTTATTTTATTCCATTTACAATCTTAGTCTTTTAAAAGTTTTGGTATATTTTTACAATGTAATAAATAATAAAGAGGGGGAAATAATATAAATAATTGGGAAAGGAGTTGAAAATGAATCTTTATTACTCTAATCGATGGTAAAACAAATAGATAGTGAGGAGATTTTCATGAGATTTTTTCAATTTGAACCAATAAATTATATTGGTAATAAAGTGGAGATTCCTTTAAAGCTAGAAGATGTTATGGATTATAAAGTTTATGAGGATATGTGGCTTGAAAATGATGATACCGAAATCGATATACTAAGACTCATAGAGCGAAATAACAGGAAATTTTAAAAAAGCAAAACCTTTTTAGATATATATCTAAAAAGGTTTTGCTTTAGTAAAAACATTGCCTACAAAGTCATAAACTCTTACTACTAAGTTTTCTCGCCATACTTGATCAATACCAGTTAATCTAACCTTATCTGGAAGATCATATGTTTTATTATTAGGTCTAGTTACTTGTATCAATGATTTAAAAACATTTTTATCACTAATCCCAATTTCCCAAAAATCTATTAATTTGCTAGTTGTTCCTGGTTTAGTTAATAGGTTAATAGTTAGAATGCCATCCATGTAATTACATACAATGTCAATATCTGTTAGCTTGTTAGATTGAACATCTAATGATTCAATCGTGAAAGGTTTCGCATTACAGTTAATCAATCTATTATGAGTAGTCTGGATAGCAATACTGCTTTGATCGCAAACTACCCATGACCTACCTAACTTCTCTGCAGCTTCAGCCGTAGTCCCCGATCCAGCAAAGAAATCACCAACTAGGCTATTTTCGTTAGAGCTAGCCTTAATTATTCTTTCTAAAAGAGCAATCGGCTTTTGTGTTGGAAACTTTAGATTTTCATAAGCAGTAGGACTTAAAATTTTGTTTATATCTATCCACCAATCTTGCATTAAGGCACCTTTTTTATTTAGGACATATTTAGATCCTTTGACTTTAGTCAAACCTCTATTTAGAGTCTTTTCTGTATAAGGCCGATATTGTGGATTAAAAATATATTTATTAGTTTTTGAATACCATAAAATCGTGTCATGTTTTCTATGGAAATGTCTTTTAGCACCACTTCCTCCACCATAACACCAAATTATTTCATTAATAAAACGGTCTTTCGAAAATATTTCATCTAATAATATTTTTATATAATGACTGGCATGCCAATCTACATGAACCAATAGACTTCCCTGTTCACTTAATAAGTCCCTACTAAGTTTAAGAATCGGGAATATATAATCTAGATAATCGTCTAGGTTTTTCCACTTATCATCAAAAACATTACGGTTGATAATCTCTGGTTTATCTTTATCCCCAACATTAATTTTTGATTTGTAATTAATATCACTAAAATAAGGTGGGTCAAGATAAATTAGATCAAAAGCATCTTTATAATTATTATGTAATAAATTAGCCATAATATTTTGGTTATCACCTTTGATTAATCGTCCATTTAAGGATTCCAGTTTAGAGTCTGGTATATCATTAATCGATATTATATCACCATGATAAACAAACGGATAAACCTGCTCAATTTCCACTATATTATTAGACGAACTTAAATCATAGTTCTGGTTTTTAGTTTCCCAGTCGAGTGTGACACTTCCTCTTTTTTTCATAATTTCTCCCCTTAACAAAAACTAAGAGGGTCTACGACCCCCTTACGATATTAGCACTAATTTGAATAATACTCTATTTAGTTGTTAAGTTTACCCGTATAAAGTTGTCATAGGTAAAAGCTCTTTCTATGGAGAATAAATCTGTAGTTAAGGGAATAAGAAGGGTTAATATTATTGTCATAAGAATTACTATTATCAGATTTTTAGCCATGTGAAAGCCTCCTAATCGGTCAAACATGTTTTTTCAATTGTTTTAGAGCAGCTTTCTCCAGCCGAGATACTTGAGCTTGAGATATCCCTATTTCATCGGCTACTTCCATTTGAGTTTTACCATTAAAAAACCTTAATGATACAATATGTTTTTCTCTTTCATTAAGCTTTTTCATGGCTTCTTTAATAGCTATTTCTTCTAACCATAAGTCATCACTATTTTTATCATCACTTATTTGATCCATAACTAAGATAGGATCTCCCCCATCATTGTATATAGGCTCAAATAAAGATACTGGTTCTTGTATAGCATCTAAAGCAAATACTACTTCTTCACGGGGAACTTCAAGTTCTTTGGCTATTTGACTTACAGTAGGTTCTGAAGAATAGTTAGAAACTAGTTTTTCCCTAACTTGTAATGCCTTATAAGCTATGTCACGTAAAGATCTTGAAACTCTAACTGTATTATTATCTCTCAAATATCTACGTATTTCCCCTATTATCATAGGGACCGCATAAGTGGAAAATCTAACATTTTGCCCTAAATCAAAATTATCTATAGCTTTAATTAGGCCTATGCAACCTACCTGAAATAAATCGTCAACATATTCTCCTCTATTATTAAATCTTTTTATTACACTTAAAACTAATCTAAGATTACCTTGTATTAACTTTTCCCTAGCTTCTAATTCACCTGATTGCAAAGCCTTGAAGAGCTTTTTCATTTCTTCATTTTTTAATACAGGTAGTTTAGAAGTATTAACTCCACATATTTCTACTTTATTTATCAAAATTTCACCCCTTCATATAATTGCTTTGTTAATAAAATTATTCTCCTTAACCATCCATATTATTCAGCAAAAGGGTGACACATCTAACTTAAACGTTTATTAATTTTTTATTAATAGGCTGAAAACAGAAAAAGGTCAACAATATCCCTAGGGAAAATTGTTGACCTTTTTCTTGTTATCTAAACTAAAACCTATTCTATTTTTTTTATTTCTCGTTGCAACCTTTTTAATATGCGCTTTTCAAGCCTAGATATATAAGATTGGGAAATACCTAATATATCAGCAACTTCTTTTTGAGTCTTTTCTTCGGCTCCTACTAAACCAAAACGCAGCTTAACAATAGTCCTTTCTCGCTCATTTAGCTTATGCATAGCTTGCCAAAGTAAGCTTTTTTCAACTTCCCCTTCAATCTTTTTATAAATCATATCTCCTTCAGTTCCAAGCACATCAGAAAGTAGCAATTCATTACCATCCCAATCAACATTTAAAGGTTCATCTAATGACACTTCACCACGATTCTTTAGGTTTCTACGCATAAACATTAATATTTCATTTTCTATGCACCTTGATGCATAAGTAGCTAATTTTATATTTTTCTTAGGTTCAAAAGTATTAACTGCTTTTATCAAGCCAATAGTCCCAATAGATATAAGATCTTCGATGTTTATTCCAGTATTTTCAAATTTTTTAGCTATATATACTACTAGTCTTAAATTGTGTTCAATTAAAGTTGCCTTTACAGATAATTCGCCTTCATCTAATCTTGATATAAGGTTCCTTTCCTCATTTTCTTTTAAAGGTGCTGGGAGAACTTCTGAAGACCCGATATAGTGTATGTACTGGATCTTCTTTCTAAAGTAAAGACTTAGTAAATAGGTGCGCCAATTTCGAAGTTTTTCTAACAAGTTTAAGCTCAAATTCAGACCTCCTAATTTTATTTGACCATTTCAGAAGGGATTAGCATCTGATAACTACCTTCACTACTTAATTTATCTATGTAAACTCCTATAATAATATTTTTATGTAATTTCTTTTTACTTCCGATATTTACTACAACTTCATCTGCTCGAATCCCTATCAATAAACCATTTTTTTTGCCAATAGATGAAAATGGAATCAACCTTAACCTATTAGCCCAACTCGAGTAACTTAACTTTTCTAACATCTCATCTTCAGATAATGAAGTATCCATGGCTTCATTAAGATCATCAGGCAAACAAGGTTTTAATAGATTGTATTCCGCAACTAGAATAGGTTTATTACTCATGGGGTCCCTCAATCCATTTCCAGTATCTAAAAAACCTTGGCCACTGCAAGATAATTCCGCAAATTGTAAACAAACTTGGTACTTTAATATCTTAGGTATTAACTCTTGCATAAGATATTTTTCTCCATACACCCCTATCAAAAGAGCACCAAATATCCCAGCTAACAAACATATATAAGAAAAAGTAAAATAATATTGATTAGTAGCAAACAGAAGTGAAGTAGCGAGAGTAGCTCCTGCAACGAAAAAGCTTATTCCATAAAAATACAAAAGTGCTAATTTAAATTTATTCCAACTATGAGGCCACAAACCTAGTCCAACAAGTAAAAAAGAAAAAATCAGTTTCATGGGTAATGAATACCATACGGCTAACTCTACAAACAAATATCCTACTGCATAAAAACCACCTAAAACAGATGCTAAAAACAACTTAGTATAAGATATTTTAATTGTCGCTAATTTTGCTGCTGTCCATAAAATGCAAAAATCTATAATGAAATTTATTAAAAAAGTTAGATCAGCATAAACTATTGGCTCATTCATCTTTATCACCTAATCATTTTAGCTATATCTGTAATTCTTAATTAATATGCAAAATTTACTAGCATAATGTATTACATATTATACCAAATGGTCTTGCTTGAATTTGTAGGTTTAAGTAATAACTATTTCTACTATTTATATGAATAAAAATAAAAAATCGGCAATTTAATGCCGATTCCTTTTTTTAAATATATTATGTTTTAATATTTGTTTACTTACGACGTAAGAAAGGCGGAATTTCCAAATCGCTTTTATCTAGAAATGATTGGGGTGTATCAACAGACCTTATTCTACCATGTTCAGTAGTTGATTGTAGCTTGGGGTTGTTAAAACCAGTTGCAATAACAGTTACCCTTACCTCATCATCTATGCCCTCATCAATATTCGCACCAAATATAATATTAGCTTCAATATCTGCCGCTTGATGTATTATTTCTGCTGCCTCGTTTATTTCGAATAATGTTAAGTCAGCACCACCACTAATATTAAATAGAACTCCCTTGGCTCCTTCAATAGATGTTTCTAAAAGTGGACTTGATATAGCCATTCTGGCCGCTTCAGCAGCACGGTTTTCACCACTTGCCTTTCCTATACCCATTAGAGCAGAACCAGTGTTTTGCATAACTGTCTGAACATCTGCAAAATCGCAATTAATAACTCCAGGTACGGCAATTAAATCTGATATACCTTGAACCCCTTGGCGCAATATATCATCTGCAATCTTAAAGGCATCATTAAAACCTGTATTTTTATCCACAACTTGTAGCAATCTATCATTAGGTATAGTAATTAAACTATCAACTGCTTCCCTTAGTTCTTGTATTCCTTTATCAGCTTGGGAAGACCTTTTACGTCCTTCAAAAGTAAATGGTTTAGTAACTACACCTACAGTTAGAGCCCCTAACTCCTTAGCTATTCTCGCAATAATAGGTGCACCTCCGGTTCCTGTGCCGCCACCCATCCCTGCAGTCACAAATACCATGTCGGCGCCACTTAAGGCCTTTTTTATATCATCTGCATTCTCTTCTGCAGCTTTCATACCTACCTCAGGATCTGCACCAGCGCCTAGGCCTTTTGTAAGCTTTTCTCCAGTTTGAATCTTTTTATCTGCCTTAGAAAGATACAAAGCCTGAGCATCTGTGTTTACAGCAATAAACTCCACCCCTTTTAGCCCAGCTTCAATCATACGATTAATAGCGTTATTTCCGCCACCACCAACTCCGATTACTTTAATATTAGCAAATTGCTGCATCTCAACGTCAAAATCTAATGGCATTTAAAAACCTCCTCTGTCTTAACTAAATAAGTCTTTTAAATAATAAGAAATCCTGTCAAATACTTTTGATATCCCTCGTGTCTCTTGATAAGATATGTCTAGATATTTTGCTCCACATTTAATAGCGCCTAATACATTAGCATATTGGGGATACCTGAACTCAGATGATAAGCCTTTTATGTTATCGGGAAAACCTAATCTTGCTGGAATATTAAAGTACTCTTCCACAAGCTCATTTATAGCTATTAAATGAGCACCCCCACCTGTTAATACAATTCCAGCAGGCATTTTATCTATACAGCCAAATCTAGTAAGTTCAGAGAAAATCATTTCTAAAATCTCATAAACTCTAGCTGAAATTATCTCTGCAATAACTCGTGAGGAAACCTTCTTAGTCTCAGTCCCTTGAACATTATAAATTGTAATTAAATCATTTTCATCTGCTAATTCCACTTTGGCGGTTCCATACTCTTCTTTAATTCGCTCGGCTTCGTCAATAGAGGTGCGGAGCACTATCGCCAAATCCTTAGTAATATAATCTCCTCCCACAGGTAAAACTGAGGTATAAAGTAAACTCCCCATTTGAAAATATGATAACTCGGTTATTCCTGCTCCTAAGTTAACTAAAACAACCCCCATTTCCTTCTCAGCTGGTAATAAAACTGATTCAGAAGCTAACAATGGGTTATAATAACTATTATTCACCTGAAGATTAATCCGCTGTGTACTTCTATATAAATTTTGTAACCCAGCCGTAGCAGCTATAATTATTACAATCTCCGCTTCTAATCTACTTCCCACCATTCCTACAGGATCTTTAACTCCATCATAACCATCTATAATATATTGTCTTTCAATAATTTGCACAATAGTTTTATCTGGTGGTAAAGCAATATTTTGCGCTGATTGCAAAACCCTTTCTTTATCTTCATTACTTATTTCATAATGCTGATTTCCTACTGCAACTATAGCATGATTATTTACAGAAGTGATATTATTTCCTGAAAAACCAATAACTGCAGAATCAGCCACAACCCCTGTCAATCTCTCTAAACTTAATAAGGATGCCTCTATTGACTTAGCTGTATTCTCTATATCAACTATGTTACCTTTTCTAAGCCCTAGTGAAGGAGAATTAATTACACCTAAAACATTAATAGTACCATCATAATAAACTTCACCAACCGCTGCTTTTATAGTATTCGTACCTACATCCAGGCCAAATATTATATTTCTTCTCTTAATAGTAACCTACCCCTTATACAAACTCCTATGTAAAAATACTACAAAGGCAGGTATATTCCTTTATTTTATAGTGAAATAGTTTAGTATTTTTTCAATAGATATCGACGAATAATTCCTAAATTCTGAAATAGCCTGACCCCAAATGCTACTACTGCTGCTAAGTAAAGCTCCACACCTAACCTGTCACCAAGATAAGCTAGACCAGCAGCTAATAAGATGTTAACTATAAAACCACTAAGAAATATAACATTATCAAATGCATCCTCCATATAGGCTCTTATTCCCCCAAAAACCGCGTCTAATGCTGCTAAAACAGCGATAGACATATACTTAGCAAAAACTGCTGGTAATAAAAACGGTATCTGAAAACCTATAATTAATCCTATTATTAAACAAAAAACAACTAATAACCACATAACTACTCATCCGCCTTTTCTTTAAATTGAACTGGCGAACCATAACTAAACTTCGTACGCCCACTATATGCTGGTATATTAATATCTTCGGATTTTTGCAAATTTACTTGAACTAATGCTTTTAAAGTCTGTAGGTAACCACCCTTCATATTTAAACCACTTTCTAGCATATCGGGATTACCTATAGCTTTTATTACAAAGGGAGGGGCAATTTTGACCCAATTAACTAATATAAGGGTACCTGCACATCTTATCTCAGACATAGCTGTTATGCGTTCTCCATTAACCGAAATGGCTTCCGCACCTGATGCCTTAAGTTCATTTACTATAATTAAAATATCATAATCATGAATTAATAAGTCATTAGGATCTTCACCTATTTTAAGACCACGAGCACTATCATCAAGAGTGAGAGTTATTCCCGGTCCTTCTATTTCCAAACCACCGGCAGCCATATTTGCAGTCTGTAACTCAGTTTGCAGATCTGCCATGGCTATATCGAATTCCCGCACATTTTTTAACTTTTCCCTTAACTCAAGAACTTCTTCAACTAATACTTCCCGCTCTTCATTAGCCTTATCTAATTTATCGGTTAATTCTGTCACCCTAGCAGGAGACATATTAATTCCGACAGCTTGAGTACTTTTAAATTGTATTGATATCATAATACCTAATATAAGGCACACGGCAGCTATCGAGATTATAGCCTCATTGTTTTTCATCTACATCACCCTTTTTACGCCTTTGTCTTCACTACTGGCTGACCCTTAAATCTTAAATCAACATATTCCAAAACTTCAAGACCCTCTTGCTCAAATTCTTTTTCTAATTTTATTATTTCCTGAATAAAGCTAGCCTTTTCTTCTAACCTATCTTCATTGCCAACTTTTATTTCGGTACCATTACTAGAATAAATAATAAGTTCTTGTTTATCATTATAATGAAAATCAGAGATAAAGTCCTGATCTGTTTTACTTAACATTTCCCACAATTGTCTTATTTGTAAAATTCCCTCCGGATCAATAACTTGTCCTAAATTAACTTTATCAAGTACCTTAGAAAGAGTTATTAGTGGATATGGAGATAAATCCATAGTTGTTTTTTTATCTATAACTACTCCTTCATCATCAATACATAGAAATTCTTTATTATGTGGTATTATAGCCCATATTTGGCGTTCTTCCACTTTGATTTCTAATGTTCTAGGTAGATGCCTTATCAATTGTGCATCTTTTACCATATGATGAACCCTAATAGTCCGAGCTATTGACTTGTTATCGATTTCGAAAATGTTCTGCCCATCTACTATTTCTGCAAAATCTAATATTTCCTCTTCGGAAAGTTGTTTAAGACCCGTAGTATAGATTTTATCAATATTAAAGTAAGAACTATGTAAAAAAAGATATACAGATATCAAAAATACAAATAGAAGCAAGGTAAAATTGAAAATCCTACGAAATGTTTTATTGGCCACAAAGATAGCTCTCCCATTCTCATTAACTGCTAGAAATTATAACAGATATTTGTTGTAATTTCATTACATTCCTATAAGAAAAAAAAGGCTAGGTCTTGTAACCTAGGCCTTAAATATACTTGTCATCAAATCACATCAATATATTTGAATAAATACTAGTGTATTAAATTAGGTCTACTGATCTATGATAAATCAGTAGTTCTAGTTATATTAGCTCCTAAATTTCTAAGCTTAACATGTAGCTTTTCATAACCTCGGTCTATATGCTCTATTTTACTTATCTTAGTTTCTCCTTCAGCAGCTAAAGCAGCTAATACTAGAGCAGCACCTGCCCGTAAATCTGTAGCCTCGACACTAGTGCCTTCAAGGTTTTTCTTCCCCTTAATAATTGCTACCCGTCCTTCAACTCTAATTTCTGCTGCCATTCTTCTCAATTCTTGAACATGCATAAAACGGTTTTCGAAAATAGTTTCCACAATAATACTCGTTCCCGGAATTGTAGATAATAATGCCATCATCTGTGCCTGCATATCCGTAGGAAAGCCTGGGTAGGGCATAGTTTTAATATCTGTTGTTCGCAGCCTCTTATTGCCCAGGACTTTTAGACCAGACCTAGAAGGTATTATCTCTAGCCCTATTTCCCTTAGTTTAGCTACTACAGGTTGTATATGTTCCATAATTACATTGCTAATAAATATTTCTCCACGACTTATAGCGGCAGCAACCATAAAAGAACCTGCTTCTATGCGATCCGGTATTATCCGATGTTCAACTCCACTAAGTTTTTGTACACCCTCAATTCTTATAGTATCTAATCCTGCACCTTTTATTTTAGCCCCCATAGAGTTAAGAAAGTTTTGCAAGTCAACAATTTCTGGTTCTCGAGCAGCATTCCTGATTACAGTGTTTCCTCGAATCACACTAGCAGCCATCATTATATTTTCGGTTGCACCTACACTGGGAAAGTCGAGTAATATTTCGTTTCCACTTAGCAAATGACCTCTACCTTCCATGTATCCATAACCATCGGTAATATTGTAACCTAAACTTTCAAAACCTTTTAAATGTAAATCCATAGGACGTGTACCTATAGCACAACCGCCAGGATATGCCACCTTGGCTTCTTTGAAACGAGCTAGCAAAGCTCCCATCATTAAATTAGAGGCCCTCATTTTACGCGAAATAGCTTCGGGTAACTCGCAGGAATTTACCATCCTACTATCTATTATTAGTACATCATTTTCTCGATGTATTTTAGCTCCGAAATGTTTTAAAGCTTCTGACATCACATGTATATCTTCTAGGTCTGGCACCCCATTTAATATTACTTCGCCATTTGCTATAAGACTAGCAGCCATTATTGGTAATGTGGCGTTTTTAGAACCACTAATCTGTACATCGCCTTTTAATGGCTTATTACCCTCAATTATTAAATATTGCAAATAAACACCTCCGTTAGGAATGTGCCTTTATATTTAAGTTTGGAACTGTCCTTAATACATCTTGCCCTACTCTCCATATATCTCCAGCTCCCATTGTTATTATTAAATCATGATTTTCTTTATTAGTAATTAGAAAACCTGATATTTCATCAAGTTCGGGTATATATACTGCATTACAGCCAGCTTTTTTCGCTGCTTCAAAAACAGTTTTTCCACTTATACCTGGAATAGATTTCTCCCCTGCAGCATATACTTCTGTAAACACGACTAAATCAGCATCAATAAATGCTTCACCTAGTTCTTTACCTAAAGATTTAGTCCGAGAAAAACGGTGAGGTTGGAAAACTGCGACAACTCTTCCCTTATGAAAGCTTTGTGCAGCACTTATTGTAACCTCAATCTCTGTAGGATGATGTGCATAATCATCTACAATAGTTATATTGTCAACTTTCCCCACTATTTCGAAACGTCTTTTACTACCATAAAACTTAATAATAGCCTTTTTAATATCTGCAAAATCCACCCCTAATTCGAGTGCGATTGATATACTAGCAAGAGCATTTAGTGCATTATGTTTTCCAGGCACTGATATCTCTATAACTCCTAAATTATCTTTTTGGTGATACACTTCGAAAACTGATCCTAATCCTTTAGCCTGCCAATTTTCCATGTAATAATCACAGTCTGAGCTTTCCCCATAGAATAAAATCCCCTCATCTTCTGGAGAAATTATTTCCCTGATGCATTGGTCTCCTCCATAAACTAGTGTAAATCCGTCATCACGAACTCCATCAATAAATAGTCTGAATGCACTTTTAATATTATTAAAAGATTTGTAATAATCTAGATGGTCATTTTCTATATTAGTAATTACTCCAATATACGGTTTTATATCTAAAAAAGATGCATCACTTTCATCAGCTTCAACAACAAAATAATCTGAAGAACCTAATTTAGCATTTAAATTACTATTTTGAAATTCACCACCAACTATGAATGTAGGATCAATACCTGATTCGGCTAAGATAATATATAACATAGATGTTGTTGTAGTTTTGCCATGGGCACCTGCTATCGCTATGCTTTTTTGATCATTAACTAGATTAGCTAACATCTTGCCACGTTTTATTACTGGTATATTTCTCTGTCGTGCTTCTAATACTTCTACATTATCAGGTGGTATAGCTGAAGAAATAACTAGTAAATCAACTCCCTCCTTAATGTGGGATGAAGAATGACCTTGATAAATTTCTATTCCTAAACTTTCTAGGTTTTTGGTTATATTACTAGTCTGTAGGTCAGACCCGCTTACTTTAACCCCTTGTTCTGATAGGATATGTGCAATTCCGCTCATTCCGGCTCCAGCTATCCCCACCATATGAACCCATTGTCCAAGTTTGGTGGCCATTTCCTCATCTCCTTCTCCTTAGTGTATATATTACATTTTATAGTATGCATAACTAACAAAAGTGGTTACATTTTGTATAGCTTGTACCACCTGGAAGTGCAAAATATTTATTTCATAATAATATCGACTATATCCCTTAAAGCGTTAGGTTTAGCTTCTTTTAAAAGGTTTTGTTTCATATGGTCTAGTTCATTAATATTATTACGGTAATATTCTACCTTCTTATAAAGAGTATCCCCATCTAAGAACTCATCAATAACCATATCAGCAGCTTTTTTCTCTAGCAATGTTTTAGCGTTCTTTTCTTGATGACCATCAGTTGCATATGGATAGGGAACTAGTATAGCAGGTAGACCTAATATGCTAAGTTCTGCTACCGTACTTGCACCAGCCCTACATACAGCTAAATCAGCAGCAACTAAAGCGTTCTCTATATTAAACATATAAGGATATAATAATAACTTACATTGTAAATTTTCTAAGCCAATTTGGCTTTGTATTTTATCTTTTATTTCTGTATAGTTATTTTCACCCGTTATCCAGATGATTTGAAGATTAGGCACTTTTCTATATCTATCAATTAGTCCTAACATGCCCCGATTAATACTAGCTGCACCTCTACTACCTCCAAAGGCAACTAATGTAAATCTATTATCAAGCCCTAACTCCTTTTTAGCTTCATTACGATTAGCCTGCATGATTTCTTGGCGTACAGGCAAGCCGGTTATCGTGATATCTTTAGCTTCTAATCCCTCGGCTGCCTCCTCAAAGGTGAGTAATGTATGATCAACTCTTTTTGCTAAATTGCGATTAGCTAAACCCATCAATGCATTTTGTTCATGAATAATAGATTTACAATCTAGAAAAGTAGCTGCCATAACCGGAGAAAAAGATACATATCCCCCAGTTCCGACTACTACATCAGGTTTAAACGATCTTATTATATTTAAAGATGTAAAAAAACTTTTAGGAAATTTAATTAAAGATTTTGATGCTCTTACCATTGAAGATCTATCTATCCCCGATATGTCAATATACTTAAAATCATATCCCGCCTTCGGAACAATAATGCTCTCCATGCCCTTTTGTGTTCCAATATATAGTATCTCAACTGATGGTATTACATCTTTGACCCCTTGAGCAATAGCTAAAGCCGGATAAACATGTCCCCCAGTACCTCCACCACTAAGTATTAATCTCATAAGACAAAACACCCCCCTTAACGATTAGTGCTATATCTAGATATATTTAACAACAAACCTACAGCGATCATGGTAAATAGTAATGAATTACCCCCATAACTGATAAAAGGTAAAGTTATACCTGTCACTGGTAGTGCACCCGAAACTACACCTATGTTTATAATAGCTTGAAATGTTATCATAACTGTAAGACCAGTAGCTAAGAGACTCCCAAAAGTATCAGGAGCGTTTATAGCGATTTTAAATCCTCGCCAAGCTAACAAAAGAAATAAAGCAATAACAAAAAAAGCTCCTATAAATCCTAATTCTTCACCTAAAATAGCGAATATAAAATCGGTGTGTTGTTCAGGTAAATAAAAGAACTTCTGGCGACTTCTACCTAAACCCATACCGAATAAACCACCTGATCCTAAGGCATATAACGACTGAATAGTTTGAAAACCTTCGTCACTAGCATATTTCCAAGGATTTATAAAAGCTATAAATCTTTCCATACGATAAGGAGCTACCGCAATAATACCAGCTATACCACCTATTCCCGTCAAGGCAATCAAACCTAAATGCGACCATTTTGCCCCTGCTGCCATAAGCATAAAGAAAACTGTTCCAGAAATAGCAAAAGCAGTACCTAAATCTGGTTGCTTCATAATTAAGCCTGCTACGATTAACAATAAGACTAAATAAGGTAGTATGCCTCCAGTAATCGTTTTTATTTTACTTAGGTTAACCTCAAGAGTTCTTGCTAAGAACATCACCATGGCTATTTTAGCTAGCTCAGAAGGCATGAAACTTAGTATGCCTACCCCCAACCATCTAGAAGCACCTTTTACATCAGTACCTAATGGAGTAATAACTAAAATTAGACATACTATAGTTATTACCATTAATGGTAGGGCAAATCCTTTCAACCTCAAATAATTGATTTTCATTATTACAATCATTGCTATAAGGCCAATCATGCTCCATATTAATTGCTTTTTAAAAAAATAGTAAGCATCATCATAGCGTACATTGGCAGTTACAGCACTAGAGCTAAAGACCATTACTAGCCCAATCCCTATTAATATTAAGGTGGTAACGAATAACACAAAGTCAGGTGGCCCCTTTTTTAACCTCACCTACAAATCCCTCCACCAGTACAAACTTTTAAACTCCGCATACAGAGTCGACTAACTCACAGAAAATATCTCCTCTTTGTTCATAACTATCAAACATATCCCAGCTTGCACAAGCAGGTGATAAAAGTACAACATCACCCTTTTCAGCTAGTTGGTATGCTAGTTTAACAGCTTGATCAAGATTATCTACTTCATGTATATTCGTATAATCTCTCGCCATTACTGCAGATTTTATTTCTTCTTTAGATTCACCTAATAATATTAAGGCTTTTGACTTTTCTATTAAAACTTGGGCAAAATCATCAAATTTCGACCCTTTATTACGTCCTCCTGCAATAAGAATGATAGGCTGATTAAAAGATTCGATAGCTTTAATTGCTGATTCTGGATTAGTAGCTTTCGAATCATTAATGTATATAATCCCCTCATGGTTTCTCACTTCTTCCATACGGTGCTGAACTCCTTCAAATGACTTTAAAGCACTCGCTATATGTTGTGGGTTAGCACCTGCTACTAAAGCTATCGCAGTAGCACAAAGCATGTTTTCTAGATTATGTTTACCTCTTAATGAAACCTCATCTACATTACATATCTCAGTTAAAGTGTTTTTCATATGAGCCATTATTACACCTTCACTAATAAATACTCCTTCACTAAGTACTTGATTAGTGGAAAAATATATTATTTGGGCTTTAGATAATGCAGCAAAATCTCTCACGATTGGATCATCATAATTTAATATTGTAAAGTCATTATGACTCTGATTTTCAAATATTCTAGTTTTAGCCTTTATATAAGCTTCCATATTTTTATGCCTATCTAAATGATCAGGAGTAATATTTAAAACGCTCGAAATATATGGTCTAAAAGTACTAGTTGTTTCTAATTGGAAACTAGAAGCTTCTACACAGATAACACCTGTGTCCATTTTATCGACTAACATAGTTAAAGGTGTACCGATATTTCCACCTGCAACGCAGTTTACTCCATCTATAGTCAAAATATGTTGTAGTAACATAGTAGTAGTAGTTTTTCCGTTAGTACCAGTAATGGCATACATTTGTAAGTCAAGTTTTTTCAATTGGTAAGCTAGTTCAAGCTCACCTAGTATAGGAATATTAAGGTTATATGCACTTTGGATAGGTTCAATAGTTAAAGGTACCCCAGGACTAATAACTACTAAATCGTATTTCTCCTTTTTAACCTTAGGATAAGAACCTACCATCACTTCCACTTTATGTCGCATCAGGTGATCAATAGTTTCTTGCATCGACTCAGGCATTTTTATATCACAAGCCGTCACGACTGCTCCCTTTTTCACTAGGACTAAAGCAGCAGCTATCCCACTCTTGCCCATACCGATAATTAAAACTTTTTTACTAGCAAAATTCACCTAAAACACTTCCTCCAAATTCTAGCCAATACCTTTAAGGCTTAATAAACCTATGATCACAAATAGAAAAGATAAGAACCAGAAGAACTTTACTACTTTAGTTTCCTTCCACCCTTTTAACTCAAAATGATGATGTATAGGACTCATTAGAAATACCCTTTTTCTGGTAGCTTGAAAATAGATTACTTGGATAATTACGCTTAATGCCTCGATTACATAAACGCCACCAATTATGACTAAGACTAATTCTGTTTTAGTAAGTGCGGCAACAGCTGCTATAGCTCCACCTAATGCCATTGAACCAGTGTCCCCCATAAAAATCCGGGCAGGATAACGATTAAAAAATAGAAACCCTAAACAGGCACCAGCTAATGCCACACAAAAAATGGCTAAACTATAATGACTAGTCATTATAGAAATTAGACCAAAAGCAATAGCAACAAAAAATGTTACACCACTAACTAATCCATCTAGACCATCAGTTAAATTAACTGCATTAGAAGTACCCATTAAGACTAATATTACAAAAGGTATGTATAAAAAAGCTAAATCAATATGACTACCAGTAAAAGGTATAGTAACTATAGTCCCTCGATCAAAATAAAAAATGAGCAAAAGACCAAAGATTAATCCGATTAGTAGCTGTAGACCTAGTTTTTCCCGCGCCCTCAAACCTAGTGACCTTTTCAATACTACCTTAATATAATCATCCCAAAAGCCAATAGCCCCAAAAGCTAACATTATAAAAACGGCCGTTAATGCTTCAACACTTGCCCCGGCCGTTAAAAAAGTAGCAACCATTACTGCAGTAATAATCATTATACCACCCATAGTAGGGGTACCTGCCTTAGCATAATGCCGTTTTGGCCCTTCTTCCCTTATGTTTTGCCCTACTTTAAGACGGTTTAAAAATGGTATCATAATCGGTCCTAATATAATCATGGTTATAATCGATATGATTCCAGCAAGTAAAGGTTTCATTATTATTTCTGGCATACTACCTGTACTCCTATCTGTATAAAAGGTGATATTTAAATTATTTAACTAGCCAGTCGTTTATCAACATTTCCAGTTGCATTCCTCTAGAAGCCTTAAAAAGTATTACATCAGTTTTTTTAAGGTTATGTTTCATATAATGTAAACATTCTACCTTATCCGTAAAATGATAAACACTAGCTCTGTCCATTCCAGCTTGAATAGCACCTTCTGCTATATATGTGCCCAGTTGACCAACTGTTATAAGTATATCTACCTTATTAGCTACTACTGACATACCTACACTTAAGTGCCCCTCTTCTTCATACTCCCCTAACTCATACATATCACCTAATACTGCTACCAGCCTTTTAGTCCCCTTAAAAGCAAGACTAGTTTCTAATGCTGATAACATGGAAAGAGGATTAGCATTATATGTATCATTAATTATTATCCCACCTTCTGGTAGATGGGATATAGCTAATCTATTTCCAGCCGGCTTATAACTAGCTATCTGTTTAATGATATCTTGAATAGTTACACCTAATAAAAAGGCTGTACCAGCTGCAGCTACAACATTTAAAGCTAATTTAGGAGCTGGGATAGGAAACTCAAGTTTAACTCGTTCTTGAAAAAGCTCTACATCAATAATTAACCCATTTTCATTACTAATCACTTCAATTATCCTACAATCACATCCATGATTATATCCAAATGTGTATTGTCTACAAGGATAATCTTTAGCAACTTTTAATAATAGACTATTATCTCCATTTATTAAAGCAAAGTTTTTTTCTGATAATTTTTCTAATACTTCACATTTTGCTTGAGCAATATTTTCAAGTGTACCTAAAGTTTCTAAATGTACTAGTTCAACATTTGTGATAATAGCACAAGTTGGCATGGCAATATTAGCTAATCTTAAAATTTCTCCTTTAGCTCGCATTGCCATCTCAACTACTGCTGCCTCATGATGATCTTCTATTTTCAGTAAAGTTAGTGGCAAACCAATATCATTATTAAAATTACCTTCCGTATAATGAGTATTAAAACTGCTAGTAAGACAAGTAGATAAAATTTCCTTAGTAGTGGTTTTACCTACACTACCAGTAACTGCTACAATAGGAATATCGAATTGTTTTCTATATTCTTTAGCTATCTCTTGTAATGCTACAAGCGTATCATCTACTAATATAAGAATTTTGTCTTCTATCATGTTAATATTTATATCTTCTGTCGATGAGACTATCGCAACCTGAGCTCCTTTATTAAAGGTTTCATCTACAAATTTATGCCCATCATAGTTTTCGCCTTTTAAGGCTATAAATAGAGTTTGTGCATCTATTTTTTGCCTAGAATCAGTAATTATATTTCTAATAAAAAGATTGCCTTTACCTATTTTCTTACCTCGACAACTCGATATAATAAAGTCTAATGTTAATTCATTCATTATAAAAGACCCCTTAAGGTTTCTTTAGCGATTTCTCGGTCATCAAACTCTAAAACCTTCTCACCTACTAGCTGATATGTTTCATGTCCCTTGCCAGCAATTATAATTACATCGCCTTTTTTGGCCAAATGGAAAGCATGGTTTATAGCGTCTTTTCGATCAAGAATAATAGCATATCGAGAATCTTTAACCATATTTAATCCTGGCACTATATCATCTATAATTGCTTGAGGATCCTCGCTTCTAGGATTATCAGAAGTTACTACACAAAAATTGCTGTATTCAGCAGCTATCTTACCCATCAATGGTCGTTTACTTTTATCTCTATCTCCCCCACAACCAAAAACTGTTATTAATCTATTTTCAGCTATTTGTTTACTAGTCTTTAAAATGTTTTCTAAACCGTCAGGAGTATGTGCATAATCAACAATTACTGTGAAATCTTGCCCTAAATCAACTTGTTCAAACCTTCCCGGGATCCCCTCAATATTTGTCAATGCTTTAGTAATAATGCTAGGTTCAATTTTTTCACTAAGTGCAAAAGCTATAGCTGCTAAAACATTATAAACACTAAACAAACCTATTAACTTCATTTTCACCTTAAATTCATGATTTTTATACTTAACGGTAAAATTAGTTCCTTTAAGACTTATATCTAAATCAATTGCTGAAACATCTGCTTCTTGCATAAGACCATAAGTAATAGTATTACAATTTGTTTCTGCTATAAAATTTTTTCCGTGATTATCATCTACATTCACAATCGTATAATTATTTTCCTGGGCCTTAATCATTTTAAACAATTTTAACTTGGCCTTTTTATATTCATCCATATTATGGTGAAAATCCAAATGATCTTGGCTCAAATTAGAAAAAATTGCTACATTAAAATCTAGTTCGTTAACACGATACAAGTCTAAGGCGTGTGAAGATACTTCCATTACAACATAATCAGTCTCTTTTTCAACTGCTAAGTGCATAAATTCTTCAAGTTCTGGTGCTTCAGGTGTTGTATGTTGAACTTTCTTTGCCTGGTCACCGATTTTTGCATAAAGAGTGCCGATCATACCGGTTTTTTTCCCTTCTTCTTCAAGTATCGCCTTAATAATATGAGTTATAGTAGTTTTACCATTAGTTCCTGTTACACCTACTAGACGTAATGCCTGAGTAGGTTTTTTATAATAATTAGATGCTACTTTAGCTAGTGCTTGACGAGTATCTATAGTACGTAAAATAGTCACATCTGGAATCTCAGTAACTTCGTCTTGTACTAGAATAGCTACTGCTCCTTTATCTATAGCAGCTTGTATATATTTATGTCCATCCGTATTAAAACCTTTTATACAAACAAAAAGCGAATTAGGCTTAACTTTTCTAGAATCATAACTTATGTAATCAATTTTTTGGTTAAGATTACCCCATAACAATTCATATTCTATCCCTGTTAAGACTGATTCTAAATTCATGTTAAACCCCCCTTTTCTTATTCTCCTACCGGTTGGAACTTAACTTTAACATTTGAACCTAAGGCTAATATCTTCCCTGGTTCCGGTGATTGCTCATATGCTAAGCCATATCCTTCTGGAATTAAATGTAAGCCCAAGTTAGATAAGATTTTCGCTACCTCTTTCATAGATTTACCTTGTAAATCAGGTATGGTCACCTCGCCAGCATCTTTATTAGGATCTAAAGGTGAGAGACTAATAATAACTTGTGAACCCCTAATTAACTTAGTATTAGGCTTAGGTGTCTGTTGCCATACAATATCTCCAGTACCACTTACTTTAATATTTAAACCTCTTTCATTCATAATTGAAATAGCCTCTGTTAAGGATAAGTTTACTACATCTGGAACTACTACCTTATTATTTTGTTTTATTTCCTCTAAATTATCTTCAGTTTCATATAAAGGGACTTCCAGATATCGGAGTGTATCTTTTACGATTTCTCTAAAAGGCGGTGCAGCTACCCACCCACCATAATATGGATACCCTTGTGGTGCATCTACCACAACTATACAGGCTATTCGCGGATTATCTGCGGGAGCAAATCCTATAAAAGATGCTACATATTCGCCACTCATATATCCACCTGTTGGTGATACCTTTTGAGCAGTCCCCGTCTTACCAGCAACCCTATACCCCTCTATAAAAGCATTTTTTCCTGTACCAGTCGATACTACTCCCTCCAAAACTAATCTTAACCGACTAGCAGCGTCAGGTGAAATGACTTCCTTAACTATTTTAGGCTCCATAGATTTTATAATCTTACCTTCATTATCAATTACCTGTTTGACCAAATGAGGTTGCATAAGCTTACCATCATTAGCTACTGCAGCTACTCCGTTTAATAATTGTAATGCAGTAACAGCATTAGCTTGCCCCATAGACATAGTACCAAGATCAATTTGCTTAGCATTCTTCTCTTGCACTAGAATTCCTTCCGCTTCTCCCGGCAGATCAATCCCAGTAGCCTTACCAAATCCGAAATCATTTAGATATTTATAGAAAGTAGGAACACCTATATCTAACCCAAGTTCTACAAAAGCAACATTACATGAATTCTCTACTATTTCCGCAAAAACTTGACTACCATGAGCTTTTCTATCTGAACAACCGATAGTCTCCTTACCTATTTTAACATGACCTGGACAATAAAATTTTCTATCCTCAGATACTAAACCTTCCTCTAATGCCATAGCAGCTGTAATAATTTTCATAGTTGATCCAGGTTCATAGGCATCATTTATGCAGAAATTTCGCCTATTTGAAGTTGGGGAATTATCATAATCATTCGGATCGAAATTAGGGCGAGATGTCATGGCCAAAACTTCACCAGTTTTGATATCCATTACGATAGCACTAGCACTTTTAGGATTGCGTTCTTTAAAAACTTTATCAATTTCCCGTTCAGTAATGTATTGAATAGTCTCATCTATAGTAAGAATAAGATTAGCCCCATCCTTAGGTGCTATAAACTTATGGGTCGCTTCTGGTATAGGTCTACCGCTAGCATCATGTTCTATAATAATTCTTCCCTTAGTCCCACCTACTAAATCATTATAAAAGAAATCAATCCCTTCTAGTCCAGTATTATCTAGTCCTGAAATACCTAAAACATGACTAGCTAAAGTACCTTTAGGATAATATCTTTTACTTTCTTCAGTAAAACCTATTCCAGGTAAATCTAATTCTCGTAATATTTTAGTTTTATCCGGTTCCACTTGTCTTTTAATCCATTCAAAAGAACTTCTTCTAGTTAACCTTTCAAAAAGCTTTTCTTGGTCCATTTCTAAAACTTGAGCTAGTTTTTGGGATATCTCCACTTCTTTTTTAGAAGCTAATATTTCGGCAGGTATAGCATAAACTGAATCTGCACTAACAGAAATAGCTAAATCTTTTCCATTGCGATCGTAGATTATGCCTCTTTTTGATTCTACTGGTATATCCCGCATCCTATTTTGCATAGCTTTTTCAGATAAATCAGCCCCGCGTACAAATTGAATCCAAAAAATCCTACCACCGAGTAAAAAAAATACTAATGTAAATAAGAAAAAAAGCGTTGCAATACGCTTTCTAACCATAAAATTTGTGGTTTGCAAAAGTATGCCACCTCACATAAAATTTATTATTAATTTTTCGCAGATAGCAACATTAAATTATTATATAATTTGTATAGCGGTTTATCTGCTACCTCCGAAATAGGCTTAGCGGAATCTTCAATATTATCATTTGCAATAGCAACTTTTGTTGTGGATAATTTCACAGCTAGATGCTTGTCTGGTTTATGCATACCTAAATCATTAATTGCAATTTCCTCTACTTTATCAAGTGAACAAACTCCTTGAATATCATGCTGTAATCGGGCATTAACTGTCTCATAATCTTTTAATTCTTGTTCTAAAGCTATGATTTGATAACCTAGTGAAGCACTTTTTATACAAAGATAAACTAATACTAGTGCATAAATAAAGGCTATCCCAGCAAACTTAACTAACATCTTCTTTTTATTAGAATTTTTTTTATGATTATTTTTCGGGTTCTTTTTTACTGTTTTAACTTGAGATTCTACTTCGGTCGATGGTTCCCAGTGTCTAGAATAATCATATCCCGCCTGTACCATACTATTCTGCCCTCCTACTATATAGAACTATATTTTAGTAGCTACACGAAGTTTCGCACTTCGAGCCCGCTTATTATTATTAGATTCTATTTCATCAGGTATGAACGGTTTTCTTCTTTCTAATTTTAATGTTGCCTGATGGTCACATATACAAATTGGTAAACCAGGTGGACATATGCAATCCTTGGATTTTTCTTGAAAAAAATGTTTTACTATCCTGTCTTCTAAGGAATGGAAAGTGATTATGCAAATCTTCCCATCAGGCAGTAAGGCCTCAACTGCTTGTGGCAATACATCTATAAGTGCATCAAGTTCACCATTAACAGCAATTCTTATAGCTTGGAAGCTTTTTCTTCCAGGATGCTTTTCCCTACGATAACTTGCGGGAACTGCATTTCTTATTATTTCTACTAACTCTAAAGTTGTTTCAATACGCTTTTCTGCTCTATATCTAATTATCGCTCGGGCAATTCTACGAGAATATCTTTCTTCACCATATTTCCATAAAATATCAGCAATATCCTCTTCAGAATAGGTGTTAACTAACTTTGCTGCGTTTAATTCTTGTTCCCTATTCATTCTCATATCTAAAGCCGCATCTTCATGAAAACTAAAACCACGTTCACCTTGATCTAACTGAAAAGAAGATACACCTAAATCCATTACAATACCATTTACTTTGTCTATATCTAACTGAGCAATAACCTCAGAAATATTTTTAAAATCTGCATGCACAAAAATAACATTATCAGCATTAATAGCCTTTTCGGTTTGTTGCAAAATTTCTTTATCTTTATCAATTGCTATAATCTTAGCTTCTGGATCTAACCTGTTTAATAATTCTTTCAGATGTCCTCCCCCGCCTAGGGTACAGTCGATATAAATCCCTTTTGGATCTGTTACTAGATTATCAATAGTTTCAGTAAGTAATACCGGTAAATGCAATTAACCCAACTCCTATATTCCTAAATCTACAAGATTTTCTGCTATTTCTTCATAAGAGGAAGTAGCAACTTCATTATAGTTTGCCCATTTGCCGGTTGACCAAACTTCTATTCTTGAGCCTACACCAATAACTACAACATCTTTTTCAATATCAGCATATTCCCGTAAGTTAACAGGAACTACAATTCTTCCTTGCTTATCTATTTCTAATTCACTAGCTCCTGAGAAAAAGAAGCGTACAAAAGAACGAGCATCTGCCCTTGTTAATGGAAGTTTGCTTAGTTTTTGTTCTATTTCCTGCCATTCAGACAAGGGATAGAAAAATATACAATTATCTAAACCTTTAGTTGCTACAAACTTTTCACCTAATTCCTCCCTAAATTTAGAAGGTATCGTGATCCGCATCTTAGCATCTAAGGAATGTTGATATTCTCCCAAAAACATAAATTAACTCCTTCTATATATCCTAGGGAAAGTACTCCACTCTCCTCCACTTCATACCACTTAATTCTACTAATACTTTTTAAGTTCCTTCTTTGTGAAACAAAGAACTTGCGAGTTTTTTATTTAATATTGTCTTTATATTTCGACATATCCCTTTATTATGGGTTTAGTAAGAAATTACATCTTTTTTTAGGTTTTAATTTTTATACGATAGTCCTATATTTCTATGGCATGAAATAGGACATATAGAGGTGAGTAATCTTAGGCAGGTAAATGAATATTTACAAAAAAAGTAATTTATTTATATTAATGTATTTACACTAACCAAATAGAATTAGAAAAAATCCAAGGGCGATAGGACAAACCTTTTTTATGATAGGCTTCAATCCGATAAACACCCTTTTCTGTTACTTTGATATTATAGTTATCACCATGTAACTCCTTCCATACTTTTCCATCTTTAATAATAGTAGCCTTACATTTATACGGGAATTTTATTTCAAAAGTCATTCCTTTTTCGTATTTAACCATATCACCCATGGAATAACTTCTTTTACCGAATTTTAAATTAAAACGAAACCCTTTAGAGTTTTTAAAAAAATCATAACTTACCCAAGAGTTTCCATGTCTTAAAGCGGAATATACCAGTTTCTTATCCTGATGGTACTCTCCAGTCAATTTACTAGTAGTCAGTATGTGCATGTTGATACATTTAAAAGAGTAATAGTAAGGACCGAATGTAACTAAAGTAAGTGGTCCTATCCCTATTTTTACATTATGAGCATCAGAACCCCCGAATACTGCAATCTGTTTACCTTGTGTTTGTAATTCATCTAGCCATTTCATTACTTCTGGATAAGGTCCGTGCAATGCAGGATGAGGATTGAATACTAAATATATACCTAGAAATACATTTTTAATTCCACCTTTCCATTGAGAAAGATAATTCCATATTTCTATACCTTGAAAACCGGTAACATTAAAATCAGTCCAATTGTAAGTTATGCCATCCCTATAAATTGGTGAACCTTTTTCTACTGGGTGTGCTATTATGCCAAAACCACCCTGAGCATTTACTTCATCTATAACTGCTTGGGGATTCTCAGTATTATTAGGTACAACCTTGTCTATATCTAATGCTAAATAATGATTACATGTATCATTAACTTCTTCCCCTATTAAAGTTAAAGCCCCATGTTTATAACCTTCTTCCCCATTATGCAAACCTTCTAAGGTTTCATGGTCAGCTATAACAATAAAATCCAATTTAGCTTTATTAGCCAATTTAGCAATTTTATCTATCTCGTAAGTTCCATCTGAATAGGCTGAATGTATATGAACATTGCCGATGTATTCGAACATAGTTATTCCTTTCTTGTAGATAATTTTGTACTGGGGGGTTATAGGCGCTGAATTTTTATATATTATATCGCTTTTCATTAGTTTATACCTAACTAATAAAACTAGAAGTCGTTTTTCTCGTAATATTAGGGGCGGTTTTTTGTTTGTTATATAATTTATATCTTTTTTCAGATTCTATTCCATATATGCTATATTGTTTTGATTAATCTAGTAAATGTAATTACTACTAACACAAAAAAAGATGGCAGAGGTAAACCTCTGCCATCTTAGTCATACTTAAACTTTTTAGTTAACTACTTTAAGTTCAAAAGTTTTTTGACCATCGTCAAACTTGATAGTTACAGTAAGTACTGTGTTTTCTGGAACCATTGCAATAGGTACAGGTAACAATTCTGCTAATTCTTTCTTAATAGTCAATACTGCAGTACCATCTGCATTATCTGCTACAGTATATTCTTTACCATCTCTAAGAGTAATATCAACAGCGCCACCTAAGGCTGTTCCTTTCATTTCAGTAATTGCGGTTGCACTTCCCCAAGTAAGATCGATTTGAACATCTTGAAGATCGGCCTTGCTAAGATCAAAAGCAGTTGGACTTATTGCTAAGTCAGCAACTGGTGCTACTGGATCTGGCTCTACCGGATCTGGCTCTACTGGGTCTGGCTCTACTGGGTCTGGCTCTACAACAACAGCTTTTTCACCTAAGTATACTGTTCTAGTAGCTTCATCCCAATCTACTTCGACGCCTAGAGCTTCACCTAATGCTCTTACTGGTAAGTAAGTTCTGTCATTGTAAACAATAGGTGCAAGTGTGGCATCCCCATCTTTAACTACAAAGTCTTGCCCATCAGCAACAATCTTAAAGTCATGAGCTAAATAAGCTTGGATCTTTTCACTTGAAGATCCTGCTATAGCCCCTGCAGTAAACACAAGCAAAGCTGCTACTGCAATTAGTAATGTAATTCTTCTCTTCATCAATAAATACCTCCTAAATAATATCTATATTCTAGGCCTGTTCTGATACAGGAGCCTCGAATACCTGTTTTGGTGGTCTTCCTAAGATTATTAAAACTAGTAGTGCTACACCGATAGCAATTAAGCCGAATTTCAAAGCATTAGCTTGCTTATTCACTTCAGGAGTCTGGAATACATAAGCAACAGTACCTACAGCTCCTTCAGGTTTACCTAAGAAAGTATCAGCATGTTCTGCATTAGTTTCTAAGGCAGATACTATAGCACCTACTGATTCAAAGGTTTGCAAACCTTCTGTAATCGCCTCTTTAGCTGCAATTGCACCACTACCAATTAGTCCTGTTCCCTCTTGCAATTGATCAATACCTGAAATCATCTGACCATCTATTGCTTCCTGTAGATAGTCAACAGCATAAAGTAAACTACCTGGTTTTCCATTAAGCATTATTTTTATTGGTTTTCCATTCTTATCTACAGAACCGATTCCAAATACAATAATTCCTAGACCTTGGTCAACCTTTTTTAAACTTTCTGACATAACATTAGTGCCTAGTTCTAATGCTGAAACACTCGCTGGAAA
>DASRMR010000022.1:0-15559 GCA_035647815.1 Syntrophomonadaceae bacterium
CCCAATAATAATTAAAATTACAGATCCTATATTAGCAGCCCAAGCCTTTGGTACCAGAGTAGCCAAACCTTTGCCGCATATCATAGATATTATAACAGCTAAACCTGAAGCTAAAGCTATTACTGCTAGTGAAAGCATAGGGATCCTTATTTTTTTTGCCCCATATGCCATTCCCACCATAAAGCCATCTGCACTAACGGCTAAGGCAAATAAAAACGGGCCTAAAACTCCCACCATGAACACTCCTATCCATTTTAAATAGATATATACCTACTATATGGATAAGAGCAAGAAAGTGTGATTTAATATAAACCCCTTATTGCTGACATTTAGGACAGTAGTGACTACTACGTCCCCCGATTTTCTGACGCTCTAAAAGAGTATCACAATTAAAACATTTTTCATTAGTTCGACCATATATTTGTAAAAAATTCTGATAATTGCCTAATTGGTTATAACTATCTCTAAAATCACTAAAAGTTGTACCTCGTTCTTTAATAGCATTTTTTAATACTTGCTTAATCGCCTTACATAACTTATCTGCTTCATCAAATGTAAGCAAACCCGCTTTTTTATCGGGTCTTATCCCCGCCATAAATAGTGATTCATCAGCATATATATTACCTATTCCCGCAATTAGGTGTTGATTTAATATTAAGCTTTTTATAGCAATTTTACGCTTACGAGTAATTTTATAAAGATAATCCGCATTAAAATCTTTAGTCAAAGGTTCTACACCCATTTTGGTAAAAAAGGCAAATAAATCTTTAACAAGCCAGACTCCGCCAAATCTTCTGGTATCTTGATATAATAACTTTTTTTGATTATCCAAGTGAATAACTATATGAACATGTTTTTCACTTATTTCCTCTGACGCGTCTATCATATAAAATCTGCCACTCATACCTAAATGAAAAATCACATTATAATCTTTTTCTAGATTGAAAATCAAAAATTTACCTCTACGCCTTATATTACTAATAGTTTGACCATATAATTCACTAGAATCAAAATCTTTAGCTTTTATTATATCTTCCCTATAGATTTCAATATTAGTTATTTTTGCTCCAATATTAACCTGCATTCCCTTTTTGACAGTTTCTATTTCAGGCAGTTCTGGCATTAGGCTTCCTCCTAAGCTAACAATTCTATTTTAACTCTAAAGATTGCATATCATACCAGTTCTCTCCATACTCGATACTCACTTTAAGAGGTACTTTTAAAACTATAGCATTTTCCATATTATCTTTTAGCAGTTTACAAACTTCTTCTAACTCATTACGAGGTAATTCTAATATCAGATCATCATGCACTTGGAGCAGGATTTTAGCCTGAAGTTTACGAGCCGATATTTCATTCGATACTTTTATCATCGCTATTTTTATAATATCTGCTGAAGTACCTTGGATGGGAGTATTTAAAGCCATACGACGAGCAAAAGATTGTGCCCTTTTATTCCCTGCATTTAAATCAGGTAAATACCTTCTACGTTTTAAGATAGTTTCAACATAACCGTGTTCTTGTCCAAAAATCACTATATCTTCCATGTATTTTTGTACACCGGGATAACTAGCTAAATAATTATCTATATACCTTTTAGCTTCTCCTATACTCACCCCAGTATCTCTAGCTAAACCAAAATCACTAATCCCGTAAATTATGCCGAAATTAACTGCTTTAGCCCGATTACGCAAATCTTCATTAACATCATCTAATGACACATGGAATATCTCCGCAGCTGTTCTAGTGTGAATATCTATCCCTTGATTAAATGTTTCAATAAGAGTTTGATCTTCACTAATATGTGCTAATGACCTCAAATCTATTTGGGAATAATCAGCTGCAACTATAATGTTGTTTTTATCCTGAACAGTGAAAGCTTTCCTTATTCTGCGCCCTTCCTCATCCTTGATAGGGATGTTTTGCAGATTAGGCTCCACACTAGATAATCTACCTGTAGCAGTTTGAGCCTGTTTGAATATCGTATGAACTCTCCCCGTATCAGGATGAATCAGTTCAATTAAGGCATCAGCATAAGTAGACTTTAATTTAGTCAATTGGCGATATGTGAGGATATAAGGTATTATTTCGTGTTCTCCATAAAGTTCTTCTAATACTTCTACCCCAGTACCATAACCAGTCTTAGTCTTCTTAATAACCCTCAAACCTAATTTTTCAAAAAGAATTTCCCCTAATTGTTTAGGTGAATTAATATTAAATTCCGCTTGGGATAAGTCATATATATTGCGAGTAGCATCTTCTATACCCTTTCCTAAATCCGCAGATATAATATCTAATGTTTCCTTATCTATCTTCACACCATAAAACTCCATATAACCTAAGATATTTGATAATGGAAGCTCTATATCATAATATAAACTTTGTAAATCTTTAGGTGTATCTTCTAAGATTTTAAAATATATTTTAGTTAAATAATTAACTTGTAAGGCTAAATTATCCGAAGGAATATTAAGGTTAATGTATTTAAGAGCTATATCACTTAAGTCCTCACCTTTAAAAGCTGGATCATTGACATAAGTTAATAATAATGTATCACCCATAACCCCTTCCAACTTGATTCCATATCTTAATAAAACTACTTGGGCTAATTTAGCATTATGGGTATATTTCTTAATCGAACTAGATTCTAGTAGTTTTCTTATCCATTCTAGTTTTTCATTTATCGATTCATCTATCTCTAAATAATAAACTTTATCCTGGACACCAAAATAGATACCTTGTAACTTATTCCACATCGGATGATGGTAATCACATGCTAGTAAAAAAGATAATTTTGCATCTTCCTCCATATTCGTTATCAATTCCTGGGCATCTAGCTCTGAATTAATCAGATTGACTTCCGTTTCAATTGCTGACGAAGGTTCAGCCACACCTTCGCCCATTTCATTTTCTAATGCTTTCAGGAAATTATTAAACTCCAGCTTTTTATATAAGGCAATCAGTTCTGATGTTTTTGGTGATTTCGATTTGAATGCTTCGATTTCATTATCTAATTTAATGTTTCTTTCTATAGTAGCTAATTTACGACTTAAAAAGGCTTGTTCCCGGTTTTCCTTAAGCCTTTCCTTAAGTTTCTTACCACTTACATTCTCTATATTTTCATATACAGCCTCTATATCACCATATTCTTTAATAAGCTTTATAGCAGTTTTAGGACCTACTCCAGGAACACCTGGAATATTATCTGAGGAATCACCCATTAAACCTTTAATCTCTATCATTCGATCTGGGGTGACTTCCCATTTTTCTAAGACCTTGTCAGGATTATATAATTCAGTTTCAGTAATACCTTTACGGTTCATCATTACGGTTACATCATCTGATACTAATTGTAAGGTGTCTCCATCACCAGTTACGATAATAGTTTCAAAACCTTGTTCTTCTGCTTTCTTGCTATAAGTACCGATTAGATCATCTGCTTCATATCCTTCTAATTCTACATAGTCAATATTCATAGCTTTTAAAACATCACGTAATAATTGAAATTGCCCTCGTAGTTCATCAGGTACTGCAGAACGATTGGCTTTATATTCCGTATATATATCATTGCGAAAAGTCTTTTTTCCTTTATCAAATGTAACTAAAATATGGGAAGGCATTTGTTCTGCAACTACGCGATTAAACATAGTTAAAAAGCCATAAACCCCATTCGTATAAGTTCCCTCACTATTATGTAGCAATGGTAGTGCATAAAACGCTCTGTACAAAAGACTATTACCATCTATAAGCATGAATTTACCTTTAGACACGACTCCACCCCTCAAATCTCTTATATAATATTTATTAACATACTCTTTCCCTTGATGTTATAAAAAAATACCGACTTTATCAGTCGGTATTAGTATAACTCAAAAAAAGAGCAGATCCTAAGACCTGCTCGCTATTTATTTTTATGGTTTAAAATCTTCTACCAAGAACAATCTTAATGTTACTGTATTAATCTCTTTTTCTAGTTTGTTTTTATCTTTTTCACACTGTTTTAAATGCGTTTTCAATTCTTCTAATTGTTTAACCTCATTATCATTAATCTTCGCTTTGTTTTCTAAGGATTCAATTACATCCTTAGTAGTGAAAATCTGTTCTTCTAAGTGAGAATATTGCTTAGTCAGTTCAAGTTGATTATGCAATGGGGTGCTAACTTTACCTATAACATTCAACTGGTTCAAAATGTCAGCGGATTTCCCTTTATCAACCTTTATAGTTATTTCCTTAGCATTATTTGCAGATAAAGCTTGCATACTAGTAGGATTAGGTAATACTTCGTATTGCGCACCATTAGCTTCAGCTATTTGAGCTACTTGACTAGTGGCCTGCCCTACATCAGCTACATTTACTTTAGCTGCATATTCATTAGTAAACCTCGGTACACTTGTCGGCGGAACCTTTCTATCCTGAACTGGCTGAACTGGAATCTGTTCCTCAATTTTATTGTTCGGCTTATCTACAGATTCACTTATTGGTTTTTCAACATCAGCTGTGGTTCCTTCGGGAAGATCAATATCATTGTTATCAATATTGTTTTCTATGCCCCAATCTTTGATAGATTTAATTATATCTTCAATAGCTACTTTAGGCTTATCTTTTTCCTCAGCTGATTTGTCCTCAAAAGAAGCTATAATGTTACCTAATGGCAAAATACTACTGGCATATATTCCGACTACTAAAGCCAGACCCGCAACAGTAGCAGCTATCCATCCAGATCTTTTAGGTCTTTTTAGATTCTTGGCTCCAAACAATCCACTTCTTTCTTCTAACAGACGTTTATGCAAATCCTCGGTAAATTCGCTAGGAATTTGCGGCTGCTCTAAGTTGTTTAGTGCATCACGAAGGAACTCCAGATCTTCTAACTCCTGGCGGCACTCTTTGCATTCTGCAAGGTGAGCAGTGATAAGCATATTCTCTTTTTTATCTGTCATCTGGTCAATATAAGGTGATAATAATTCTCTTATTTGCTCACATCTCATAGTACCGTTCCTCCTCGTATATTATGACGAGTAGGCTAAGGGGAAAGTTCCCTATCTGCCAACTTTTTTCTTAGCGTTTTTCTAGCTCTGCTTAACCTGGATTTAACTGTACCTAGTGAACAACCGAGAATCTCGGCTATTTCCTCATAAGTTAATCCTTCAATATCCCTTAAAACTATTACCGTTTTATGATCAGGTTTCATTTGGTTAAGGATATCTTGTATGTATTTTGAAAATTCTTTTTTCTCATATATTATGTCAGCAGTTAGAGATGGGTCAGGTATTTCTTTTTCTATTTCTCCATCTTGAGTTGCCAGAGGTTCGTCAAGAGAAAGTGTGATAATTCTACGTTTCCTCCTACGCAGTTCATCAAGGCAAACATTAGTAGCAACTCGGTACATCCAGGTACCAAAGCTAGAATCACCTTTAAAAGTTCTTAGGGAACGAAATGCTTTTAAAAAAGCATCTTGAGTCATATCATAAGCATCTTGTTCGTTGCCCATATATCTATATGATAGAGCATATATTTTCTTTTGATATTGAAAAACTAGTTTTTCAAAAGCTTCTGTATCACCTTGTAAGCTTTTTTTTACCAGTTGTTCTTCCAAAGCCATAAAACAAATCTCCTCGCTTCGAAAGTCTTGGCTTAATAAGACTAACATATATTTGCTCATAAATTCAAATTGAAAATACTAGTAGTTTCTCTAATTCAACATGGAAATCCTTTTGTGAAGATTTTCCTATTTATAAGTGTTAATAATAATAATCACTATTCTTGACAACATTTCTAAAGGTAATTATAATGGTGTTTAGCTTATAAGTAAATGCTAATTAGCCCGTGTGGCGGAATGGCAGACGCACCGCACTCAAAATGCGGCGTCCTTTGGACGTGTGAGTTCGAATCTCACTTCGGGCACCATAATAATACTAGAAGTAGTTCATATGGAACTACTTTTTTTATTAAATGTATTTAAGCGAAAAAATTGCCAAAACCCCAAAAAGCTTTTACAATAAGATATAGATAATAGAGGAGGATTAGTTATGAGAAAAGAGTATTACATCTTTTTAATTTTGATTGTTGCAGCAGCGGTAATAGCTGGTTCAACTATCAGTTTAGCTGGTAATATTGATATTATATCTCCTAATCTAAACCAATCCCAAGTGACAAGTTCAGCTAAGGAAACTTTACCCAACGAAAAGAAAACTGAAGAAACTTTACTTTCATCAATAAATACCCACAATAATGAAGTGATAGTAATAAGTGCAGAAGAACAAAATCAAATTATAGAAATGCTCCAAGCACTAGGTATGGTAAACAAGCAAGATTCCAATGAATTTATAAAACATTTTCAGACCCAGAATTCTTTAACCCCTACTGGAGCTCTAGATTCTATAACCTTGGATATAATTATTGAAAAAGTTAAATTAGAAAAAGCGAATCGCTCACTTCAAACTCCTAGATAGAGTAGCAATACTCTATCTTTTTTGTCAGTTTTTTAATAATGTTATTCTTCTTTCCATTCCCTATATGCTATCATTAATAAGGGAGAATGAAAGTATCGTGACTTATAACATTAAACCTCATTTTATAAAGTTATTATTATACTTACTACAGTTAATTAGTAAAAGTATAATTCTTTTTATTATCTGTTTTAAATCTATTTTCAATGATAGATGTACACTAATCTGATATTACTACCAAGCAAAAACTTCTCCTGTATGAATTTACATAATAAATAGATAAGAACTAATTATTTACCCTATCTAAGGTTAGGATATGGTAATTGTTAATTAGATGTTAGCAGCTTACATTGTAAGCTTTAAGGGGGGGTGATTAAAAAACATGTGATTAGGTAGAAAACTGCAAAAGGTTTCTACGATTTACAGTAAAGAATAATCCTTAGTTTTGTAATTAGAAAGAGAGGGGTTAAGAGTATGTCCTATAGAGAAAAAGAGTATAAAACTATATTGGTAAGCTTTGCGGATCCAAATATAGGGATTCTACAATTAAATCGTCCTAAAGCTTTTAACGCAGTAAATATGGAATTACTAGAAGAAGCATATGAAGGTTTAACTGCAATGCAAGCTGATCCAGAAGTAAGAGCTATTATCGTTTGTGGTAATGAAAATGCATTTGCCGCTGGCGCCGATCTAAAAGCTGTTATGGGATACAACGCCTTCGATGCTAGAAACTTCTTAGATATGGTACACAAAACCGTATTTGCAATAGAAGATAACCACAAACCTGTTATTGCTGCAGTCAATGGTTTAGCTTTAGGTGGCGGTCTAGAAATGGTAATGGCTTGTGATATTCGTATCGTAGCCGATAATGCTACTTTAGGCTTACCCGAAATTAATCTAGGTATATTCCCAGGTGCAGGTGGAACCCAAAGATTCCCACGTAGCTCATCCATATGTCTTGCTAAGCAATACATATTTACTGGTGATTTCTTTGATGCTGCCACAGCAGAAAAAATGGGTCTAGTAAATATGGTAGTACCTGCTGATGAAGTTATGGATAGTGCTCAGAAATTTGCTAGAAAACTAGCTAGAAAGTCTCCTCTTGCCTTAAGAGAAGCAAAAAATGCGGTTAACATGTCTATGAATACAGATATTAAAACTGGTAGCCGTTTGGAACAACTAGCTTGGTCAATGCTATTCTCTTCTGAAGATCAAAAAGAAGGAATGGGTGCCTTTTTAGAAAATAGAAGAGCAGAATTTAAAGGCAAATAATCAAGTTTTTAATTTCTTAAAATCAGGCGACTATAACTAACCACTCACTGTTTTAATCTTACCTAATGGTTTTATTAAGACAAGGTTTGTTCTACACCAGTTTTGCTTGATTAAACTAAAAATGAACAAAAAACAAGGTCCCGTACGGGACCTTGTTTTTATATTAGATTTTATTTAAACAATATGCGCTAGACCACTATATATATTACCATGTGGTGTGTCGATAGTGATTTGCATACCATCTGTCAGTATAGTGGTAGCCAAATCAGCTCCGAAAATAACTGGGATTTTAGAATTAAGACCCATTATAACTGCATTAGAGGTAAGCCCACCTTCTTCCGCTATTAAAGCTGTCATCATATTTAAATATGGTGCCAGATAACTATCTGCAGAAGTAGTTACTACAATATCACCTTTTTCTATCTTCTTAAGATCATCGGGACCTGTAATAATTCTGACTATACCCCTAACCGGATCTCCTATTCCCATAGCCTCTATTAAAATATCTCCTAATACAGAAACCTTTAACAAATTAGTTCCTCCAGATATACTAGAAGGAGTTCCAGCAGTTAAAACTAGTAAATCACCATAATTAATATAACCTTTTTCTAAAGCTCTATTAATAGCTTCTTCAAATAAATCATCTGTTCCTACTGTTTCATTAATTAAGATTGGATATACTCCCCATACAAGTGCAAGACGATTAAGCATATTTACATCAGGTGTAGCAGCTATTATATTAGCTTCTGGTCTATATTTAGCTACCATTTTTGAAGTCAGACCAGTCCGGGTAGCAGTTATAATCGCACTTGCTCCTAGGTTTTCGGCCGTAGAACATGTGGCAAAACTAATGGCATCAGTAATTGACTGGGTACGATTAAGCTGTTTGCTACGTAGAAGTTCCGAATATGGCAAAGCTTCTTCAGCCCTTTTCGCAATTTTGGCCATAAACTTCACTACTTCGACTGGATATATACCTGCCGCAGTTTCGCCCGATAGCATAATAGCATCAGCACCATCGAAAATCGCATTAGCAACATCGGAAACTTCTGCCCTAGTAGGACGAGGGTTAACAATCATGGAATCTAACATCTGGGTAGCTATTATTACCATTTTGCCATCAAAATTGCATTTCTCAATAATATCTTTCTGCACTAATGGCACTTCCTCTACAGGAATTTCTACCCCTAGATCACCTCTAGCTACCATAACCCCATCAGCTACTTTAATAATATCGTTTAAGTTATCGACACCTTCTTGGCTTTCGATTTTAGCTATTATCCCTATGTCGGCATTCTTTTGTTCTAAAATTCTTCTAATATCTAAAACATCCTCAGCTGAACGCACAAAAGATGCTGCAATATAATCGATTTTATTATCTATGGCAAAATTTATATCTTCAATATCTTTGTCACTTATAAATGGTAAGTTAATACGTACTCCTGGAACATTAATTCCTTTTCTATCTCCTAATTCCCCGCCATTTATTACCTGACAAATAATATCATTATCTCTTATACTTTCAACTAATAAGTTTATTAAACCATCAGATATTAATATCGTACTACCGATTGCGATTTCTTGTGGCAATCGTTCATATGTTACTGATACTTCCTCAGCATTACCAAGTATATCTCTAGTAGTAAGAATGAATTTGCTCCCATTTTCCAGCTTAACTTTACCATCTATTACTTGCCCAGTTCTAATTTCTGGCCCTTTAGTATCAAGCATAATAGCTAAAGGTTTTCCATCTTGCTCTATAGCTTGTCTTATATTGTTAATCCTCATCTCATGTTCTTCATAATTCCCATGGGAAAAATTTAAACGGGCCACATTCATTCCCGACCGTAACATTTCCTGTAAAGTTTCTACTTTCTCACTTGCCGGTCCAATTGTACATATAATCTTAGTTTTTCTCATACCCCACCTCGTTCACTTTATATTGACAACACTCGAGCTATCTCCAACATTTCTAATTTTAAGGTTCTATGTCCATGTATTACTTCAGCTAGTGGAATAGCATGTATTTTATCCTCATAAGATGCCACCATAATATTTCTAATACCATCAGCTACATAATCGACCGCTGCTTTACCAAAATATGAAGCTAGAATTCTATCACATGCAGTAGGAGTCCCCCCGCGCTGCACATGTCCTAAGTTTGTAATCCTTACTTCTTGCCTAGTTCTTTGTTTTATAATGTCTTTTAATTTTGTTGTCAGATAAACCCCTTCAGCTACAATAATAATACTATGTAGCTTACCACGGTCCGTTCCTTGCTTAATCTTATTAACTACTTCATCTATATCAGGTTCTATCTCTGGTATTAAGATAGATTCTGCCCCGCCTGCTACACCTGCTGCTAAAGCTAATTCACCGCAATTATGACCCATGACTTCTATTATAAAAACCCGGCCATGACTAGTAGCAGTATCTCTAATACGATTAATAGCTTCTAGTACTGTATTAACCGCAGTATCAAATCCGATTGACTTAGTATAGACTATATCATTATCTATCGTAGCTGGTATGCAAATAACATTAATTCCAAGTTTAGAAAAACTATAACCACCGTTTAGGCTACCATTTCCTCCGATGATAACTAGGTTATCAATCCCTATATTTTGTAGATTAGTTAAAGCAGTTCTTTGTCCCTCCTCAGTCATAAAAATATTTGACCTAGAAGTTTGCAATATAGTTCCACCTCTATGAATTATATCAGCAACTGAGCCTAATGACATTTTTTTAAAATTACCTTCTATAAGTCCTTGTAAACCTTGGGTTACACCATATACTTCTATATCTTTATAAAGAGCTGATCTTACAACTGCCCGAATGGCAGCATTCATTCCCGAAGCATCGCCACCACTAGTCAATACTGCTAGTCTGTTCAAAAAACAACCTCCTATGATGCACCAGAAGGTTATTTTGCTTAGTTGTGTACTCCTGATGCTCTTATGTTTTTTTATTTTGGCTACTATCACTTGTAACCAGACCATAACGGTTGGTAACTTCAGCATTACCCCTAATTTTTATAGCTGATGTATGTTCTGTAAATTGTAAAATCAATACTTCACCTTTATCTAGTTTTTCCGTATGATGAAATCTAGTATCTTTACCGCGGGTTAATCCTATTATAGTGACCCCATTTTCTAGTGCTTTTATTATTATATAGTCTTCTCCCGAATACATATCATTCATTCATCTAAACCTCCCCTTAGCTAAGCTAATTATACAAACCATACATTACCTTTTCCACAAATATACTCCAATTCCTGTTTTAACTCTAAACACGGGCTAACATCGAATCTTTCATCTAAAACTACTGGTTTATTATTAGGTAAAAATAGTATAACTTCAGCAGTGCCTTTATACTTGCCTAAAATCCTAATCAGATCATTTTTGTCTACTTCAAAACTGGCATCATATGGGATTCTGATATGTAATTCTTTAATATTAGCACTTATGTTTCGCAACCTTTGTACTATGATTTTAGGCTGATCATCTTTGAGATCATAAAAACCTTCTGCTATAACTGGGGTATCTGTCCCTAACCTTTTAAAGTTATTTCTATATGCTGATGGAAATAAAATCGCTTCCATCTGGCCAGTAAAATCCTCCAAATTAAATTTTGCATATCCATCACCTTTTCTGCTTACTTTATGTGATAGATCTACTATCATAGCTGGGACTCTAACATATATTTGATCTGACTCACTTTCTAAATCAGCTAAACTATAAGTACTAATCAAAGGCAATAACTCTTTAAATTCATCTAAAGGGTTTTCTGAAACATAAAATCCTAAGACCTCTTTTTCCATCCTAAGTTTATCCTCAGTTTCTAACTCACCTTCTACCTCGACTTTAGGTTCCTCAACCATCTTTTCCTGATCACCAAACAAAGAAAGCTGATGTTCAGATTTACTAGCACTTATCGCCAAAGATAATTCCATACACTCATCCATAATAGAAAGGGCTTGTTTGCGAGTAATATTTAACCGGTCAAAACAGCCAGCTAAAATTAGATTTTCCACCATACGTTTATTTACAATAGATAAATCGACCCGCCTACAAAAATCAAAAAGTGAGTTAAATGTTTTTTCTTCCCGCACTTTAACAATATTTTTAACCCCGTTATAACCGACACCTTTTATAGCGCCTAGTCCAAAACGAATACCATCCTTAGACACCGTAAAGTTTTCAAAGCTCTCATTTACGTCTGGTGGTAATATAGGAGTACCTAGGCTCTGACATTCCCTAAGGTAAAAAACTACTTTATCTCGGTTATCAATTATACTACTTAAAAAAGCTGACATATATTCAGCTGGGTAATGTGCTTTAAGATACGCTGTCTGATAAGAAATTAAGGCATATGCTGTTGAATGACTTTTATTAAAACCATAACCTGCAAAAGATTCCATTAAATCAAATAACCTAATCGCTATATTTTCATCTATATTGTTAACCATAGCACCCGAGACAAATTTATCCCTTTGGGCAGCTAACTCTTGTGAACTTTTTTTCCCCATAGCCCGCCTTAAAACATCAGCTTCCCCTAGAGTAAAATTAGCTAATTCTTCAGCTATCCGCATTACTTGTTCTTGATATAAAATAACTCCATAAGTCTCGCGCAATATATTTTCTAAGCTAGGATGAATATACTTAATCTTTTGTTTACCATTTTTACAATTTATAAAATCATCGACCATCCCACTACCTAAAGGACCAGGACGATAAAGAGCTATAACTGCTATAATATCTTCAAATCGTTCCGGCTTTAAATCAGTTAAGATACGTCTTAAACCATCACTTTCTAATTGGAATACTCCTACCGTTTTACCTGCTGATAATAGTTTATATACCTCTTCATCATCTAAAGGTAGGTTTTCAATATCTATATCTATTTTCTTAGTCCTTTTTATTATCTTTATAGCACGGTCAATCACAGTTAAAGTCCTAAGACCTAATATGTCCATTTTGAGTAATCCTATGTCTTCTACAGTTTCTTTTGCAAACTGAGTAACTATATGGCCATCTGCAGCTCTTTGTAATGGTAGTATAGTCATCAATTCTTCCCGACCAATAACTACGCCAGCAGCATGAATAGAGGCATGCCTCGGCATCCCTTCAATGTTTTTAGCAATATCTATTATCTTGCGTGTAGTATAGTCTTTATCATAAGCAGCAATTAACTCTGCAGATACTTCTAAAGCTTTATCAATATCTATACCTAACTCACTAGGAATCATCCGAGCAATTCTATCTACTTCAGCATAGGGAATATCTAATGCTCGTCCCACATCACGTATAGCCGCTTTAGCTGCCATAGTACCAAAAGTGATTATTTGTGCTACCCGATCCGAACCATATTTTTCAATTATATAATCTATAACCATGTCCCTTTTCTCGAAGCAAAAATCTATATCAATATCTGGCATACTCAACCTTTCGGGATTTAAAAAGCGTTCGAATAATAGATCATATTTAAGCGGATCAATAGTAGTAATATCTAAAACATATGATACTAAACTTCCAGCTGCCGACCCACGTCCCGGTCCAACGGGCACTCCATTTTGTTTAGCCCAAAAGACCAAGTCATGAACTATTAAAAAATAAGCGGCAAAACCCATATTAATAATCATATCTACTTCATAATCGAGTCTAGCCTTAGCAGCTTCGTCTGGATTTGGATACTTAAAGACGAAGTTTTGCAAAACTAGCTTTTTGAAATAAGATTCTTCTGTATAACCTTCCGGAATTTGAAAATATGGCAGGTGAAATTCGCCAAAATTAAATTCCACATTACACCTTTCAGCAATTTTAAGACTATTAATAATTACATCTTCACGGTTAGGAAAGAGACTACGCATTTCCTCTTCATTTTTGAAATAAAAACTATCACCCTGAAAACGCATCCTTTTTTCGTTATTTATATTAGTCTGGGTCTGTATACATAAAAGCACATCATGTACTGCAGCATCATTTCTATATATATAATGGGTATCATTAGTAGCAACTAAGGGAATACCAGTTTTTTCACTAATAGCAAACATTGCCTCATATGCTGTTTTCTCTTCTTCAATACCATGATCTTGAATTTCTAAGAAAAAATTATCTTCACCAAAAATATTTTGATAAAATAATGCAGTTTCTACTGCTGCTTCCATCTGCCCTTTTAGAATTAGCTGTGGTATCTCTCCAGCTAAACACCCAGATAAAGCTATTAAACCTTCACTATATTTTGCTAAAAGCTCATAATCAACCCTAGGTTTATAATAAAATCCTTCTGTATAGGCACGGCTGACTAGTTGAACTAAGTTTTTATATCCTGTTTCATTTTTACATAATAATACTAGATGATATTGATTTTCATCTAGGCGAGCCTCTTTATCAAAACGAGTACGAGTTGCCACATAAACTTCACACCCTATAATAGGTTTTATACCTTGTTTTTTAGCTTCCCGATAAAAATCAATGACCCCGTATAATACGCCATGGTCTGTTATAGCTATTGCAGGCATATCTAATTCTGCTGCCCGAGAAACTAAAGCCTTAATACGAGAAGCACCATCTAATAAGCTGTATTCGGAATGATTATGTAAATGCACAAAATTACTATTCATCTTTTTCTCTCCCCTAGGTTTATGGAATTAAACACTGATTTGCATTTAAACTTGTTAATAAAACATATCATATAATTATAACCTTTAAAGAAGCGCTTGCCCAAAAAAAAGACCCGGCTTGAACCGAGTCTGGTTAAAATAATTGATTTATTCATTTTTTTTGTCCCGTAGTCTCTTACTCATTATTCCCCCAACTCTACCACAAGCTTCATTACTCAATGATTCCCATCCGTCCTTTTCAATCTGCTCCCAAATACCAAGTTCTTTCGCTATTTCAATTTTTAATAAATCTTTTGGGCTAGGCTCCTTTTTCTTCTTAGCTTGCTTGTTTTTTGATTTACTCATAATAAACACCTCCGCTGATTTAAGCTTGGTCATATTTATGTTTACCCAGCAGAGCGGAGAATATTAATATTATATTTGCTCCATAAATCTAAACAAACTTTCTAAATTACCTTTAAAATTAGGTTTTATATCGATTCCCTTATCTATTAGGCGATCTTCGACTAAAAAAGTTTTCATACCAATTTTACCTGCTACTAGATCTTCCCCAATGTCATTACCTACCATTAAACAGTTTTTAGGATCAACTCCTATTATTGTGGCAATTTCCTCATAATAGGAAAATTTAGGTTTACAAGCATGCATTACCTCATAAGAAGTTATTAAATCATAATCAAAATGTCCTACTCCTGCCCAATCTAACCTTTGTTGGATAGCAGTATGCGGAAAGACAGAATTAGTAGCTATAACTATTTTTCGCTCCTCTTTAAATAAGTTTTCCATCATTTCTAGTATCCCAGGAAAAGGTTTAGCATACTTACTTAACTTTGGGAAACCATCATTATAAAAATGATCAAAAAATTCCAATGTTTTATCCCTAGTTAGATGGTCACATTTGTCTAAGAAATCCTGCAGAAATATTTCTTCGTTCGTAATGCGAAGATTCGTATCAGCCATCATAACACTAGTAGAGTTAAAAACTTGTTTTACCATCTCCTGCATATTATCAAATCCATACTTCTCACCCATTAAAACCATCTTTTCAAAATAAAGAGGCAGGAAATAATCCATATCAATATCTAATAAAGTACCATCTAAATCAAACAATATAGCTTCAAACATCATTAATCTCCTTTTATCACTCTGTAGGTATTTTAAATACTATTATACTTAAAGAAAAAGATTTTGTTAAACAATAAACATATTATTACTTTT
>DASRMR010000023.1:0-15489 GCA_035647815.1 Syntrophomonadaceae bacterium
CATACCTCTTACCATATAACCAGTATTTATCACTAATCCAGCTGCATCTCCTACTATTAAAACTCTGTCATCAAATAGTTTTGGCAGCATATTATAACCAGCTTCCGGTACAAGGTGTGCTGAATATTCAACAATTTTACCGTCTTTTATTAAAGGTGATAAAAGAGGATTGTTTTTAAAATCTTCTATCATCTGTGGAATAGTTTTATCAGTTTTTTCTAGTTCACTTAAAGTAAATACTAGCCCCAAAGAGATTGACTTTTTATTAGTATACAGAAAACCTCCTCCAGTGCATCCATCAGTAACCGAACCAGCAAACAACCATGATACACCTTCATTTTGATCAACATTAAATCGTTCCTGAATAACTTCCTCAGATATTTCTATCACTTCTTTAACACCTACTGCTACTTGAGGTGATTCAACTGGTTTTTTCATACCAATTTGCTCCGCTAACAACGAATTTACTCCGTCTGCCAATACAACTACTTCTGCTTCCATTTCTTCTTCACCAGTTACAATACCACATACTTTACCCTCCCTTACTAGAAGGTTATCAACCAAAATACCAGTTGCTACAATAGCCCCAGCTTCCTCAGCTTTATCAGCTAACCAACGATCAAAATCGCTCCTTAAAACAGTATAAGAATCCTGATTAGGTTGCCCTAATCTGGTAGATTTATAATCCATGGTCACAGCACTATCGGGAGTAAGCATGCTAATCTTTTCATTAATTACTTTCCTTTCTATTGGTGCCTCCGCAGTAAAACCAGGCATAATCCGTTCTAAGCTGTTACCATACAATCTCCCACCTGTCATGTTTTTTGCACCGGCGAAATTACCACGCTCTACTACTAGCACTTCCAACCCTGCTTCTGCTAAAAGGTAACCAGTTACGGAACCCGCTACCCCAGCGCCGACTATTATTGCATCAAATTTATTTTCATTGTCCATGCTTATATACCCCCATTCTATATTTTAATAATTTACAGTCAGCAAATTATACTATCTCTTCAAAAGCTCTATTAACAAGACAATCAGTTAACTATTAATCTAACTTCTATAGCCCAATTGCCGATTTTGTTTTCATTCTTTGGGGTTTTAACCATCATTATCAAAATACTTAGCTGCAATAATCCCAAATACAGAGCATTGCCTATAGAGCAAATACTCTGTACGAATCATATTCTAGGCAACTATTATATTTAAATTATTAGTTTTAAAAATTTTTTAAATTTTTCACCTATAATTTACGAATAATCTTTTTAGCATAAAACTCCTCAATCTCGGAAGGCGAAAAACCAGCCTCCTCTAAAATATCCTCGTTATCCATACCTGTGGTAGGACAACCACGCCAAATTTGGCCGGGATAGTTTTTCAACTTAGGTACAATATTAATACCTTTGAGTCTTCTTCCATCTACTGCATCCCACTCAGTGAAAGTTTCTCGGGCAATGTAATGGGGATGCTCTTCTGCCATTTCGTAATCCATAATACGACTACATGTAACACCAGCATCAACTAAAATGTTTTCAACCTCCAGTGCAGTATGGGAAGCACATAATTCAGCGAGTTTCTTTTCAAGTAATTCACCACCAGGAGATGCAAGTTCAGCAAAGTTTTTGTCACTAGGAAACAGTTCTGATCCAAATTCCAAGCCAAATAACGGCAAGCCGCTCCTCATAACACTAGGTCCTAACCACATCATATAAACATCTTCACCATCTTTACAGGTATATGCTCCCCAGCCAGCAGTAACATCGTTACGATTACCTACCCTAGGGGATGGAACACGTCTAGTAAGCCAATCCATTGGCCGTTGATTTTGAAAACGAATCGCTGCTTCATATTGGGCCGTATCAATACTTTCACCAATACCAGTTTGTTCCGCCTTACGCAGCGCCGCCAATGAAACGCCTAATGTCAATAAACCAGCATAATAATCTGTGACTATTTCCCGTGCTGCAACAGGCGAACGATCAGGGAACCCATTCAAATGCATCAGGCATCCAAAAGCTTGCATAATAGGGTCATATGCACCTCTAGTATAATATTCTGGATCACCTGATTGACCATAACCAGAAAGATGTGCTATGATCAATTTCGGATTCCAAGACCAAAGCACTTCGTCAGTCAATCCCCATTTCTCCCATTGTCCACCTTTAGATGATTCAATCAATATATCTGTATCCTTTAATAATTCCTTTAATATTTTCTGGCCTTCTGGCGAAGGAATATTTAAGGATATGTTACGCATGTTTTTGCGATCCAATTCTGCACCCATACCTCCTTTACCCCGATTCGTATCTACTGCTCTTGTGCTTTCTATCCATATAACATCGGCACCCATTTCAGCCATTAACTCTGCAACGATAGGACCTGCAACAACTGTTGAACTATGCACTACCTTTACGTCAGATAACAAACCAAACTTAGGTCTATCAGTTTTTTTAGTCATCATTATTTTCTCCTTTTTAAATATAGTTTTTATAGGGGAAAAGGAATCGTTTCCCCTATATTTTTTGTAATAAAAAGATATTACTCTTTAAACTTCTTAATCAAAGCTGGGACTACAGTATAAATATCATCTACAATACCGTAATCTGCGTATTGAAAAATCTGTGCTCTACTATCCTTATTAATAGCAACAATTACCTTTGCTTGATCAACGCCGACCATATGTTGAATCTGTCCCGAAATACCAGCTCCTAGATATAAATCAGGTTTTAACATCACACCCGATACTCCGACATAACGGTCTTTTGTCATCCACTGTTCACCTTCAGCAATAGGCCGAGTACATCCTACTTCAGCTTCCATTAAAGCCGCAAGCTCGTTTATCATAGAAATATCTTCCTGAGCCGCCAGACCTCGGCCTATGCAAACCACTTGTTTTGCAACTGTCAGATTCACTTGTTCACCAACTTTAGTTTTTACCTCAAGACGTTTTGCTCGGTAAGATGGTTCTATAAAATCTACACTAACCGATTCGCCTTTGCGTTGATTATCTGAATCAAGTGCATTAAAAGTTCCAGCACTAACAGTGACAACACTAACTTCTCCCGTAGCTTTTTCATCACGCAAGGCTGCACCACCATAGATTCTTTTTTTACTTATCAAATTTCCTTCAACTACTTCTAATGAAAGAGAATCATTCAATACAGTAGTAGCAAGTTTAGCAGCTAATCTTGCTGCTAAAAGCTTACCCCTAGTACTAGCACTTAAAATTATTGCATTTGGTTTCTCTTGTTTTAGTAAGTTTGCTATAGTAGGCAAGAAATCTTCAACCATTCTATCCTGGTCACTTGTATTCAAACAATATATTTTATCTGCACCTAAGGCGATTGCTTCTTGCACTCCTGCTTCATTATCAATCAAGACCAATTCCACTTTGTCTCCGCAAGCACGACCTGCTGTACAAAGTTCGCCTACTACATCAGAGTTTTCTGCAACTATAAGGACTTTTTCTAACAAACTCATATTCTACCTCCTCTTACGCAAGTTCCTGCCTAATATAATCGTATAATTTATTTATATTCTCTTCAGTAGCACCTTCCAGAATAATGTTTTTACGATCAGCTTGCTCTGGAGCCGCGGTTTTTATATACTCAACAACAGGTACATTTTCTTCATCTATATCACTCAAACTAAACTTTGTAACTGGTTTTTTTCCAGCTGCTAATATTTCTTTAAGAGTAGGAATACGTGGTACATTGATATCTGTAGTAACAGATAATACAGCGGGAGGAGTAATTTCCAGAACCTCCACCACATTGTCCAAAGAACGCTCCACTATGATTTTATCCCCTTGGGGGGTAATCTTGCTTACAGCATTTATAGTAATAACATCTAATAGTTCTCCTAATTGAAGACCAACTTGCTGAGAATAAATATCTGAGGAGCCTTCTCCGCACAAAATCAAGTCAAATAAGCCAATCTTTTTTACTGCTGCCGCCAGCAGTTTAGCAGTATTATGACCATCTAAATCTTTTAATTCATTATCTACTACAGTAACTAATTCTTCAGGACCACGTGATAATATAGCTTTTTTTAATTTATCGTTTTCTAAAATATTATCACCGATACTTAATGCCGTAAGCTTGCCTCCTACAGATTCAATTAATTGCACTCCAGCTTCTACTCCATTAAGATCATAAGTTCCAATTTTCCACTCGGCTTTATCCCAAGAAACACTATAATCATCATTTACTATTAAATCTTGTTCTTCCGGCACTAATTTATAACAAGTTATTATATTCAAAATCTCACCTCTTTAATTATTTAAATCATGGGTATAATTTTACTTAAGCTATAAAACCCAATATTTTCCATAATGGAATACTGGCCGTACATGCGATTATATTTATCGCCATATATGCTATATTCATACGCTGGTTGTCACTATGTTCTACCATATTCCCGCCTGTTGCACCTAAAGCTGCCACATAAGTTACATTAGTAAAAGAGAAATGCCAAACTAATGTTGATGTATAAGTAACAAATAACAAAACAAAAGGATGTATCCCCACAGCTTGAGTAACTCCTATTAATCCTGCATAAAAAAGAGCAGTAGTTGCAGTTTGAGAAATAATTACCAAGCGTACAATATACACTGCTATACAAATGACAGGGATTAAAAGATATGGGCTTCCAGCAAGTGGACCTAAAAGTGGTGTAATAATTCCTCCTAGCCAGGTATGAATATTCAGTTGTGAAATCAGGGCGGCCATGGAGAAAATACCTCCAACGAAGAATACAGTACCCCAAGCAAGGTTTTTAAAATCTTTTGCATCAAATAATCTAAAAGCTGCCATTAAGAACAAAATCAGAATTGCCCAGTTTGTGGTACTAATACCATGAAATTGCGTTGTCATCCAACCTAATAAGGCTGCTACTAGTAAAATACCTGCTATTTTTTCTTTTGTGGTTATTGGTCCTAATGATTCCAAGCTTTTTTTAGTAAAACCTTTTTCTAAAGCAGTACCTACATCATCATCCTTAGGATTATAAATAAGCATAATCGCAATGTAGCTTAGACCACCTAGTATAAGTAACCATAACCAAGCCGAAACAAACCATTTAAGCCAAGTAAATTCTGCTGCCACTTCTGGCGGCATAAAACCTAACATTGTAACGACTGGTATAGCTCCACTTAAAAACGCAACACCGAAAATACCACCTGAAAGCCACATAGCAGCAAACATGCCCCGAGCTCCATTACTGCCTTTTTGATATCCCAAAGAAGTTGCAGCAGTTGCAGAGAAAGGTGCTAAAATAGCCACTTTCGCTGTCAAACTAGGAATTAAAGGACTTACCGCTAATCCACCTGTGAACAAGGCTGCAATCTGCCCTTTATAGTTTTCGGGAAACAAGCTTAATATTTTAAATGAAATTCGTTTTATTAAGCCCGCCTTAGCTAAAGCAGCAGAAATTCCGAAAGCAGCAATAACAAGCCATACGGACGCACCTGCAAAAGGTGCAAATGCCGTTGGAAAATCTGTAATATTAAATACTACAAATAATGTCATTGCTAAAATTACCACAATATGTTCATCAATAACCCGCAATATTAACCATATTATCGCAGTAACAAATATCCCCATAAACAACATTGCTGCTTTATCCAAGCCTTCTGGAGGAGTAATCATTGCGATTAAAACACCGACTATCATAGGAAGAATTATTTGAAGCATCCTCTTTGTATCCATTAATTATCGAACCCCCTTACATTTTTAAAACCGTTTTTTATTACTCATCAAAAGATGTTAGACATTCTTTTGTGCATGAGACACTATCTCTTATCAGCGAATTCTCTCATGATTGCTCTACCAGCAATATAAACCATAATTTCATCTGTACCGCCACCTATACGATTTAAGCGCGCATCACGCCATAACCTAGATACACGACTTTCCGAGCTATATCCAACTCCACCAAAAATTTGCATCGCATCATCACATACTTCAAATGCAGCCTGTGCACAGTAAAGCTTTGCGATTGCGGCAGAAACATTTATTGATATACCATTGTCCTTTTCCCAAGCGCACTTATAAAGGAGATTGCGCATGTTTTCTATTTTAGTATGCATGCTAACGATTTTTTGCTGAGTTAATTGAAAACTTCCAATAGTTTTGCCAAATTGGACTCTTTGGGTTGCGTATTTAGCAGCGTCATTGAAAGCACACACAGCCATACCTAATGATTCCGCAGCTAAGACTAAACGTTCGACTTCGAAGTTTTTCATAAGTTGTAAAAAACCTTTTCCCTCTACACCGACTAGATCTTTTTCTTCCACTTCAACATCTTCCAAATATACATCAGCCATACTTCTAGTCTTATTACCAACTTTATGCATTATTTCTATCTTAACCCCAGGAGCATCCATTGGAACCATCCACATGGACATTGCTTTTTTAGGACGTTCTGGACTATCAAAATCCCTTACTATACATAACATGTTTTTAATCCGGTCTGGATCTGTAATCATAGTTTTATGTCCATTAATGTAAACTTTTCCATCTCTTCTTGTAGCTGTTGTAGCAATTGCATTATTATCGGATCCGGCTTGTGGCTCAGAGATACCCAAACAAAAGCCCATCCCTTTTCCTTCAGCCAGTTCAGCCATAACAGTTTTTTTCTGTTCTTCGCTTCCAAAAGCTAACATATTCTCAACTTGTAAAATTGCTCCTAGACCAGGCGGAAAACCATAACTGCTTATCTTTTCACTAACCATAATCATGGTTTGAGTATCAACCTCCATTCCACCATACTCTTCAGGAATTCCCAACATTCCAAAACCAGCATCAATCATAGCTTTTCTAAATTCAATAAGCGGTACCTGTTCTTCCTCACACCTTTGAATATAATTCTCGTCGAACTCAGTTCTTTGAAAAAATTCATCCAGACTTTCTAATAGCAATTCCTGTTCATCTGTTTTCTTAAAATCCACTATGCGCTCACTCCTTCTACAATTTGCTTAATCCTGATTTAATTTTTAGGTAATTAATACTTATTAGATGCAAACCCCATGTCAGCTTCAATATATTTATTTTAAAATACGATATCTTTTCGATATCTCGAGCTTTACTACACTTGTTTACACTTCGTTTGAACTAACCATAACAATCCATTTACGCGCTTTTATTGTTTCGTGTAGCTACAAGTGTTTCGGTGTAGCACGCTTTTCTGAAGTCTTGAATACTATTTTTTTAAAATTTTTTCGAATATTAAAAATCAAAATAAAAGTAACCATATCATATTGTCTGTTGATATGGTTACTTTTAATCACTTTTTATTTTTATTTTTTATTTATGTTTTTCAATTTTCTATATAATGTACTACGCGCAATTCCTAATTCGGTAGCTACCTGCGATTTATTACCATTATTTTTTTTAATAAGTGTTTGATAAGCTCTTCTTCTACAGCAGCAAATTCCATAAGTTTTGATTTGTAGCGCCAATAAATCTTACATCCAAAACTAGTTTTAAATATATCAAATATCTTGTTATAATCCCTTCGTGTTCAAAAAAAGTCCACTTAAAAAACTCCATGTCAAATTTAGGATATCGTCACAACAAAGTTGTAAAACATGATTTTGCTCTTTTTATTATATTATAATATAATCATACAACAATATATCTTTATCATTTTATAAAATGCTACCTATACTCACCTACTATGGACTTCAATAATGATATGGATATTATTACACTAGATGGTTTCTAAAACTTGAATGTTCCCCTAGGTATATCTAACAGACACATTAATTTTAATTTATCCTATAATTAATATATAAATGGAGGTACAAATGAAAAAAGTAGCCAATAGAATTTATCTTATTTCCCCCGAACAAGCTCCTGTTTATCCATATAGTAATAGCCTATGGATTGATGATGATAAATCAACAATTATTGATTTTGGTGCTGGTATAAGTGCTTATAAAGACATCGATAAAGAGCGCGTTGTCTATGGATTGTTTAGTCATGCCCACTTCGATCATATGCACTGTAATACACTTTTTACCAATGCGAAGTTTATGGCCGCTGAAGATGAACTCTTAGTATATAGTAAAGAAAATGCTTATGAAAAATTCTTTGGATATGATGTTTGGAATAAAATAATGCCTGAATACATTCCGCGCCCTTCTTTCGGAGCAATAAGACCGGCAAACAATAATGAAGTATCTATAAGTCCGGGATTTCGCTATATTGAAATCGCCCGACCATTGAGAGACAATGACATTATAAGTACTGGACATACTAATATTCACGCTATACATCTACCTGGCCATTCAATAGGACATTTCGGGTTTTATTTTGAAAAAGAAAATATACTGTTCTCCGGTGATTTAGATCTTGTATCTTCCGGTCCCTTATATAATAATTCTACTAGTAATATAGGTAGTTTGATTTCTTCCATAAATCGGATTAGAGATATTAATCCCTCCATAATTATTTCTTCACATCGTCGTATACAAAATAGTAATATACAATTAAAACTAGAAAGATATATAAAAGTAGTATTAGAGAGAGAAGAATTTCTATATAACTATTTATCAGTTCCCAGAAGCACTAATGATCTTTATTCACTAAGTTTCTGGAAGATAAAAGATGTTTATGATGTTTTTTGGAATCGCATGACTATCAATAATCACCTGCGCTATATGTTAGAAAAAAAGATAATCATAAGCCTCAATGATGGTTATTTTATAAGAATATAATACAATAAGTTTTACATAAAAAGGCACAAAAAAACCGTGGAATCACTCCACAGTTATCTTATATATATAACCCAGAATACCGTTGCTCTATTTTGACCCCTATCATCAGACAGGTGGGTGTCCTCATGAAGTTTTCTATCTTCCCGTTAAATCAATATATTGATCGGGCACGATATATTCCTTCTAATATTGAACTCCCTTATTAAAATTGTAGGTTCAAAATAAAAGCTTGACGAATATCCCAGAACTTATAACTTCTTATTGCGTTCGTTTGTTTATTTATTATTACATAGTTTCAGAGATATTACAAAGGTAATTTTTTCTAATCAATAGCCTAAACTCATTCTAATTAATCTATTTATAATTCTGGTACCTCATTAGCCCATTTAATAGCTGATAAATATTCTTTATATAAAATGCTTTCATCTAAACCTAGACTTCGAGAAATATAACTAGCTTGTATCCAGTCACCTTTTTCATAAGCTAATAACAGTTCATATATGGGGTATAATTCCCCAGTCTTGTTAATTAAAGCATCTACTATAGAATTTGACAAAGCAATATCTTCTAATGCCTCTGCCATCGTTTGGTCAAACAGTACATCTACCACGCTAAACAGCCCCATCATAGATGCTTCATGCTTTATATTTTCAAGACCTCCGTATAAAGCTATCGATTCCGCAAATTTTGTGCGAATTAAGGATATTTTAATTAATTCCTGGTGCTTTAGTTGACCTAAATCTTGCAACATTAATATATTAATCCATCTTTCAAGCTCTTCTAAGCCCATATAGATTACTGCCTTTTTTATAGAATAAATTAAATCATCACCTGCACGTAAACTTACTACACGCATAAGACGATAAGATAAATGTATATCTGTTTCAATTAATTCTGTTAAAGTCTGATAAGATGGTCTGTCTTTTTTTAGTTCTTCTATTAAAGAAATATACTGGTACTTAGAAATACTCTTATCAAATAATTCACAACTAATACTAGGTCTACTAAAAAAATACCCTTGAAATAAGTGAAAACCCATTTCTTTTGCTTTTAAAAACTCTTCTTTAGTTTCTACCTTTTCAGCTAATAGGATTTTATTTTGTCTTAAAGCTTGGTTTACATTACCACCAATACTCTCTAAAGGTGTAGCAATTAAATCGAATTTAATAATATCAGCTAAAGGTACTAACGGATAATCATCATAATCAGCAATAAAATCATCTAAAGCAATTCTATAGCCTCTTTTTTTAAGCTCTTTAAGCCTGGCCATTAAACTATTATTCACTTTAACATCTTCTAACATCTCTATGATAAGTCTATCTGGTGTAACTATTTCTATAGCATCTGAAAAGATAAAATTTTCATCAAAATTTACAAATGCATACTTATCTTCAACAATATTATTTACTCCTGATTCAAACAGCCCTCCCATAACACAAGCAGTTGCACTTGCAGATGATATTCCATCAAATTCATGGGATTTGATATCTTCACGATATAATAATTCATATCCAAAAACATCTAGTTTTCGATTGAAAATGGGTTGCCTAGCTATAAGCACCGTATCACCCCAAATTAAATAGTAAACAACTTTCCTAGCTTAGCTTAAAACTGGAAGCTTCTCAGTCTGTTTTTGCTACTAAGTTATTAAATGTTCAGCTAGTTTGCCATTTTACAAACCTTATGTCACGCCTTTTATATTATACCCCAACACTCAATTATCTTTCCATCCAGTCAAAAAATGGTTAACACTATAGAATATTATAAACCTAATAGGAGTTTGTTAGCTAAATAATATATGCCCTATCTATTAATTCGGATAAAAAAATAGCAGCTAATATTATAACGGCTATTTTATCGTACATAGATATAGATTTATAATTACATTAAACTATAACTTTTGTGTGGCTAAAGATGGTGTCGGAAGAGGGATTTGAACCCTCACGCCTCGCGGCATACGCCCCTCAAGCGTACGTGTCTGCCTGTTCCACCACTCCGACATGTTTTTTAAATAATTTAAACTTCTCTATCAAAAGGTATTATACAACACGATAACGAATTATGTCAAATAGGGTATATAAGGATTATTTGTTAATATAATGAACCGTGAAGTTATGTTTTAATGATCAATTTCTAGTTTAAATAATTGTACTAACTAATTTTAATAATTGAAAACAGTTGAAACTATACTTATTCAATAATATAGTTATAATAGCAGAATATTACTGTATTTAAATTACAATTGATAATAAGGGGGGGAATTATAAATTGATACTAGGTATCGACAGTTGTAATTTGTTAAAATAACTGCTAACTAAAATTAATAGGAGGGTTATCATGGAGTATAAACTTGTGAAGTTGTCAAAAAAAGAAGGAGTAGGCACTGTTTTATTAGATAATGCCAAAGCAATGAATCCTACCAACACTGATTCGGTACGAGAACTTGCTGCTGCTTTTACACAATTTAACCAAGATCCTGAAGTCAAGGCAATTGTTGTTACTGGTGGTGAAACAGTCTTCTCAGCTGGTGGCGACATACCTTATATGAGTGAAGCAGGTCCACAGGAAATGGAAGAATTCATTGAAGGTGCTCATGGTATAATGAACATGATTGCATCATCTCCTAAACCTTATGTTGCTGCTATTGCTGGTCCAGCACTAGGTGGAGGAACTGAATTTGCTCTAGCATGCGACATTCGCATCGCGGCTGATAATGCAATTTTTGGACAACCAGAAATTAACCTCGGTATAATACCAGGTGGGGGAGGAACCCAACGCCTTGGTCTTGCTGTTGGCTGGAGCCATGCAAGATATCTGATTTTAACTGGTGAAATTATTGATGCCAAGCGTGCTTTTGAAATCGGCTTAGTTAACCAATTAGTTCCATTAGCAGAATTAGAGGACAAAGCTTTTAGACTAGCAAGAGCACTAGGCCGTAAGAGCCCTGCTGCACTTCGCACCGCTAAAAAAGCGATGAATTATGCCATGAATAATTCATTAGATGCTGGGCTAGAACATGAACAAAAAATATGGTCATTGCTATTTGCTGGCTCCGATCAAACTGAGGGAATGAAAGCATTTCTCGAAGGAAGAAGACCTACTTATACCGGTGAATAATATAGTTTAAACAATTTTTAAGGATTGAGTAATTTTAACTACTCAATCCTTTTTCTTTGCTCTTATATCTTATGATGAGAAATTAATCAAAACATGAATTAAACTATTTCATCACACCTTGTTTTTCACTGGATTATCCGGATCAGATGTTTCTTCATCTATAGAAGGCTTTAAAAGTTCAATTTCATGCCAATTCAACATTCCCATACTATTAACTTCAAGTTTGTTTATATCTTTACTGATTAATTTATTAGCTTGCTTCTGAAAGAGCCATAAGTTAGGGGCATCATCAACGATTATTTCCTCAGCCCTTTTTAATAGTTTAATTCTTTCTTGTTGACTTTTATTTTCTGCACGACTTGCATCTAGTATTTTATCTACTTGGGGATTATGATAATTAGAATAATTGCTAATTCCTATTTTAGAACTATGGTATAGACTGTAAAGAAAGCTATCTGCATCAGGATAATCAGCATACCACCCTAATCTAAAACAATCTATTTCCATTTTACCTAATTGCTTCTTATAATATTCCCAGTCCATAGCCTGAATATTTACTTGTAATCCTAATTCCATCAATTGTTGTGCAATAGACTCGGCTATCATTTTATGTCCTTCATCATTATTATAAGTTATGATAATAGGTTTTAAACCTTCACCCATAGGGTGATCGGCTTCTTCTAGTAAGAGTCGAGCCTTTTCCGGGTCATAAGTATAGCCCCGCATTTCTGTATTATAAGCATTGATCCCTACTGGCAATACTGCCCGAGCAGGACGATATGTACCACCAAAGACCTCCTCCGCTATAGCTTTGCGATCTATGGCATAATTAAGGGCTCTGCGTAATAGATAATCACCTGTATATGGTTCTTGGTTAACATTAAAACCTAATGCATATATTTCTAGTAAAGGTTTATCAATATAATATGGTTTGTATTTATCACTGTTTTTAACATTCTTAATCTCCGCTAAGGGAACTTCATCTAGGTAGTCAAGCTTACCGTTTTTATATTCCCCAAAAGCTTCTAAGTTATCTTGATACAACTTTATGTTAAGTGCTGCTATACGAGGTCTTTCCACATGGTATTTTTCATTTCTTAATAATAATAGCTGATTAGGCTCTTTTTTCTCTTTGAAAATAAATGGTCCGGTTCCAGACCTATTTTCTACCTTATCTTCAATATCGTAAACCCAAAATACTGGATTAGTTAACATAGATATAAATGCTGCATTAGGCTCATCAAAAACTACTTTTAGCATGGTTTTATCTACCACCACTATTCCAGAAATATCAGCATTTTTTCCCTCTAAGCGATCACTAGTACCACTTATTGACATAAACAAACTCACATTTGTCCAATCTTTAGTAGTAGAAAAGCTGTTTTCCCATGCATCTTTTACATCTTGAGCTGTAAAAGGTTTGCCATTATGGAATTTAACATTACTCTTTAAAGTTAATATTAAGCTTTTTCCATCTGCTCCATACTTCCAGCTTTTAGCCAAACATGGCTTGATAAGCTTTTCGGCCTCATCATAAACTACTAGCCCTTCATACATGGAAGAGGCTACTAATTTTTCTTCATGATTAGTTATTAGTGCCGGCTCGAAGGTTTCAACTGTACCTACTAGGCCCATATTAAATGGTCTAGTATCTAGACTAGCTGTATAATTAGCTAAGTTTTTATAATATATAATACCGCCTACTAGGACGATTAGTCCTATTAGAGAACTAACTAGTGCTATTCTTTTTAAAGTTACAAACAAAATAATGCCTCCTTTTAACTTGGACTAGCCTTGGAGACATTATATTATATGTTGATCAATTATATTCCTTTTTTTACTATTCTTTACATTTTAATCGCGAAACTAATAGCCCCATTGCCACGATATTTTATAAATATATGGCTTTATAAGCTTCATAGTTTTTAAGTACACTTTTTACATAATCTCTGGTTTCGGGAAAAGGTATTTTTCCTATTTCCTTGCGGTTGCCATCCCATATCTCATCATTTTGCCAATCATTTACTCTCCCTCGCCCGGCATTATAGGCCGCAATAATTAACGGGGGTTCTTTATATTCTTGTGTCAGGTTGCTAATATACCATATGCCAAAATTTATATTTATTTCGGCATCATACAAGTCCTCCAAATCAAAATCATCAATATTTTGCTGCTTAGCAATCCATTGGGCTGTTTCTGGCATAATCTGCATAAGACCCATCGCTCCAGCTGAAGATTGTGCATTAACCTGATATTTGCTTTCTACTCTAATAATTGCAAATACTAGATATGGGTCAACATCATGCTTATAAGCAGTCGAAAAGATTATATCTCGATGGGGTTGGGGATAAAATATGGTAATCCATTTTGGAAAGGTTAAGACTATGATTAAGAATAATATTATCACCAACCAAACGGCTACTGGTAACCTGCTCTTTTTATGAATTTTCATAACATACCCCCAGATAAAGTCTCTTTAATACTATTCTATTTTACGGCATGCTATTTGTTTCATTGTAAAATTTGGTTGCCATATCTTGCGTTTCTTTTATAGTTTTTCTATTATCAATTACGAAGTCAGCTTTCTTAGCTTTTTCATCTAAATCCATTTGAGAATCTATTCTTTTAATTGCTGCTTCTTCACTAATGTTATCCCTTACCATCAGCCTATCTATCTGGGTAAAACGGTCAACCCAGACTACTACAACTAAATCACATAATCTATCTAAATGCGTTTCATAAAGTAATGGTACTTCCATAATTACAGTAGCATTAGATTTATTAGTTTTTATACATTGTAGTTCATCTTTAAGCCGTTCCATTACGCGTGGATGTGTTATCTTATTCAAATCATCTAATAATTCGGGATTGCCGAAAACTATATTCCCCAATTTTTCACGATTTATAGTTGAATCACTATTTAAGATGTCATCCCCGAAATGTTCTATAACATCTTTCCAAGCTGGATTACCTGGCTCAATTATCTGATGTGCAACTTTATCCGCATCTATTATGTATGCACCTAATTCTTTGAAAAATTGAGCTATAGTACTCTTTCCACTAGCTATGCCTCCGGTTAAACCTAATATCTTCATAAAAACCACCCATCATTAAATATATCCTAATAGACCAATGGTTATAAGTATTACACCAGGAATAAGAGCAGATACTGTTTTTAGTCTAGAATTACTCATAATGCCACCTAAAAAAATTCCCATATTCACTAATATAAATTTTAACATACCTACGGCTAAGGCTGTAGATAAAATACTAAAACCAGACATAGCTACACCAATTCCTGCCCCTAAAGCATCTAAAGCTAGAACAAGCCCTAAGAAGAAAGCTTCTTTAGTGCTTATAACTCCTGAAGAGTCAAAATCTGCACTAGTAGACTCTTTTAGTATCTGAATAATTATTCCTAATGGACGTATGTTAAAACTTAATAATGGTTTTTCTTCATCATGTTCGATATCTTTTATACCTTTTTTAAAAGCCCCGAGTATAAAATAAACCCCAATAATAATTAAAATTACAGATCCTATATTAGCAGCCCAAGCCTTTGGTACCAGAGTAGCCAAACCTTTGCCGCATATCATAGATATTATAACAGCTAAACCTGAAGCTAAAGCTATTACTGCTAGTGAAAGCATAGG
>DASRMR010000024.1:0-3111 GCA_035647815.1 Syntrophomonadaceae bacterium
AGGGGAAATGATAAACATTCCAGTAACCTTACATAATCAAGGTGAGGAAGATATCACTAATTTCGCTTGTACTTGGTATGGGGCAGGATGGGATAGTCCATTATGGCTAGAAGGTGATATAAGCCTTGCTAAAGGAGAATCTAAAGAATTTACTATACCCGTTACCGTCCCAGACTTTGGTAAGGAGAACCGACTAGTATTTAGAGCCAATGTAGACGGTGCAACACCTAGTTCAGAGTTAAATCAAGATAACAACATTATGATAATTACCGTACAGCCTGATGGCTTAGACATAGCAGTTAAACTTGCTCCCAGACAACCGTTTTGGGAAATACCACTAGATATAGGTTATGTTCATCCTTCGGTTACTTTAGAAGGTGATATCAAAATGGAGCATAGGGTGCTTTTTGAAGCTGATGGTTATTTTGAAGCCAATGGAATAAAGAAAGAAGATTTTAAATTTATTAAGGCTTCTGGTCAAGAAGCTATGGAAAATAGTTTTTCGTTCAAGGTAACTCAGCCGGGTATTTACAGAGTAAAAGGCTGTATTCCTGCTTTAGATGAACATGGTAACCCGATAATGTTTGAAGTTGATTTTGAACAATACCCAGATATTAACCCTGCTAACAATTGTGATGAAATAGATATAGAGGTTCGTATGGGAGCACCTAAAGGCGGTGGAGTACAACCTATAGTTAATCCACCGAATTATGATGGTGATGATACTATAAGACCAGTAATAACTGGTTAAGGAACGAAAAAGCTCCTTGCTTATGGCAGGGGGCTTTTTTATTGGGGTGATAATGATGAAAGTGGACAATCTTTAGTAGAGTTTGCTCGTTACGGTATAACATAAGTATTATTATAGTAAGTGCCCTTCGGGTTCCCTCCGCTACGATTTGGCACGTCCTAGAATAAGAGTTATATAAACCCTTTAAGTCATTTTAAGTGATGTCACTTTGGCCCTCGGACGCAGATCTTGTTTTCTCTATTTTGTTATGTAGATAGGTTTCATCTCCAGTCCTAGCAGTTTCGATTTCGATTTTGGGGAACCATTGCTTCCTTTGGTCGCAATCGTTCTCCACGATAAAAAGATGGGTGCTAGAGAAATCAACTATGGTATAATAAGTGAAGAATAGTAAACTAAGAAGAGGTGAATTATGGGCATAATAACACAACCTCATGATAAGTTTTTCAAGGAAACTTTAAGCGATTTAGAGACTACTAAAGACTTTTTGCAAAATTATTTACCGTCCGAAATACTTAGCCTAATAAATTTAGATACTTTGAAAACTGAAAAAGATACTTTTATAGACGAAGATTTAACAGAGAATTTTTCCGACCTATTATTTAAGGCCAACATAAACAACCAGGAAAGTTTTATTTATTTCCTATTTGAACATAAAAGCTACATATCTAACCAAACACCATTGCAACTATTAAAATACATGATAAAGATATGGGAAACTAAAATTAATAAAGAGAAAAGTGATAAACTACCTCTAATAATCCCAATTGTCATTTATCATGGGGCAAAAAGGTGGCAAATAGATGAGAAGTTTATTAAAATGATTGAAGGGATAGAAGAACTGCCAGGGGAAATAATTAAACATATCCCTCAATATGAATATATCCTATATGATTTATCACCTTATGGGGATGAAGAAATAAAGGGTAATACTAAACTAAAGATATTTTTGGATATATTAAAAGCAATATTTGGGCAAGACCAAGAAGAAATTCTTGAGGTAATAAAAAAAGCTATTATAGCCTCGGAAAAACTAGAAAGACAAACTAAAGGCATAGAGTATTTCGAAACCTATATAAGATATATAATGAATGTTAGAGATGACCTAACTTTTGAAGACATTTATCAAGCAGTAAAAGATATTTCCTTGGAAGGGAGTGAAGATATTATGACAATAGCAGAAAAGTTGATTAAAGAAGGTATGGAAAAGGGAAGAGCCGAGGAAAAGAGAAAAACTGTTAAAAACCTTTTGCGTTTAGATTTTCCTTTAGACAAAATAGCTAAAGCTACTGAATTATCTTTGGATGAAATAGAAAAAATAAAAAGGGAAATAGAAAAATAATATAAGTTTGTATCAATTAAATTTTAATTAGATATTTAAAGCCTCCTTCGGGAGGTTTTTTGTTTGAATCGTAGTATCTAACACCATTTAACCTATAGACTAAATTTCTTCCATAACATGCCGACCAGGTTGTTTACCATGCTGGTATAAGGTAATTCGGTTGATGGTCAAGAGATTGTAGGGTTAGTTTGTTAACCGTATTAACCGTATTTCAAGGTTTAAGAAATGGAGCCTGTATTACAAGCAAAGCTGTTAAAATGTTGTTAAAAAACATATTATTGCATTGGAATCTGATTCAGGAACAATTTCCACCAATCTTGCTTTGATATTTAATAGGCCTATGGATAATACGAATTTGAAAATTAATCAATCGTTTCATTTGATTTTTCAATACTTAATTCATTCCAGCAAAAGTCAATGAGATCTGAGCCTTTTTCTACTTAATATTACCTCCCTTTTAGTTTATCAAATAGTGCATGATAAGCATATTTATCCATAAAGTATCGCTGCCTCTTGGCAATTCTACTAGCATATTTATAAAAGTAGAAAATGTCTTGTTATATAATCGCATCCAAAGTGTGCACTGTTTGGGGTTAGATCAAAATGTCCCCAATGTAGTAAAAACAGTAAACGATAGTAAGTTATGCGATATGAAATGACTTAACCACAGTGTTTATGAGGTTTGTCAATGTACTTACCAATACTATTTGTTTTAATAAACATTGTTTTAGCCATGTAAACCTTGCAATGATGTAAGGTTTTCTTTTTATTTCGTTTGGTAATATGACATAATTTTCTTAACATTATTTTACATAATTGGAGGTGTGCCCTTTATGGTTATTAGCTATGATAAGCTGTGGAAATTATTGATTGACAAGAAGATGAATAAAACAGATTTAAAGGAGCAGGCTGGCCTAACCTATAAATTACTTGATGCTTTGGGAATTTTAAGCGATATAATTATATACAACAAAGAATTAATCCACAAAAAAAGCAGAACGGATTAAAACCTAATCCGCTC
>DASRMR010000025.1:0-76568 GCA_035647815.1 Syntrophomonadaceae bacterium
TTGTCTAACTATTATAATTAACTAATGTTCCCAACACCTAGTTTAAAAACCTGATACATAGCATAATTATCTGATAGGCTTTGAAATCTTCAAAAACTAGGCTTTTATCATCATTTTCTTCATCGCGAAACCCCACAAACAGATCTAATAACTTTCAAGTAGCTGATAAAAATAAATTTAATCCTAATCCGGTATCTGTAGTATGAGATGAGATTAGTTTATATATTTATAGTAACTAATCCATTCCTAGTTTTTAGTTTTTCATTATGGAAGCTTTAACTGAAATCTTATGAACATAAATCAAAACTGTTAGGAAATTAAGTAATTGTTTTATTTAAGAAATTTCACAAAAGTTAAAACTGAAGATTTAGGCATGACAATTACTCTGTCCCCTTGTCTTTTGTAAGACTTCCCAACTGTTTTTGGGACAAATGCCCTGTCCCCTTGTCTTCCTATGTTAAGTAGAAATCTGTCTTATTAAGTGTAGCCCATCCAACTTATTTATAATCCTAAATTTTTGAAGTTTTTGCTTGCTTCTATTATATAATAACTTCCAACTCGCAATAAAAAGAGCTATCATAGTTATAGCTATATACTTAATTTAAGGAAAATGTCAATCCGGATATCAAGTGAATTGCTATTTAAAAGGGGGAAGGTTAATGAGTAAGTCAAAAATATCTGTTCAAAAAGAAGGTCATGTCTTGTTAATGGGATTAGATCGCGCAGAGAAAAGAAATGCTTTAGATGTTGATATGTATTGGGAGTTAGCCTATGCTTATGGACGTTTAAACAGTGATCCGGAACTCCGCTGTGGATTGCTTTTTGCTCATGGTGATCATTTCTCAGCAGGCTTAGATTTGGTACAATGGGCTCCATTATTTGCTGATGGCAAAATGCCTGACATACCAGAAGATGCGATTGATCCTTTTGGTCTAGATGAAGATAGACGTTTGTCAAAACCACTATTGATGGCAGCACAAGGTATTACTTATACATTTGCATTTGAAATGCTACTTACTGCTGATATTAGGGTGGCAGCGTCTGATTTGCGTTTAGCTCAAATTGAGGTAAAAAGAGGAATTTATCCTGTTGGTGGTGCTACAGTCAGAATGTTTGAAGAAATTGGTTGGGGTAATGCTATGAGATATTTATTGACTGGTGATGAGATAGGTGCCGAGGAAGCATATCGTTTGGGATTAGTTCAAGCAATAACTGAACCGGGTAAGCAATTTGATAAAGCTTTAGAATTTGCTCTTAAAATATCTAAGCAGGCTCCGTTAGCAGTTCAAGCAGCTTTGAAATCAGCTCGTATTGCGAGAGTTCAAGGTACTAAAGCAGCCATGGAAAGATTGTTGCCTGATTTAATGCCTATAATGACTAGTCAGGATGCTGCTGAAGGTGTACAAGCCTTTGTCGAGCGACGGGAAGCTAATTTTAAAGGTTGCTAAATGTTCCTGTAAGTTTAAATTAAATTGCCAAAAGGGCAGACCTATCACCTGCCCTTTTATTTTGGCAAATTTTAATAAATTATAAATATATGGAGAATCGCCGTGAATATACATCAAAACAATAATCACACTACAGGAATTATTTATGCAAGTGGTGCCTATTTTTTATGGGGGATACTGCCAATATATTGGAAGCTGTTACAAGCAGTTGACCCACTTGAGATACTAGCCCATCGAATTACTTGGTGCTTAATATTCTTATTATTACTACAATTTTTTTCCAAGCAAATACCAAACACTATTATAGAAATACGACGTATTTCCAAACATCCCACTAAAGTTTTCGGTATTATTTCTGCGGCTATAATTCTCTCACTGAACTGGTATACCTATATATGGGCAGTAAATAACAACTTTGTTATTCAGGCTAGTTTAGGCTACTATATTAATCCTCTTGTAAGCATATTGTTAGCGGTCGTTGTTTTAAAGGAAAAGTTAAACATCTGGCAAATCATCGCTTGTGCTTTGGCATTTATCGGAGTGTTTATATTAACTAATAATTATGGAGGGGTTCCTTGGGTAGCTTTAATATTAGCGTTTAGTTTTGCCATGTATGGACTTATCAAAAAAATGGTCAATGTTGAACCTATAACCGGACTTATTCTGGAAAGTGCTGTTATGGCTATTTTCTCGCTTATTTACCTATGTTTTTTGCATAGTAATGATCAAAGTGTTTTTAGTATTAATGAACCAGTTATTGCTCTTCTACTTGTAGGTACTGGTCTTGTTACTTCGATTCCGTTAGTTTTATTTGCCCGGGCAGTTAAATATTTACCATTATCATTACTAGGATTTCTGCAATATATTAATCCTACCATTAGTTTATTATTAGGAATATTCGTATTCCATGAGGTTTTCTCTTTTATGCATTTAATAGCTTTTATCATTATATGGACTGGTTTGATTATTTTTTCCTTATTCAATAACTATAAGGATTCTGAAAAAGCACTTGGTTGATAATCTATACTGAAATTTTTAGGCTAATTGGGAATCACTTCTAACTGTCAGCTTGTAAGACTTGATTCTTTTATCAAAAACATCTAATATTGCTTATTGATTATTGCTTATTGATTATAAGAATCGGATATAAAGCAAATCGTATACTCTTGAACGGAAGTGATTTTCATTAATAACAAAATGCTCAAACCGACTATTATCTCTATTTCTATGGCAACAGTTATGGCTGGCGCCGCAATTTCACCTGCTCTTGGGGTAATTGCAAAAGCTTTTCCCGATGCAAGTCCAACGATGATTAAATTAATTTTAACGGCACCAGCACTCTCGATTATACCTTTTACATTTTTAACAAGTTATTTAACGACTAAATTATCTAAACGTACAATTGTTTTGTTTGGATTAGTCATCTACTTAATCGGCGGTATTGGACCGCAATTTATGCCCACAATTGAATTACTTATCTTGTTTCGGCTGGTTTTAGGAGCTGGTGTTGGAGTACTCATGCCTTTATCAGAGTCCCTGATTTATGATTATTTTACGGGGATAGAACGAACGAAGATGATGGGCTACAATGCTGGTTTCAGTAACTTCGGGGGTATTATTACCATGTTATTAGCAGGAGGGCTCGCAACATTAGGATGGCAACTGCCCTTTTACGTCTATCTGCTAGGTCTGGTTATTTTTGTATTGGTGTTCTTCTATTTACCAAAGGAAGAAATTCGAAAACCTCCACAGCATGAGAAAAAATTAAAAATCCCATTGACTGTTTATGGCTATTCGCTTGGAATGGGTGCCATTATGTTAGCTCATTACGCTGTAGCGACCAACATGGCTCTCTATTTAGAACAAACTAGTTTGGGAGGACCTGCACTTGCTGGTGCAGTTATTTCCTTTGTTACGATTGGTGGGATGGTTACGAGTTTGTTACTCGTTCAAATCGAATCAATATTAAACAGGTTTCTTATTCCGGTGATGCTTCTCGCTATGGGGCTATCCTTTTCATTTATGTCATTTACAAACAGTGTGCCAGTACTCATGACTAGCGTGTGTTTTATCGGTTTTGCACAAGGTGCGTTATTTCCTACTCTTACCATAAAGATTTTGAATAGGGTCAAAATACACCAGACTGACAAAGCCATCGCAGTTTCAACTGCTTTTATATTTTCAGGACAGTTTTTATCTCCACTTGTACTAGACGGCATTGGTAAAATAGCTAATCAAACGGCTATCCGATTTCAATTTGGTGTTCTTTCTGTATGCATTTTAATTTCTGTGGTGATCATTTTCTTTTTTGTAAAGGATCGACCAAACACACAGCTCCATGAAGAAACAGAAAAAACAAGTGCTTAGTTTTCATTTCATTCAAGGGAAGACCATCTCATTCTATTAAATTGCCTTGGGCGATAATATTTAATTAAATGATACCGCTGCTGTGCAGTTGTTCAATTTCCTCTGCACTATAGCCTGCGGCCAAGTAGATTTCTTCATTATGTTCTCCTAAACCAGGAAAGTTGAGTACCATCTGACCTGGAGTTGCTGAAAGTTTAAAGGGAATTCCAGTTAAAGCGATTGTCTTGCCAGAACCACTCGGATCAGGAATTTTTTCAACCATCTGCCGAGCCTGAACCTGGGGATGTTCACTCATTTCCTGCAAGTCAAGTACCGGGGAAAAACAAATATCATCTTCTGCGAAAAATTCCACCCATTCATCACGATTTTTTTGTTTCATTATATCAGCAATATCATCAATCATTTCTTTCTGCTGAGCTTTTTCCCATTGCTGAGCTATATATTGTGAACGATCTAGTTTTTCACAGAATCCTTCCCAAAATTTTATTTCAATTGCTCCAATACTTACATGTTTCTTATCCCTAGTTTCGTAGATATTGTAACATGCATACCCGCCGGTCAGTACACCATCACCAATCCCCGGTATTAGACTATTTCCTGACCATTCTCCCATGGTGTACGCCAGAAGGCTCACGGCTCCATCTAGCATGGAAACATCGCACATTTGCCCTTGTCCCGTCTTTTCCCGGGCGGCCAAGGCCATCAGTATCGCAATTACCGCATACATAGTCCCGCCAGCAATATCTGCAATCTGCACTCCAGACATAGCCGGTGCCCCTTGACGACTTCCAGTCGTTCCGGTTACACCAGCATAACTTAAGTAATTCAAATCATGCCCGGCTGTAGCATACATGGGACCGTCTTGGCCATAGCCACTGATAGCACAAAATATAATCCTATCATTGATATTCTTTAGAACCTCATAACCGATTCCAAGGTCATCCATAAAACCAGCCCGAAACTGATCAATGACTACATCGAATTGGGGTATCAGTTTCTTGAAGACTTCCTGACCCTCCGCCTTTTTGAGATCCAGAGTAATACTCTTCTTGTTTCTGTTGACGGTGTAGAATCGGGTACTCATCCCATTTACAACTGGAGCCAGTTGCCTTCCCGGATCACCTACTCCTGGTTGTTCTATTTTGACTACTTCTGCTCCGAAGTCCGCCAGCAGCTGGGTACAGAATGGCCCGGGCAGGTAACGAGACAAATCTAATATACGTATCCCAGTCAGGGGTAATGTCATAATTCATTCTCCTCAAAGTTTTGTTTTGTTATAAAATTAGCTAGGGTTTTATGGCTGAATAATTATAAATGGCTATTAAGAGATACTTATAATCTTAGGAGCATTAATGTCATCTAGGTCATATACTCCATTTTCTCCAGTGATTAATAATTTAGGACCTTTTATATTTATTCGTTTTAAATGACCTTTATCTCCATTATTAAGTAATATAATTTTCTCGTTCTTTTGTAGATATTCTAAAATTTTATCATACAGAACCCTAGTGACTTTACTATCTAATTCCCCGAAAGAACGATTTCTTAGCTCTAGGAGAATATCAATTATGTTTTTAGCCCTTGAATATGGTCTATCTGTAGTAGCTGTATTAAATATACTAGCAACTGCTGTCACTCTAGAATGGATAGTTATTTTTGAACCTAGAAGATTATAAGGATATCCCTGTCCATTTAAACGTTCATGGTGAGTTAGAACGCCATATAGTTCCCTATTATTGATCCAATCGGTTTTGCTTAATATTTGTGTACCTAATGTCGGGTGAGTCTTTACTATATTTAGTTCACTATCATTTAATTTGCCAGGTTTTTTTAATATATCAGGGGGAATTCGCGTTTCACCTATATCATGCAGCATAGCAGTGACTGTAATTTCTTTAAGTAATCTGCTGTCTAAGTCTAACCAAATCCCTATGAGGATTGCTAGTATGGCACTGTTAACATGATGGGTATCGTATTGGTAATCTGTCTGAGAACTTTTCATTTTCATAAAGAAGTCTAATGACATCTCTGGATCTATCTTTATTAGTTCTATAAGACCATTAATTTCTGTTAACAATTCTGTTTGAATCGGTTTTATATAATTGCCCCGTAATTCTATTCTATCTTGTTCATATAGCAATTCATCATAAAGAGTATGAAAATTAGGAGGGATAAATTTAGATTTAATAGATTTAGCTTTGTTTTTTGGCGTTTCTTTTATCTCAACTGCTATAAATACTGAATCGATGTCATTAGACTCTAACCTGGCTATAAAACTCTGGGTTAATATTGAACCTTGTTTTAAAAGTAAGCGGTCTCGTCCGTCAAATATACTTTGGGCTATTGGTTCTCCTATAGGTAGAGAGCTTAAAGGAACTGCTTTTTTCAGCAATTTTGGTCTCCTCTCTTGTTTAACATTGTTTTTTATTACCTATATAATATAGGTTTTGAACAACCTACATCTAAAATTATAGTTGGTTCATTATGTTGTATAATTCGTCAATTACTATAACTTTCCTTTATTATATGCATCTACTGTAGTAGATGCAATGCAAAGTAGGAAAGGTCATTCAGATATTCCCTTCCCCTACCGCTTTAATAATATCCCTTATACATTTATATAGGGCTATTTAAAAAAGGATTATATGGTTAGAATTGCTTGTCTTTAGAATGACTGGAAACTTTATTGCGAAGCAAAAACAGAAGCAAATGCTTGAAGCTGTCTTCCAGTTTTTTACGATTCAGATATATTATGAGAAATATCGCTAATCCTGTTAATGTATAACCCCACTTAGAAGTTAGGGTATTTGAACTAAGAGTTGCAATTATTGAAGGTTTAAGACCAATTGATTGGTTAGCCAAAACATTAATATCTCTTATCGGTTCCCCTTTTAAGTAAAGCCTACATGTCCCTAATATCTCACCTTGTTTAACTGGGGCTGTCACGGTTGGTTCTAGATTTACAACATAAGTAAGATGTAATGCTTCTTCATCGGTAACTGCTACAGTAAGATTATCCGCAGCGCTTACCTTAACACTAGTTGTATCACCTTTCAGAACTTTTATCTCTCCTAATTTATCATCCGTTTTGCCTAGAGTTACAATTTTATAATTGTCAAAACCATAGTCTAGCATTTGTGTTAAATCATCATAAACTGTAGGAGAATTCATTGAAACAGCTATTAATAGCATGTCTCCTCTTTGTGCAGCAGCAACTACACAGTTACCCGCTTGTTTAGTATAACCCGTTTTCACGCCTACCGCACCATCATAACGAGCAAGAAGACGATTTTGATTAAATAAAATCCGGTCTTCATCATCTCTGCTCGCCCAAGGTATGATTTTCTTTTGTGTTGATGTCACTTTGGTAAAAAGAGGATAAGATAAAGCTTCTTTAGTTAGAAAGGCTAGATCATAAGCAGAACTATAATGTCCTTCTGCTTCTAACCCGTGAGTATTAAGAAAATGGGTCTTTTTTAATCCTAAGTCACTAGCACGTTGGTTCATTAATTGTAAAAAGCTAGTCTCAGCACCAGATATGCTTTCCGCTAATGCAGTACAAGCATCATTTGCAGAAGGAAGCATGGCAGCATATAGCAAATCCATTCTAGTTAGTGTTTCATTAGGTTCTAAATATATTGTGCATTCGGGAGTTTCGGCTGCATATTCACTTGCAGTTACTATTTCCCCGAGCTCTCCATTTTCAACTACAAGTAGGGCGGTCATTATCTTAGTTAGGCTAGCAGGTGGAAGTTGTTGATTACTATTACGTTCATATAGCACTCGACCTGAATTAGCATCCATTAAAATTACTGCCTTACCATTTGTTATAGGATAAGAATTAATACTAGCTGATGCCGGATTTATATTAAATGTCAAGTAAATTAGTACAATTAAACAACTTATGTTCCTGATTAATTTCATTAAATACTTCTCCTAATACACTAAAAGATTATTTTTGTTTCTTAATGTTTAATTTAAGCAAGCTTATAGCCAGAAATAAACTAAACATCCTTAATACCTAACTATAATAAACAATAATAAGCTTTATGGAAAGACTTTTTAAGTTGAAAAGTTAGAGTTAGGTTTTTAAGTATTGCAAATCATGTGTGAATTACAGAAATGTTGCTATTTATCATATGACATAAGTAAAAATTACGAAGAAATAACCGTTGTTAATAATAAATTACACGAGTTAATAATATTATAATGAAATAATACGATTCGGAATAATTATTTTGTGATAAAATCAATATTATACATAAAGGATTACTTATTGTCATTATTCTATATTTAGGAGGGGGATTATGTCGAAAATAATACCGAATCATGCTCCGGACTGGGACAAAAGAATGGCAGCTTATTTCGAAAAAAACAAAACACTTGCAAATGCAATGCTTCAAAGATCCGAAGAGTTTGCCGGGCATGAAGCTCTGACGGGTAAGGTTAATGGGGAGTGGGTATCACTAAAATGGGAAGAGGTGGGGGAACAGATAAGTGCAGTTGGTAAAGCACTTTTAGAAATGGACATATTAGATGTAGGTGAAATGGCAGGGGTATTTGCAGCAAACTGTATTGAATGGGCAATTGCTGATCTTGGCATTTTAACTAATCGTGGTGTTTCAGTACCAATTTATGCAACAAATTCTGTTGACGAGGCAGAATATATTATTAATGATGCTAAAATCAAAATAATATTTGTGGGCAATCAAGAACACTACGACAAAGCTAAAGAAATAATTGCTACTAATATTTACTTAAAGAAAATTATTGTATTTGAACCTGAAACTAAAATTACAGGTGATGATAGCATGTATTTCCAAGATTTCCTCGATATGGGAAGAAAGGCACCACAAGATGAAAACCTAAAGAAACGCCTAGATGATGCTAAAACTGATGATATATTAACCTTAATCTATACATCTGGAACTACAGGTCCACCTAAAGGTGCTATACATACTCACCGAAGCTTTATGAGTGGTTTGTATCCAGGTCAAACACGATTTCCTCATGCAGGCATTGGGCATACATCGCTTGCTATATTACCTCTTAGCCATGTTTTCGAGCGAATGTGGTCATATGGTTGTATGACAGTAGGGATACGTCTTGCTTATTGTTCTGACCCAAAAGACTTTTTAGATGTAATGGTTGAAATAAAACCGCATTTCATGACTAGTGTGCCTAGAATTTGGGAAAAGGTTTATGGTACTATTCAGGAGGGCTTAAAAACTGGACCTGTTCTGAAAAGCAAACTTTTTATTTGGGCTGAAAGAGTTGCATTAGAAGTATATCGCAACAAAATGGCAGGTAAAAAGTCAGGTAGCTTTTTACTTGCACAACATTCACTTGCTGATAAACTAATAATGCAAAAAGTGCGTGAAACCCTAGGAACTGAGAATTGTGATCTGTATCATGTAGGTGGTGCAGCTTTTTCCTCAGATGTTAACGAGTTTTTCTTAGCTTTTGGTATTAATATTGCACAAGGGTATGGACTTACTGAGTTTTTCCCAGTATGTATCGGTTATAGTGATAATGCCAGAATTGGGAAATGTGGCCCTACAGCTCCCATGTGTGAGTTTAGATTATCAGATGAGGATGAGATACAAATCAAGGGCGGAATGTGTATGATTGGCTATCACAACAACCCTGAAGCGACTGCAGAATGTTTCACTAGTGATGGATGGTTTAAAACTCAAGATGTCGGGGTTATTGATGTCGAGGAAAAAGATGGTGATACTTTAACCTATATTACAATAACCGATCGTATCAAGGATCTTATTATCACAGCTGGTGGTAAAAACATATCACCACAACAGATAGAAATGCTATTTGGTGAAGAGCTTTTCATCGAACAGTTTGTTACTATTGGTGAAGGTAAAAAATTCATATCTGCACTAGTTGTTCCTAATTTTGCCGTTCTTGAAGACTATTGTCAAAAAAATAACATCGAATTTAAATCGCGCGAAGATTTGATATCTAAACCAGAAGTAATTAAATTATATGATGAAATTATAGAACAACGCACTGAATCTTTAGGCCGAGTTGAAAAGATAAAAAAATACGCTTTCTTAACAGATGAACTAACCCAAGAAAGTGGAGAATTAACCCCAACCATGAAACTAAAACGGAAACAGATTGACGAAAATTATAAGGATATAATTGATGAAATGTATGCAGATTAAAAAATGTTAAAAGACTAAAGGCTCCCTGTATTAATACAGGGAGCCTTTGTGTTTTTTATAAATAGATTTGTTTATGGGTTTTGAATATAAACATCAACTAGGCTATAAACTTCTTCGTTTAGAACCTTGTCGAATTCTTCCAGATTAGGAACAGGTCTTTTGATCATTTTCTCGATTTTCTCAACCTGAACATCTGTATTAAGAGGTTTTCCGTAAAGTTCAACAGCATATGCTGAAAAATCTCTAACGAAAAGGTCGAACATCTGGTTCATTACTTCATCACTGACATTTTCAATTTTAGCACTTTCAATGATTAGATGACCATATGCGACCATGGTAAAGAGTTCCCCTACTGAGAGAAGATAGTCAAAATCTAACATTTGTTCATTAAGTCCAGAACCAGAAGCTATTAAGAATTCCTTATAAGCTTCAATCTGTTCCATGAATACTTTAACATTAGGAAGATGTGAAAGACTTTCATAAGCTGGATTGAAATCATGGAATTTAGTTTTAGCGTATCCTCTTGTTCTTCCCATTCTGAACAAATATTCATCATTTCGATTATCAGTAATTCTTCCTATTTCTTCAAATTCAGCCGGCATAAACATATAGCTCGGAATAAGTTTTGCGATTAAAGCCATATTTACATGACGTGTACCTTCAAGCTTAGGGAAGCCGATAAGTTCTGTAACTGCTTGTTCAAAATACATATCTTTTTCAAAGCCTTTTGCAGCTATTATATCAAAAAGATGCTCATGAACTTCTTCACCTTGCATAGCAACTTTCATTTTCATGACAGGGTTAAAGAGTAAGTATCTTTTATCATCATCATTAGCAGATCTCATGTAGTCAGTCGCTCTTAGTCCAAAAAGTTTCATACCCATAATTCTAAGCCATGAATCGGAAAAGAGTCTTCTTATTTGTGCAAAGTCAGTTACTCTTTGACCATAAAGTTTTCTATGATAAGCGTGATTTAATGCTTCATAAAATGAGTGGGTTACAATACCTGTAGCACCTGAACCGATGTTGAATTTACAAATGTTAATAGTATTTAACATGTCATCCCATGCCTTGGAACCTCTTGAAAGGATTTCAGCTTCTGTAATCGGATAATTGCTAAGAGTGAATTCTGCAACAAACTGTTGGTTAGAATCGATAATGTTTTTTACGCATTCATAATTAGGATGTTGAGAATCGACTACAAAGAAAACATATTCTTCTGTATCCGCAAACTTACCAAACACTGTTACTGTGCTAGCAACATTGCCATTACCAATATAATATTTGGTACCGTTGGCAAGATAAGTCCCGTCATCTTGAGGAGTAAGACTTACTTCAGAAGAATAGATATCTGCACCATGTTCCTTTTCAGAAAGACCAAAAGCACAAAGTGCATTATCTTTTAGTTTTGCTGCAGCTTTATGTTTAGCTTCTTCGTTATCCCCTAAGAGAACAGGATTTAAACCTAAAGCTGAGACATGATAAGTATACCAATATGCTCCACCATAGAAACCGCATATTTCTGAAAACTCATACATTCTGTATGTACTATAGTATTGATCTGGATCAGAACCATAGCCTGCAGGAAGAAAAAGTGTTTCAAAAAGACCCTCTTCTGTTACGAATTCCTGGAAATCTGAACAGAATTCACGATCATGGTATTGTTCTTTCTGCCTTGCTAGGCCTTTTTCTTCAAACCAATCGATAGTTTTCTGCATTATTTCTTTTGACCTTTCGTCAGGATAATTACGATCTTTGTACTTCTTGGGATTGAGTAGTAAACTCATAAATAATAGCCCTCCTTAAAATTAAAATCCTCATTAAGATATTCTTTCACAATGTTCATATCTAAAAGATGAAAATCTTTAATATTATTATACCATATACAACATATAATAATTAATAAGCGTAATTTATTTATTCGTAATATAATTGAAGTTTATGTAGAATGATATTACATAAATAATCTTGCCAAAAATTTATTACATAATTATGTAATATAATTTATGCTATACTATATTGCAAAGATGTAGTTTGTTATATATTTAATATTTAACAGTATCATATCTAACTGTTATAGAAAGGATACATTAGTAAATATGATACCCAATACTATTAATATATATTACAACAATGCTGGGATCAAATTGTATAAATAACAAGTAATTCTAGCTTTAAAGCTAAAATAATTTTTAAATATCAAGGAGGGAATTTTATGGCTATAGTAAAATGGGAAAAAGATGGTACAGTTGCTATACTGACAATGAATGATGGCGAAAACAGACACAACCCTGAATGGGCGGAAGCAATGCTTACTACTTATGATGAGATACTGGCTGATGAAGAAATTAAAGCTATAGTACTTACATCAAGTGATCCAAAGAATTTTTGTCTAGGTGTTGATCTCGAATGGATGATGAAAGCACAGAATGAAAAGGATTTCCCCAGCATAAGCAAGTGGTTATACAGAGAAGGGGATGTTTTTAAAGCTATGCTTATGTCACCAGTTCCTACAATAGCAGCAATTACAGGTCATGCTTTTGGTAATGGTGCAATGCTTGCTGGTGCATGTGATTTTAGATTCATGAGATCTGACCGAGGTTATTTTTGTTTTCCTGAAGTTGATCTCGGCATTCAGTTTGCACCTTCCATGATTGAGTGGATGAAAAGGATTATGCCTTACTCTCTTTTCATTAAAATGAAATGGACAGGAGCCAGAGTCGGTGCAGCAGAACTTGAAAAAAATGGTGTAATCCTCAAAGCATGTGAAGGTATTGAAAATACTCTTGAAGAAGCAGTTACTTTTGCAAAAACATTTAATAAGTCTAGAACAACTCTCGCTGAAATGAAAAGAAGGACATATAAGCATATTATAGATAAAATGGAAAACGAAGACCCTGAGTATTTTGATTTTAAGCCTGAAGCAGTAAAAGAAGGCAGATCACCTATTTTTATGTTTACACCGTTGACATAAATAGCAAGTAGGTTATTAGTGCTAATTAATAGTCCAACCTTAGAACAGTAAGTTTTTAATAAATAATAAAAATAAGAGCGAACTTCACAAACTTAAAGTGAGGATCGCTCTTTTTTAAAGTACAATATTAATAGTAGAAAACAAACTGACAAGTTCTAAAAAGGAAAAGGAGTAATTTTTATGAAAAACATTTTTATAGCTTCTGTCCATCCTAAATCAGGTCAAACTACAATCACACTTAACTTAGCTAGTGGTTTAGTTCGTGAAGGTTATCGAGTATTAATTATCGATATAGGTCATAATGAAAAACTATATAATTGGCTAGGAATTAATTATGAGCAAGATAATAAAATAAATAACAGCGATGATATTATCAAAGCTATTAATACTTCCCTACTTGGTATAGATTGGATAAATATGCCTCGCAAAAGTAAGGATATTCATCATTTAGCAGACTTTTTACCTAAACTAGAACAAGATTATGATTATCTTTTAATTATCCCTACTTCTAAATCGGATTGTAACTTACTAAATGAACTGTCTGCTCATGTACTTTTATGTAGTGATTTAAGCCATAACAATGAAGTTGCAGATATAATATCTATAAATAAATATTTAAACGAAACTCTGGGCTTAAAAAAATCTATTAGTTTGCTCGTTTTTAATAAAATCAACACTAAGGAATGGGAGCATAATACTGAGCAAATATTTGAATTGGCTGATTATCTTGGATATGAAAAAATGGCAGATCCTATCCCCTATTGTGAAAGAATCCACGACTTGCAGCTAGAAAAACATACGATTTGGGAATTAAGTCAGAAGAATTTGCAGGCAGCTTTTATGAGTCTAATTGAAACAGTAGTCTCATTGCAAATCTAAGTACGTACGAGAAGTTCTCATACATATTTAGACTTAAAATATATATATTAAAATAATACTAGGACCTAGGGTTGCTATATAGTATCTCTTTAATGACTATGCAATATCAAGGAAATTTAAGAAGCCTTTTTGGTAGACGGTATTGATATGTTGCCTACCTTTCCTGAAACTTTCGTTACACCTTTAATTGACATATTAACCTTCCCTTCCATAAGCAAAAGTTCTTTTAATTCGGGGAAATCTTTACGGGGACTAATTATATTTAAAAGCAAACGATCTTTTCCTTCTATTCCATGTCCCATCATAGTTGTTACTGAATAACCTTTAGCACGCAATCGATCTGCTAAAGCTATACCTTCTCCAGGATGTTTGTATACTGTTGTTTCCAGAAGTCCTACTGCAAGTTTTTTGTCAATTAGACTTCCTAATAGTACTCCTGCAGTTCTTCCTAAGGCAAAAGCTAAAACAAATATAAAACCTGAGGAATTAACAATTAGCTTAAATGCATAAGCAAATATTAATGCATCTAAAAAAGTGGTAAAATAAACTGGTTTAATAATTTGTCTACTAAGGAAAAATGATTTTAATGTCCCTAGACCAGTGCTAATTGCATTGAGCAAGAAAATTAGTCCCAATTGGACTATTGTAGATGTTAACATTATTGATTTATCACACTCCTCTCTCTTTTTTTAGAAAAATAAAACGGGCTTGCTAGCTAGTAACAAGTCCGTTTTTCATACTGTTATAAAATAGGGTCCTTAAAGAGCAACTTAATTAACATAACACATAATTCATATAATGTAAAGATTATGTAGGAATGAAAATACCCCATATTGTTTTTATATAATCATAGTTTCACCTTAATGCATTATAGAACTACGACATCTTATATAACTTTTCAATGAGATCTGCCCAGTTGTTATTAATCACTTTAACTTTAGTTTTTAAAGTCGGGGTGATTTCATCATTTTCTAATAAAAATTGACGAGGTAATATAGCCCATTGTTTTATTACTTCATGGCGTTCTAAGAAAGAGTTTTGTTCTGATATTTCTTTTTCAATCATTTCTTTTAATAAGGGTTGGTTAATAAAATCATCCCCTACTTGTACACAAACTCTGTCTGTACCTTCACCCTGATAAATAATTTTACTTTCATCAAAATCTATACCCTTATCTTTGAACATCTGCATGAAAAGAGCATATTTAGGAACTACTAAAGCCCCAAGATATTTACGGTCATCACCTACGACAAAGATTTGTTCTATATAGCGACTAGTCGAATAAGGACTTTCTACTTTAGCACGAGGAACATTCTTGCCAGTGTCTAGTACCATTATAGCTTTTTTGCGATCTACTATACGATAAAAACCGCCTTCATCTACTTCAACAATATCTCCCGTCTTAAAGAAACCATCCTCAGTAAAAGCTTCTTTAGTATCTTCTGGACGGTTGATATATTTTAAGAAAACATTGTTCCCTCGCACAAGAAGCTCGCCATCTTCAGCAATTTTAGCCTCAACTCCAGCAGCTATCTTTCCAATAGAGCCAGGTTTTATAGAACGAAGATCATTATAAATTACGGAGTTACAGGTTTCAGTAAGACCATAGCCTTCATTTATCCGTATGCCCATAGCTAAAAAAGTTTTACATAAATCTTCGGATAATGCAGCTGAAGCTGAATAACATGAACGGAATCTGCCACCTAACATCCCCCGAATTTTACTGAATAAAAGCTCATCTGCTTTTAAATATTGCTCTTTAAGATCTTCAGGCAAACCTTCAGTTAAATCAACATCAAAACCCATATCAACTGCACCATATTCATTAGCGCGAACATCAATAACTTTCTTGCCAATATCTAAAGCCTTTTCAAACATTACCCTGCTTTCTTCAGTTTGTGAAGCCATTTCACGTAAAGTCATATAAATACGTTCAAATATGCGCGGAACCGATAAAAAATAGGTTGGCTTAAAAATTTGCATATCTTCCATTATAGTGGAAGCTTTTTGACAATAAGCAATAACTGAGCCATAGAAAAGGCCTAATATTTGCCCCATTTCTCGTTCATATGTATGTGATAGTGGTAGGAAAGATAGACATACATCATCTTTACTAAAACCATAGTCACTTGCAGTAGCATTATGAACATCTCTGTAAACTGATGACACAATACTTTGATGTGTATGTACTGCACCTTTAGATTGTCCAGTAGTTCCAGAAGTGTATACTATAGTAGACCAATCCCAAGGTTGGATAGAATTCCAACGTTCATCATAAGCAGTCCGATTTTCAGCTAAATAAACAGCACCTTTGTATATCATTTCGTCTATAGAAATCACTAAGGGGTTATCTGTGTTTAACTCATCATCCATCACGATAATTTTTTCTAGGGTTGGCAAATATTCTAAACAACTAAGCACTCTATTCAGAATATCTTGCCCTTTAACAAAAACAACATTTGAGCCAGAGTCATTCATAATATAAGATAGTTCATGTTCAGATGAAGTTGGATAAATAGTAACCGTAGTTCCACCAGCATTTAAAATAGCAAAATCTGCCCATAACCATTCTGGACAGTTAGGTGCCATAATAGCTACACGATCACCCTTTTTAATTCCCATCTCTAAAAGAGCTCCAGCCAGATCTTTGACTTTGAAGCCTACTTCAGTATAAGTTAGTGATTCAGTAGTTTCTGGTCCAGTCCTCCACCATTGGCAACGATTATGTCCATGTCGCGTTACTGCATCATTGAACATTCTCGCTAAAGTATTACAAGCTATTACCTCCATCAACAATTCCCCCTCAATAATTTAAGGTAACATCATAAATAAATCTATAATATTACTACCCTTCTTGTCATAATTATATCATACTGCTATCAAAGTCGGCGGGAAATTATGAGTATTTATGATATTTATCGACGCATTATTTAGATTTACTAAAAAACGAAGCTCTTTTATAAAAGAGCTTCGTTGATAAATTGTTAAGGTTTTAATATTTATTTTTTATCACTAGCTAAACGTCTTGGGAATAATATGGGAATAGGTAATAGGTTTATAGTATTAAAGATTGTTTTTATGAATAGTTGCACGAATAGCAAAGTAACTAATATGATCAGGTAATACATCTTTAATTGGTCTAAGTTTATCGCCACCAACATCTTCAACTGCTTTTATAATCATGTTTTCCTCTTCTTGAGTAACAAGTTCATCCCATTTTAGATCATATCCTTCCTGGGCTGCTTTTATGAGGTGGTTTTCTATAGTTGTTATAGTGAATTCACGCTCTGCTGCGATATCAGCTATTTTTAGTCCATCATTATAAAGCTCCCATGAAATAATATGTGTAGCTATGTTTTTGCCAGTGTTAGTTCTCGATTCATTTTTAGATTTATGAAGTTTTATGGTTTTAGATTGTTCAAGCTCTAATTCTTTTGTTTTTTCGAGATCATCTACAAATTTTTGAATGACATTTAGAAAGGCTTTTCCGTATTTATCGAATTTCACTTCCCCTACCCCATTCACTTCTAGCATCGATTCTCTATCTAGAGGTAGTTGATGACACATTTCTTGCAAAACCTTATCAGAAAAAACTATGTAAGGAGGAATGCTATCTTTTGTAGATAAAACTAAGCGCAACTCCCGTAATTCTTTAAATAAATCATTTACAACTGGTACTGGTTCACTAGTTTTAGGTAAACTAACTATTATTTTTTCCTTACCCCTTAAAATAGGTCTAGCCTTATCTGTAAGCGTAAGTATTGGATATTTACCACCAGTAATTGATATATATCCTTCGGCTGACAAAAGGTTAATATAATCCACGATTTCAGCAATAGTAAGTTCGCTCATAATTCCATAAGTTGATAACTTTTCGAATCCTAATTCGTATATTCTTTTTTGCTTAGAACCTTTAAGAACTGCTGCAACTAATTTAGCACCATATTGTTCTTGCATTCTTAAAATACAGGAAAATATTTTTTGCCCTTCAACAGTAATATTTTTGTTCTCTCTTTCTTGACAATTAGCACAATAAGAACAATTATCTGATGAATCCACTTCAGAGAAATATGTTAAAATAGTTTTTCTTAAACATTGTGTAGTATGGCAATAATCAATCATTTGTTGAAGTTTATCATATTCAGCCTGTCTTTTATTTACAGATAAACCACCTTGTTCGATAAGGTATTTTTGAATTTGGACATCTGCAGCATGATAGAGCAATATACATTCTGCTGGTTGGCCATCACGACCAGATCTCCCAGCTTCTTGATAGTAAGCTTCTAGGTTGCGGGGTATATTATGATGTATAACAAAGCGCACATTGGATTTGTCAATTCCCATTCCAAACGCATTAGTTGCTACTATCAAATCGATTCGATCATATAAGAAATCTTCCTGGGTACTAGTACGTTCTAGAGCATTTAAGCCAGCATGATATTTTCCTACAGCAAATCCTTGTACGGTAAGATAATCGTGAATCTTGTCCACTTCTTTACGAGTAGCAGCATAAATAATTCCCGATTCTTCAGGATGTTTTTTTAGATAATCTTTAATAAAGTTGATTTTATCCTGTCCCCTGATTACTGAGAAATAAAGATTTTCCCTATCAAAACTATTAATATGGATTTTAGGATCTTCTAAACCTAAATTTGCAATAATATCATTTCGTACTGGTTCGGTAGCAGTAGCTGTAAAAGCAGCTACTAAAGGACGGTTTTGCATTTGTTGTATCCAAGGTCTAATGCTCATATAACTAGGCCTAAAGTCGTGACCCCATTGAGATACGCAATGAGCCTCATCTATTGCTACTAAAGAAACCGGTAAATCTTCTAAGAGTTTAATGAAATCTTCTGACCCTAAGCGTTCAGGTGCAATATAAAGAAGTTTTAATTTTTCTTGGCTAGCTAAATGTAAACGATAGTTTATTTCCGATATACTTAATGAACTATTAATATAAGAGGCGGCTATTCCTTGATTATGTAGGGCATCTACTTGATCTTTCATTAAAGATATTAGTGGGGAAATAACTAATGTAAGCCCAGGCAAAATTAGAGCAGTCAGTTGATAACAAAGTGATTTTCCACCACCAGTAGGCATTAATCCTAGAATGTCGCGGTTTTGTAACAATGAATCCAGAATATCTTTTTGACCAGTTTTAAAACTCGTATAACCAAAGTATTTAGACATTTTATCTTTAATAACCGTATCCAAAATATTATCTCCTTATAACAGTGTAAAGTTAAGCTAATCATGAAAAAACATAACCCTAACTTTATGTATCAATTGTCATTAAAATTGTTTGTGTAGGGATAGCTAAAGCACTTTTAGTTGTCACATCATTATCTGTAATAGTATGAGTTGCAAAAATAATACCGACAACTTTACCTGCTTCATTTAAAACTGGACTCCCACTATTCCCCGGATTAATTGGAATATCTATATCAAAAACAGGTGAACTATTGTCTTCCAGTTGATAAAAATTCCCTACTTCACCCCTCTGAGCAATTTTATTAAAGCCTAAAGGGTTCCCAATAATTGTTACTATATCTCCTGTAGAAACTACTGCATCTTTTTCGAGAGATAAATATGGTAAATCTACTCTATCTACATAAACAATAGCTAAATCATTATCAGGAATTATTTCTATAGAATTACTAAAAATGACTTCATTATCACTGAATGTTATTTTGACTGATTGTGAATTTTCTACTACATGGGCATTAGTAATTATGACACCTTCCTCAGAAATAATAAATCCAGTGCCTTGACTATTTGTTGAAGAACTAGAATCGGTCGATTGTAAGGCCACAATAGCTGGTTTTGCATTTTTAACTATAGTATCCGATTTTAATTCTTGGCTTTGCTGTATAAAACTATATGATTCATCGAAAAGATCAGTTAACCATGGAAAACTTAAAGCGAGAAAAGAAATTATCAAAATTATAGCTAGAAGTTTATACATCCAGTTTAATTTTGGTTTATATATTATTTCATCGTTATCTTCTTCTTCGTTAAAATCCCATTTATCATCGTACATTAATATAAACCTCTCTTTTTATATCTTAATCTCTACTTTGTCATAATAAAATGAGAGATTACATGTCGTTTTGCCTAGTAATTGAAAATACAGCAATTATGGTCAAACACTTTCTTATTATAAGTCATTTATTAGTCCTGCGCCAAATACCTAATTTTTGTGCTTCTTTAACTAATTCGTCTCTAAAGTTAGGATGGGCAATGCTAATTAATAATTCGGCTCTTTGCCAAGTAGATTTTCCTTTTAAGTCAATTATTCCATATTCAGTTACTATGTAATGAGATATGGTACGAGGAACAGTTACTATGGTTCCTTCTGGTAATGTAGGGCGAATCCTTGATATCAAGTTTCCTTCTTTATCTGTATAAGTCGATGACATACAGATAATCCCCTTACCGCCTTCTGACATATAAGAACCTAACATGAAGTCAACTTGCCCCCCGGTGCCAGAAATTTGCCTAGAACCTGATGATTCAGAGTTTATTTGGGAAAATAAGTCAACTTCTATAGAATTATTTATAGCTACAACTTTTGGATTTTTAGCAATCATATGTGGAGTATTAACATGGGAAATTGGGTAAGAGACGCAAACCGGGTTTTGGTGTATGAAATCATAAAGAAACTGAGAACCCATGGCAAAAGAAAAAACCATTTCCCCGCGATTTAAAGCTTTATTGCTACCTGTTATCCTACCTGTTTCATACATTTTAACAAACCCATCAGTTAGCATTTCGCTGTGAACCCCTAGATCTTTCAAATCAGAATCTGCAATAAGCTCACCTACCGCGTTCGGTAATCCACCTATACCTAACTGCAAACATGACCCATCTTCTATTTCTTCCATAATTAGTTTAGCAATCAGTTCATCAGTTGGTTTAGGTTTTACTGTTGGAATTGTAAAAAGATCTTGGTTTTCACCTTCAACTACTAAATCTATCTCTGAAATATGAACCGATACATCTTCTCCGAGTACAATTGGGAACTTATGGTTAACTTCTACGATTACTTTTCCCGCAGATTTAATAATATCACGAGCATGTGCTGTATTAGGTCCAAAGTTGAAATTTCCATTTTCATCCATAGGTGAAACTTGGACCATTACTATATCCATTATATTTTTCCTTTTAAAAGTAATAGGCATTTCATAATATAATGCTGGAACATAATAATAATTGCCCGTCTGGTCGGCAATTTTCCTATCATGCACAGAAGCATGCCAATTATCGTAAATGAAGTGTTCCCCACTAGGATCAGATGTGACCGTATGTAATGGGTAAAGTGTAACACTAGTATTTATAACTACACCTGTAAGTTCATCTCTACGCATCGATAATGCTTTATCTAAAGTTGGTGGTATTCCATTATAAGAATTATACTGCACAAAATCGTGTGATTTAACTTCCAAGACGGCTTGTTCTGGTTTAACCAACTTTTCTTTATAAATTGTTTGAAAGCTCACCTTTATCCCTCCTTATAGTTCTATATTAAAGTATATTATTATATTTAAAAGGTTCTTTTCTTACTCCAATCATTAAATATTATACATGCTTATGTTTATTAGTAAAATATTAAATACATCTTATAGTAGTAATACGACCTATACTGAATTATAATTAATTAGATAATTTATTATTTAATCTCTGGGGAATATTAAAAAGATTCCTTTTATCCTTAACCTGAGAAAATAATATTATTAATTATGGGTATTTCTTGCAAAGGGGGTTTATAAATGAGAATAAAACCAATAAAAAAGAAACTAAAATTATATGGTTTTAATAATCTAACCAAAAGCTTAAGTTTTAATTTATATGATGTTTGCTATGCTACTACTACTAAGCAAAGACAAGAATATATTGAATATGTTGATGAAGAATATAATGCAGAAAGACTTACTAAAATCTTAACCGATGTATCTAATATTATTGGGGCAAACATTCTTAATATTGCAAGTCAAGATTATGAACCACAAGGAGCTAGTGTTACTATGTTAATCGCTGAAGAAAGTATGGGTTATGAAAAACCTCCTAATGTATCGAATAATGAAGCTCCTGGGCCCGATAGTGTAGTAGCACATTTAGATAAGAGTCATATCACGGTGCATACTTATCCAGAAAGCCATCCACATGAAGGAATCAGTACTTTTAGGGCTGATATTGATGTATCTACTTGTGGTCATATTTCACCACTTAAAGCTTTGAATTTTTTAATTAATACTTTTAAACCTGACATTGCAACTGTTGATTATAGAATAAGAGGTTTTACGCGTGATATTAATGGACGCAAATATTTCAAAGATCATAAAATCAACTCTATCCAGAACTTTATTCCAGCTAAAATACGTGATAAGTATCAGATGATAGATGTTAATATTTATCAAGATAATATATTTCATACTAAAATGATGATGAAAGATTTTGATTTAGATAATTACCTTTTTGGTGTTTCGGAACATCAATTAGAGCCTAGCGAGATTAAAAAGGTTAAAAGTAAACTTAGGCGTGAGATGATGGAAATATTTTCAGGAAGAAACTTTTAATAATTTATTTTTAAAAAAACAAAAGCACAAACCTAGTTAAGTTTAATCAGGTCTGTGCTTTTCAAATTACGAAACTATCTTTTATATATCTTCATTAATTGAACGATTGTCGAGGCACTTTCACCTCTTTGCACAATATCATTAGGAATAAATTTATTTTCTTTAAGCTGGAAAAGACCTAGCTTAATAGTTATTGCTGTATAGCCTTTATCTTCTTTTGATATAGTATTACCATCACTCGCAGGCACTTGATAGATTCCCTCTAATTTAGCAATATGTTCTAGATTCATAGCTTTTATCATCATATAAGTAGCGTTTTGTCTTGTTAAAGATTCATTTGGTGTAGGTAAACCTTCTTTAGATATTATTTTCCTATTGACTGCAGTTTGATAATAAGGGCTATACCATTGATCACCTAGTGATTCGATTTTCTTCCCTTCCCCAGGATATGCACCAATACTCATTACTAGCATTTTAATAAATTCAGCATTAGTAATATTGTTATTAGGAAAGAATTTACCTTCATTACCACTTACGATTCCTAAATTTAACAAGGTATTAATATCGTTTTCAGATGGATGACCACTTATATCTGTTAATGTAGGCAAGGTTTTTCTTTGATATACTTCCCCACTGCTATTTAAGACACTACCTTTAAATGCCTCTACTAAATTAGGGTCGCTTTTCGAAAAATGATAATACAAACCGACCTTTTTATTTTGTTCTGTAGGATTATAATTGTAAGATTCTTGTATATAATCAAGACTAATAGGGTTCTCTATAGATAAATTAGAAAAAGCATTATCTATATTAATTATATTATCTGGTTTTGGGAATTTTAGATTAGACCAATTGTATCTATAGGAAATTATTTCCCCAGTCACTAAGTCTATTGAAAGATTAAAATTATCATTATGAAATGGAATGTCGTTGATTAATCTAGTAAATTCAAATGATACTTCCTTTAAATCTGATTTATCAGGATGTTGCAGTTGTATTTCTTTAAGCAGCAAATCTTGTCTATCTTTATTAAGCCTAATTTGTTTAGCTTTCTGGGGTTGTATCTGGGCAATAAAGTCTGAAGCAGTTTTTAAGGCTTGCTCATAAGAATAATTAGCCTTTTGATTTTGCCTTTCTGGGGAATAATCCGGCTTGTAGAAAGATAACAATTCACCTGTATTAGCATCTACCGAGGCTGAAATATATCCTTTATTATTTTCTGAGGCTGATTGCCAATCAAAAGACCAACTTCTTTTGCTTTTGTCACTGTAATCTTGATATAGATTACAGTGTATTAATTTGTAATCTGGAGGTATTGTGATATGTTTGCTTACGATGTTAACCGCAACATCTTTTTCTAATAAATCTTTTATGAGATCAATCTCTTCTAATTCAATAGGGTTTAAATTCATTTCACCACCAGCACTGCCTAGAGATTCTTTTGCCATATCATTTGCAATTCTATAGTGAAAAGCTAATTCCTTATATTCACCTGTATGGGCATCTACTGCTTGATTTCTATGCTTAACCCCATACACTAGACAAACTTGCTCTTTATCATAAGGTTTATAGTATTTTAATTCTAAAGCATTGTTTTTTAATAAATTCTCAGCTTTTTCAGAACTAATAATTCCACTAGTAGGTGCAAAATCTAAGTTATAATCCCAATTTAAATTATAACCAGTTATGAGCCCATCATGGCCTGATATTGAAACATAAGCTGAGTTTTGTAAATATGGAACATTGTTTACTAAACGCTGATAATTTATCGTGTAGTTTTGGTTATGTCTTGATATTATTTCATTGACATTTTGATCAGAAATTTGCAAAGCATTATGTTTACTAGGTACAGCTTTAGCTATAAATTCATTAGCTATCTTAATAGCAGCTGTTCTGTCATATGTAGGTAGTAAAGTAGTCTTATCTGTTGAGTTCTGATTCTGATACAATTGGGTAATCTCACCTGATAATGCATCTACATTTACAGAAATCTGACCTTCTTCAGTTTCCCAAGCTAACTCCCATGTTCCCCTACCCTTATGTTCTATGTAGTTAGACCTGAATTCTTCAATATTGTCTGGCACATTCACTATTGATTTAGCAATCTCAGTAGCCTTCTGGGCACTTATAGTGTTTTCTGCAATTGCAACTTGTGGCAACAAGCACAACATACTAAATACAATTAATACTCCACTAGCTATAATTTTTCGCACATCTTCCCCTCCAATTAATTTTTCTTATAAATATATACGATAAGGACAGATTAAAACTTTCGGATAAAAATAAAAAAACTAAATAAACTAAAAAAACGGCCTTAGTGATTAAATCACTAAGGCCGTTTGCTAAAACTTAACCATATGATTCATAGTCTGCAACTGCTTGGGCTTGGTAAAAACTGCCATTGTTATCATCTTTACTCCCTTGTGAATCTTCAAAATACATGTTCATTCTATCTGAAAATTTCACTTTAAAATGAGCTTGATACTCATTACCCTTTTTTTGCATTGTAACCTTTTGGGTATCGAAAAATTTGTTCGGTTTTCCATAACCTACATTTAAAGTTATATCATTTGAGTTTTGTGCTAATTTACCCGAATAACTGATTGCAACAGAATCTCCATCATTAGGTAGCGTAGGATCCATTTTAACTCCACCAGTTAAATCAGTAGTAGCCAATAAAAGTCATCTCCTTTCTGTCATACTTAGCATATTTTCACCTAGTTTATATGCAAGTATGCAAAAGATTAGAGATTAAAGTTTTTAAGTTTTTGGAAATTTTATTTTGCTAATCATTAAAATAGCTAAAAACAACATGATGAGAATAGTTAAAACTTGAAAATTAGGGACAGATATGCACCACAACAAATATATATTAAATTTATTTATCCGACATATTTCAATTAATACATTTAGATTTTAGCAGAGTATTGTATGATAGTATATAACAACCAATAATTAGGAGGATTCAATTGGATAATATTAAATTCTCATATACATCTACAAAGGAAAAAGAAGAACAAATATCTTTTCAAACCCGACTACTTGAATCAGTTAATGACTCAATAGTAGTAGCCGAATTAAATGGCGAAATAAGTTTCTGGAATAAAGGGTCTGAACGACTTTTCGGTTGGACTTCTGAAGAAACAATAGGAAAACCCTTTTCAATTCTTTTCGAGGGAAATGATATTACTGACATACCTACTCAATTCAACGAAATACATAGCGGTTTTTGGGAAGGAATAATTAAGATACTTACAAAATCAAAACAGGAAAAATACACGCGGGTTTCAGTTACTGCTATGTATAATCAATTTAATAAACCCACAAATTTAGTCGGAGTATTTAATGATATTACAGAACTTATTGAGTCTAGGGTAAAAGCAGAAGAAGCCTTACGTAGTAAAAGTGAATTTTTAGCTAATGTTAGCCATGAAATAAGAACACCCATGACAGGCATTCTTGCATATACTGAACTTTTGGAAAACTTACCGATGAGTGATAAACAAAAAAACTATCTGCAGAATATAAAGACTAATGCTGATCAGTTATTAGATTTAATAAACGACATATTAGATTTATCAAAAATTGAAGCCGATAAAATGTTAGTAGACAAAAATAGCTTTAATCTACAAAACTCACTTCAAAGTATTGTGAAAATATTTAAACCTACCATCAATAGCAAAAAACTCCAATTAAATCTAACTATTAGCCCAGATCTACCACCAGAAATAATTAGTGATAACTCAAGAATTAAGCAAATCATAAGTAATTTACTTTCTAATGCAGTTAAATTTACAGAACATGGACATATAGGTATTAACATTTACCGAGGAAAAACAATAGATGATGAAAAGTTTCAATTAGTAACCGAAATAACAGATACGGGTATTGGAATATCACCTGATAAGATACCAATTTTATACGAGCCTTTTGTTCAAGTTGATAGTTCGACTACACGTAAATATGGTGGCACTGGTTTAGGTTTAGCAATTTCTAAAAAGCTTGTAGAAATGCTAGATGGAGAAATCCAAGTTGAAAGTCAGGTCGGAAAGGGCTCTAAGTTTATGTTTACAATACCAGTCTCAGAAGTTATGCCTACTACTAGAACCTACCTAGAAACAGGGGATGATACAGAAGATAAGTTACATAAACTTTTGCTTATATCTCCTAGTGATAATTTATTCCGTGAAATTTCCGATTATTTGGCTAATTCTGAGATTGAACTTATTTGGGCTCAAAACAACAAACGAATCCCATCAATAATTTCTTTTTACGAGCCAGATATTATTGTGTTAGACTCTATGAACAATTTATATGATAAAGATTTACAACTTGTTTCACTTAAAAAAACTCCACCTCTTTTTAGATTATATAATTTAACTAATTCGAGTGATCTAGATCCCCCCCTCTTTATTGATCAACCTAATATGAAAACAATTAATTCTTTAGAAGCATTAATCAGCGATTTAAATTCTATATCTATAGAAAAAGATACTATTACTACTAGTTCAGATTTAATTAAGGTTCTATTAATTGATGAGAATAAAATTAGTAGGATGTTATTAAACAACATATTATCTAACCAAAATTATATAGTAGAATCATACCCTATTCCTCCTAGACCGGCAGTTAATAATCAGAACAGATTAAGCTTTGATATAATTTTGATCGATATAGATATTATAAATAAATATAGTAATGAATTTTATAGTTATCTGAATTCAATTAACTATAAAAGTTTAATAGGTATAGGAAATCACACTGACCATACTGGCCAAAACATATTCACGGATTTTATTTACAAACCAGTCACTGCATCTGTCTTACTAGATAAAATAGTAAAACATAGGACGAGGGAGAGTGAGAGTAATGAATAACCCAAAGATTCTTGTAATCGATGACGAAAAAAGTATTCGTGACTTACTTAAATCAGCATTAAGTGAGGAAGGATATCATGTACTAGTAGCTTTTGATGGTTTAGATGGATATGAAAAGGCCATAGAACATACTCCCGATTTAATATTACTAGATATTATGATGCCTGATATTGACGGTTTTGAAGTGCTGCAACGATTAAAACGCGAGGACAAAACTGCTAATATTCCTATAATTTTTCTAACTGCTAAAGTTGATGGAGAAGAAAGAGTTGCTGGTCTTGAGGCTGGTGCTGTAGATTACATAATTAAACCTTTTTATTTAAGAGAAGTCATGGCTCGGATTAAGATACACTTGAAACTAAAAAAATATGAGGCTGAATTGGAAATAAAAAACCAGGAACTACAAGATTTCTCTGATTTATTGTTAGAACTTAACACAAAACTAGAGGAAATGGCTCGCAAAGATGGGTTAACTCGAATTTGGAATAGACGAGCCTTTAATGAACAGATTATCGTTACACATAATTATTCTAAGAGATATGAGAAACCATACACTATAATAATGGCCGACTTAGACCACTTTAAAAACTACAATGATATCTACGGCCACCAACAAGGTGATGTTGTTTTGCAAAAAGTGTCTAAAGCTATTAATGATACTTGTCGAATAACAGATTTTGTGGCTCGATATGGTGGTGAGGAAATCGTGATAATACTTCCAAACACTAACCAAAAGGACGGATTCGAAAGTGCTGAACGTGTCATTGAGGCTATAAGGCAACTTAAAATACCTCATGCTAATAACGAAGGTTTTGGAATAGTTACTATTAGTGCGGGGGTGTTCACCTATTCCCCTACCATGTCAATAGGATGGAGTGATGTTATAAAAGGGGCTGATGACGCTCTTTATAAAGCAAAAAACTCCGGTCGTAACACTGTTTGTGTTTAAATATACTTTTGTACATTTTCGGATATATCCACAACATAATCCGCTTTCTTGTCGGGACCGTAGGAAAACAAAACATAGCCAGGTTCAATATAAAGTGCTAAAGGATTAAGATCAAAGTATTCTAAATGCACATATTTTTTTATATTCCTAACAGTTTTATTTTGCATGTGTTCAATGTTTTTAGCTACAAAAGCTTTGTCTCTCAAAATATTGTTAAGTAAAAGGGTCGTATCAACTGGAGGAAAACTAGTTATTCCATCAGGGGTATTATAAGATTTGTTGTTTACAAAATAATCGTATTTGAGAGTTTCATTAACTTTACTAGAATAATCAGGTTTGGCTGAAGAAATATAGTTTCTTACTATAGTATACAGTTTACCTCTTTTATGACCAATGAAAAACAGACCATGCTCTCTCCAATACTTAGCAAATGCTGCAAAAAACAAAAAAGCGTTTTCCGAAAAAATCTCATTTATAATGAAATCTAGGGTATCGTCTATAATATGTGAATTATAATATATGTCTACTAACTTTTCGATATGATCTAAAAGAATCATATCGTCGTATGTAACTACATGGTTAGCTAATACCTGATAAGGTGGTTTAGTTTGAAATATATATTTATATTTAGCTACATCATCCCTTATGGGTGAACCTTTAAGTAGTTTTAAAAAACCTAATTGCAACATATCTGCTTTAAAGTGATATACATCATTAAATGATTTACCGAAATCTTCGTAAGTTTCGTGAGGGAGACCCGCAATAAGGTCTAAGTGGATATGAATATTATCAAATTGAATAAGTCTATTTGTTAAGTTTTTTAGAACATCCCAATCAAAAGCACGGTTTACTGCTTGTAATGCTTGAGGATAAGTAGATTGTACACCAATCTCGAAATCAAACATATTTTTTGGCATATCTTTTAGGAAGGCCAAAAATTCTGCAGAGATTAATTCGACAGCAATTTCAAAATGAAACTTAGTACTTATATTGTTTTCTATTATATACTGCATAATTTCCATGCTTCTTTTTTCATTACAATTAAAAGTTCTATCTACAAATTTCACTTCTCGTACTTTATTAGCCATTAAATATCCTAAATCTTTTTTAACTCTAGGCAAGGGAAAAAAACGCACTCCCTTAATAGTTGATGATAAACAATAAGCACAATTAAAAGGACATCCTCGTGATGACTCATAATAGATAGTCTTATTGACATAACGCTCAAGTCTATCTTTATAGGGAAAAGGAATTATATCTAAGTCGTCAATCAGTTCCCGATCAGGATTCTCATAAACCTCGCCATTTTCTTTATAGGTAATTCCTTTTACTCTGGAGTAAGAAGAATCAGTATATATAGTTTCTAATAAATGTTTTAAAGTCTCTTCCCCTTCTCCCCGAATTATATAGTCTACCGAGTGTTTATTTAAAATCTCTACAGCATCATAAGAAACTTCTGGACCTCCCAGGATTATAGGAATATGAGGATTAATTTTCTTATAATCATTGCATATTTCTAGAGTATATTCTATGTTCCATATATAACAAGAAAAACATAGTAAATCTGGGCTGAGCATATGGATATCTGCTAAAATATCTGAGATATTTTCATTAATCGTATATTCCACAACTTCAATATTCCATGAATCTGATTCACAATAAGATTCTAAATAAGCTAAAGCTAGTGACGAGTGAATAAACTTAGAATTTAGTGTAACTAGTAGAACTTTCATTTATAATTAACCTCTTTTACTCCTTTGTAATAGATAGATTACAATTTATTATTCGCCCACAATTCTCAATTCAGGCTCTAGGTTTACATTATACTTCGTTTTAACCTTTTCTTGGATATAAGTAATTAATTCCAAAACATCTTGAGCAGTAGCATTACCAGTATTTATTATAAAACCGGCATGTTTAGTTGATACTTGAGCACCTCCTATAGTGAAACCTTTTAAATCTAGTTTTTCAATCATAGGACCAACATAATGCCCTGCAGGACGCTTAAAAGCACTTCCTGCACTAGGAAATTCAAGTGGTTGTTTTGCCCTTCTTCTTCTGGCAAATTCCTGCATCTTAGCTAGGATTTCTGCTTTTTCACCGAACTTCAGCTTTAGAGTCGCTGATAATATATAATATCCATTTTTTTGGAAAATGCTTTTCCGATAGTCCATTTCCATATTGTCTAAAGTAAATTCTTTTATCTTCCCATCTAAAGATATTGCTGTTACAGTTTTAAGCACATTCTTCATTTCTCCATCATAAGCACCAGCATTCATCACTATAGCCCCACCTAGGCTACCTGGAATACCATCCGCAAACTCAAGGCCTGTCAGCTCTTTTTGCGCAGCTTGCTTAGCTAGGACAGATAACCTGACCCCAGCTTGTGCTGTGATTTCATTTTCATTAATACTAATGTTATTAAGTTTGTTGCCTAGTTTTATTGCTACACCACGAATACCTTTATCAGTCACTAGTAAATTACTACCTAGACCAAAAATAAATAATGGGTATTCATTTACTTTACAACAATCTATAATATCTTTAATTAATTGGGTATTGTCTGGTTCAATCATGATATCTACTGGTCCACCTATTTTAAAACTAGTATGATTTTCCATCGGTTCGTTGAACTTAATATATTCTAAAGGAACAATTTGCAAAAGATTGGAGTACATATACATCTCCTTACTAATCTTTTTTAATATATTATATTATGAGAAATAGCAATTTATTCGGTTTAGCTTTCTAAACAACTTTATAAAAGTATTTCCCATTAAAATATTAAAAGTTGTTATGTTTTTTATATATTTAAAAACCTTTGTTTAAATTATACCTTACTATAGACTTTTTTATAAATCCTAAATTTCTTCTATGATATAATGAACTGTATTAAAAAGCTTGATAGTTAGGGAGTGAAAATTTGGATAAGTCAATTATAAAGAAAAAACTAGTAGAAATGTTGGGTAAAGATAAAGTGTTAACCAACGAATTAGACTTGATGTATTACTCTTATGATGCTTCATTTCTAACTAAGCTGGAACCGAGCACACCGACAGTAGTAGTTTTACCAGAATCTACTGATGAGGTGCAAAAGATAGTATTGTTTGCTTATGAAAATAATATTAATGTAATTCCTAGAGGTGCTGGCACTGGTGAGACTGGTGGATGTATAGCCATAAATGGTGGCATAGTCTTGGATTTAGCTAACTTCAACAATATTGTAGAAGTTGATGCGAAAAATATGCAAGTGATAGTCAGACCTGGTATTATACATGCCGATCTAAATCTGGAATTAGCTAAACATAATTTATTTTTCCCTCCTGATCCAGGTAGTAGTCTAATGTGTACAGTAGGCGGTATGGTGGCAAATAATGCTAGTGGACTCCGGGCTGTAAAATATGGTTGTACTGATCAATATATTTTGGGGATGGAAATAGTAATGCCTAATGGTGAAATCATTACTACTGGTGGGGTTAAATCTAGAGCTATAAAGAATGTATCAGGTCTTAATCTTACTAAAATATTTATAGGTTCTGAAGGAATATTAGGTATCATAACTAAAATTAGATTAAGATGTTGGCCCAAGCCAAAAGCAAGAGGTATTGTCATGGCTGTATTTGATAAGCTTGATGATGCACCTGAAACAGTTTTAGAAGTTTACCAAGCTGGAATACTTCCTTCAGGTATCGAGATTTTAGATAGTTCGGCAATTGAGGCAGTTAATTTATTTAAACCTGAAATTAATTTGCCTAATGCAGAAGCTATTTTACTTTTCGAAGTAGATGGTAATCCACCTAGTGTTGAATACGAAGGTAATACTATCAAGGAAGTAGCCTTAAAACGGGCTAGAACTGTAGAGTGGTCAACCGAACCCCTTAGGATGAGGGAACTATGGGAGGGTCGCAGCATAACTGCTACTGCAGCTGCTAGGATTAGACCTGATGGTACTCGTATTTTTGCTGGTGAAGATATAAGTGTACCACTTGCTAGAGTTGCAGAAACATTACGTGAAATTAGGAAAATAGCTGCTAAATATGATATTAAAGTGGTTAATTATGGTCATATAGGTGATGGTAATGTGCATACTGCACCGATAATTAATCCCGAAATACCTGAAGAAGTAGAAAGGGCTAAAAAACTAGTTCATGAAATACATCTACTAGCTATTGAATTAGAAGGTTCAACTACTGGAGAACATGGTGTAGGTGCGGTAAGAAGAAAGTATGCTCATTTAGAACATGGACTAGCTCTAGATTATATGCAGAAAATAAAAACTGCTTTCGATACTAAAGGAATTATGAATCCTGATAAGCTCATCTAACCCTTAAAGGAGAGTATTATATATGAAATTTCATGAACTAGCACCTGTAAAAGATCAATTAATGAAGTGCGTAAGGTGTGGCAAATGTCGCAGTGTATGTCCTGTCTTTGCTGAAGTGGGTAATGAAACTGTATCACCTCGTGGTCATGTCTTTATGGTGCAAATGTTAAGGGATGGATTAGTAAAACCTAATAAAGAAGTTTATGCAAGACTTTCGACCTGTTTAATGTGTGAAACTTGTAGTGTTAACTGTCCTTCGGGGATTGATATTCATGAATTAAATGCTGCTGCCAGGTCTTATATATACGAAAGTAATCCATCTATAGGTAAAGAATTGCTTTTTGATACTTTATGGACTAATCCATTTTTATTAAGAACTTCTACTAAGTTTTTGTGGGGAGCTCAGCAATCTGGACTACAAAAACTAGCACGTAATTTAGGTATAACTAAAGTTTTGCCTGGAGATTTAAGTGAATCCGAAAAAATGTTGGAATCTATTCCCTACCGTTCGGCAAGTTCGTTGATTAAAGAATTTAATCCGGCTATAGGGGAAAAGAAATACACGATCGGCTATTTTTTAGGTTGTGGCACTGATTTACTCGAGCCTAAAATAGTGTTAGCAACTATAAATGTACTAACTAGAAATGGTTGCGAAGTTATCGTCCCAAAAGACACCAAATGTTGCGGATTACCCCATATTGCTAATGGTAAAATGGATTCAGCCAAAAAACTAGCTCTTCATAATATAAAAATATTTAACTCCTACAATTTTGATTATATTATAACTGATTGTGCTTCCTGTTCTTCGGCCTTATCTGCTAAAAATATGGATTTTTTATTAGGTGGTTTAAAAATAGAAGATCAAGCTCAGGAATTTGCTAGCAAGGTCATGGATTTAACCGAATTTCTGATCGATGTAATCGATATTAAGTTACCAGATAAAAATGTGCCAGAAAAAATCAAGGTCACATATCACGATCCATGCCATTTAGATAATGCCCAAGGTATAAAAGAACAGCCTAGAGAACTGCTCAGAAGAATTCCCGAAGTTGAGTATATAGAAATGCCACTTGCGAGCAGATGTTGTGGTGGTTCCGGAACTTATAGCGTTACACATCATAGTATGTCCATGAAAATACTAGATGTAAAAATGGATAATGCTATGACTACAGGAGCAGATATCATAGCTACTTGTTGTCCAAGTTGTATAATGCAACTTAAACATGGGGTTAATATCCATAAATGGGATTGTAAGGTTTTACACCCCATCGAACTAGTTTCTCGTTGTTATGGTGATTTAGTATTGAATAAATAGTAATCTCTTCATGTATGATAATTTAATGGAACGGTATCTGATACCGTTCCATTCTTGTCTTGGTTAATATCTGTTAAAATCTATAACATAAGTAAAAATAGGTGGTAAATAATGAAGAATAAATTTATCCAACTCGTATATAAGCAAGTTAGAATTGCTAATTCGAAATATAATTTAATAGAAGATGGTGACCAGGTAGCAGTTGGTATGTCAGGAGGTAAAGATAGTAGTATCCTATTATATTTCTTAGATTTATTAAAAAAATATACCCCGATTATCTTCAACATTACACCTATATATGTTGATTTAGGTTGGAATAATGAGATCAGCGAATTAGAGAGATATTGTAATGATTTAGGTTATGAATTGTTTACCGAACCTACCGATATTGGGGAAATTGTTTATGATATCCGCCAAGAAAGAAATCCATGTTCATTATGTGCCAACTTACGTCGTGGAGCACTTAATAATGTAGCTAAAAGGCTAGGATGTAACAAAGTAGCTTTAGGACATCACTTAGATGATGTAGTTAACACATTGTTTATGTCTATGCTTTATGAAAACAAATATCAAGTTTTTAAACCTAAAACATACTTAGACCGAGTAAATATGACTGTAATCAGGCCTCTAATATATGTTGAAGAAAACAGCATTATAAAGGTTAGTGACTCTATAGAGTTGCAACCGGTTGAAAATAAGTGTCCCGTAGATGGTTTTACTAAACGTACTGAAGTAGCAGGATTGGTAAATATGCTGGAAAAAGAGCATCCAGGTGCTAAAAGGAACATTTTAACTAGTATTGAAAATGTAAATCCTAAAAGTTTTTGGAAAAATTAGTCCGAACATCTGTTTATGAGATAAGTTTCATGATATAATTTAAAAAGAAAAACAGAATTTCTAAGCCTTACATGAAGCTATTAGACCTTAGGCTTGAAATGATAATCTGGAGGTATTAGAAATGAAATCAGATATTACGAACAGACAAAAACTTATCTTAGAATTTATAAAGACTCAAATCAAGACCAAAGGCTACCCTCCCTCTGTTAGGGAAATAGGTCATGCAGTAGGGTTAAAGTCAAGTTCGACTGTTCATAACCATTTAGTACAATTAGAAGAAAAAGGATTTCTAAAACGAGATCCTAGCAAAACGAGAGCCATCATCCCTATCGACAATGAACCATCTGAGTTGATGACAGAATCAATAAATTTACCTGTAGTTGGTAATGTGGCAGCAGGTTCTCCTATCCTTGCCGACCAAAATATTGAGGAATACTTACCTATTCCAGTTGATTTCGTTGGAAGTGGGAACCACTTTATTTTGAAGGTAAAAGGAGAAAGTATGATTGAAGCAGGAATATTAGATAGCGATTACTTGATCGTTCGTCAGCAACTTGATGCTACTAATGGTGAAATAATCGTGGCAATTATAGAAAACGAAGCAACTGTAAAACGTTTATATAAGATGGAAAACCAGATAGAATTAAGGCCTGAAAATAGTGCATTGAAATCTATGTTTTTTGATAATGTGCAGATAGCTGGAAAAGTTGTAGGTCTTTTACGTAGATTTTAAATAAAAATGCCCTCACCGTTCTACTTACTTCATATAAGTTTTGCAACTCATAACGGTGAAGGCATTTATTTAGAATTTTTCTAAATACTCATTAATTTCCCAGTCATAAACTCGTGAACTATAATTTTCCCATTCTTTAGTCTTAGCTAAGATAAAACGAGAATATATATGTTCTCCTAATGCTTCCCTAACTAATTCATCTTCTTTTAATTCTTTTATAGCCTCATAAAGATTTTCCGGAAGTGATTCTATGTTTTGACTTTTACGAGCTACTAAATCCATTTCATATATGTTTTCTTCTACTGCTGCAGGTGGTTCTAACTTATTAATTATACCTTCTAAACCTGCTTTAAGAATTACTGCTAACCCTAAATACGGATTACAGGTTGGGTCCGGATTTCTTATTTCTACCCGAGTGCCAATTCCCCTGCGTGCTGGTATACGAATCAAAGGACTTCTATTTCTGTATGACCAAGCTATGTAAACAGGAGCCTCAAACCCCGGCACTAACCTCTTATAAGAATTAACAGTAGGACTAGTTATAGCAGAAATTGCTTTAGCATGTTTAATAACTCCTGCCATAAATTGCCGACAAATATCACTTAAACCATCTTCTTTAGAACTATCATAAAACACATTTTCTCCGTCTTTAAACAAAGAAATATTTAAATGCATCCCTGATCCAGCAATACCATAAATAGGTTTAGGCATAAAAGTAGCATGTAAACCGTGGTGTTGAGCTACTGTTCTAACTACAATTCTAAAAGTTATAATATTATCAGCCGTAGGTAGGGCTTCTTTATATTTAAAATCAATCTCATGTTGCCCAGGTGCTACCTCATGATGGGCTGCTTCTATTTCAAAACCCATGCTTTGTAAGGTTTCAACCATGTCCCTACGAGCATCTTCACCTTTATCAACTGGGGGCAAGTCAAAATAACCTGCTTTATCATTCGTTTCCAATGTTGGTTGACCATTCTCATCTAAATGAAACATAAAAAATTCGGGCTCAGGACCAACAAACATAGAATATCCCATATCCTTTGCTTCTTGTAAAACCTTTTTTAATGCAAAACGTGGTGATCCCGTAAAAGGCTTACCATCTGCATCATAAATATCACAGATTAATCGAGCTGTCTTACCCGAAGAACTAGGACTCGTCCAAGGCAAAATTAAAAAAGTATCAAAATCAGGTATTAAATACATATCAGATTCTTCGATACGAACAAACCCTTCAATAGAAGAGCCGTCAAACATTAATTCACCATCTAAAGCCTTTTCTAATTGATCATCTGTAATTGAAATACTCTTCATTACTCCTAAAATATCAGTAAACTGAAGTCGAATAAATTTTACATTATTCTCGCTCGCAGATTTTAGAATTTCTTCTTTTGTCATTTAATTGCCTCCAATAAATTACCTTATTAACTAAGTTAGAATAGCACATTAATACATTATTTTCAAATTTGAAACACCTTAACAATGAATGTTAAAGCCATTATTATGGCAATAGCTAAATCGAAAACTATACTAGAAACTATACCTACAATAGCACCTATTCCAGCCCTTAATGATCTTCTAATATCTTGTTGATATATATATTCACCTAAAGTAGCACCTAACCAAGGACCTATAAAAAGACCTAAAGGGGGCAAAATAAATATTCCTATTACAATGCCTAGAAACGCACCAAATGTTCCATATTTGCTAGATCCAAAATATTTAGCACCTAAAACGACTGAAAGATAATTCATAAGCAAAGATAAAATTGTTAAACCAGCAAAAATCGCAACTAGGTTAGGTGTAATTAAATTAAATCCTTCATACCACCCATAGGCACTTATTGTAATAAAAACTAAAGGTACTCCAGGTAATAACGGAATAAAGGTACCGATAACACCTATAACAACAAGTATTATCGCTCCTATTAAGTATAATGTATTACTATCCAAAAAAGCCTCCCCCATTACTAAGAATTATTCAACCAAGTTATTAGTCTACTAGCTACATATTTTATATGTTCATAAGTTAATCCACCTTGCAAATAAGCTGAATAAGGTGCTCTAAGTGGAGCATCACATGAAAGTTCCATAGTAGAGCCTTGGACGAAAGTCCCAGCTGCCATAACAACTTCATCGGTATATCCGGGCAATAAAGCATATTCTAAGCTAACATCACTATCGATAGGTGAACAACTTTGAATAATTTGACAAAATTCCAGAACTTCCTTAGAAGTATTAAAACTAATAGCTTGTACAATATCAGAACGCTTCTCATTCCACTTCGGGTATACATGATATCCACGCTTTTCAAAAAGATAAGAAATCAAGAGGACACCCTTAATGGCCTGTAAAACAGTATGTGGTGCCATAAACAAACCTTGATATAGCCAGCGACTATTGAGTAAACTTGCACCTAAATCCTTACCTAATCCAGGTGCAGTCAAATAATAAGAGATTTCTTCAACTAAGTTTTCCTTCCCAATTATGTAGCCACCAGATGGAGCCAAGCCACCACCCGGATTTTTTATTAAAGAACCTGCAATAAGATCTGCACCTACTTCTAATGGTTCATATTTTCCTGTAAATTCACCGTAACAATTATCTACCATTATAATAGTAGCTGGGTTACTAGATCTAACTGTATCTACCAAGGTCTTAATAGTTTTAATTCCTAAAGAAGGTCTTAAAGAATATCCTTTAGACCTTTGGATAAACACCATAGAAGTTTGATCAGTTATAGCTTGTGCTATTGCCTGAATATCTGGATTCCCAGCTTCATCTAAAGCAACCTCTTTATAATTAATTCCTTTTTCAACTATTGTACCCCTCGTAGGATCGTTTTTTCCAATTATTTTACCTAGAGTATCATAAGGGGCACCAACTATAGAAACCAACTCATCTCCTGGTCGGAGCAAACCGAGTAGACAACATGAAATAGCATGGGTTCCTGAAACAATTTGGCTTCTTACTAATGCATCTTCACCCTTAAAAACATCACAATAAATAGCCTCCAAGGTATCTCTAGCATAATCTCCATAACCATATCCAGATGAAGGATAAAAATTATCTTCTCTAACCTTATGCTTTTGAAACACTTCCAAAACTTTCTCCTGATTCAGATAGGCGATATCTTCATAATACTGAAACTCTTCACTTAAAATTAACTCTGCATCTTTTATTACTTCTAACGGATACAAGTAAAATCACCACTTCTAATTATATTCTAATGGAATCTAGTTCGGGTAAATCTTTTTCCTCAATCGTAACTAGTTCTTTACGGTTAAGAATAGGCTTATCTATTATTCTTAATGCTTGTAAACGAATAGATTTTTCCACTAAATTTCTTACATAGCGAGCATTGCCACTATGGGGGTGATGGCTTTTAGCAAATTCGTTTAGCACATTTTTAAGTTTCCATCTAGCCCTACTAGTTAGTTCATAATCCCTTTCTAAATACATTTGTAAAGCAATTTGAAATAACTCTGCATCATCATAATCTTTAAATTTTATATGAATAGGAAAACGCGAACGTAGACCTGGGTTTGACATCATGAACCTTTCCATCTCTGCAGTATAACCTGCTAAAATGATAATAATATTATCCCTGTGATCCTCCATGGCCTTAACCATCGTTGCTATAGCTTCCTGTCCAAAATCCTTATCCCCACCTTGGGCTAAAGTATAAGCTTCATCTACAAACATAATACCACCAATAGACTTTCTAAGTATTTCTTTTGTCTTTTGAGCAGTATGCCCAATATATTCCCCTACTAAATCGGCCCTTTCAACTTCTACTATATGCCCCTTAGATAATATCCCTATATCATTAAAAACATTACCTAAAATCCTGGCCACAGTTGTTTTGCCAGTGCCAGGATTACCGTTAAAGACCATGTGTAGAACAGTAGGAGCAGCCTTTAACTGCAGTAAGTCTCTGCGAGCCTGGATTAATGAAAAAGCAGTAACTTCAGCTAAAGTTTTCTTCACTTCTTTCAAGCCTATAAGTTTTTCTAATTCTTGAAAAGATTCACTACGTGGAAAAGAATCTTGCGTCAAATATGACACATCATTAGATGTCTGATTATTATTTGTATCTGCGAATTTCATTGATATCTCCAAATTATCACCACTTCCCTAATATCTAAATTATTATATGAAAAATAGACAAAAGTGGTGATAAAATAAACAGTGTACAAAGGAGGGATGCTAAAAAACATATAGACGAATTTATGAATAGTTTGTTCTCCTTTTTGTGTATATTAGTGATGTTACAACAACTATTTTATCATAAGGGAGATTCTCTTATTTTATTTTCTGTTTTTTGACCCATAGTAATTTTATGCTAACGCCGCAGCTAATTGACTTTCAGAAACCAAAAAAGAACCCTTGAAAGGCTCTTTTTAATCTGAGTATGAGTTTAAGCCTGACCCTATCCTTTTTTGTGTAGGTACGCTGGTTCTACTTAATCCTTTCAGGTGAGATTAGCTCCCTTTTTTATAAAATCTTATTGTTGAACTGCTTGAGCTTATTTTTTAATGATAACTTTTTTAGTGTATAAATTTTGTATTTCATTAGCGCTATATCCTAATTCTTCCAATACTTCTTCGTTATCCATACCATATGTAGGGCTTCCTCTGAATATTTGACCAGGAGCATTCTTAAATTTTGGTACAACTCCAATACCTTTTACATTGGTGTCAGTTACTGGATCATACCATTCCGCAATAGTATTTCTGGCCTGATAATGAGAGTTATTTAACATCATCTCATAAGTCATAACCGGGCTGCAGGCAACATCAATGTTCTCTAATATGCTCAAAAGTTCATCTAAAGTGTATGCGGCAGCAAGATCCCTGGCTGCTTGCTCATATTTGGAAGCTCTAGCTTCGCCTCTGGCCACAAACCCTATTGATTTAAAATCAGGGTCGTCACCTAAACCTAGTAATTCAAGATAAGCTTTGTTAGGAACAGCAACAGCAATAACAATCCAATTGTTATCCTTAGTTTTAAACACTATATCACTAGCTACTTTTCCTTCTTTATTACCAATGCGAGTCGGTTGGACTCCATCTGTAAGACCTTCCAAGCTATATCCCGCCTGTACCCGTGCGTTAGCTTCAAACATGGCCACATCTATGCTCTCCCCTTGTCCAGTCTGGCGAGCATGTAGCAGTGCGGCTAATGAAGACCAGGCAGCAGTAAAACCAGCAAAATAGTCACATGTATACAGTTTTGCCAGTAAAGGTGGTGCAGGTTCCTCCATACCATTTAAAGATAAAAAACCGGAAAAGGCTTGTCCTATCATATCAAATGCCGGCTTTGTAACATATTTGGGATCACCCTCCTGTCCATAACCAGATACATGAACGATTACCAAATCCGGTTTTATCTTCCAAAGACTCTCATCATCGAATCCAAATTTTGTCCATGATCCCGGTTTGGAAGATTCGATAAAAATATCACAGTCTACCAGTAATTTTTCAAATATCTTCTGACCTTCCTCACTAGCCATATCTAGGGTTAGATTCCTTTGATTCCGGTGTTCCATGGAATAACCCTTACCAAATTCTCTAAAAAGATCCGGTGCATTAGTATTTTCAATATGTATTACATCTGCACCGTGGTCTGAGAAAAGTGCAGCTGCGAAGGGTGCGGCTACAACTGTTGCACAGTTCAGGACTTTGATCCCTGCCATAATTCCGAATTTAGACTTTTGCTTTTTCATCATAATTAATACCCCCAAAAAGCTAATTTACTTTTCACATTAACTACTCTGCCTTGCTTGAAATGAATCATCGCCTAGAATAACATTCACCATATTCAAAAATGTTTATAGATTATACGAATATATAATGCAAAACTAATGCCAAGTTTACTTAAAAGCATTTTCCCCCTATTTCCATCATTTATGCATCAATTGCTTGTTTATAAATCAATAAAAGTGCTAAAAAACAGAGGCATAAGTGTATTGGACTATACACTTATGCCTCTGTTTTTCTTTCACCAAGTAGCTTCCTGTGTGAAATCCTGGCCATAGTTATTTTACCAGTAGCAGGATATACATTAAAAATCTAATTCAAATTCATTTTTTAATTGTTCTAGTTTCTCATTTATTCGCATTGCTTCAAAATACACATTATAAAACTCGAAAACATCTTCACTACTATCTATCTTGATAAGCCTTACTATTCTTTTTCGTATTTCTTCTGCATCGATATTTTCCTCAATTTCTTTATAGTCTTTATTTAAAGCTATATAAGTATATATTTGTCTATGTAAGGTTAATAAATATTTAAGATATCTATATAAATCTTGACGTAGCTCAAAATATTGAGGACCATTAGGCATAAAAACAATACTTCTATGTAAAGCCGTCAATCTTTCAAGATTTGATTGTATTGCGTTAATAGAGCGTCGGTATTTTTTTAGTTTTTTTTCATTTTTAGGCAAAACATCTTCAATCAAAAGAGAGTAAACATCTCTAGTATCATCTAATTCATCTCTTATTGTTTGCCTTTCATCCTTAATCGTTTCTTTTTCTACTTTTCCCTCTCTTAAAATATCAGTGATGGCATCTTCATACAACTGTTCGAATTTTATTTGTAAGTCATTTATTTTGATCTTTAAATCTTCAGTATAATCTGGGGGCATGAAAATAATATTTAAGACCGTGGAAACAGTAAGACCAATTAACATCCCAGAAATCCTATAAGTAACTACCATAATATTAAAATCGTTATTATAGGTGCCAATCGCGACTAAAGTTATTAAAGCAAAAGTTATGCTTTCATTTAGCTCTAATTTTAAGCATATTAATATAATCGCTATACTGCCTAGCCCTAGGTAAAAAGCATTTAATCCTAGGGTTAAAGCTAATATAAGTGCAATAAGGGTGCCAATAAAAGTAGCAATTACCCTGTTTTTAAAAGTCTTCAAACTACCTTTGATAGAAGGTTGCATTCCTATTATTGCTGTAATGGCTGCCATTACAGCAATATTATGGTCTACTATATCAAGTTTTCCTTCTAAAATACTAACTAAAAATATAGTTACAGTAACCGCTAAACCAGTTTTAATTGTTCGAGCTCCAATTTTCATTAAACTTCAATCTCCATTTTCATTTAACTATTAATACAGATACCTTTGCCTTATTTACAACTTTATTGGACACACTGCCCATTATTGCTCCAGAGATAACACCTAGGCCTCTGCTTCCCATTATTATAAGAGTATAGGCGCCCTCTTCTGCAACTTCTATTATTTTAAGTCCTGGGCTTCCACTTTTAGTCAATGTATTTACCTTGTTATTATAGTCTTTAAAACCTTCTAGGGCAGCATCTAGTACTTTTACACTCTGTTTTTCAAAGATATTTTCCAGAGAGTTTACCTCGTCAACCGTATAGACATAAGGATGGCTCATAATATCTTCCATCACATATAATATAGTGATTTCACTATTAAAAGCTGTTCCTATTTGCTTAGCTTTCATCAATGCTCTAGCAGCATTTTTAGAACCATCTACAGCTACTAATATCTTTTCCATATTAATCACATCCTTTTTATTCTTTCTTTATTATATGTATATAAGCTCCTTAGTAAATCCTTTTCTCAGGAATTACACCTCTAACCCCACCACGAGGATTATCAATATCGCCTGTATATCTTGGCATCAAATGCACATGAACATGAAATATTGTTTGTCCAGCCGATTCACCCACATTAATACCTATGTTATACCCATCAGGTGCATATTCCTTGTCTAATAAATCTTTACATTCCTCCAAAAGTTTATCCATAGCTTTTCGCTCTTCTTGCGTAGTATCAAAATACGATTCCACATGCCTTTTTGGTATGATTAATATATGACCTAGGTTAATAGGGTATTTATCAAAAAGAGCATATGCATAGTCATTTGTAGTTATTACTTCAGATAAGATTGGACTACAAAACGGGCAAATCAAAGTAACACCTTCCTTTAGTTTAAATTGATAAAATTATATCTATGTGTATTTATTTGGTTACGCTATTATTAATTAATTCAATTTGCTCATATAATTCACTTCATTTTTCGGACTGCTTATTGATATATTATGCAAATATCTATCTGATTCCTGCTTAAAATGTCGTTCAATCCATGTCTTTTATAGACTTTATACTACTTGCTACATCGAGGCTACAAGCGCCAGAAAATATTCACAACACTTCCCTATCTTTTATAGAAATAAAATATAAAATCACTGGCATGCTTGTATTAAAAGCAGCCAGTGATTATTAAATGTCCTATTTTTTACAGATTTTTAAATAACTTAAACTTGATAGATGAGCAAATTTAGTCAATGTCATCTTCACTTTTAATTTTGAATATAGAGACCTTCCATTTTATCTGCCAACAGAACTGACAATTCTATCATAGAATTTTGCTTCTTTATCATCTTGTAATGCATTGATCGGTCCAAATCTTAAAGCCTCTGCAGGACAAACCCGAACACAAGCAGGCTCTAGTCCATATTCGACACGTTCTGTGCAAAGATTGCACTTCTGCATTATGTTATCATCCCCAAAGCGGGGCACCCCAAAGGGACAAGCGATAGCACAACTATGACATCCAATACAAAGATTGGCTTTAACGATAATAGCTCCAGTAACACTATCTTTAACAATCGCTCCTGTCGGACAACCTATAATACAAGGGGCATCCTCACAATGCATACAGGCCATCGAAACATAAGTAATACTCGTCTCTGGATATTCAGCAGTTTCTACTGTCCGAATCCTTCTAAAAGCTTGGGATTTTTCCCCGACTTGGATATCATTTTGATCCATACAGGCTACAACACATGCTCCACATCCTGAACAACGATTCAAATCAATATAAATTGTACTTTCCACTATTACACCCTCCCTTTCATTCATTTTATTTTTTCATCTTTAAACTTTTTCTAAATTACATAAGGAAGACTTGTATCCTGGAAATCCAGAGATAGGATCATAATAATCTGCTTCAAACAATTGATTAACATCAGCTTCACTATGTCCATGATACATATAAACAACCCCAGGTCGCGCCATTTTCGTCAGGTTAGCTTTTACAGTAATGGAGCCCTTAATTGTAACTATTTTTAAATCATCATCTTGCTTTATTCCTAAATTTTCAGCATCACTAGGATGAATGTCTACAGCAATTTCTGGACGAAGACTTTTTGTCCAAGACAAACGGAACGTCCGCGTATGTGCAAACATGGGCAACCTAGAGCCAGTATTCAGAATAAATGGATATTTCTCAGCCATTTCAGGCGTGTTCGCCAAACTATATTTAGGATGATTATAAGCAGGTAGCGCTTCATAACCGTAAGATTCCTGATATTTTTCCAAACGAGTTGATACAAATTCTAATTTCCCTGAGGGAGTAGTAAATCCGTTTTCGACATATTTCTTTTCCGGAATTTGCATAGGATTTCTGATTGGCATTCCACCGGGATGTTTTTTCAATTCTTCTATTTTCATTCCACTTGGTTCTATCATCCAATCTAAACAGGCTTCATATCCTTGATTAAATAAAGGATCATCAATACCAAGTTTTTCTGCTAAATCAAGAATAATACTAACATCATCCCGAGATTCACCAATAGGCTCTATCGCTGGCTGTGTATAAATAATATAACGTTGAGCATAGCACCTAAGTTCGCTTCTCTCTACAGAACTACATGCTGGCAAAATAATATCAGCATATTGCCCAGTATCCGTATTAAACAAATCTACATTTACAAAGAAATCTATTTCTTCAAGACTTTCTCTCATAAAGTTAGAATCAGGCCACATTCTATAGTTTAAACCAAACCCTATCATGGCTTTGATTGGGTACGGTTTTCCTGATTTAATTTGGAAAGGAAGGCGCATCGCTTGGGCTTCATCTACCAACTCAGACCAGGCCGGGAATTCTTCCTGGCCAATTCTTGGAGGTAGCTCATCCCAAGTTTTAGGCATAGTAAATTCAACTTCCCTACCCTTAAAGCCAGCCGTAATATATAAGTAACTCATCGGCTGGACAAAATTGCCGCCATAAACATCATAATTTCCTGTTAGACCTGCTAGCGAAAATACTGCCCGGTAATTTTGAACCCCATTCGTATGATGAACAACAGGAGACGCACTCGGCATGATGCTAGCAGGTTTTACAGTGGCATACATTCTTGCTGCAGCCTTTATCGTTTGAGCCGGCACACCCGTAATCTCTGCTGCCTTTTCAGGCGTAAATTCTTGAACATATTCTTTGTACTCTTTAAAACCGTGTGTATATTTATTCACAAAATCTTGATCATATAAATTCTCATTAATAATTACATGAGCCATTCCTAAAGCTAATGCACCATCAGTTCCTGGTTTCAGCTGCAGATGAATGTCCGCCTGTGCAGCTGTTGGAGTATAACGAGGATCAACACAAATGATTTTTAACCCTTTTTCTTTTGCTCTTAAAATATGCAAAACATTACCTGTATTAGAATAAAAGGGGTTCGCACTCCAGATTAAAAGGCATTTAGAGTTTTTAATATCTGGGCCACCCGGCGTCCCAAAAACTAATTTTTGTGACATCGCCATAGCTTGATAGCAAGTACTAGATTCAGTCAGATAATTAGGAGAACCAAAGGCATGGGCAAGTCTATGCAAAAACGGCCGGTGCCACTTCGCATAGCCCGAATAAAAAGCAACTGACTCTGGGCCATACTCCTCTTTTACCTGATTAAATTTTTCAGCAATTGTATTTAATGCTTCTTCCCAAGAAATTGGTTCATATTCTCCAGAACCTCTGGGACCGACCCTTTTGAGTGGCGTTTTAAGACGATCACCACTATAGACATATTGCCGCATGGCAGCACCTTTCGAACACAAAGTCCCATTACTATATGGGTTTTCTTTAGTCCCTTCGACTTTAATAATTTCTCCATCTTTGACATAAAGATCTAGGCCACACTGTGTTAATGGATCACAAATAGTACATACGGATTTATGTACTTCGATTCCAGTGTCTGGGCCAGGTATTTTCCCTCGCATTAATTTTTCTATATCTTTCATTTTTTCAACTCCTACTTCATATATTAGTAAGATAACAACATTGCAAGTTTTGTTTATTAACTATGAATAACAAAATTATTCAAAGCCACCAAATCTAGGGGGTTTTCCGAATCAAGCAAGCCTTTTAGTAGGGCTTGTTTATAAAACCCGGCTTTTGTATCATTGTCTAGAAGATTGACCCCTATAAGTTGTTCATCTTTCCAAACAAAGTGCTTATATGCGTGTCCGTCAAATTCTTTTTCTTCTCTATTTCCATTCCACATATCACCTATACCAACAAAAACCATGTCCATAAAATAAGTAATGTTATGGGGTATAGTCCCTGTATATTCGTCCTTTATCCCAATCATATTCAAACCAGCAGTTCGACCTTGATAGCGGGCATTAGCCCATAAACCTATAATTTGCTTTTTTCCTGTCAAGAGATTGGTTCCCTGAGCAACATCACCTGCTGCATATAAAGTAGGAATGTTAGTTCTTAAATGGTCGTCTACAATAATACCATTGTCTATAACTACCTGATCCTTATTAAGAAAATCAGTATTAGCTCGAGTCCCTGTGCACATCATTAATATATCTGCTTCCTCTGGCTCCTTATTACCCTCGAAATAAACTTGTAGTCCCTTAGTATCTTCTTCTATCTTTTCTATCCCTGCTCCGAAACGTAGTTTTATGTCCTTTTGTTCCAATCTTTCTTCAACAACTCGGGCACAATCAGGATGGGCAGCTAAAGGAAAAATATGATTCGCCATATCAGCTAGGCAAACTTCTGCTCCCATTTTATGGAAAGCTTCAACTACTTTCACTCCTACCATCGAGGCCCCGACAACTAATGCTTTTTGGGGTTGCTTTTTTAATGCTTTATGCAGGGCAATAGAATCCTCAATTGTCCTCATCGTAAAGATTTTTTCACTTTCAATCCCAGGAATAGGTGGCAACATCGGTTTTGCTCCCGTAGCTATTAAACATTGGTCATAATGGATTTTCACTCCTGTTTTGTTTTCAACCGTTTGTGCTAAGGCATCTACCTGAATAACAGGAGATCCTAAATGCAACTGAACATTATGTCGTTTATAGATATCCCATCCGTAAGGAAAGAAGGTTTCAAAATCCATTTTTCCTGCAGCATAAAATGTCGTTAACATCGGATTATAAGAAGGCCAGATACTATCGGAAAAAAGATGTATTTCTCCTTCATAACCTTTATCCCGCATAGCTTTTATGCTTTCTATTGCAGCACAGCCATTTCCAACGACACATATTGTTAAGTTTTTCACAATCTCGTTCTCACCTCCTCCTTGCTTTATAAATTTCTTCTTCTAAGTATTATATTTTCATTATAGTATATTCGAGCATTTTCGACAAGTAGCTGTTGAGTCATCAAAACTTCTATTTATCTTACTCTTTATCCGTTTATTTTATACTACAGTTCATATTACAAAAACAAAAACCCGGTAGCTACCGGGTTTTTGTTTTTTACTCATCTTCTTTATTTTTTATTTGAAAATTTCCTATTGACCTTACTGGTGATATGGTAGAGATGGCATGTTTATATATAAGTTGTTGTTTTTGATCCATTTCTATTATAACGGTGAAGTTGTCAAATCCATTAACTAATCCTTTTATTTGAAATCCATTAACAAGGAAAATGGTTACTGGTATTTTTTCTTTTCTAATTTGATTTAAAAAAGCATCTTGTAGGTTTAGTTGCTGCTTACTCATAATGATATGACCCCCAGTTTATATTATCATCTTCAGATAACTTCTACACTTTATATAATTGTCCTTCCATATGTTTCAGAATTTTCTCAACAAGTTTTTCTTTATTAGTGTGTTTTCCTACATCAAACCAAGTAATACGTTTATCTTTATTAAACCAAGTGAACTGCCTCTTAGCAAATCTTCTAGTATCTCTTTGAATCTCACTTATCATCTGCTCCTTAGTTAGAAAACCATCTAAATAATAGCATATTTGTTTATAACCTAGGGATTGCATGGATTTGAGATCCTGGTTGTATCCATTTTTTCTAAGTATAATTACTTCTTCGATTAGCCCATTATCCAACATATCTAAGACCCTATTATTAATTTTTGCGTATAATTCTTGTCGCTCGAGATATAATCCTACACTAGACAAATTGTATTTATCAGGATTTAGGTTTTGCATAGTAGAAAAAGGTTTACCTGTTATTTCATATACTTCAATAGCCCTAATTATTCTTCTTTGATCATTGTTGCTAATTATCTTAGCATAATCATTATCTATCTTTTTTAAATATTCATAAGCATATTCTAAACCTTTCTCACTTATGACTTGCTCCCACTTTTCCCTGATTTCATTTCTAGTCTCCATAGGATAAAAGGTATAATCGTCTACTACAGCTTGATAATATAAACCAGTTCCACCTACTAAAATAGGGATAGTGTTATTCTTATTTAATTGCTTAATTAACTTTTGGGCATCAGTTTGATAATCTACCACAGTATATTCTTGGTCAGGATTTACTATATCAATTAAATGATGTTTAACTTCCATTTGTTTTTGGGGTGAAACCTTAGCAGTGCCTATATCCATACCTTTATAAACCTGCATGGAATCACACGATAATATTTCAGCATCTAGTCCCTGAGCAACATAAAGTGAAATTTCACTTTTTCCTACAGCAGTTGGACCGATTATACTAGCTAAATTATTCACTTTACTCACCCCGTGATCTTGTTTTATTATAAATCTATAATTCCGTAAGTTATTTTATTGTTAGGACTACTAATAAAAGTGTTAATTCCTAGTTGGTCGAATTCCTCACTCCCTGCCACTTCCTTAACTACTACCCTTCGTCGTGCAATTCTACATGCTTCTTCTATAGAAGAAGGGGTTAATGGGTTATGATTAGCTAATAAACGCAAAGGTGATATTGCAGTACTTTTTAATAGTGGTTTTCTAAACATAGGATCAAAATACACTATATCAAATGAACTATCAGGTAATAATTTGAAATAAGCAAGATGTTCACTATTGATAACTTCGATACGGTGTATAGCTTCGTTTAACCACTCCATTTTAGAATTATATAACTTCATACCCCATTTTACTATCCATGCTATAGGTGATGATGACTCTAAGGCTACAACTTGGGCACTTGGATTAAAATAAGATGCAACTGTAGCATCTGCCCCTAATCCTAATGTACAATCGAGCAATTTGTCGTTATTTCTTAACCCTAAAGCATTTATAAGGGGGTCATTGGTACCTGTCTGCCTAAAAAATGAAATTCTAGTTTTTGCCATACTAGGATGGTAAAAGAACTTTTCTCCTTTTATATATAATACGGGTCCTTCACGATTCCATACTATAACCCCATCAGCCCTATAATCTTCTTGTATGGAAACTATACTTCTATCTTCACGAGCTATGAAAGGTAAATTTGTTTCAATCAAAAACTCAGCTAAAAATTCGTTCATATCAATTTTAGATAGAGTAGTAGTAACTACAAGTTTCATAGCATTACCTCTTAAACATACGTTCAATATCGCTATGGTTTAATTTTATTATAGTTGGCCTACCGTGAGGACAATTTCTATAATCATCAGTTTTGAATAGCTTTTGTATAATTGTTTCCATCTCCTGAAAATTTAAACGAGTACCAGCCTTTATAGATCTTTTACAAGCCATAGTAATTATGGCTTTATCGTGTATATCTACTGTTTTATCATCTTTTAGTAGTTCTATAATTTCTAATATTAACTCCTCTTCTTGCCCAAAACTTATACTAGGCGCACTTCTTAAAATTATGGAATCATAACCTAAAGGCTCTATAGTAAACCCTAAGCTTTTAAATATATCTATGTTTTCTATAAGTAACTCTATATCTCTAGATGATAAATCAAAAGTTAGTGGAAAAGCTAATATTTGAGAATTCGGGTTATTGTTTAAATATTGATTTTTCAGCTTTGCATAATTTATTCTTTCTTCTGCTGCATGTTGATCTATAAACCATAAGGCTGCATCATATTCAATTAAAATGTAAGTATTACTATATTGACCGATTATTTTGTAAGGGGTTTCGGTAAAATTACTAATACTAGGTTCTCCCAGATAACTACTGTCAGAAGTTATTAAGTTGTTATTATTGACAGGCGCGATGAAATCGAAAGGATTATTTTCAAACAGAACATGTCTTTCCGCTGATTCATGTATAGTAGAATGGTGCTTTTCAGTGTTAGTATCCGATTGCCATTTATGTACTGGATTATATTCTATCTTACTTAATCTTTCCTTAATAACTCGATATACAATTTGAAATACATCTTTTTCATTTCTAAAGCGAACTTCACTTTTCTGAGGATGCACATTAACATCGACTTCTTCAGCTAATATCTTTATAGATATTATAATTATAGGATGCTCTCTAGAAATTAATAATCCTTTATAAGCAGTATCAATAGCTTTGTATAACATACCACTACGAATCGGGCGGGAATTCACAAAAAAGTGTTGGTTTTTACGACTCCGTTTAGTAAAATCAGGAGATGATATTAAGCCTTGTACTGAATATTGACTACCTTGGTAATCTATACTAATTAATGAGTCTGCAAAATCATGGCCAAAAATAGCTCGTACAACATCTTGCAAGTTACCATTACCAGGTGTTTTATAATATTGCTTGTCATCTTTCTTGAAACTAAAAGATATTTCAGGATGAGCTAAGGCATATTTACAAACTAGGTCATGTACTACATTACCCTCGGTAACTGTAGTTTTGAGAAAACTTTTCCTAGCTGGCATATTATAAAAAAGGTCATAGATTATAATTCTAGTTCCTTTTGGTGTGGGAAAAGCTGCTAATTCTTTAATAGACCCATCTTCAAGTTCTGCTTTTATGCCATTTTCATCTGATTTATTTGTAAACACAGTAACTTTAGCTACTGAAGCAATACTAGGTAATGCCTCACCTCGAAAACCCATAGTATATATCTGGTGTAAATCATCTGTAGAACCTATTTTACTAGTAGCATGACGTAAAAAGGCTAAAGGTAATTCTTCTTTAGTCAGTCCTATCCCATCATCTTCTACTTCTATGGAGTCTTTACCACCATTAAGTATAGACACATCGATTTTCGAGGCTTTAGCATCTATAGAGTTCTCTATTAATTCTTTTACTATTGATGCAGGTCTATCGATAACTTCTCCAGCCGCTATTTTATTAATTAAATCATCATTAAGCAACTTTATTGACATTAATAAACCGTCTCCAAGTTTTCATTACAATTGTACATATAATACTTATCTAACACCTTATCTTGTAAGTAAACTATATTAAATTTCCCCATCTCAATCATGTCTTTGTATGCCTGTCTAGCATGTGCCTGACAAGTTGAACATGCATAAATAGGTATAGATATACAGTAAACATCATAAGTTGTTCCACTGCTTTGCCGTGAAGCTGAATTAATAGTTTTAAACCCTAGACATTGGTCGCATATTCTAAGTAGGTTTCTCTGGTTTTCGCTAATTCCTTCAGTATCATAGTAGACTCGGTTATTTTCTTTTTTAAATTCTTCAGAACTTCTTCGCACTCGGTCAACTACTTCTTCTCGTGTAAAATAATTATGTCTTTGTAGCTCGATTACCTTTTTTATATGGTCTATATTTCCCCTCGGTTCTTTCAGCTGTCCCGGCACATAACCAGGTTCTTTAAGATTAGAATAATCAATCCCTGCCATTGCCATTATTATAGCTGCATTAACATAGGGTAGAGCTGTTTCGACAGAATAGCCACCTTCTAATACTGCAATATCAGGGTTTAATTTAGTGTTTAAATCTGCATAACCTTGAGCAGTAAAAGCCATATCAGCTAAAGGATCACTAAAATGGTTATCTTGCCCAGCAGAATTTACAATTAATTCAGGCTCAAAATCTTCTAATATTGGAAGTATTAAATCTTCTAAAACATAATTAAATCCATAATCAGTAGTTTTAGGTAATAAAGGTATATTTATATTAGTACCATATGCTAATGGGCCACCTAATTCTTCCACAAATCCTGTGCCCGGATATAAAGTACGTCCATCTTGATGAAAAGAAATAAAGAGTACATCTGGATCATCATAAAACATTTCTTGCGTACCATCTCCATGATGAACATCAGTATCTATGATAGCTATCCTTTTCAAGCCGTATTTCTTTCTAATATATTCAACCATTATTGCTTCATTATTTATATTACAAAAACCACGATTACCATGAGTTACAGTCATAGCATGATGTCCAGGCGGTCTAACTATAGCAAATCCATTATCAATTTCATTGTTTAAAACTGCATCTGCAATAGTAATAGATGAACCAGCCGCTATAAAATGTGCCTCAGTTAAATGAGTGTTTAACTCAGGTACAACAAAATGCGCTCTCAAAATATCTTTAGGCTCACATAATGTTGGACGATATTCTGTAATATTTGGTAAATCCATTATTCCTTCTTCAAAGAGATAATCTCTAGTATATAATAAACGTTCTTCTCGTTCTGGATGTGTTGGAGATATACCCCAATCAAAAGCAGGAAAGAAAAGAACACCAGTATTTCTCATATGTCTGCCACCCCCGTAAATTCATTTATAAATCCTGGTTTTATTTGTACACCTATATCAAAGATTCTACCGCCCCTATTCCAACCCCTGATAACATTAAATTGTTCTTCCATGTAAAAAGTAGCTTCATCGTCATAACCACTAATGCCTCTTTCTTTTAAAGTGTTGTGTAAATGGTTTAATGCTAATTCTTTAGCATCTTCGATGTTGAACTCAAACGAATTAGTAATCTTATCAAAAAAGCCTCCAGGCTCTATAGAATAGTAACTATTTTCTGTATCTACATGTAAGTTTACATTAATCGTTGGTCTAGTTACAGATGTTCCTAGAGCATTGGCGACTGGACTATATTCGTGAATAAAATGGGAAACGTTTAGATGTTTTGCTAGTACAGGTACAATAGCTGTTGAAGCTGCCCCAACACCTATTATTCTTTCTAGCTTAAACTTGCGTTCATTGACAACTTCCCATACTTTGTAGGCTGGTTCCTTTTCCCACTGTTTAAACATAAATTCAATTGCTGTTTCTAAACTGTTTAAAACTATGTTTATTGCTTCTTTTGTTACTACATCTACACTTATGTCATGTTTATCTGCAAAACTTTTTATGTTTTCCAAGGAATTTTCATAATCCCCTATTTCTAATTCATAAAAAGTATTAAAAACATCAGTAACTGTAACTCCCTTACCACCAAAACATGCGGCTACACCTACTCGTTTATCTAGCCCTATTTTATCATCTGTAAAAGTTATCTGGCTATCACCGCCTAAAGGTAGTGATGTGACAGAAAAGGCATCTACATGAGTGAAACGGTCTTTGATAACTGCTCCCTTAGAGGCGTGTAATGGTTCTCCTTCTATTAGTAAGGAAATATCTGATGTAGTTCCACCAATATCAATTACTACAGAATTAGTATTATCCATAGTTAATGCTACACCACCCATAGTACTCGCTGCCGGTCCTGAATAAATAGTTTGACATGGGTACATTCTTGAAACCTCTAGAGGTACAGTACCACCATCTGCTTTCAAAACATGTACTTCTGTTTGTATGTTTCTTGCTTCTAAAGCTTTTTCTACATTATCAACAAAGTTGTTCCACTCATGGTAAATCATGCTTGTGTAATAAGTAGTAGCAGCTCTCCGGCTAAAATTCAATTGATTAGAAATGGAAGAACTAGTTAAGACTAATGCTTCTGGGTATAGTTTGTTAAATAGTTCTTTGACCAATTCTTCATGTTTGTTATTACGATTTGAGAATTTTCCTGCTATAGCAATTCTTTTTATTTTCAGTTTTTTAATTTCTTTTATAAGTTTTTCTACCTCGTCACGATTAATTTCTTCTGTTTCGTTCCCCCTAAAATCAATCACACCTTTTAAAAAGTAGGTGTAGTCACCAATTTTATAATATGAATTAGGTAATCCATAACCAGGAATCAAAACTAAGGCAGTCGGTTCCACATTACCCGTTGCTAAAAGATTTGTTACTGCAGTCGTACTAATAACTATTCGTTCAATTAATTTAGTATCGGAAACATTAACTAATAGTTTATCTAGAGTGGTAAAAAGACTTTCACTTAGATTGAAGTTGTTAGTTGCGGTTTTATTTGAATGAAGAATAGTACCCGATTTTGTTAAAGCACCATCTGTAAAAGTACCACCAACATCAATACCTATAAGATACAATATTAAGCCCTCCTTATTTTAAGTAATTTCTTCTTTCCATTTATGCAAATATGATAATGCCTGAAATGGAGTTATATCATCTAAAACAAGCTCATTTAATTGTTTTATAAAATCTGGTTTTTCATCAAATAGAATAGGTTGGATATAAGGTTCTGGTTTGATTAAATTAGGTTCTAATTCTAATTCTTCTAAAATTTCATTAGCTCTATTTACTACCTTTGCAGGTAGTCCCGCTAATTTGGCCACATGAACACCATAACTTTTATCTGCCTTGCCTGGTAAAACCTTTTTCAGAAATACTACTGTATCACCAGTATCTTTTACAGAAACAGATAAATTAATAATTGAGGAGTGTTTTTCAACTAATGTGGTTAATTCATGGTAATGGGTAGCAAAAAGTGTACGAGCGTTAATTTCTGACAAGATATATTCACTGACAGCTTTAGCTATACTTAACCCGTCATAAGTACTAGTTCCCCGACCAATTTCATCTAAAATGATTAGGCTTTTTTTTGTAGCATTATTCAATATATTTGCTACTTCCACCATTTCTAACATAAAAGTACTCTGCCCAGCAGCTAAATCATCAGAAGCACCTACTCGAGTAAATATCTTATCTGCAATTCCTATTGCAGCATACTCAGCCGGAATAAAGCTGCCCATTTGAGCCATTAAAACTAAAAGTGCTATCTGTCTCATGTAAGTACTCTTACCACCCATATTAGGACCAGTTATTAACGCAAAACTAATATTATTACCATCTATTTTAACATCATTAGGTACAAAGCGAGAATCAATCAAATACTGCTCTACTACTGGATGACGTCCGTTTTTTATATTTATTTTAATACTATTATCAATGTTTGGCCGATTATAGTCATTATTGTAGGCAACTTGGGCTAATGAATAGACTACATCTAAAATAGCGATTTGGAATGCAGAATTTTGAATCCGGGGTATATATTCAATCAGCTTATCTTTAAGTTGATTATAATGTTCATATTCTAAATTAAACAGCTTCTCTCTTGCTCCCAGAATCCGGTCTTCATAGTTTTTTAGTTCCTCACATATGAACCGTTCAGCATTTACTAAGGTTTGTTTTCTGTGGTATTCAGGTGGTGCTAATTCTTTGTTAGCATTACTTAACTCAATATAATAGCCAAAAACCTTATTAAACCCTATTTTCAAGTTCCTAATCCCTAAGCGTTCCTTCTCGCTAGCCTCAAAATCAACTAACCAATTACTACCTTGCTTCGATAAATTACGTAATTCATCAATATCGTGATTATAACCATCACAAAATATATAACCTTCTTTTATGCTTAATGGTGGTTCATCAGATATGGTGTTATTTATAAGTTCATATAAATCGTATAGATCATCTAATGCTGCAATCGACTGTAATAACTGGCTTTCACAAGAAGTTAGTAAGTTGATAATATCTTTCAAGGATAGTATAGATGTTTTTAAAGCTAATAAATCGCGAGGTGTAATAAGACTACTACCGATTTTCCCTGCTAATCTTTCCAGATCATAAATACTAGGTAAGGTGTTTTTTAGTGAATCCATCAAAGATAAATTGTTTTTTATCTCCTCAACTGCATCTAAGCGAATGTTTATATCATCAACATTTCTTAAAGGTTGTTCAATCCATGTTTTCAAAGTTCTTTTACCCATAGCAGTAGCACAATAATCTAATATGGATAATAAAGAACCATCTCTTTTTCCATCTCTTAAGGCTGTAGTCAATTCTAAGTTCTTTCTAGTAGAGTAATCCATCTCTAAATAATTATTAGTTTGGTATGGGCGTATCCCTTGAATATGTTTTAAAGATATCTTCTGGGTCTTAGTTAAAAAGTTAATAATAGTAGCAGTTGCGCAAATACCTGCAGTGTAATTTTGTAAACCAAAAGCTTCAAGTGTAACCATATCAAAATGCTCAAGTAAAACTTTATTCGCTTTATCTAAGTTAAAATTATCTTCTTCTATATATGTAATTGAAGTGTTTTTCAGGGTATCTACCATTGTATCCCATTCTAGATCAAATGTAGAGCGAACAGGAATTAAGCATTCCGCAGGTTTTAATCTTTGTGTTTCGCTTTCTAATGATAACAGTTGACTTTCTCCTGTAAGTTCCGTTACCCAAAAATCTCCGGTTGAAACATCTAAATAAGCTAGTCCTAATACTTGGTCAAGATCAAAAATAGCCATTAAATAGTTGTTGCTTGCTTCATCTAACATACTATTTTCCAGTACAGTTCCCGGAGTAATTACCTGAATAACTTCTCTTTTTACAATACCTTTGGCTTTTTTAGGATCTTCAACTTGTTCACATATAGCTACTTTAAATCCCCTATCAATTAATTTCGCTATATAGCTTGTAGCAGAATGGTGAGGTATACCACACATGGGGATTTTTTCTCTTCCATCTCTTGCCGTTAGTACTATCTCAAGTTCTTTAGAAGCTATTTTAGCATCTTCAAAAAACATTTCATAAAAATCACCTAATCTGAAAAAAAGTATGGCATCTTGGTGTTGTGCTTTAATTTCTAAATATTGTTGAATCATAGGTGTAACTTTTGCGGACAAATCCCTATACCTCCTAAAGAGAAAGACTTAGTATACTAAGTCTTTCAATTAATTGCTATATATTTTTCAAATTATATGTAGCTTAGTAGCTGTCACCGCAAGAATCACAGCCCGTTTAAGAATCATCCGCGCTAGATATAGCTTGATTCAATGACTGATAAACTGCTTGCATTAGATTATCGAATTTTTCTTGAGCAATCATCATTTCTTGAATTAATGAATTGGTAGATAGTTGTTGTTCTAGTATGGCAATATGGTTTTCTTCATTACCAGGCACAATTAGCCCACTTTCTTTTTTGTTTTCTAACTTTAATCTAGCATCTTGATAACGCATAATTAAGTCATAAGCATCTGTGTCCTCTATAAGCTTTTGCTGTAAATCTTTTAAAAGATTAATTTCATCAGAATCTGCTATAGAGCTTCCTAGGTCGAAAGCCTTTTTAATAATATTTTCTGTTGTCAATGATTCAACCTCCAATTTTATTTTAGTGCATTAAAACATTATATATATTCACCTAAAAGTGAAAATGTTTTGCCTTCTACTATTCTAACATTTATTAGCTGTCCTATTAAGCTATTTGGACCAGAAAAAATAACGATACGATTATTTCTAGTCCTAGATGTCAACATGTTAGGATTGTTTTTACTAGGCCCTTCAACCAAAACTTCCTCTATATTCCCTTCTAAAGCCTTGTTTATATGGGCTGCTATTTCATATTGCACTTCCATTAATCGTGCTAACCGTTTCTTTTTTACCTCGAGTCGGATTTGATTTTTAAAATCGGCCGCACGAGTACCACTACGAGGTGAGTACATAAAAGTATAAGCAGCATCTATTTTGATTTTTTCAACAAGTTCTAATGTTTGTTCAAAGTCCTCATCAGTTTCACCCGGAAAACCTACTATAATATCAGTAGAAATAGCTACATTTGGTATTTTATCTCTCATTTTCTTAGTTAAATCTATATAATGCTCCCTAGTATATTTACGATTCATTTGTCCTAATATCTTATTACTACCAGACTGAAGGGCCACATGCACATGTTCACAAACTTTTCCCCCTCGAGCTATAGTATCTATTAGTTTATCTGATACATCTTTAGGATGAGAAGTCATAAAACGTATACGGTCAATACCATCACTATTCTCAACTACCATTTCTAATAAATCTGCAAAATCAAAAGATTTATCTAAACCTTTACCATAAGAATTAACATTTTGCCCTAGTAGAGTAATCTCTTTATATCCCTGATTAGCTAATTGTTTTACTTCATCAATTATATGTTCCGGTGAACGACTTCGTTCCCTACCTCTAGTATATGGGACTATACAGTAACTGCAAAAATTATTACAGCCATACATGATGTTCACATAAGCAGTTAAGCCAGCTTGTCTTTTAGATGGCAATAGTTCAATTACTGGACCTGCGTTTTCCCACACCTGGTAAACTCTTTTTTCACTACTAATCGATTCTTCTATAAGATAAGGTAATTCATGGATATTGTGAGTTCCAAAAAGCACATCAACACCTAATCTTTTTAAGCGTTTTTTCACCTCAGGAAGTTGTGCCATACAACCACCAAAAACAATCATTAACTCTGGTCTGCTTTGCTTCATTTTATTTATTTGTCCTAATCTACCATAAACTTTGTTTTCAGCAGAATGGCGTATACTACAAGTGTTAAAAACTACTATATCAGCATCATTAGTATTGCCCGTTTCACTATACCCCATGCTTTCTAATAAGCCAGCAATAGTTTCCGAATCTCTAACATTCATCTGACAGCCATAAGTGAGAATATGATATTTTTGGTTAACAGTATTGTGCTGTAGGCTTATTGACATGTTTCATCATCCTTAATAAATATTCAATACCATATTACCCTAATTGATTGAAAAACAAAAACTGATAACTTGGTTTTCTATATAAAAGACAAAGTATGTTAGCTAGTAAGTTAAGGAATTGTGAGGTGTAAGTTCTTAGAAGTTAAAAAACTTCACATAAGATTCTTATAAATTCAAGCAAAAAAAAAGAGGGTTGCCCCTCTTTTAGTTATTCTCTTCTTCTAGTATAGTCTGTATGGAATCCTCTATTTCTGTTTCCATTATACCACCAGCAAAACGTGGCTCTCCATTGATTAAGGTTATAGGGAAAGGATAACCCATTTGCATGACCTTAGCCATTATTGGATATGTTTCAAAACCTACCTCATCTAAATTAACATGTTTTATTACTACTTTATCGCCAAATTTACCAGCTAATTTAACTGATAATTCCTCGATTTCTTCGCTAAAATCTGTAGTTGGTCCACAACTACTAGCAGATGGTCAACCACTACAAGCACTAGTGTCATGCGGGGTTCCCTGGAGTATTTCTATCAAAATATTAGTATTGTTATCTGCCATTATAATTCCTCCTTTTGTTTAGAAAATAGTTTTGCAAATACATATTTACAGATTATCATTTTTAGTCAATGACTACAAGGGCTACATTTAAATCCTATCTAAAGTACCTGTATATGATTCATAACTCTCAATATTATCAAGGTCTTCTAGTAGTAAATCTTTTATTTTTATCATCTCATTACCATAAGCAATATAATCGTTTCTTTTCTCCTGATATTCACTTTCTTTAGCTAATTTAGAGAAATCTTCCTTGATTCTTTCCAAATCACCGACTAAAGCTTGTAATAAATTTTTGCTAATCATATTTAACTCCTGACTTTTTAAAGTTAGTTTATTCGATTGTCAGATTTATCATACAAAAAATAATCATTTTATTGATGTTCTGCTAAGTATAAAAACAATGCTAATACCTAAAATTATGCCTAGTAAATCTATAAGAGTAAGGCTTTTTGGTATTACTACTAATGCTGATCCTAGAATCAATCCGGTTAAAGTTGCCATTAATTCACTTCGATATTCCTTCAAAAGATACGATAAGACCCATGCGAAAGATAATATACCTAAAACAGCACTAGAGCCAAAAATTAATATAACTGTAATATTCATTGACAAAAGGCAATCAATTATATATTCGTACATACCTAGCATAACTAAGATAGTTGCACCGCTTATTCCAGGCAAAAGCATAGATAGTGAAGCAAATATACCGCTAAACATCAACTTCCATGTACTTACTATAGAGCCATTAATAGCTACATCTATTGATTGTTTACCTAAAACAAATGCAATAAAAAAGCCTATTATAAAACAAAGAAAATTAATTATATTTTTTTTCTTAATATCTACTATAGTCACTTTAGCAGAGGCTACAATCAAGCCAAATATTGTTGCAGTCATAAAACTAGGATAAGTTTCTAACAAATAGTTGATTAATCCCGCAGTAGATAACAACCCTAAAATAGCACCTATTGTTATAGGTAAAATAATTTTAAGATTAAATCTCTTAATTGCATCTATTAGCATATCGTATATACCGAGAACTACCGCAATAGTTCCTCCGCTTATTCCCGGTAAAACATTAGAAATCCCGATGGGAATTCCTTTTAATAATAACAACCAAATGTTCTTTTTCAACACCGGGACCTCCTCAAAGCTTAATACTTACAAGTATAACAAATAGACGAGTTTCGTAAAGCAATATTTATTTGAAGGAGGATAAGTTTAATAAATTTATTTTCTCATATATTTTAAAACAAAACTCCTTTCACGGTTTTTTGGCACCCTATTTGCAACTGTTATAATTAGCTTATTTTATGTAAAAGAATATTGCATTGATTATTGTTTTTTAAACCTTAAGTTATGTATTCCCATTCCCCCCAATTTTTTGGGACTATGCTTGAAAAGGAAGCAACTAAATTCAAAACTTCCTTTTCAAAGCAATTTTTTATCAAGATTAACTATTAATGCAACTTGGTTCATCAATAATTTTAAAAGAAGGGTGGTGAATATTAGTGGTTTTCCAAAACATTTTGTTAGCTAAAGATGTGGACACAGCAGTCTTAACTATCAATCGGCCGGCAGCAATGAACGCACTTAATATGGAAACTTTGCTTGAGATCAATAAAGCTTTAGAAGATATACAAAATGATGCAAATATTTTAGCACTTATTATAACTGGTGCCGGTAAAAAGGCGTTTGTAGCTGGTGCAGATATTAGTTATATGAAGAATTTAACTGCTCTCCAAGCTAGAGAGTTTGGGCTTTTAGGTCAAAAAGTGTTTCAATCTATAGAAACATTAAACATACCATGTATAGCAGCAGTTAATGGTTTTGCTCTAGGAGGAGGTTGCGAACTTGCATTAGCTTGTGATTTTCGAATTGCCTCTACTAAAGCTAAGTTTGGTCAACCCGAAGTAGGTCTAGGGATCATCCCCGGTTTCAGTGGTACCCAAAGACTTCCTCGATTGATTTCTCCTGGAATGGCGAAACAATTATTATACACTGGGCAAACAATAGATGCCGCAGAAGCATTACGCATAGGAATAGTGAACCAGGTAGCAGAACCTGAGGAACTTATTCCTCTAGTAATGGAAATTGCAGACAAAATAAAAAATAATGCTAAGTTAGCTATACAGTTTTGCAAAAATGCAATAAATGCAGGTTTGCAAACAGATATTGATCGTGGAATGACTATCGAAGCAGATTTATTTGGAATTTGTTTTACTACAGATGATCAATTAGAAGGGATGACTGCATTTTTAGAAAAAAGGAAGCCTAATTTTACTGGTAGTTAATAATTTTTAAAATAAAGAAGTGGAGGGCTCTTTATGGGTGTAAAAAAGATAGGAGTACTTGGGGCAGGTACTATGGGTGCAGGAATAGTACAAGTTTGTCTCCAAGCAGGTTTTCAAGTACTGATGGTAGATATTGAAGAGGCTATGTTAGATCAAGGTATGAAAAGTATTAATAAAACTTGGGGGAGAGCAGTAGAAAAAGGTAGATTGACTCAAGAAGCAGTTGATGGAATGTTAAAACTTCTTACTCATAATTCCGATATTAATGAATTTAAAGATTGTGACCTTATTATAGAAGCTATCGTGGAAAATATAGATATTAAAAAGAAAGTTTTCGCCCAACTTGGTGAAATAACTTCCCCAAAAACTATTTTAGCGACTAATACCTCAGCATTAAGTGTAACAGAGATTGCTGTAGCTAGTAAAAGAGTTGCTAATGTAATAGGAATGCATTTTTTCAATCCTGTTCCAGCTATGAAATTAGTCGAAATAATTCCAGGTGCTGAGACTAGTCAAGAAACAGTAGATGCGATTACTGATTTATGTATAAAAATAGGTAAGGAGCCAGTACTAGCCAAAGAAAGTCCAGGCTTTATAGTTAATCGAATTTTACTCCCCTACATTAACGAAGCAGCACATTTACATCAGGAAGGGGTTCCCGCTGAAGATATAGATAAAGCTATGATGTTAGGTGCGAACATGCCTATGGGGCCTTTAGCTTTAGCTGATTTAGTTGGCTTAGATGTTTGTCTAATGATTTGTGAATACTTCTGGAAAGAATTTGGCGATTCTAAATATCGTCCTGCAATACTTCTTAGAAATAAAGTACGAGCTGGACATTTGGGACGTAAAACTGGCAAAGGTATCTACGATTACTCAAAAAAATAATAATTTAAAAAAATATGGGAGGGTTAATTTATGGATTTTAATTTAAGTAGTGACCATTTAATGATCCAAAAAACTATACGGGATTTTGCTATCAATGAAGTAGAACCTACTGCAACCGATCGTGATGAAGAAGAACGGTTTGACATGGATCTCTTTTATAAGATGGGTGAATTAGGTCTTACTGGTTTACCTTGGGAGGAAAAATATGGTGGAGCCGGATTTGACTTCTTAGCGTATGCAATAGCTGTCGAAGAATTATCTAAAGTATGTGGCTCAACTGGGGTTACACTATCTGCTCATGTTTCCCTTTGTTCTTGGCCTATTTGGAAGTTCGGTACCGAAGAACAAAAGTTAAAATATTTAACTCCACTAGCAGAAGGAACTAAGTTAGGTGCTTTTGGAATAACAGAGCCTTCCGCCGGTTCTGATGCGAGTGGAACAAAATGTACTGCAGTTTTAGATGGTGATGCTTATGTTTTAAATGGCACCAAAGTATTTATCACTAATGGATATTATGCAGAAACTTATATTATCATCGCTCGTAGTGGTCACAAAGATTTGGGTAATAGAGGAATAAGTGCTTTTATTGTTGAAAAAGGTACTCCTGGTTTTACTTTTGGCAAAGAGGAAAAGAAGATGGGTATTCGTTCTTCGTCTACTTACGAGCTCGTCTTTGATAACTGTCGAGTTCCCAAAGAAAATCTTCTAGGTAAAGAAGGAGAAGGTTTCAAAATCGCCATGATGATTCTAGATGGAGGCCGAAACGGTATAGCCGCTCAAGCTTTAGGTATAGCAGAAGGTGCTTTTGAATTTGCCTTAAATTATGCTAAGGAACGAGTACAATTTGGAAAACCTATATCTGATCTTCAAGCAATTAGATTTAAATTTGCCGATATGGCTAGCAAGATAGAATGCGCAAAACTTCTTACTTATAAAGCAGCTTGGTTAGAAAGTCGCGGAGAACCTTATGGGTTAGCTAGTGCTCTGGCTAAACTTGTAGCTGGTGATACAGCTATGGAAGTAACTACTGAAGCAGTACAAATCCTTGGTGGATACGGATATTCCCGAGAATATCCAGTAGAACGTATGATGAGGGATGCTAAGATTACCCAGATTTATGAAGGAACTAATGAAATCCAAAGAGTAGTTATCTCTGGAATGCTATTAAAATAAGAATGTGGAGGGGAATATATTATGAAGGAAGCTGTAATTGTAAGTGCATGTCGTACTCCGGTAGGTAGCTTTGGAGGTAAATTAAAAGATTATTCAGCCCGCCAAATGGGATCATTAGTAATTAAAGAAGCTCTTACAAGAGCTGGAATCAAACCAGACATGGTCAATGAAGTTATTTTCGGTTGTGTTCTACAAGGTGGATTAGGTCAGAATATATCTAGACAATGTTCGGTTGACGCAGGTATCCCTGTTGAAGTTCCTACATTTACTGTTAATAAAGTATGTGCATCAGGTTTAAAATCAGTTCAACTTGCAGCACAAGCTATTAAAACTGGAGATGCAGATATTGTTGTAGCTGGAGGAACCGAAAATATGTCCGCAGCTTATTTTGGTTTAGAAAAAGCTCGCTACGGATATCGTATGGGTGAGGGTAAATTAGTTGATTTAATGATTAAAGATGGACTATGGTGTGCTTTTAATGATTATCACATGGGCCTAACTGCTGAAAACATTAACGAACAGTGGGGCAATACACGGGAAGAACAGGATGAATTCGCATTACGTAGCCAAACCCTTGCTACTGCAGCATTAAAATCAGGTGCTTTTAAAGACGAAATAGTACCTGTAACTATTAAAACTAGAAAAGGTGAAATTGTCTTTGCAGATGATGAGTTTATCAAACCTGATACAAATGCTGATATTTTAGCTAAATTGAGGGGAGCATTTAAAAAAGATGGTACTGTAACTGCTGGTAATGCATCTGGTATTAATGATGCTGCCGCAGCAGTAGTAGTAATGTCAGCAGAAAAAGCACAGGAATTAGGTCTAAAGCCATTAGCAAAAATAGTCAGCTATGCTTCTGCTGGAGTTGATCCCAGTATAATGGGTATGGGACCATGGCCTGCAACATTACAAGCCCTAGATAAGGCAGGATTAACTATAGAAGATGTGGATTTAATTGAAGCTAATGAAGCTTTCGCCGCCCAATCACTAGCTGTAGCTAAAGAATTGAACTTTAATATGGATAAGGTGAATGTGAATGGTGGTGCAATTGCAATCGGTCACCCTATTGGTGCATCAGGTACTAGGATTCTTGTAACATTACTTTATGAAATGCAACGCCGTAATTCTAAACTAGGTTTAGCAACACTATGTATTGGTGGGGGAATGGGTTCCGCACTAATAGTGGAACTAATTTAATATAAATCTGTAAATATACATCTGTAATCGAAAACATAGTCTGCTAGGAGCACCACGCTTCTAGCAGACTATTTGTTTTTCTCTTTATTTAACAAAGATAAGCCATAACTTATGTATTATATTAAATTCCGGTTCCGGGCCTCCCATTCTAATTCACTTCTGAAATCAGGATGAGCAACTTTTATTATATTTTTTACTCGTTGTCTTATAGACTGGCCCTTAATCTTGGCTACCCCATATTCAGTTATTACATAATCAGCACAAGATCTAGGTGTAGTAATAATTCCTCCCAGTGCAATATTAGGAACTATTTTCGATATCACTTGACCCTTACCTGATCTAGGTCTAGCTATAGCCTCTGTGGCAATAATAGAAACTCCACCTCTTGACTGAAAAGCCCCATCCACAAAATCCAACTGACCACCAGGATGGGTATATTGTTTCCATCCTATCGATTCAGAACATATCTGACCAGTCAAATCTATCTCCAAGCAAGCGTTTATGGAAACTATATTATCATTTTTACCTATAATATGGGGATTATTCACAAAGTCTACCGGATAAAATTCTACACCGGGATTATCATCTAGCCATTCATATAAAGCCTTCGTACCAAATGCAAAAGTAAAAACCGACTTATGTGGCATAAAGGTTTTACGGCGATTCGTTACTATCCCAGCTTCCCATAAATCTTTCATCGTATCACACGCCATCTCGGAATGAATCCCTAAATCTTTAACATTATAATCTAAAAAAGCCTTGGCTGCCGCATTAGGAATGTTTCCAATACCTAATTGAATAGTTGAACCATCTTTAACAAAATCTGCACAGTAGTTACCTATAGTTTGTTCTTCTTCACTTATTTCTATCGTTTCTGGCAAAACCGCTAACTCTTGATCTTGTTCTACTATTGCATCAACTTCAGAAATGTGAATATAATTTACCCCTCGGCTTCTCGGTACTTCATTATTAACCTGAACTAAAACAGCATAACGATCATCACCTTCTCTACGCTTTTGAGCAGCATTAAGTGCAATTGGTAATGTAGTATCTGCACCGAGCCCCATACAGAAATAACCATGTTTATCCATCGGTGTAACCATCAACATAGCAACATGCATAGGTCTAAAATTTTCATCTGTATAGATTTTAGGTAACTCACAGAAACGGTTCGGAGTTAAAGTGAAATCACCCTTAACAACCTTTTCACGACTAGCACTAGGATAGCCACAATCTACCTTAATATTAGTTTCTCTATTTAATAAATGCCATTTGTTTTGAGGGTAAACATCCACAATATGGTTAACAGTTATATCTTCTACTTCAGGTTCTCTTTCTACTAATGCATCAACTAGTGCTAATGGGACTGGAACTGCTACTCCAATCCATACCTCAGTACCGTTTTTGACCATTTTCACTGCTTGTTCTGCGGACATTAATCTCCTCTGATACATTTCTTTTAAATTCATCCCCCATACTCCCCCATTTAATTAATCATATTAATATTATACCAATTTTTTTCCACACAAAATGGTTAAATCGAATGTTATTTTATCAATCCTCGAAGTAAGAGCTTTGTGGATTGTTTCATCCGGAACTTTCCATGATAACGGAGTCATGTTAATTAGATGTCTAAGATCTTCGTTGTTAAAATCTACAGTGTATAACAATCTTTTTTCATTTATTAATTTGAAATTCCTATTGAAATGTTTAAGCACCTCTTCATTTGAATATGTCTGTTTGTCAGTTTTATCGTAAAATAATTCTCTTAATTCTTGTAGATGATTACTAGCAGGTACGACCTTAAGTAAAATCCCAGATTCTGAAATCATGCGGTTAAATTCAGAGTAGTTTGAAGGAGAAAGAATATTAAGAATTACTTCAAACTTCTTTCCCATAAAAGGATTTCTAGATAAATCTGCAACACACCAAATATTTTTCGGATATTCTTTAGCAGCAATTTGTATCCCATCTTTAGATATATCTATTCCTACACCAACAGAGTCAGGAAATCTTTTATTATGTAATATGTTTATAATTTGATTTAGATGGGAACCTTCGCCACATCCTACATCTACTATCCTCATTTTATCGGTAGAACTATAATTTTGCTGGAGAATTATTGCACATATTTCTTCTACCATAAGGTCAAAAAAACCCTTTCGAGAAATTATATTCCTAGATTTAAACATATATTTATCATATTCCGTTTTTACTGGATGAGGTAAAAAGTTGACATACCCACTTCTAGACAAATCAAAACAGTGTCCTTCGGAGCAAAGTAAACTTTTCATATTATTAAGCATCATTTTGCTATCACATATAGGACATTTAAATATATCGGTATTTTCTTGAATTTCAACACTAGACATAAATGCACCTATTTCTTAAGTTTTTTCATTTACTGGGTCTCTAAAATAATTACAGATATTTCTGGATTATTAAAAACTCTAATTCCAAAACCACCATTACCTAATCCTCTGTTAACTATTAGATTCTTATTCCCGATTTCGTAATGTCCGGCACTATATTTAGGAAAAAGATTTCGTTCTGGAGATAGTAGCCCACCTATAAATGGTATCCTAATCATCCCCCCATGAACATGGCCAGCCAGAGTTAAATCAGAACCCCAATCTGCATAGGTGTTAAAATATAATGGATTATGAGTTAATAATATATTGTATATAGATTCATCACATTCTCCTAATATAGTCTTCATCTTTTCTGGAGTAAACTGAATATCTTCAGCACTTTTATCAGTTAAATTTCTATAATATCTTAAATTAAACCACATTCCGTAAAGATGAATAGTTTCCTGTTCTCTATCAATAGCAACAAATTCATTATCTAGAACTGTAATCCCTGTTTCTTTTAACTGTTCGATCAAAAACTTTCTTTTCTGTGTAACTAGGTTTTGTTCGTGATTCCCCATGATAAAAAAAACATCATATTTTTCACTTAATACTGTAGCTAAGTTTATAAAAACATCAAAATCAGTATCAGTAGTATCGACCATATCACCTGTCATTACAACAATGTCTGGATTTATCTTTTCCACTTTTTTAATCAAATTAATGTTATCTAAGCCAAAAGTATTACTATGCAAATCAGAAATTTGTAAAATCTTAAAGTGATTAAAGGCAGAAGGGATTTTATTAGAGGTAATGTTATAAGTTGAAACTTGTATTATATACTTACTCGCGAAGATTGAAATAAATATAAGCGCTATAAGTAATATAAATACCCAGGTTATAATATTCTTCATTAATTACCTCCGCTTAAAATTAGACCATGGCACGAGGATGCTTTGTTTGCCACACTACTACTCACCTAGTATTAAATCGGTTAATTCCAAAGGTGGAACCTGCTTACCCTGATGAAAAGCCCTCATATTCCCTGCTGAAATCTCATCTATTAAAGCAATCTCCTGAAACTCTCCAATTCTGCCAAATTCGAGTTTAATATCATATAGTTCAATGTTTTTTTTAGCTAATTCGTCCTTAATAATTCCAGCAATTTTTTTAGTATATTCTTTTATGACCTTATATTCTTCACGATTCAAAATACCTAACATTTCTAAAGCATCTTCTGTTATCGGCGGATCTTGCTGTCTATCATCTTTTAAAGTTATTTCTACAAAAGCATCTAATGGTTGGCCTTCCTTAACATAAAGTCCATAGCGTCTTAAGAAACTTCCAACTGCTCTATATCGGCAAATTACTTCTAAACCATGACCAAAAAATGTGGCTGGTTTAACAATCATAGAGTTTTTGTCTAAATCTGTATCTACATAATGAGTAGGTATCCCTTTTTCTTGTAGGATTTCGAAAAAATGTTTAGTCAGCTTAAGCCCTGCACTTCCGACACCTTCAATAGATAGTCCTACCTTGTTTGAACCAGGGTCAAAGACCCCATCTTCCCCAGTAACCGTATCTTTAAACTTAAGTAGACAATTACCATCATCTAACTGATAAACATCTTTAGTTTTACCAGAATAAATTAAATCCATGGCGACAAATCCTTTCTTCATATAATAATTAGCCCTATATTATTTCTAAATCTTCCTTTAAAAAATTGGGTAAATCAAAAGATGATAAAAATATCTCTTTATTAATATATTTTGTATTTGTTGAAAGACCTTTTAAATCTACTTTTAATGGGTCATATTTAAGTGAAGCAATAGTAAAACTCCACATGCCTCCTGGATAGCTAGGTACAACTGCTTTATATGTCTTAACTATAGGAAAATACTTTCTTAATATTTCTCTAGTGTTCCTCAAAATATCTTTATTAAAAATGGGTGACTGACTTTGACAGACCAAAATCCCATCTTCTTTTAACGAGCTTTTTATATCGGCATAAAAAGATTCCGAAAATAACGCCTCAGCAGGGCCGACAGGATCAGATGAATCAATTATAGCTATATCATAAATTTCTTTTTTATTTTGTACAAATTTTACTCCATCTTCAAATAAAAAATTAATTCTTTTATCTTTAGGTGCATTTCCTGATATTTTCGGTAATTTTTCCGTACATTCCTCTACAACTATTTTATCTATTTCCACCATATCTATTTCTTCTAGTTCATTATATTTACTTAATTCATTAGCTACACCACAATCTCCACCACCTATAATTAAGATTTTTCTAGGTTTTTGGTGAGTTATTACAGGAACATGGGAAATCATTTCATTATAAATATATCCATCAAGCTCAGTAGTCTGCATAACACCATCTAAGACTAAAGACCGCCCAAAATCATAAATATCTACAATATTAACTTGTTGAAAAGGTGACATCCTATTGGAAAGGATTTCTTTCACCCGGTAGAATAATCTCATGTTATCTCGGTCATCTTCGATTAACCATGTCTGTCCATCAATATACTCAAAATATTTAGGAAGTTCGTTTATATTCATTAAAAAAGCTCGCCAATTTTATATGGAGAGATTTCACCGCCTTTACATATTTTATTTTTACAATATAATTATACGATTATATTGTACGATAATGCATCATCTATGTCATCTTATGATTATCCAATGATCGCCTTAAGTTACTTTAAGTTTCAAAAATAGCAATCCCCTGCACAAGCCCATATGACTTTGTCGCATTTTTTAATTTTTGGTATAGCTCGATGATTCCATTGAGGGCCGGGCTACTCCCTTTTAATTTATTTAATCTTTGTAAAATACTCAACTTTCAAATCTTTTAATTGCTGCAAAATTATTTTTATGCAATTTTGCTAGTGCTCTTAATCAAAAATATCTTATAAACACTTTAGATTAACTTGATTAGCTAATGAATACTATAGTATACTTTATAATGTAAGATTTGGAATATTCTTAACTATCGTAGAATCTTATAATAATAATGAGGTGAATAAAATGTTAGATAAAACAATTGTCGATTTATTAAACCAACAAATTAACAAGGAATTACACTCCGCTTATATTTATTTGGATATGGCAAACTATTATGCCGATGAAGGTTTAGATGGTTTTGATAACTGGTTTACCCTTCAAGCCATGGAAGAACGCGACCATGCCATGCTTATTCGCACCTATTTACTTAATAATGGTGAAAAAATTGTACTAACAACTATTGAACAACCTGACGCAGTCTATACGGATTTCAAGGAACCATTAGTGGGAGCATTAGAGCATGAACGTTATATAACTGCTTCTATCAATACTATTTATAAAGCGGCACATGATATTAATGATTTCCGCACCATGCAATTCTTAAATTGGTTTATTGAAGAACAAGGTGAGGAAGAAAAGAATGCCGAAGATTTAGTAACCAAATACGAATTGTTTGGCAAGGATGGTAAAGGACTTTATATGCTAGATTCGAAATTAGGTGAAAGATCTTATTCAGAACCTACTTTAGTTTTCGATTAATAAAGTAAGTTGAGCGGGAAAATTAGATTTTCCCGCTTTTTTAATTTATCATGTTGATTTTATGTTTTTCGTTTCATAGTCCGAATGAAAGCTTTCGTTTCTTTATCGATTCTTTTAGACTCTACAATTTTTTGTAATGCTATGTTAAAAGTGTAATCATCTAAACTATTGTTTTTTAGAAACTCACCCGTCTTTTGAGGAAATTTAACATAACATATAGATATCGCCCAAGCAACACCCATTTTAGCGTAATAACCTTCGTGTTTTACTTTATTAAGAATATCTAAAACTCGATCAATATAATCTGGCACTACATAATAATTAAGCATCATAACAACAGCAAAACGTATATCATATTCTTTTTTTGAATCTATAAATGACAGAATAAATTCCCATACTATTTCTTTATGGTCATGGGTAAATTTCAAACTTGAACAAAAACTATCACATACCGACCAGTTATTAATCTTAGGTACGAAGTTAGCTACATGTATTAACTTTTCTTTAATATCCGTTTCAATATAACCAATAACCATACCTTCCAACATTACTTCTTCAAAGTATTCTTGTTCTATGTTTAATAAATAATCACGCCAGTCATCCTTAGCTATTTTCCTAGCTATTTTACGAAGTTCTGGAAGTCTTACACCTATTATATTATCTACATTTGGAAGTAATGATGAAGAAAACTTTTTATATTCCTCATCTGCTAACTCCATTATCTTATCCCTTATTGCTTCATTGTTATTTATCACATAATACTCCCCTGTTCCATAAAATCTATCTCTTCTCCAAGTCGAGCAATCTTGCTTTTATATCAATTCCTCCACCATACCCTACTAACTTTCCATTTGCACCTATTACACGGTGACAAGGTATTATAATTGCTATAGGGTTTTTATTATTAGCCATGCCTACTGCACGATAAGCTTTAGGGCTTCCTACCTGTTCAGCTATTTCTTTATATGTACGTGTCTCCCCATAAGGAATTGTGTATAACGCTTCCCATACATCAACTTGGAATTCGGTACCTTCAAGATGTAAAGGCAAATCAAAAACAGTTCTTTTGCCAGATAAATATTCGTTAATTTGAAGAATAGCCGTTTTTATAAGTTCAGTTTCCTTAAGAACCGTATTTTGTGCTTTTGATTCTTTAAAAAATACCTCCGTAATTTCTTTTCCATTATCAACTATCCCAAGTGCCCCAATTCCAGTATCATATAAAAAAGTGTTTTTCATATTATCCCCTCCAAATCTTTAATGTTATCAGGCTTTTTAGCCTACTAATTTAAGACCTGCTGCACCTGTAATTATAAAAAACAAGAAAACTATCCTTTTCCATCCGGCTGATTCTTCGAAAAAAAGTATACCCATCAAAACTGCCCCTGCGGCACCAATACCAGTCCAAACAGCATATGCAGTACTCATTGGAATTTCTTGCATAGCACATGACAAAAAGAAAAAACCGAATCCGAAGGTAATTAATATAAGCATGAATCTTTTAAAATTCTTCTTTTGTAAATAAAGGTTAATACTCATTACTCCAAATATTTCACCTAGGCTAGCGACAACTAGAAAGACCCATGCCAAGTTATTCTTCCTCCCCTATCTCTTCTGCATCAGTAGTTAATTTTATTCCAATAATACCGGTAATGATTAGCCCTAATAAAATAGCCTTAGTAATAGAAAAATCGGCTTTAAATACTAGGAAATCTATTAAAACTATACCAGTAGCACCCATACCAGTAAAAACTGCATAAACTGTTCCAGAAGGGAGCTTTTCACAGGCTTTAATAATAAAATAAAAACTAAATATAATCGCAATGACAGTTCCAGTCCATTCCAATAAATTACTAGAATGTCTTAAACCAACTACCCAAAATATTTCTACAATTCCTGCTAAAATCACATATGACCAAGCCCTGTTCCTCATCTATTTTCTCATCTCACTTGTACATAAAATTTTCTAATTCGCGGTCCATCAAATTCACAGAAGAATATCCCTTGCCAAGTACCGAGTACTAATTGACCATCATCTATAATAATAGTCTGACTAGCTCCTATACAGCTAGCCTTAAGATGGGCACTTGAGTTTCCTTCTGCATGACGAAATTCTTTTCTATCGGGAAATGCTTTATCTAACCCTAAAAGTATATCGATTATAACATCTGGATCAGCATTTTCATTTATCGTTATTCCTGCTGTTGTATGAGGACAAAACACTAAGCAAGTTCCGCTTTCTATTTCACCTTTCGTGACTGCTTCTTGTACTATATTCGTAATATTGTAAAGGTTTTCTTTTTCTGTTTTTAAGCTAAACTCGTATAACATTATAATCTCCTCCCCATTTTTAATTTCCCCAAAATTATTAACACCCTATTAAAAACTTGCATATCTTTGCATAAATTTCTCTGCTGTGGTTAATCCATCGACAGCAGATGACATTATTCCACCTGAATATCCCGCACCTTCACCCATAGGATATATACCCTTTATATTTGACAAATGACTATCATCTCTATTTATCCTTACTGGTGAAGAACTTCTAGTTTCAACACCTGTTAATATACTATCTGACCTGGCAAAACCTTTTATTTTCTTGTCAAAATCCACTATAGCTTCTTTAAGTGTTGATGTAACATAATCGGGCAGGCAATTCTTGAGCTCAGTAAATTCTACGCCAGGTGTATAGCTAGGTTTAACACTTCCCCAAACAGTACTAGGTTTATCAGCTAGAAAGTCTCCTGTTAGTTGTACTGGTGCACGGTAACTTTCGCCACCAGCTTGAAAAGCCAACTTTTCCCACCTTCTTTGAAACTCGATTCCTGCCAAAGGATGTTTACTTGGAAAGTCAGCCGGTCTAACTCCTACTAATAAAGCTGAATTGGCATTTTCTCCATCCCTTTTATGTTCACTCATCCCATTTGTAACTACAGATTCTTCTTCTGAACTAGATGCTACAACATATCCACCAGGACACATACAAAAGGTATATGCAGATCTGCCACTTTCCGAATGATATACCAGCTTATAATCAGCTGCACCTAGCCCAGGATGTCGGCTAGTATCACCATATTGTGCTCGGTTAATAAGCTCTTGGGGATGTTCAATTCTAAGCCCTATAGAAAAAGACTTCTGACTCATATTTACACCCCTACTCAGTAAAACCTCATAAGTATCTCGAGCACTATGTCCTATTGCTAAAAACATAACATCGCATTTTAATTCTTCCGTATCATTAATAATAACAGCTTCTATGCTCTCGTTTTTTATTATAAAATCAGTTACTTTAGCTTTGAATCTAACTTCTCCACCATAAGCAATAATCTGTTCTCTAATATTTTTAACTGTAATCCTTAATATATCGGTTCCAATGTGGGGCTTACTTTTATACAATATATCTGCAGGTGCACCTGCTTGAATAAATTCCTCTAATATGGTGCGGCACCTTTTATTGTTTATAGATGTAGTAAGTTTCCCATCTGAGAATGTGCCTGCCCCACCTTCGCCAAATTGCACATTACTTTCTGTATCGAGTAGACCATCATGCCAAAATCGATTTATTTTTCTAGTCCTTGTTTCCACATCCTCACCTCTTTCGAGGATGATAGGTTTATAACCATTTTTGGCTAAGATTAAACCGGCAAAAAGACCTGCCGGTCCCATACCGATTATTACAGGTCGCTCTGTCATTTTTTCAGTTCCTAATTGCACATTTTGATAAGATAAGTCTGGTGTAGGGATAACTCCTTTAGAACTATATTTCTTCAGTATCTTTTCTTCATTCTCAACTTTAATATCTACTGAGTAAACATAAAGTATCTTACCTTTTTTTCTGGCATCAATTGATTTTTTAAATATATTAAAATCTATTAATTCCTGTTCACTAATTTTGAGTTTAGCTAATATTAACTCGCGTAAAGCTTTTCTTTCACTAGCAAAATCTTTAGCATTATTAACTCCTACTTTGAGATTAGAAAGCCTAATCATAAAAACCTCCTGTTGTTTATCAGAATTTATATAGCTGCATTTTGTCCTGCAATAAATCCAGATGACCATGCCCACTGAAGGTTAAAACCACCACAATAACCATCTATATCTATTATCTCCCCAGCAAAAAATAAACCTTCAACTGATTTTGATTCCATTGTTTCTTGATTAATTTCTCTAGTATCGACACCGCCTGCAGTTGCTTGTGCACTAGGCCAACTCTTTGTTCCTCTGATTTTAAATCTCCAATCAGTCAAAACATCTATAATTCGTTCTTGCTCTTTATTAGATAAATTACTAACAGATTGTTTTATATCATTAATACCCGCTTCCATTAATACTACTGGTATCAGCCTTTTATTTATAAGTCCTACCAAACTAAATTCAAGCGATTTATTAGGACTCGTTTTAAAGCGTTTATTTATTAGTTTTCTCAATTCATCTTTAGGTATCATATCCATTATGGTTAACTTCAAATACACATCTTTTCCTGCCTGCAAAAGTTCTCCTGCTGGTCTACTTATTTGTAGAATAGGTGGCCCTGAAACTCCGTAGTTAGCGAAAAGTATATCTCCCCTATCTTTAACTAGAGACTTATTCTCGTATATAATTTCAGCTGTACCTACAAATTTAACTCCTGCTATTCGTTTAAAAAAAGCTCCTTCTAACATTAATTGAACTAAGGTAGGAAAAACCTCTATAACATTATGACCCTGCTTAATTGCCAAATCATACCCATTTCCATCAGAACCACTAGATGGCATAGCTTTACCACCTGTAGTAATTACGACTCTATCAGCTTGATGCGATTTGCCATCTTCTAATTTTACTGTAAACATACCATCCCTTTTACTAATATCCTTTACATAAGCATCACAAATAGTCTTAACTCCTAATTCATCTAATTCAAACCTCAGAACATCTAAAACACTAGAAGCTTGATCAGACATAGGAAATACTTTACCAAAATCCTCTACTTTGTGTTGAATCCCTAATTTCTCAAAAAACCCAATCGTGTCATCAATAGTAAAATTAGACAATGCACTATGGGCAAACTTATGGTTTTTACCATGGTAATATGTAATATCAGTATTTATATTAGTAAAATTGCACCGTCCATTACCAGTAGCTAATATCTTCTTACCTACTCGCGGATTTCTCTCAAGTATTGTAACATCAGCACCTAGTCTTTTCGCGGAAATAGCAGCTATCATCCCGGCTGCTCCGCCACCTATTACTATAACATGCTTCTTTGTCTTCATAAGTAAACACCCCCAGTGTAACAGTTGACCTTTCTCATCTGTCACATTACTGTCTTTTTA
>DASRMR010000026.1:0-102935 GCA_035647815.1 Syntrophomonadaceae bacterium
TGATATTACTGCTCTATTCAAAGATCCTGACTTTGCAGATGTTGAATACATTATGGAATCAATGTGTATCGGTCATGGTCAAGGTGCTGCTGCAATTTGGCAAAGAGTTAAATAGTCTAAAGCACTTAATAAACATAAACATAGTAAAAGGGATGACTGCCATAGTCATCCCTTTTTTATCGCTTTGATTAAATACCGACTTTTCTTTTTACATTTCTTGCTCAGGAAAATTCCAGAACAATTTATTGCATTTTTTACATTTATAAAGCCTAGCAAGTAATAGCGAAAAGATTATAAAGCCAATGCCAACACAGGTGAAAATTAACCCCAAAAATGGGATTAGCTTTCCAAAAAGAAAAGAAGTTGCTATCCAAGCAATTCCCATATAGACCCAAAATAATACTCCTGTTTTTTCTATCATTTCACCATTACATTTAGGACACATATTTACCTTCTATATTTATCTACCGCAAAAACCCTTTGACAAGTATCATCGGGGTTCCTGCATCAGCGGAACCACTGACTAAATCTGCTAAACTAGCAATTAAGTCTTCTACCTTCCGTGGTGTTGTACCTTCAGTCTCTAAACCATTTGTTTTGAAATCTTGGTCTTTAATAGCTTCCATAGAATCTTCTATAGAATCTACCGCAATTCCTTCATCTAACATCTTATCAACAATATACTTGTATTTTAACCCTTCCCGATATTTATCCTTTAACCCAGCAGTTAACCCGAAAGCTGTTTGAGGATCAGCTAATTCATATATCCTTGTAGACGGGTCACAATATGCCCCATCACCATATATAAGTACTTCTACTTCTTTATCAAGTTGCTCTTTAATTAATGCCTGGGTACGAACTGCAAACTCTCCTGCCTCACGGGGAGCTAATTTCAGTTTGTCACCAGATGACATATTGCTACCTAATAATCCCCACTCTGACCAAGCTTCAGCCTCATCATTACTGCAGATATCTTGTAGAGTTATAATGTTATCATGTAGTTCGCTTACTTTCTCTAAAGTTTTAATCCGATCATGAACATTAGATATTACAATTCCATCTAAGTCATATTCCATTATTTTAGTCGGATCATTGCTTAAGATTACAGTTGCCTTGCCACCAGCTTCTTGTATTATCGATTTGTATAATTTTATGTAATCTACCTTAGTTATCGGATGTAGAAATCTATTATCACCTATTTCTTCAACCGTTATTACATCACTATATCCTTTATCATTTTCCTCTGCGTAATCGTATGGTAATATCTGATTTCCCACTTCATCTGATGGATAAGATAATTGTACAACTACACTACCTTCCGGAACTGCTTTAGCTATTCCTTTTAAAATCAGTGCAAAACGGTTACGACTCAAAATAGGGAATACTACACCAACCTTACTATCTGGTTTCAAGCCTAGTTTTTCCTTAAGTTGAAAAGCTATATCATCAACATCAATATAATTGTTTTGTGCTCTAGCTAGAACTGATTCAGTTATGCAAACAGTATCACCATCATGAAGTAATCCGTCTTTATCACACATAGTTAATGCTTCACTTACCATATCAATTAAGTTGCTTCCAGGTACAATTACTCCCATTTTTATACCAAAAGCTGAAACTCCAATATAATCTGGTATTCTACCCAATTTCATCCCTCAAATCTGTTAGTTTTCCCCGATAAATATAACCTAAAAAGCATTTTACTTCAAGTTTATTACTAATAAGAGACTAATTTATTAATAATAATTAGTTAAAGTTTATAACTATATTAGGATTAGACGAGTACTTTAAATTCTATTTCCTAATAACAAACCTTACCTATAAAACTCTACAATATTAGGTTAAAAAAATTTAACTTGTTGATCTTCAATAATTATCTTTATTTGCCGGTTACTATGTAAATATGATAAATATGCTGAAACAGTAGCAGTAACCAAAAAGAACTGGCTAGTATTTATAGGCAAATTAAGCTTATTAATTACTTCCTGTACAATAGTTTCACGGCTTTGTGGAACAGTGAGTTTAGCTAAGATTATTTCTATAATCGCTTCTATTAATTTTTTATTAGCCTCTAATGCCTCCTGCCAATTTTCTAACAAGCCACCATGAGATACTACTACATAAGGATAATTAGTAGCTTTTAGCTTATTAATAGTTTCGAGATAACTAGTTAAATCAGCCATATATAAAAAAGGGAACTTTTCTATATTGCGTTGCGATATTATAGCATCACCAGTAAAAAAAACTTCATCTGGTGTTACTATTCCTATTTGCCCCATAGTGTGCCCATTTAAATTATGAATTCTAAATTCTTGATTATTAATAACTAGTAAATCTTCCGTAAGAGTATGAGTCACTTTACTAGCTTCACCCATTATAAGTTTGTTTTGTAAAGGTTTTAATGGATAAGCAGAATATACACTAAAAGGACTTAATAGGGGGTTTTCTATAATAATTTTATCTGCTAGTGAAGCATATATAGAACACCCAGTTTCTTGCTGGGTTATTAAATTACCACCACTATGATCAGCATGAAAATGCGTATTAATAATACCTTGTACTTTTATTCCTCGCCGATCTAATATTTTCATAGTTCTTTTACCAAAAGATGAGCTAGCACCAGTATCTATCAATAAGCATTTATTATTATCAAAAATATATACCCCGACTGCACTAGGATAATTAATATAATAAGTATTACCTACAATGTGCTTTAACTGCATTTACTTCCACCTTATTTCCGGTTCTTCTAAAAAAACAGATCCATTATTTCACTATTATTAGAATTTGGTAAAAAATCTTCTATATTAAGCTTATCAAACAAAGCTTTTAAAGACATCTTTTCATAAGGAATCTGTTGGAGTTCTTTTTCTAATATCTCGATATCTTGATCAGCAAAAAAATCCCCATAGATTTTACAAGTTTCAATCATGTTCCCTACTATTTTAAAACGAAATTCAATATTTCCCCATTCGAATTTTCCCTTTTTTATAATATTGTAATCTGGTGATTCGCCAATATTCCAGACCCAAGAATTATATTTCTCTATTTGAAGTTTTTTAATGTTTTCTAAATCGATAGTAGATAGTTCATAAGTTTGTTTAATGTCAGCTTCTTGTTTTAAGTTTTGGACTAATAATTCTTTAAACTCTTCTACTGCTAAATTTCCAGCAAGGTGTTCACAAATATTAGTTACTCTACTGCGAACTGATTTGATACCTTTAGAGACTATTTTTTCTTCGCTTACATTTAAAGCTTGAACCATATTTTCTAAATTCACATTATAAAGTATAGTTCCATGATGCATCACCTTGTCTCGATACCGAAACTGCGCATTTCCAGAAAACTTTTTACCATCTATCGTAATATCGTTCCTGCCATTATGGGTAGCCTTAATGCCAATCTTATCCAAAGTTTTAATGATTGGATTAGTAAATCTCTCAAAATCAAATACTACACCTTGACCCTTTTTAGCTACAAAAGTAAAATTTAAGTTACCCAAATCATGATATACGGCCCCACCACCTGAAATTCTTCTAACTAGTGCAATATTTTCTTTTTCTAAAAACTCCATGTTAACTTCAGCTAAGGCGTTTTGGTTTTTTCCTATAACGACTACCGGGGAGTTTTGCCATATTATAAATAAAGATTCCACAGGAACATTTTTCACCACATATTCTTCTAAAGCTAAATTAAAATATGGGTTATTACTATCGTTGATAATTTCCAGCATATTTTCTCTCCTAATAAAAAGACCGGAATAATCCGGCCTAATCTTGCAAGTATATTAAAATCAAACTTAAATTTAAGCCTTTTTATTCATATAAAGGGAAATTAGCTGTTAAGCTATGAACTTCCTTTTTAATTGCATCTAGGTCTTGTCCTTTTTCAATTAAGGTTCTTCTATATAGTTTCGCTATTATCTTCATTTCATTTTCTTTCATGCCCCGAGTAGTTAAAGCTGGTGTTCCAATTCTTATGCCACTAGTAACAAATGGACTTCTAGTTTCATTAGGAATAGTATTTTTATTAACCGTAATATCTACATCCTCTAAAAGTTGTTCCGCCTTTTTACCAGTCATACCCTCAATATTAGTCAAATCTACTAACATAAGATGAGTATCAGTACCACCAGATATAATCTCAAAGCCATTTTCTTGTAATGCTTCCGCTAAAACGATCGCATTTTTCACGACTTGTTTTTGATAATCGACAAATGAAGGTTGTAGGGCTTCATGAAAGCATACAGCCTTAGCAGCTATAATATGTTGTAAAGGGCCTCCTTGTGTACCAGGGAAAATAGCTTTATCAACATCTCTAGCATACTTTTCTTTAGAAAGTATTAGGCCACCCCGAGGTCCCCTCAAGGTTTTGTGAGTTGTAGAAGTACAAAAATCTGCATATTCAATTGGAGATGGATGTACACCTGTTGCAACTAGACCAGCAATATGTGCCATATCTACCATCAAATAAGCTCCTACCATATCCGCAATTTCTTTAATTTTTGTAAAATCTATAATCCGTGGATATGCTGATGAACCACATACGATCATTTTTGGTTTGTGTTTTTTTGCTTTATCTTCAAGTTCATTGTAATCTATAAAACCTGTATCATTTACCCCATATGAAATTACATTATAATACTTACCTGATATGTTTACTGGTGAACCATGACTTAGATGGCCTCCATGAGACAAGTCCATGCCCATAAAGGTGTCTCCTGGGTCTAAGGTGGCGAAGAAGACTGCAACATTAGCATTGGCCCCGCTATGTGGTTGAACATTGGCGTGTTCAGCTTTAAAGAGCTCTTTAGCGCGATCAATAGCTAATTGTTCAATTTTATCAATAACATAACATCCACCATAGTATCTTTTACCCGGATATCCTTCAGCATATTTATTAGTTAATATACTACCCATAGTTTTAATAACATCCATGCTAGCAAAGTTCTCTGAGGCTATCATCTCTAAACCTATCTTTTGTCGATTTAATTCTTCCTCAATATAGGAATCGATTAGATTATCCATGTTGTCACCCCTTCATATTATTCAAACATTATTTCTTCTTAGGTGCTAGGTGAATAGCTTGTTTATTTAGGTCCATAATGGCCTCAGCTATTGCTTCTCCCAAAGTCGGATGAGGATGTATAATTCCCACCGTATCTTTAATAGACATTTTATTCTTCACCAAGACTATTCCTTCTAATATAAGATCACTCGCATGAGGTCCAATTATGTGCATCCCAACTATAACATCATTTTCATCTGCAATAACTTTTACCAAGCCATCAGTTTCTCCCATAGTCATAGCTTTACCATTAGCAGCAAATTGAAACTTACCTACCTTGTAATTATTACTACTCGCTTTAACTTCTTCTTCACTTAATCCTACTGTAGCTATCTCGGGAAAAGTGAAAATACAACTAGGAACTGCATAGTAATATGGTTTAGAGCTATTTAAACCTGCTATCTGTTCTACTACTGCTATACCTTCCTCAGATGCTACATGAGCAAGCATTTGCCCACCAATTACATCACCAATTGCATATATGTTGTCAATATTAGTAGTTAGGTTCTCATTAACCTGAATAAAACCTTTTTCAGTTAAGATGCCTATATTATTAATATCTAGCCCTTCAACAGAGGCTCTACGGCCACCGGCAGCCAAAAGTAAATCAGCACTAATCTCGGCTAATCCCTTTTTGCCTTCGATTATTATATTTAACCCTGTTTCCGTTTCTATTATCTTTTCTACTGATGTAGAAGTATAAACGGTGATACCTTGCCTTTTAAGAAATACATTCATACGTTTAGCAATTTCAGCGTCGAGCATATTTAATATTGAGGGCATATATTCGATTACTGTTACCTCACTACCAAAGGTGTTAAATATGCAAGCAAATTCTAAACCTATAACTCCACCACCGATAATAGTTAGCTTTTTAGGCACTTCTATAATATCTAATATCGTATCACTAGTTAAAACCTTATCTGAGCTAATTCCCTCGATAGGTAATTCGGCAGGTTCTGACCCAGTAGCTATAATTATATTTTTAGCTTTTATATCTTTTCCGTTTACATTTACTGTGTTTTTATCTACAAATGAAGCACTACCTTCAATAACTTCAACTCGATTAGTTTTTAGTAATTGGCTAATTCCATTTACCAATTTATTGACTATATTATCTTTGCGCTCTTTCGCACCTTTTAGGCTAAATTGTATATCTTCAACAGTAATATTGAACTGTTCACTTTTTTGTATGTTTTTTAAGGCTTGAGCATTTTGAAAATAGGCCTTAGTCGGAATACAGCCTCGGTTAAGACATGTACCACCGAGTGAATCTTTTTCCACTAAAGTTACATCCATACCTAACTGAGCCGCTCTAATGGCAGCTACATAGCCCCCAGGCCCTCCCCCTATTATTAAGAGGTCTTTCATTGTATTTCTTCCTCCCATTTCACCACAGGCTTTCTAGCTGCGCTAACTTCATCAATACGCCTTACCATAGTATTGTGTGGTGCCTCTAAGACTATTTGAGGGTTTTCTTTAGCTTCATCAGCAATAATTGCTAAAACTGCAATAAAATCATCTAATCTTTTTTTACTTTCCGTCTCGGTAGGTTCAAACATCATAGCTTCTTTAATAATTAAAGGAAAATATACTGTGGGTGGATGATAACCATAATCTATTAAACGCTTAGCTATATCTAGTGTTGATACACCGTTTAAATCCATTTGATGCTTAGCTGAAGCGACAAACTCGTGTTTACACAAGCGGTTATACGGAATATGGTAAAAATCTTGCAAATGATAACGAAGATAATTAGCATTAAGTACTGCTTGCTCACAAGCATCTTTAATTCCTTCCCACCCTAAGCTTTTTATATAAGTATAAGCTTTTAGAAATACCCCAAAATTGCCATAGAAATTTTTCATTTTACCTATAGAATTTGGAAGATCATAATTAAAGCTGTGTTTTTCTTCATCAATTATTACTGTAGGCACAGGTAATAATTCAGCTAAATGGGATTTTACACCTACTGGACCTGATCCAGGACCCCCACCACCATGAGGTGTAGAGAAAGTTTTATGTAAATTAAGATGCACTACATCAAAACCCATATCACCCGGACGACAAACTCCCATGACTGCATTTAGGTTAGCTCCATCATAATAAAGCAATCCACCACCATCATGTACAACTTTAGCAATCTCAGTTATTTCTTCCTCAAATAATCCTAATGTATTAGGATTAGTTAACATTATTCCTGCTATCTCATCATTCATTTTAGCTTTTAAATCATCTAAATCTACTAATCCACGCTCATTAGATTTTACTTCTACAATATCATAACCGACTACACTAGCAGTCGCTGGATTAGTTCCATGAGCAGAATCGGGAATTATCATTTTAGTACGTTTGAAATCTTGATGTTTATTATGATAAGCCTTGATCATCATAATACCAGCCATTTCTCCATGGGCTCCAGCTGCTGGTTGTAGAGAAAAGTTATCCATCCCACAAATTTCACATAACATCTCTTCCAAGTCATACATAAGTTCTAATGCACCTTGGACAGTCTCTTCTGGCTGATATGGGTGCAAACAGGCAAAACCAGGCAATCTAGCTGCCCATTCATTAATCTTAGGATTATATTTCATAGTACAAGATCCTAAAGGATATAAACCATCATCAACACCATAAGCCTGATGTGATAAATTAGTATAATGTCTTACCATTTCTACTTCACTGATCTCAGGTAATATTAAATCTTGGGTACTTAATAATTCTTTAGGGATATCAATTTCTATATCTATATCTTTGTCTAACTTAGGTAATGAAAAACTATTACTACCTTCGACATGCATTTCAAAAATAAGATTCCCCATTAATTTTCACCCCCAATAATGGCTACTAATTTATCTATTTCTTCCTTAGTGCGTTTTTCAGTAAAAGCTAACATCAATCCATCTGGTAATTCATAACCGCCTAGTATTCCGTTTTCCAGTAGTTTTTGGTTAACCAATCCTGGATTATCTAATTTGATAACAAATTCACGAAAAAACGGCTGTTGGTATTTTAATAATATTCCCTTACTAGCTAATTGCCGCTGAGCATACACTGCTAGCTGATGACTTCTGAGAGCAACTTGTTTTAAACCTTCTGGACCAACTAAAGCTAAGTACATAGTTGCTGCTAAAGCATTTAAAGCCTGATTAGAACAAATATTAGAACTAGCCTTTCCTCTTCTTATATGTTGTTCTCGTGCTTGTAAAGTAAGTACGAAGGCTCGTTTACCATCAATATCTTTGGCCTCTCCTACTATACGTCCTGGAATTTTACGCAGATATTTTTTCTTGGCGGTAAAAAAGCCCAAATATGGGCCACCAAAACTTAACGAATTACCTAGGGATTGTCCCTCACCAACTGCAATATCAGCATTTAATTCACCAGGTGTTTTTAAAATTCCTAAACTAATAGGATCGACTGCCATAATTAACATGCTTTTATTATCATGTACCAATTTTTCTACGGGAGAAATGTTTTCTATTATTCCATAAAAATTAGGTTGTTGAATAACAACACAGGCAATATCTTTATCTTGAAAAATATTGTCATCATTAATATCTATTCTTCCTTCTTTAGTAGGAAGAATTACAATTTCCATAACTTCAGAGATGGCGTAAGTCTGTAGAACCTTAATATGTTCAGGATGAATATTGTCTGGCACCAACACTTTGCTTCTCTTAGTCTGTAAACAGGCCAGATTACAAGCTTCAGCAAGAGCACTCCCAGCATCATAAATAGAAGCATTAGCCACATCCATATTAGTAAGATTACACATCATAGTTTGAAATTCGAAAATAGCTTTTAAAATACCTTGACTTATTTCAGGTTGATATGGCGTATAAGAAGTGTAAAACTCAGAACGCAATAAGAGTTGATCAATTACACTAGGTATATGATGATCATATGCACCTGCACCTAAAAAGCTAGGATAATCTTCAGTACTAATATTTAGATTAGCTAGTCTAGTCAAATGTCTTTTAACTTCTATTTCACTCATGCCATCTGCTAAATCCAAATTCCTGTTTAATTTAATCTCATCGGGGATATCAGTAAAAAGTTCATTTATGTCCTTATAACCTATTGACTCGAGCATTTCGAGCACAACAGGATGTGGATTAGGGGTATACCTCATATGTTTTCCTCCGAACTATTCATCTAGATCCGCACAAAATGCGATATATTCATCAGCTGATAAAAGGTCTTCTAATTCTTCTCCATTATCAAGACTAATAACTCCTATCCAATTTTCATAAGGAGCTTCATTTATCAATTCAGGAGAATCTTCCAAATCTTCGTTTGCTTCTAATATTGTTCCACTAACAGGAGAAAAAACTTCGGAAACAGCTTTTACCGATTCGATAACAGCAATAGATTCTTCCATAGTAACTTCTGCATCAATCTCAGGAATCTCCACAAATACAATGTCACCTAAGTTATATTGTGCATAATCGGTAATCCCAAAGAAAACTTTATCATCTTCTACTCTTACCCACTCATGGTTTTGTGTGTACCTTAAATCACTAGGCGTTTGCATAAAATCTATCCCTCCATAATTGCTTTTTTTTCTTTTTTCGCTTTCCTTTTATAAAAAGAACTTTTAGTAAGTATAGCTTTAACCCGTTTATTACGGATAACTATATCAATAATATCCCCAGGATTATTAAATTCACTATTAATTAAGGCTAAACCCATGTTTTTATTAAGTGTAGGAGAATGAGCACCGGAAGTCACCCAACCTATTTTCTTCCCATCTTTCTCGATTTCATAATGTGATCTGGGGATACCTTTGCCTAACATTTCAAATTCAACTAGGGTTCGTTGAAGTTTACTATTCTTTTGTTTTAATAATACATCTTTACCTATAAAATCATCTTTATTTAACCTTACTGCAAAACCAAATCCTGCCTCTAATGGTGTTATATCTTTATCTATTTCCTGACCATAAAGAGGTAATTTTGCTTCAAAACGTAGGGTATCACGAGCACCTAAACCAGCAGGGGTAATATCCTCGCCTCCGACTCGCATAATTTCATCCCATATAAATAACGCTTTTTCGGGCTTAAGGTAAATTTCGAAACCATCTTCACCAGTATATCCTGTCCTCGAAACTAAACATTCTACCCCAGATAATTCGACAGCTGGATTGAACCAAAATTGCTTAATCGTAGTTAAATCAATATCGGCTATCTTTTGTAATATATCCTGAGCTAAAGGACCTTGTATAGCTATTAACGCAAATTGATCTGATACATTATTTACCTTTACTCCAGTAATTACATTTTGTTCAATCCACTCCAAATCCTTTTCTAGATTAGAAGCATTTACGACTAGTAAGTAATTATCAGTATCATATTTATAAACTAGCAAATCATCTACAACTCCACCATCCGGGTAGCACATAAAAGTATAGACAATCTGTTTATCTTGCATATTCTTAATATCATTGGTCACTAAATATTGTAAAAATTCCTCGGCATGAGGACCAGTTACTTCAAATTCCCCCATATGTGATACATCAAAAAGTCCCGCCTTTTCTCTTACCATATGATGTTCTTTAATAATGCCTTCATACTGTACAGGTAATTCCCAGCCTCCAAAATCAATAATTTTCCCCGTATGTTTGAGGTGTGCGTCGTATAACGGGGTTCTCTTCAATGACATAGTCTGTCCTCCTAAAAATGATTGTCTTTTATTACTACAATAGATCCTCTATAATGTTTTTTACCTAGTAAACTATTCTTAGTACACTTATCTTTTAAATGTAATAAGAATAGCTTTTTGCAAAATATCTACATCGATTATAATGGTATTCTATCATACCGTATTCTAAAGTTGCACAATGATATATTAACTCAGATAGCTACTTCTTTTAACAACAAATTCCCCCCAAATCTTTCTACATCTCTCCTTACTATTATGGTCGAATCCTGCTATGTTTGTCACTAAAATACTGAAATAATTTAATTAGTTTTACTCATAATAAAACAACTATTCCCCTTCAACCCAAAGGCAAACAATAAAACAGGGAAGAAAACATACTATTTCCTTCCCTACCGAAATTTACTCGGAAGATAATTAAGATATAGTTCTTTAATAAAATTATACAAACTTAATCCTAATATTTCAAGGATACACTTGCTAGTCTACTTGCACTAGGTAATGAGTGAATTTACCTTCTGACCATTCTAGTATGGCAAAACTAGCATTCGCTCCTCCCCTTGGCTGAGAAGGACTTCCCGGATTTATAAATAATATTCCCTCAATATTTTCGCTTTTCGGCATATGTGTATGTCCATAAACAACTATATCTGCATTAATTTCTTTTGCTCTATAATATAAGCTGCTTAAATCCTTTTTTACATTATACCGATGTCCATGGGTCAGATATATTCTTTTATCTGCTATTTCGATAACCTTTTCTTCCTGTGCATCTTGATTAGGATTATCACAATTGCCTAATACTCCATCAAAGCTCGCATTAATACGAGCAGATAATACTTTAGCATCGCTATATAAATCACCTGTAAATAAAATATGATCTATTTGCAAAGGTTTTAAAACCTTTCTTATCTTAAGAGTATTCCCATGGGTATCACCTACCAAAGCAACTTTGAAATTCTTATGTTGAAAATTAGTCATCATACTCACCCATTATAAAACCTTGTATCAACGGTACTGCTTTTTCTAAAGCTTTTCCCCGGTGACTAATTAGTTGTTTGTCCCGATTAGATAGCTGGGCAAAACTTTGCTCAAAACCATCAGGCACAAATAGAGGATCATAGCCAAAACCTCTGTCGCCCCTCATCCTCGTATCAATTTTCCCCTCACAAACACCTTCAACATAAACCATTTTGCCATTATGATGTGAAATAGCAATAGCACATACGAAACGGGCTGTTCTATTCTTTTCCTCAATACCTTCCATAAGGTCTAGTAATTTTTGATTATTGGCCTCGTCGGTAGCATTATTTCCAGCAAAACGAGCCGAATAAATCCCTGGTCGACCATTTAGAGCATCTACAACTAAGCCTGAATCATCAGCTAAACATATGTATCCCGTTAACTTACTAGTTTCCTGGGCCTTTTTTATAGCATTATCTATAAAAGAAAGACCATCTTCTTTTATATCAGGAATCGGAGGTATATCGTTTAAGCTAAGTGTCTTAATACCTAATGGCGATAATAAGCTATCTATTTCCCTTTGTTTCCCTTTGTTCCTAGTCGCTATTAATAACTTCCTCATTATTCCTCCAAAATGTTCTTTTGTAATGCAACTAACTCGTAAATACCTTTTTCAGCCAAAGCTAAAATTTCATTTAGCTCAGTATGTGAAAACGATCTTTCTTCACCAGTTCCTTGTATTTCAACAAATTCCCCGGAACCTGTCATTACAACATTCATATCTACTTCTGCACTATGATCTTCGATATATTCTAAATCTAAGACAGGAATATTTTCACTAATACCGACACTAACTGCTGCCACATAGTCTTTAATAGGGATAGAATCTATAACATTATTATCTTTTAGTTTCTTTAAAGCTAAATATAGGGCTACAAATGCACCTGTTATAGCTGCCGTTCTTGTGCCACCATCAGCTTGAATAACATCACAATCTACCCAAATAGTTTTTTCGCCTAACTTTTCCATATCTACTACTGTCCGTAATGATCTACCTATAAGTCTTTGTATTTCTGAGGTTCTACCAGTAATTCTACCCCTAGTAGCCTCTCGTGGTGTTCTAGTTTCAGTTGATGAAGGGAGCATAGAATACTCCGCCGTTACCCAGCCTCTACCAGAACCTTTTAAAAATGAAGGGACTCTTTCTTCCACAAAAGCTGAACATAATACCCGTGTATCTCCTATCTCAATAAGTACCGAACCATCAGGGTTTTTAATATATCCCGGAACTATCTTAATCGAACGCATTTCATCATTAAGCCTATTATTAGGTCTAGTCATATTACCAACCTCCATATATTTTATTCTATTTCTTCTCCATATACACAACAACCGATAGCGCCATTTAACTGGGGATGGTCTAAAGTAATCACTTCACATCCTGTTTCACGCTTAATTATCAACTGTAAAGCTTGATTCATTGAACCTCCCCCAGATAGAACGATTATCTCACTAGCCATCTGCTTTAAAAAACTAGCAAATCTTTTGTATAGTGTATAGTTAATCCCAGCTGCTAATTGGCTATTATCATAACCTTCAACTATCTTGCCGATGATTTCAGTCTCACCAAAAATAGCGCAAGTGGAACTAAGTTCCACGGGATTATCTGCATGAGAAGATAATTCTTCTAAACTAATACCTAATACATTAGCCATGTTTTCCATATATCTTCCCGAACTAGCTGCACAGCGATCATTAGTCATAAAATCTACAGCTCTTTTTTTCCGTACTTTTACTACTTTGGTATCTTGCCCACCAATATCGAGTAAAGTGAAATCATCTATTTTGCTTTGATATACTGCACCTTTGACATGTGCTTGTATTTCAGGTATTTGATGAGCGTCTTCAATTTGTACCGCGATTTTTCCATAGCCTGTAGCTATTATTTTATCTTTTTTAAAGCCTAATTTTTCAGGTTCTATTTGTAAACTACCAAGACCCTTTTTAGTATAATTCCGATAAAACTGTATAGTATCATAAATTTTGCTATCTACTATATCGCCATCTAATATCTGTACTATTTTTACACTTCTTGAACCTAAATCAATACCAATCATTTATTATCACCTAATCTTTAATACTTAATCATATTTACAAAAGCCTCTAAACGCATACGGCTTCGTGCATCAACTTTTCCTGGCTTGTCCCCTTCTAAGGTTATAAAAGGGATATCTAATCTTTCTCTTATAATCAAATCTTCAATTTGGCGATAGCAAAAAGATTGGGTGTAATGGATAACCCCATCAATATTTCTTTGCCTGATTTCATGTTCAATATCTTCTAAACGAGCAAATATTCCATAAGGATAAGTATAAGCAATATATTGATCGTAAATATTATCCAAATTATAAGGCATGGAAAATTGGCGTTGCACCTCATTAAATACTACTCTAGCACCTAAGCTTTCTAAGACTTCATATAAATTAGTAAAAATAGGTGGAACCCCTATATAAGCCAACCTTATTTCATCTTTAAATGGTTCTCTAGTTTTGGCTATTTCTAAAAAACTAGTTAAATCTTGTTTAAATTGATGTGGATTACTATTAAAATCGCTCGATGAAACTAGAAAGTAATGATTCTCGGAACTAGTAACTAGATTATCTTCCCATGTCATCCGGTCTAACTCTTGTAATAAGTTGCGCATAGGAACTAATTCCTTTTGTTTCTCATGTACTTTTTCGATGCTTACCTCGAAAATATCTAATAGTTTTCCCATGTGAATTTTTAACATTTCAATATCTCTATCAAAAGGAAATGCAAATGGTATCGTATTAACACCTTTAATCTGTAATGTTTCCATAAGTGCCTCAGTGTTACTACAATCACCTTGCATAACTGCTATCAAAGCTTCTAAATCATGTTCTAATGCAGCTGTATAAAGACCTTTAATCCACCCACAAGTAGTCCTAGGGTAACCAGCCTCTTCAGCAAAGTCTAACATTCGTTGAGCATCAGGTGCATTTACAAAAATATTATTTAGATCTAATGGGACTTTATTAGCAGCTAAAATTATTTCCACTGGTATAGTAGTTGTAAATCCTATTTTTGCCATTTGTAATTCCCTCAATCCAGATTAACTTTAGAAACTTTTTCTATCATGTTTCCTAAAAGTAAATTACCTACATTATAAAATGATTCATCATTACCACTTACATAAAACTCCCGTTTAGCTTTTTGCTCATTATCATTTAAAAGATTACTTTCAATCAATAATTTTTTTAATTCTTCTATTGTAGCAAAAGAAGGATCAACTAATATAACTTCTTCTCCAATATAATCTTTTATAGCTTTACTTAAAAATGGATAATGGGTACATCCTAAGATTAAAGTATCAATACCTTTGTTTAGTAAAGGTTCGATATATTCCTCGATTGCACTTTTTGTATCTGCTCCTTCTAGATTACCGGCCTCAACTAAAGGAACAAACTTAGGACAAGCAGTTTCCAAAACTTCACACTCAGAATTGAGACTCTTTATAGCTTTAGTAAAAGCTAGACTATTAACCGTAGCACTAGTAGCTAATACTCCGATTTTTCCAGTTTTGCTTGCCTTAACAGCAGCATCTGCGCCCGGTTTAACTACCCCCAACATAGGCAAAACATATTCTTGACTTAGCTTAGGAAGTGTAATCGAAGAATGCGTTCCACAAGCTACTATAAGAGCCTTAGCATCACTTTCAATAAGAAAATCTATAATACTATACGCATAACTAAACAATTGATCTTCTGTTTTATTACCATATGGAACATTAATAGTATCTCCAAAATATATAAATTTTTCTTGTGGAAGTCTTTCTATTAAAGATTTTACTACGGTTAAACCTCCCACTCCAGAATCAAATATTCCAATGGGATTATTTTTTCCCATATTTACACCTCATTATATTTAGCTTTTGAAGTAATCTTTTACAATATTTAATCATAATGTAACATTTATGTTATATCAAGCGACCCCTTCTTATTCTAGCAAAAAAGAGGCAACTTAGTGGTAAAAAGATTAGACGCAGATTCCCGCTGACTGTTTAAGATTTCCGCGGAGTGGAAATTTTAACACACCCTGGGGTGCTCCCAATATTCACTATCGCTCATTTATAAGGTTGCGGATTTTCACAGATTCTTTAAGATTTACACAATTTTTTCTTTATTAACTAAAAAAAGAGAAGCTTAGCTTCTCTTTTTAAATTAATTAATTAATAAATGTCTGCGTGAATTCGTTTCTATCTATGTTTTTATATACTATAATCCGGTTCTATAGGCACTGAAACATCTATGTAACCAGCTATTGTTTCAACTTTATCTCCATTTATAAGAATATCTACATCTTGCACCGATGCAAACTGACCTAGCGTATTTACTAAAGCGTAAACCATTAACTTTTCTTGATGCTCATTATTTATTTCGGTCAATTGTGAGCTTAGGTTAATTATACATCTTCCCTCAGGTTTAATATTAATATCTAATAGTCTAGTACCTTCAGGAAAAACCGCAAGGTGCTCTGCCACCTCGGGTCCTTTTATCAATTCTTCTATTGTACTTCTAGCTAGTCCTTCTTTTTTGGTGATAGTTCGATTTTCTACTGCTAGTTTTTTGCCATCAGGACCGATGAAATATAATTGAATAGTTATTTTTTCAGATTCTTCCTCGAGATTTGGAATAACATCTATATCATCACCCAAATCGGGAGTTATACCACCCTTATTTTCCAAAACATTTTCTGGTTTAATATTCAATAAATCCTTCCATGACTTTAGATCTTGTTCCTCTGGAACTTTACAACCCCCACTTATAAGGCATACAGAAACAACTATTATTGCTAATAGACTGATAAGTTTTTTGGTCATAATTTCAAGCCTCCTTATATATTCATATGCTAAAAACATATTATGGAAAAATAGAAATTATGCCCATTTAATTTTAATCACAATAAAATAAGCACCAGTCGGTGCTTAAAAGTTTCTATGTAAAAATTATTCTTAATTACCCTGCTTAGACTGCGCTATTATCTTGACCTAACATAACCTTTTTTTCATGACGAACAATATTAATTAAATTGTCTTTATTTAAATCATCGACTAAATAAAGAACACCCTCGGCTCGATCAGAAAGCTTCTGAAGAAAGTTTTTGTTAGATTCTACCCCAATACAAACTAAGTGTATTTTTTCCTCCGGAATAAATGTTGCTGCTTCTAATGCATCATTTCCTGCATCTAGTGTCCATAATGGAGCATTAGGAATTCCATCAGTTATCATGACTAAAAGCGGATTCCTAACCCGGTTATTTTTTATTAAATCTACTGCAGTTACTATTCCGCTAGCAAGCGGAGTTAAACCGGCAGGTTTTATAGTAGCTAAACCTTTTCTTAGCAAATTATGGTCTCGAGTAAAAGGTACTATTACTTTGCTACTTCTTTCCTGGAAAATAATAACCGCAACTCTTTCCTTACCAGTTAACAATAAATGTTCCGCCAGATAACAAGCAGCCTGGCGCTTATCCCCTGCCATACTACCTGATGCATCTATCAATAAACAAACATCTATAGGTGTATAAGTTTTAGTTTTATAAAAATGCAAATCTTCTTTTCGAATCTTTAAATGTCTATCCCCTCGCATAAAGCCGTTTTTAAATGATTGCACTATTGTTTCAGGAACAGCTAAATCTCCAGACCAAGTGACATCGGGATCATTAACAGTTTTACTACGATTAACTAATTTTATAGATGAGCTCTTTTGTTGGACATTACCTAGTTTTTGAAATCGACTCATTCCACCTGCAGGAATTTTACGCATATTTCTGCGTATTTCAGTTTCCAATTCACATTTATGATTAATAATGAATTCTTGCAGCTGTGAACCTTTACCAGTCAAAATAGTACCCAAAACAGTCTTCTTTAACAGACCTAATTCTTCTAATTGTTCTACATAATGTTCAACTTCGCCCCATTTTTTCTTCTGTTCTTCTATACCTTTACGCTTAAAAATATTAGTTGAATAACTCTCCATGAATTCTTCGATTTCTTCTACTCCACCGAATTTTTCTGCTAACTTTAATATTAATTGATTAACATTCTCTTTTTCAGGTAAAGAACTTACTCTTTGTCCCTTTATCTTCTTCCAAGGTAATTTAATATTACCGGCGAAATTTTCTTCTTTTTGTTTTTGTTTTCCATGTGCTATATTTCTTACCTTAGCTAGCCTTATTTTAGAAGCTAATATTACCTCTTCAACTGCTTCTGCAATTACATATACCAAGTAATATTCATCCCGATTAAAACGGGCTAAAATGTGGACATGGTCCCAACCTTCTTCATATTCAATAACTGGTTTTACTTTATCTTGAAAAAGATCATACATGAGTCCCTTCCCACCATTAGTAGTAATATAAATACGGTTCATGTATGCGGCAATCATTTTAAAGCGTTCTTGCTCAGCATACTTTAACTGGGGATTGTTCTCTAAAAAATAGCGTTCAAAATTCCTGAAAATCGCTTGGGCAATCACTCTAGGATCTATTTCGCCAGGTTTATGATAAACATCAATATGCACTATTTGATCTACATCTATAAAGTCTAAATAGGTTTTGCCTGCATCCTGATTAGTAATTATTTTTATTTGACCTTTTACCCTTTTTTCAGGCATTTTAGCGTGAGCTTTCCTACTCGTTACTACACTCTCTCCAAGTCTTACTCCTTCGCCTTGACCAAAATATAGGCTTAGATAGTTACCTACTGCAGCAGCTTTGTCTACATTAGTTTCTTGCTTGGCCAACGAACTCCCCCCCCTTTAGTTTATAGCTCATTGGGAGTCAAAGTCTTTTCAGTATTCACTAACTCTCCCCTTGTTATATCTTTCAAAGGTTTGGCAGTTTGAAAATAATCTGGTTCTACTTCTGGTTCCCGCTTATTCCTTCTCCCTCTAAAGTTTAAAATTCCATCCCTAGGTCCTTTAACATCCACATCGTTAATTATTTTTATCAAAGTATCTCCATCTACTCTGTGCTTCAGAACTAGAGGAATCATATGTATTACATCATTGATTAATATTTTATCTCGACCTTTAATAATACTATGAAGTACCGCCCCTTGTTGCATTGCTTCTATAGCACGGATACTTTCTAGATTATGTTTTATATATAAACGAGCAATATAATTACGTAAAAAACCTGGAAGTTCTGTTTTCTTATATATATCTGCCCACTTTAGAATATCTTGTCTATATTTATCGTTTTGCACATCTTCATCTTCTACATTAGTATTTTGCTTAGTTCTTTTTTGATTATTTCTTTGTTGCTTATGAACAAAAGAATTTTCCTTTAAAATCTGGGCTAACACATCGACAGAATCTGGTCTGCCCATAAAACAAACCACATCAAAACGGTCAGATAACTGTCTTCTAACCTCATCTAGCGAACCAGGTTCCTCATCAGGATTCGAAGCAGCCCAAACAGATACATTTACCTTTATATCAACAACTGGCAAACCTGCTTCTTCAATCTGAAGATGTCCAGGTTTGTTTCCCATAACATCAAGCATTATATCGGTTATCTCTGGTGAAGTATCAGCTAATCGATTTATTTCATCAATAAAAATGATACCTCGGTGTGCTTGTGGGATTAAACCGGGCAATAAACGAGCTTCTGGATTATCAGTATCAGTCAAACGCTCCAAATCAATACTTCCTGCGACTGTTCCGACCTTGGCAGAATGAGATATTTCCAGAAATGGCATTTGTATTTGTTCAACACCATACTCGGCAATTTCTTGAGGTGTTAACCCCTTATGGTGTGGACAATGCGGGTCATCTGGATCACAGTTATATATACATCCCTTGATACGAGTAATTTGTGGCAATATGTCTTTAGCGGCTCGCATTATTGTAGTCTTACCTGTTCCTCTAAGTCCCTCAGCATGAATATGCATTGGTTCCCCGACATAACTAGAAACGACAGACATCAATACTAAATTAAATAAATCTTCATTACCCTCGTAACGTTCTAACTTACAAAATGGTATCATGAGTATCACACCCCCGTTTAAAATACTCTCGAAGTATTAATGACCATTTAATGGTTACTAATGCTTTCTGTGAACTTGTTTATTAAAGCCTCCTCTTTATTATTTTGTTTCACCGCTCTTATAAACTTACTTAACTATACATTAAACTATCTAATAACAGTTTTCTCTCTCTTGTGATATTTTTCTCTATACCTTTACTAAAGAGCATAACATATTTTAAAGCACTATTCTTTTATTTTATGCATTAGATAAAATACATTAATGAGTATAGGTGAAAAAAGTCATAAGTAGTTTTTCTATCTTATTTTATCATATAGCCTTTTCTCCAATAAGACAATATATATAACATTTTTCAACTTATTATGATAGGGTTTTTGATATAATAAGATATAAGCATTATAAATTGTATAATCTAATGTAATAGTTTACCCTATTGGATAATGAAGGAGGTTGTTTAATGCGTTATGAAGGAACTGTTTATCGCCCCCCTAGCGAGGCAGGCAGTCTTTTGATACAAGCTACTATAGGATGCCCCCATAATAAATGCACCTTTTGTATGATGTATAAGGGCACTAAATTTAGGTTGCGTCCTGTTAAAGAGATTAAAGAGGATTTATTAGCTGCTCGTGAATACTATGGTGCTTTTGTAGAATCGCTTTTTTTCCCAGACGGTAACACAATTATTATGAAAACTGACCAATTGGTTGAAATATTTGAATATGCCAGTTCACTATTCCCTCATTTGAAAAGAATTACTGTTTATGGTTCAGCCAGATTCGTAAACCACAAAAGTGAAGAGGATATTAAAAGACTTAAAGAAGCTGGGTTGACTAGAATTCATACTGGTATGGAAAGTGGCGATAATGAAGTATTAAAACGTATATCTAAAGGGACTACTGCAGAAGAGATTGTTGAAGCAGGAGTTAAATTGAAAAATGCTAATATCGATGTTAGTGAGTACTATCTAGTTGGCATAGGTAGCGTAGAACTTAGCGACCAACACGCAATTAATAGTGCTAAAGTATTATCTCAAATTAGCCCAGATTTTATCCGTTTACGTACTTTTGTACCTATACCTAGTACACCTTTATATGATGATTATGTAAGTGGTGCTTTTAAGCTTTTATCACCACATCAAGCATTGAGAGAAATACGGTTGCTTATAGAAAATCTAGAGTGTCAAGGAACTATGGTTTTAAGTGATCATTATTCTAATTATTGGAATATAAATGGCAGATTACCTGAAGATAAAGAAAAAATGATTAATGATATTGACCGGGCATTAAAAATAGACGAGTCTAGATTCAGAATAGCAGATGCCCGATATATGTAGCCATCTGTCTCAGTTAGTAGACATTCGTCTCAATTATGCGGCATGCACATCGTACCATAATTGAGACGATGTGCTTTTTAAACCCTCATATCTTGCCCATAATTACTTGGCATGTAACTTGCAGTAATAAAAGGTGGGGGGGGAATATGCACATTGGGGTGTATTTACCAATACCTTGTTAGGGGCTTTGGTCGTCAAAGCCCTTTTTTTATTTATTTCAAATTCTAGATTGCAGGTGGAACAATATATACCTCATCACCACGGAATTCAAAGTAATCACTTAATTTCCAATAGACTCCACGACTTAACCGGGTGTCACCTGGCCACTTATAAGTAATATAAGGCACATCACCTTTAAAATATAACTTTTGCTCTTGGTCTAAAAACATTTCTTGCAAATCATGAAAAGATAAGCAGATTTTATCCGATTCCTCCCTAATTCCGGTAGCGAGAAAGGGAACATCCTCAACTATTAAAGGATTTAAATCATTTTCCATCCTGATAAAATAATTATCATTATCTCCTTTTACAATGTGGTTAGCTAATATGTTTAAAATCTTACGTCTAAACATTTCACTATCACCAAAATACCATTTGCCATCTTTTTTTATCCTAATTTCTGTTAATTCCATGATATCCTCCCATCAACTTACTATTACTTAATATTCTAGTAATATCTCCTACTAAAAGCAAAGGAAAAGAGGAATTAATCTAACTAACAGCTAAACTCCTTTTCGCTTTATGGTAAATCTTTTCTATATCAGCATCAGTAATCTCATTACCGCCCATGACTAATCCTGCTAATGAAAACCCATGTTTGTCACCTATATCTCTTAAATATTCAATAGTTTCTAATGATAATTTAGCTCCAATACTGTAATCCTGATAATCACCTTCTAGTGCAAGTAAAACTGTTTCAGATAGACAAGCTAAGCTAACCCCATCTCTATAACCTAGATTAGGTCCAAAAGATATATTGTCCGGATACTGTACTAAACCACCTTCTAAAATTAGAACATCATCTCTTTCAACATAAACCTCTGGGGCCACATCAGCTGGACGAGCTACATCACAAACTACTGAACCTGCCTTTAAATGTCCAGGGTAAATAAGATATTCAGGCGAGTTACTAGCAGCTACAATCATATTACATTGCAGCAGAGTCTTCTCTATTTCAAGACTAGAACTAATTGCCGGTTTAATTCCTATATAATTACAAGCTGTCTTTACTAATTCATTACTAATCATAGATTCATCTAATAATGAATTAGTAAGTTTTTTTGCTTGATCAGATTTATCTTTTTCCAGTTGCTCTATAATTTCATAAAACCAACCTGCTAACCCTTCTCTAATCCCTTGCTTTTTCCTTCTAAGTGCATAAACATACATATCTGTGCTAAGAGAATTCAGTCTGTTTTTGCTACTAGTAGGATGTTTAGGATTACCTAATAAAGTAATATCCGCAACTTTCTCAGATAACATTAAAGCACAAGCTCGCCCGATAGAACCGGTCGCTCCTACTACTGCACCTTTTGCTTCCGGAAAAGGTATGTGCATTTTTTCAGCCCCAAGAAAGACTGCCTCCATAGCCATCAGGGTTGTATAGCTATTCCCACTAGTTATAGCAATATCCCTACCTTGAACTGACCTTCCCCCTCGAGTTACTACAGAAGTTAAAGCACCTAGGCCGACTATTTTTGCACCTAAATCCCTACCCATATCGACTGCTTTTTGTATTACTCCTACAGTCTGTTCCCTAGGTAAGCCCATAATTTCTTTAGCTCCAAAAGGTACACCGATCAACCAACCTTCCCCTAATGAGCCACTAGAAGAGCGAATAGCTGGCATATGGCAAACTAAACCTGGTTCATCATTCTGACCCTGCCATTCCATAAATTTATATAATTCTTCACGCGTAAATGAATCGAAAGACGGATTATTAGCTATTACATCCTCAGGTGCTGGATAATGTATAATAAAGGCAAATTTCTCTTGTGCTATTTCGCCTTTATCGATTACCGATGACTTTATATAGCGAGTAGCCATCTTATAATCAGTAATAGTATCTGGTTGAGAATTATCTCCAATTAAATACTTGTATAATTCGGCATAGTTTCTGGATTCTAATATATTACATACCGTTTTTAAAACCCCCATCACTAGATCTATTTCTTCATAAGTTATAGTAAGGGGAGGCTGTAACCTTAATGTCATAGGATTATTTAAAAATGGTGCTAACCTTATATTATGAACATTTAATAAATAACCTGCTAAAAGCGCAGTAAACCCATTTTGATCAGTTATATAAGTAATATCAAAAGAGCCTACATCATCTAATTCAGAAAACTCAACTCCCACTAATAATCCCTTACCTCTTACTTCATTAATAATATCTGGAAAAGAGTTTTTTAACTTTTGAGCATGTTCTAATAGATATTTTCCTTTAGCTTGAGATTCTTTAATAATCTTTCTGTCATCTTTCAATAATTCTTCTATTACTGCGATAGCAACTGCACTAGTTACCCCATTATTAGCAAATGTAGAACTATGTAATGACCCAAATTCATCATTATATACTCGGGGCGAACTTAAACAGACACCTATAGGTAACATTCCACCACCTAGTGCTTTAGCTAACAATAATATATCGGGTTCTACACCTTCTTCATCACAAGCAAATAAATATCCTGATCTACCTAAACCTGTTTGAATTTCATCAACTATAAATACTACCCCATATTCCCTGCATAATTCTTGAGTAGCTTTTAGATATCCAGGCTGGGCCGGAATAATTCCACCTTCTCCTTGAACAGGTTCAACTATAAAAGCAGCTATTTCCTCTTTATTATTTTCAAACATTAACTTCAAAGCTTCTATATCATTGAAGGGAACATAGGAAAACCCAGGAATAGGTGCACCGAATGGAGTCTGATATACCTCCCTACCTGTAGCAGATAAAGCTCCCATAGTTTTACCATGAAAACTACGAATAGTTGAAATTATATTCTTCTTACCTGTTGAGGAACGAGCTAGTTTAATAGCAGTTTCTACTGCTTCAGCACCACTTTGACAAAATGTTGAATAACATAAATCCCCGGGAGATAATTTTGCTAACATATTAGCTAATCTAAGTGCTTCACCAGGTAAAGATGGTTGCGTAAAACTAGGTAAACTTCTAGTTCTAACTTTATCTAATGCCTCCCAAACGAATTCAGGATTATATCCAAAAGATACTGCACCATATTGAGCTATAAAATCCAGGTATTTTTGCCCTTTATCATCATATAAATAATTACCTTCACCTTTTACATAATCTTTATCTAATTTAAAAGTTTTTAATAGTTTAGCCATCGTAGGATTGAGCAAATCATTTCTCATTGACGACATTTTCTGCCTCCCTTAATGTCTTGTGCACACGATTGTGCAAGTTAAACTCCTATATATATTCTATGGAAAGATTCAAAGTTGTCAAATTGTTTTTATAAAAACAAAAGGGAGAGCTTGAAAAGTTGGGAAAATAGACTCATTGCCCACCCCCTACCTGCTAGTATTTCTTTTAAGTATCTTTTGCAACTATGCCCAAAGACATTCATCTTTTTAAAAACAATAAATAAAGCATATTGCTAGAAAAAACACCTTTACGATCTAATTAATCGTAAAGGTGTTTTGAATTAGTTTAGTTTTTATCTATATTGCTTACCACTCTGGCGGTAAATCCCTCAGTTGGGCTAAGGTGAAAACTGGTCCATCTAAGCATATAAATTCGCTCCCGATATTACACCTACCACACTTACCTATACCACACTTCATACGCATTTCTAATGTAGTAATAACTTGATCATCAGTATAGCCCATTCTTTCGAGGGCTTCTAATACAAATTTAATCATAATCGGTGGGCCACAAGTAACTGCTATAGTGTTTTCGGGGCTAATATTTAATTCTTCTAGATATTGTGGTACAAATCCACAATGTCCATCCCAACAAACTTCAGGATTATCTATAGTTACGAACAATTCAGTGTTTTCTTCCTTAGGCCAATGTTCAAAAAGTTCATCTTTAAAACATAAGTCATCATAACTACGACTACCGTATACAATAGTTATTTTGCCATAATCCTCCCGATGTTTGAAGCAATGTTTAATAAAAGAGCGTAGTGGTGCTAAACCTATCCCGCCACCGATAAAAAGCATATCTTTGCCTTTACATTCTTCAACAGGAAATCCATTTCCGTATGGTCCCCTAACACCTATCTTTTGACCAATTTCTATTCTATGAAGCTCGTCAGTCATTAAGCCTACACTTTTTATAGCAAATTCTAAATGTTCATCTTCTTCTTGCCAAGAAATTGAAAACATACCTTCACCTACTGGAAGCAGGGAAACCATACCTAACTGTCCAGGCAAAACATCAAAAGGTACTCCACCATCAGGGTTTTTAACATAAAATGTTTTAACATCTGATGTCTCCTCTATTATATCTACTACTTCAACTATACTAGGAGTCAATGGCCCTTGACGATCACTTTTATGCACCAGTTTCTGCCTCCTTAATGTCTTGAATTATATTAACAATATTTATCCCTGAGGGACAAACTACTATACATCTGCCACAACCCGTACATAATGGGGTGCCATATCTTTCATTGAAGAATTGCAGTTTGTGCAAGAAACGGTTTCTAAACCTTTCCTTAGCAAGCTCACGAGGGTTATTTCCACCCGCCATTTCGGAATATTCCCTATACATACAGGAATCCCAACAGCGGAAACGATACCCTTCATCACCCCAACTTTTAACTTGTATATCAAAACAATAACAAGTCGGACATAAATAAGTGCATATGCCACAATTTTCACATGTAGCCGAGGCTCTATCCCACATAGGATGATCAAACATATCTTTTAGTTTTTCTGGTACACCTTCATAATTAATTCTACGTATAAAGGGTTTTAACTCTGGTAATTGTACCTCGTCATCTTCTAGTAAATCAGCAATAAGTTTAGTGATTTCTTCACCTTTAGGAGAATTCACTTCCCAAACATAACCTTCTGGTCCATATTCTCTTAAAGTCACATCTGCAGATTCAATTTCTGTAGGGCTTACACCCATAGAATCACAAAAACAATTAGTGCCTGGATTATAACAAGCATTAGCAATTATAGTAACACTATCTCTTCTAGCTTTATAAGCTTCATCAACATAACCTTTAGTTAGAAAAACCTTATCCAAATAATCAAAAGATCTAACATCACAAGCCCTAACCCCAAAAATAGCCTTTTTCTCGACTTTTTCATTTGCTTCTTCGAGGTTTATTTCCGTACCATCTTGCTTAAAATCATATAATTTTTCAGTTTGAGGCAAAATAATGTCTTTAGGTGGTTGATAAACATTTAATATATCTAACATTAAATCATCGTAATCTTCATCATAAGTTTTCCAGGAATAAAAACCTGATTGTGGTCCTCTTACCATAGGGACATATAATTCTAGCGCATCGGCTAATCTATCAAAAACAGTTTCTAATTTAGCTGTCTTCAGTATTTTCATCTTCCCTCACCCCTTCTTATATGAAATCATCTGGATCATTTTCTTGGTAGACACTAAGTGGTGGTTTTCTACCTTCAACATAATCCATACCTGCATCATATGGTCCATATAAATCACTCATATCCTGGATAAGTTTTTTGTTAATAAGCATCAATGGAATATTAACTGGGCAAACTCTTTCACATTCACCACATTCAATACATCTACCTGCCATATGTGATGACCTTACCAGATGATACATCATATTATCACTTATACTAGTCTCACGACCAACCCATTGTGGTTTAGTTTCTTCGAAAATACAAGTACGACAGTTACAAGCTACACAAACCTGACGACAAGCATAACAACGAATACAATTCGAGAAAACATCTTCAAAAAAACTATAACGCTCATCTGCAGACATGTTTTCTAGTTCCGTAACTTTACTAAAACGATTTTCACCAGCACGCGGTTCTTGTTGCTCTCCTATAAATTCGTCATATATAACTGCATTAGGTTGAATACAATCTAAACATTTATCAGCGAGTTCATCAGTTACAGTTTTTTTGCTAAAGCCTGAATTATATAACATAGCTTGTAGAGGGTCTTTAAGCCCAGGACAACCTACACCTACAATATATAAGCGATCTCTTGAAATCTGATTATCTTCTAATAATCTTACTATTCCTCTGGAATCACAACCTTTAGCTACAATTCCTATTTTTTCTTTACTATCTCTAAATCGGAGTAAAGAGTTAGCTGTATTATGAATCGAATATTCATCAAATATAATTTTATCTACATCATCTACAGAGTTAGCAAAAAAAGGTTTAGTTTGATATTCTAAATCACCTTTTTCCCAGGCGATAAATACATCTACTTGACCATCTTGCAAAAGCTTGGAAGCTGTAGCTCTTATTTGTTTTGTCATTTCTATCATTTGGCATCCCTCAGCTTTCTATTTGGTCCTAGTTCATTAACACCTTTAACTAAGTTCTGCATTGATTCTTGAAATTTATTAGCCTCTGCTCCTGAAATCCAAGCAGTTTGATATCTTTCTGGCTCAAGCCCTATATATTCCATCAGGTTTTTCATCACCGTATGTCTACGACGATTATAGTAATTGCCACTACCATAGTGGCATTCTCCAGGGTGTCAACCTGATAGGAGAACACCGTCTGCACCTCGGTTAAAAGCCCTTAAAACTAGCATAGGATCCATGCGACCCGAACAAGGAGTTCTTATAATTCTTACGCTTGCTGGGTACTCTAAATGGTTTAGCCCAGCTAAATCAGCTGCTGCATAGGTACACCAGTTGCAAGCAAAAACAATTATCTTAGGTTTCCAGTTACCTTCATTTTCTATAGACATAGTGCATCCACCTCCGATACAATTTGCTCGTTGGTAAAGCCTCTTAAGTTAAGAGCTGTAGTTCTACATGCTGGTAGGCAGGCACCACAACCTTGACATAAGCTTTCGTTTATCTCGACTACTTCCCTCGTTATACCCCGTCCTTCATGGTGTTCTACTAAAGTAATAGCTTTATATGGACAGATAGGAACACAGAATCCACAACCCGAACATTTATTAATATCTACTTCAGCTATCATCGGTTCAGTTGCTAAGCGTTCTTTAGAGAACATTCCACATACTTTTACTGCAGCTGCACTAGCTTGCGCTACAGAATCTGGGATATCCTTAGGTCCTTGACATGCCCCAGCTAAAAATACTCCTGCCGTCATAGTTTCTACTGGTTGAAGCTTAGGATGAGCTTCTTGGTAAAAACCATCTTTATCAGTTGAGAAGCCTATAGTTCTAGCTAAATCAGTAGAACCTGCAGATGGAACCATGGCAGTTGCTAGAACAACCATATCTACCTCAACTTCAATAGCTCTACTCAATAAAGTATCTTCGGATTTCAATACTAGCTTGTCTCCTTTAGGGTAAATCTTACTTACTCTGCCCCTAATATATTTAGCACCTGAATTAAGAGATCTCTGGTAAAATTCTTCATAAGCTTTTCCACCAGTACGAACATCCATATAAAACACATATGCTTCACTATCTGGTAGGTTGTTTTTTACTTGAAATGCTTGTTTAGCTGTATACATACAACAAGCACCAGAGCAATAGCTCACACCTTTAATCTCATCTCTGGAGCCTACACACTTAATAAATGCAACACTTTCTGGTACTTTTCCATCTGATGGTCTTCTAATTTTTCCATTAGTAGGTCCACCTGCACTAGATATGCGTTCAAAATGCATACTACTAATAACATCAGGATATTTACCATAACCATATTCACCGTAAGCCTCTTCCCATTTGAAAAGATCATAACCTGTTGCCATTATAATAGCACCGATTTCTTCGGTTACATATTCATCTTTATCATCAAACCTGATAGCTTCAGCCGGACATATTTTCTCACAAACTCCACATTTGTCTTCCGTTAATTTCCTACAATTATCTGCATCTATGAAAGGTTTTCCTGGAACTGCTTGAGGATATACCATCCTTATAGCTGTCGTTTGCCCCATATTTAATTCATAATTATCAGAGAGCTTCTTAACGGGACATTTTTCTATACATGTACCACAACCGGTACATAAATCCCAGTCAACATATTTCGCTTTTTTCTTAATAGTTACATTATAATTTCCAATATAACCTGTAACTTTAGTAACTTCGGCTAAAGTTACTAATTCAATGTTAGGATGCTGTGACACAGCAACCATCTTGGGAGTGCCTATTCAAGCGGCACAATCTAAAGTAGGGAAAGTTTTATCAATTTGAGTCATTTTCCCACCTATAGTTGCTTCCCTTTCAACTAAAATAACTTTATGTCCAGCCTCAGCAACATCTAAAGCAGCTTGCATTCCAGCAATTCCACCACCTATTACTAGTGCTTTCTTAGTAATAGGAATTGTAGCAGGTTCCAATGGTTTATTTAAAAGAACCTTGCTTACCGCTGAACTAACTAGTTCTTTAGCTTTTTGAGTTGCTTCCTCCTTGTCAGTATGAACCCATGCATTCTGCTCACGAATATTAGCCATCTCACACATATACCCGTTTAACCCGCCCTTTTCAGTAGCTTTTTTAAAGGTTATTCCGTGCATACGAGGAGAACAAGAAGCAACAACTACCTGTTCTAGATTTTGCTCTTCAATAGTATTTCTTATTAACTCTTGTCCCGGTTCAGAGCACATATATTTATAATTAGTAGCAAAAGCGACTCCAGGCAATGTTTTAGCATATTCTGCCACATCTACAGTATCTACTACTGATGCGATATTAGTACCACATTCACAGACGAAAACGCCTACGCGTTTCTTCATATCTCCGTCTCCCTCCTTGAAAAGTAAATATCTAATCTAAAATTTATAATAAAAAGACTTATTGATTGGCTGCCTTTTCTCTCTTTCTAAGCTCTCCTGTAACAAAGGCTTCAGCGACTTTTATCGCTTTTTCCCTATCAGTTATCATTAGTTCAGCTATTTTGCTAGTTTTCTTTTCATCTTGAACTATAATTTCTGCTAATACAGCAGCTCTTGCTTCATCTTCAATTATCCTTAATGCCATTCTTTCAGGATTTTTTTCCAACCCTTTAATCATCGCATTCATCTTTTTCTCCAATTCTTCTGGAGACATTTCTTCTTTTTCTTCCACTTCCACTACAGCAGCTTTTTCTTGATCTTGCTTTATTTTATCTAAATAACTGTTAGCTTCTACAAAGTGCTTATTAACCCCTAGCGAATTTGGTGTTTCACCAGCAGCAATTGCGACTAGCTCAGTTATATAATAAATTGGCATATCAAATTTTTCTTGAAATGCCTTTTCAGCTCCAGCTTGGCGCATATCAAGATTCATCATACAAAGTGGGCAAGCTGTAACTATACATTCAGCACCTGATTCTTTAGCGTTTTTCAAAATACTATAAATCATCTTATTACCTATTTCCGGTCTACTAGTAGCTAAAGCAGCTCCACAACATTCACTTTTATAAGACCAATCAACAGATGTTGCCCCTAACGTTTCTATTATATTGTCCATGCTTTGTGGATCTTCTACATCATCAAAACCTGTTTGTTCCGAAGGTCTAACTAAGAGACATCCATAATAAGAAGCAGCTTTCATACCTTGCAAGGAATTAGTAACTTTATCTTTAATTTTATCAAGTCCAACTTCACCAGCTAACCATTCTAAAACAGAAATAGTTTTATTACTAGCTTCATAATCCATGTCTATGACTTGTTCAATCTGTTCTTTAACTTTTACATCTTCACGCACTGCATGTTCTGTATTTCTAAATCGATTGTAACAAGCAGCACATGGGGCAAGAATATCAAGCCCAGTTTTTTCAGCTATGGCAAGGTTACGTGCTGGTAAAGCTAGTGACAATAATTTATTAGTGTTATGAGCTGAAGTTGCACCACAACAATTCCAATCTTCTAGCTCCTCTAGTTCAACTCCTAATAATTCAGCAGTTTTTTTAGTTGACAAGTGATATTCAATTCCACTGCTGCCCAGAGAACAACCAGGATAATATGCTAATTTAATCTTACTCACCTCCCAGATCTTCTACTCTTTGGAAAATCTTCTTTATCTCATCTCTACCTTTTATTCTTTCAGGTAAAATACCTACCTTACCCCTTTTCATCATGGGAAGGCCTAAACCGGCATCCTTAAATGGTTGAAAAGTTGCGGCATTATGATAGAGAAGTATTCCTGCTTCATAAGTTTTACCAAATAGTTTCACCGAAGTTAAAAATGCTTTATTAAAATGTGCTACTTTTTTATCAGTTATCCTACCTTGTTTAAGAGCTTCGCGGCGGAGAGCATCCATTAAAGAAGCAATATCAACACCTTTAGGACAGCGAGCTGAACATGTTTCACAAGATGCACATATCCAAATACTTTCAGCATCTAAAGCCTCATCTAACATGTTTAGTTGCAGAAGTCTAATTACCTCTCTAGGCTTATAATCCATGGCAAAAGCTGCTGGACACCCAGCCGAACATTTACCACACTGATAACAAAGATTAATATTAGTTCCTGCTTCTGTTTCTATTTTAGATAGCAGTTCCTTATCTGATTCCGATAATGGTACAAGAGTCATTGCTTTTTCCAAAGTGGTCTCCCCTTTCCCTTCCTGGCATATAAAAAAACCATGTAAACAACCTCAAAACATAGCTCCCAATTTCTTCCTTGTAAGACCAATTTTTCGAGGTTAAACATAGTCTATAACAATAATAATGAACTTTACCGAAAATTGCAACAATTATCGACAAATTATACGGTAACGGATTATCTAATATTTAAACAATACCATATTATTATATCTGTTTCATTATAATACAAATAGGCATAATATCTTTGTTAATAATATGTTAAGTAACATAAACACTTGGTTATTGGCCTTTTCAAGCATATACTTTCTTTTTATGTTTAACTATAAAAAGAAAGTATAATACACAAGTTAAACATCTGTTTTATTGATGGTAACCTATTGATTACTACTATTTATAATCGCAAACATATTACTTCCCACTTAGATAATCCTCCTAAAGCTCGAAGCTACGGGATTTTGCTATTTACAAAATGACTGTTTTCTGGTATAATAAAAAATTGTATGTCTAATCAAATAATCGCTTAATCTCCGCAGGGAGGACGGGGGAACCATTTGTAGTTTGTTTTTACTAGGGGTGAATCTCCATTTTATGGGTAGGGAAACTCTCATTTCCCGAATCCGCCAGCTAACCTCGTAAGCGTTACCCGAGAGATTGGTTCAGACTATCTAAGGAGGATCAATTATCATTGGGCATGTCGTTCTTTAATCAATTTAAACATTATAACAAAGAATCCTTTAAGAAAGATCTCATTGCAGGTCTTATAGTTGGCGTCATTGCAATTCCATTAGGAATGGCATTTGCTATCGCTATCGGAGTTAAACCTGAATATGGTATTTACTCAACTATTATCGCCGGTCTATTAGTTACTGTTTTAGGAGGTTCTCGTTTTCAAATAGCCGGCCCTACTGGTGCTTTTATTCCTATACTATTAGGAGTAACTATTCAATATGGTTTTGAAAACCTTTTGATTGCTGGTTTTATGGCTGGAGTAATGCTCTTGCTAATGGGGCTATTTCGTATCGGATCATATATAAAGTTTATACCTAGATCAGTTATTGTAGGTTTTACTTCAGGGATAGCTATAATTATTTTCACTGGACAGATCGGTAATTTTTTAGGTTTAGAAGGCTTGGAAAATCGAGAGTTTTTTATCGATAACATTATGCAGATGGTTGAAAATATAGGAACACTTAATATTTACGCTATTATTATCGCCTTAATTTCCTTTGCTTTAATTTTGATTACCCCTAAATTTTTTCCCAAAGTACCTGGCACCATCGTTTCAATAGTAATTACTACATTATTGGCAGTATTGTTTTTAGATGGCAAGTTAGCTACTATCGGATCTGAATTTGGCGGTCTATCTTCTAGTTTGCCTAGTTTTAAGTTTCCCGATTTTACTCTACAGCGTATTGCTACTCTCTTTCAACCTGCACTTGTAATAGCTGCTCTTGGTGCAATAGAATCATTGCTATCATGTGTCGTCGCTGATGGAATGACCGACACTCGTCACGACAGTAATCGTGAATTAATAGGACAAGGTATAGCTAATATGGTTGTACCATTTTTTGGAGGAATACCTGCTACAGGAGCATTAGCTCGTACTGCGACAAATATTAATGCGGGGGCAGTTACCTCCCTTTCAGGGATAATTCATGTTTTAGTAGTCCTGGCAGTCTTATTACTATTTGCACCACTAGCTAGCTATATTCCATTAGCAAGTATGGCGCCAGTCTTAATGATTGTAGCCTGGAATATGAGCAACATCTCAGAATTTAGATATGTTTTCAACACTACGCGCGGTGATGCTATCGTATTAGTTATAACTTTTATGCTCACCGTTTTTGTCAATGTTACGGTAGCAGTTCAAGTCGGGTTAATTCTAGCATTCGGTATTTTCGTTAAAAATCTAAGTGATGTTCAAGAAGTAAAGCGTGTACAACCAGATTTTAATTCTCATAATAGAAAGATGAGTGGTGAAAAAGTTTCCGGACGAATATGTCCTCAAATAAGTATTTTTACTATCGAAGGACCTTTGTTTTTTGGCATAGCACAACTCATCGAGACTCAAATTATGGATAAAAGCCACTCAATGCCTAAAATGATTATATTACGGATGACTAGAGTTCCATTTTTGGATGCTACTGGAGAGAATTATCTTGATAATTTAGTTCGTCATTTTCAAGCTAAAGATAGCGTAGTAGTTATTTCTGGAATAAAGAAACAACCTTTAAAAGTAATGAAAAGATCAGGCTTATATGATAGAATTGGAAAAGATAATTTTTACAAAAAAATCCATCAAGCTATTACTGCATCAACAGAACTTATAGATTTACACAAATGTAATACTTGCACTAGTTTTGCTTTTAATGAATGTAAGGAATTATCTAATATGGTTAAAGAAATATCGTAGGTTTCGAGATTCATTTAAACTGTCACGATAAATGATTTTATCTTATATAAGTAATTAAATATCTAGCTTTATTCAGAAACGAGTAGTTTACTAATTAATAAGGGTATAGCAAATTTAACACTTTTGCTATACCCTTATTTTATTTGTTCCATTATCTAGCTGTTGCGGATATGTTTCCATCGTACATATCTAGATCTTTTAGAACTAGTTGTTTTTTAAGCTCTTAGGGTGGCCACAATTCTGTTGGGGTTTAGGAGTAAATCAAGACCATCTATGATGTCAGTTACTGCTATATCCGCTTTTAATAATGCAGATATAGCGCAACCTTCCTGCCCTATGATTATTATAGATAAGATAGCCTCATCTAACATTAAGATATCATTATATCCATTACCTATGGCGACTGACTCTTTTGCATTTACCTGATGAAGAAAGTTCTTTTTATCTTGTCCCCCATTAATTTCATCTACTTTAATTAATTTAATATCTAATTCTTCACTTATAATTTTAGCTGTACCATAAGTATCTGCTGTTAATAGATAGATATCTATTTGCTCTTTCAGTTTTATAATTTTTTCTTTTACCTCTAGATTTAATACACCAGCATTAGTTAAAGTCCCATTTAAATCTATTAAGAGGTTTTTAAGCACCAAAGTTTGATTACGCCCAGGTAGGGTGATTTTAATCATGTTCCTGCTCCTTGATTTATAAGTATGACTCAGCTAAATCATAAGTAACCATCATGCCTTCATAAAGAGCTTGCATAATATCTTTAGGTTTACGATTATCACCGATAACATATGTTTTCTTTATTGAAGCAATTTCACTAGTGTCGATTATATCGTTCTGATAATATCCAACCGCACCAACAATCTTATCAAATGTTACAGTTTCCTTAGTATTATCAGCTATCTTTTCTAGTTGTGCTTCTTGGCCATCGATATTTATTATTTCATAAGCTAATTTACGCACTATACCACCAGCTTTTAATCGTCGCAAGAGTTCTAAACGAGTCATGTTTTCTAGCTCAATTGCTAGTTGTGCTGTTTTTTCTACTATTGTCACCTTATTATCTTTTAGTAAAAATTCTGCTACTTCACAACCACTAATACCTCCGCCAATTACTAAGACATTTTCATTTTCTATTACTGTCTTTCCATTCAGTATTTCTTCGACACTTAATATATCAGTATTTTCTAGACCATCTATAGAAGGGATAATAGGTATAGCACCTAACGCCCACACCAAGATGTCAGGACTTAATTCCTTTATCAAATCTTCATCACAAAACTGACCTAGTTTAACTTCTATATTACTTTTGTTTATTTGATCGACTAGATATTTTTTGATTTTGGTTATATTTTCTTTTAGTGGTGGTTGATCAGCTATATTTAGTTGTCCACCTAATATAGACTGAGCTTCTACTAAAACAACTTTAGCACCCGCTTTTTCCAGTGTTAATGCTGCCTGCATTCCTGCTGGCCCTCCACCTGCTACTAATACTTTGTAATTAGGCAACTTTATATTTTCATCTAACAAATATTCCCTACCTGTTAAGGGATTAACTACACATCTAATATGCATAGCATTGTTTATCTGGTTGATACAAGTGTTACAAGTTATACAAGGCCTAATTTCATCTGCTTTGCCAGCTAGGGCTTTTGCTACCCAATATGGATCAGCTAACATTCCCCTACCTACCCATACTAAATCAGCCTTACCCTCACCTATCAGTTTATCTGCTAATTCAGGTTCTCTTATAACTCCCCCACCTATAACCGGTATGTTCACAACCGCCTTAACTTGCTCAACCATGTCAAATCTCCAAGCAGGTTCGAAAGAAGTAGTTTCGATAGAAGTTTGACCTGATTCATAAATCCCACAAGATACATCTAATAAATCAGCCCCAGCTTCTTCCAACATTTTAGCAATTAATATACCTTCTTCTATTTCAAGCCCACCTTTAACAAAATCTGCGACATTAAATCTTACTGCAAGCAACATGTGTGGCATTATGTTTTTGATATCTTGAATTATTTCTACGACTAAACGAGCTCTTTTTTCTGTTGTACCACCATATTCATCAGTCCTTTGATTAGAATAAGGTGATAAAAATTCACTTAATAAATACCCATGGGCAGCATGTAATTCAACCCCATCAAACCCCGCTTTATCTGCAAATATCGCTGATTTAACAAAATTCCTTCTAATCTTTCCGATTCCCTCTAAGGTAAGTTCCTCTGGTTCAGCCTGCATAAGCCTACAAGCTATAGCAGATGGTGCTACTGGTGTTTGACCAGTTACCCCCGGACTAGTCTGCCTGCCAGCATGGTGCAGTTGCACAATGGCTCTACATCCATGTGCTTGAATATTTTCACTCAGTTCTTTTAAACCAGATATATGTTCAGCTTTATCAATTCTTAATTGAGTTAAACTCGCTTTCCCTACTGGACTATCTACACAAGCAATCTCAACTATGATGCCTCCTGCTCCACCACTCGCCCTTTTCTTATAATACTTAATAAGCTGGGGAGTAACTTCACCGGCAATAGATGACATGCCTGTTCCCATAGCTGGCATTATAATACGATTTCTAAACTCGACTCCATTAATTACTATAGATTTGTTTAAATGGTTAAATTTCGTCAATTATATAGCCTCCCTATTGTTATTAGTTGTATTTTACCACTAAGTATAAGTTTTATGAAAAATTTATACATTATTTTCCTGTATAAGCTTTTTAAAATGAGCACACAATACTAATAGAAAACAGCAACAAGCAAGCTTATAAGTCCCTGAACCAAGGATAAATCTTATAGGTAGTTACGATTTAACATGTATAGGATGTTACTGTTTTCTACACGAAACCTGCTAGCTCAAATCTAAACATTGTGGTCAGTAAAAATCTGATTTTCGATAGTTTAGAGTAGCTAGCAGGTTCTTTATTAGATTATATTTCTCTTTTTAGTTAATAAGTAAAAATGAATAAATAAAATCGCTGGTAACCATATTAGAATATAATAATATAGTGGAAATCCTGATGAAAATATATATGGTTTAAATGATATAATCGGTAATATCGGAGTATACCAGAATTCTAAAATAAAAATAGTAATATTACTTAACTTTAAGCTAGTCAATATACTTAAGGTTAATGGAATACCTATCCATAATGTTCCTGCCATTAATTTCGTAGGTACTTTTTGTTTTTTTAAGCTACTTATTTCAAAGCTTATTATTAAAATATATATTAAACTCAAGAGAATATCTAAACCTACTATATATGTGCTTAACCATATTGCTAGAGCAGCAGAAAAATGTATAAAGAATAAACGAATTATGGCTACCATCATCTTCCCTTCTCTCTAATTACAGTAGTCCAAGGGCTATAGTAAAATATTTCTGGAGCAGTCCACAAATCCCCACTATCATCTAAGTCAATACCTTCTTTTAAATAGGCTTTCCAGATAATTTTACTACAATTCCAAAACCTATCACCAGGCTTAAATGCTACCGGATAAAATAAGCCACCTTCATATTTTCGAACATAATTAACTACTTTTTCTTTTATATCTTTTGTAGTATTAACTTTTAATAAGGCGATTTCACTATAATCCCAATAATGATATATAGGCTGAATAGTTATCCCTAAATCTCCATAGCTTTCTAAAACCAGGTTATCACCGAGATAAATACCGGTATGCGAAAAACGCCCATATCCACATTTAGGATATCCCCCTAGAAGAATATCACCTGGCTCTAAGCCCTCAAAAGATATTTGGTTATTATAATTTGCTTCTAAGCCAAAACCGAAGTGGCCTTTCTGCAAATTGTTTAAATAAAAACTAGAGATATTATTTGTACTAGTAAAAATCGTAAAGTTTACTAACCATATATATATTACTAATAATAATGCTACTATCGGGAACAGCATTAATCTAAAGAAACGCATAAGTCCATAATTCCTTTCCCATTTCTCTGTCGATGTTATTCTACCAAAAAATACTAACCATTATTAGTACTTGTTAATGTAACTTATCACAACTAAACCTGTATATTAATAATAGAGGTGATATTGTGAAGAAGGCTTTTATTTCCAACCATCTATTAGAAGATTACCACCTATTGGCTAAATATTTAGAAGGTAGTACTATTAAAAGGATAGTAGATTGTACTGAGACCCATATCGCATTATTATTGGAAAACGATATCGTAATCAGCTTTTTACATTTTGAAGATGAAATTATTTTTGATATTGAATTACCTAGGTAAAAATAATTTTTATATAAGGAGATGATGTTTTGGTTAATTTCAAAAATCTACTAGCGCTTATAGCACTCTTATTTATTTTGTCTGGTTGTGGACAAGGTGTAGCTGATACTTCAGATAAGATCGATGAACCTGTTAATCGTTCAGTAATTGAAACATCTGAAGAGCCTACAGAAACGACTAATGATGAAGTAGAGCTAGAAGCTCAATCAGAGCTGGAAACACCTGTTTCTACTCCTGCACCTGAGAAAGGCCAAATAGAAACCAAATCAATTTCCTGGTATTTAAGACCTAACTTGGAACATAGGACACCTGGAGCCCCAGCTAACGCTGAAAACATGCTGGCTAAACATCAAGGTTTTTATGTATTACCTAATAACAATAAAGAGATATATTTAACTTTTGATGAAGGTTATGAATTAGGTTATACACCACAGATTCTAGATACCCTTAAAGCTAATAATGTTAAAGCCACCTTTTTTATAACTGGTCATTATATTAAATCCCAACCCCACCTCGTCACCCGCATGGTAAAGGAGGGGCATATGGTAGCAAACCATACTTGGAATCATCCGAATCTAGCTAAAATAACTACTGAAAAGCTTAATGAGGAAATAAGGAGTCTAGAAAATGAATTTCTTAGTTTAACTGGCACCCAAATGGGTCGCTATATGAGACCACCTGAGGGTGCTTATTCTGAAGCTAGCCTCATCGCAACAAAAGAGTTAGGTTATAAAACGGTTTTCTGGAGTATCGCTTTTAATGACTGGGATCCTAACAATCAACCAGGTGCAGATTTTTCTCATAAATATGTGACAGACCATATCCATCCCGGTGCAGTAATTCTTCTACATGCAGTTTCCGAGAGTAATACCGAGGCACTTGAAAGTATAATTGTAGACTTAAAAGAGGACGGATATAAATTTTCTTTATTTAACTAATAAGGTGGGGAGTATTATGAGGACCATAATTAGAAAGTTAAACCGCAAAGAAGAACTAAATTCTGATGAATACCATAGGCTTATGCACTACATCGATAAGCTTAGAGAAGAATCTCCCGAATCCTATTATGTTTTCTATGAAAAATATGTTTCACTGCTTTATCTTAGTTATAACACTCTTATACCTAAATATGTTTGGGGTATGGATAACTTAATTAACTTTTTAGTTCAAAATCCGCATTTATATGATATAAATAATAGAAATGTTGCCTTAGAATTCTTCCCCGAAGAAGCTAAACCTTATTTGTTAAACACTTTTGGTAATCAAGGTGTAACTATTCCGCCTATATGGTTTGATTTTTTAACTAGTAAAACTATAACAGAAATACCTTTCCCTAGAGATAGTGCCATCGTTATAAAATACGAAGAAGCTAATCCCTTTAAGGAAAAAGGGTTGAAAGCTCATTTTGATCGTTTAGCTAATTATACTTTTATTAGTCGTTTACAAACTTATCGCTACTTAACTAAAAACAAAGCTAGTTTTGATCGATTTGAAGTAATAAAACCCGATTGTTTGGGAGGTATTTTCACTAATAAGGAGAAATCTATCTATTATTATCTCTTTCTTACTGAAGATGATTTAGAAAAAGCACATAATGCCAACAAACTCTTAAACTACACATTCTATGGCAAAAGTGATGGTGATTAAATCTTATGCAAAAAACATGGTCAAAACTAAACGAACACGATAATTTGTTTGATTATTGGGATTATGAATTACATATTAGAAAAGAATTTAGAGATAATTTTAACTTTAACCAACTAGTTAAGGTTGATAACCATGACCAAATAGAATTTCTCTTTCGTAGTCTTTATTTATGTAATAAAAAACTGGAATTCTTTTTCCTCTTGATCCCTAACCTGAATAAAGCAACTGCTTTAAACTGGTTGAAAACAGTTAACTTACCAGTAATGAAGAGTTTTCTCCAGTGGCTACCCGAATATATTGCTAATTATGAACCAACTGTCGAGCAGTTGCAGTTTTTAGTACATATATATAATAGTGAACTAGACGAATATTTTATCCCTATTTTTAATTCACTCTCTTTAAGTCAATGTAAATTTATTTCACATCGAACAGCTAACAAAGGTTTAAGAAATCTCTTAAAAAACCGCCAAAATGAGATTTTAGATGAGAAAGACCAGTTTTTCTACGGTTTAAAATCTACTAAAAATATTTCGCCTTATTCTACACTCCATGGTGATAAAGTAGAAATCATCTTAGAAACTTTAAATCATTTGCACAAAAACCAAACTCTTTTTAATGAACCTACGAATAAAAAGAGTTCTATAGCTAGTTTATTGCCCCTAGCAGAATTACTATTTGAAGTTGGTTTAATAGAGGATAGCCTCTACCTGCTTTTAACTATTCATGAACATTATCAAAATGATGATGTTTTAATTGATTATATAGAAAATGATAATATCTGGAAAGAGTTTAATAAACTGATTCGTCGAGTATTACCAGTTTATGCCCTACTATACCAACCCCAAGCATTTAATTTTACCTTGCAAATCTATGACCAATATCTTCCCGGGCTTACCCCTGATATAGCTTCATTAACTTATTTAAAGCTTTATCAAATATTAGCCCTTAAATCTGAAAGTTTTTCAAATACTTTGTTTGAACTATATCAAGAAATATTAAAAATTAGACAAATGCGACCAGACGAAATTCCTTTGTTATTAGATGATGAACTAGAAGATGGTATACCTGAATATCGGTTTTTCGAGATTTTGCACTTAGCTGAGTCTAAACTAGCCTCACTTCCTCACGAAGCATTTATAACTCTAGAGTTTTTAAGGCAGCTAGTTAACCACAATTTTGCAAGTAAGATAGGTGTAGAGACTTTAGCCCCTAATTATTTATCTTTATTTAGATGGTTACCTAGTTCTTTATTTATGAACATATCTATTTGTGAAGATTTAATATCAAGTGCTAAACTCGCAGATAGAGAACAATTAGAAAAGACTATTAATTTGTTAACTTACTACGATAATAATTCAATTTTATTAGATATAAAAGAAAAACCGGAGTTGTTTAGATTGAAAAATGAAGAATTAAACAGGATAATATTGACCGGGAAATTTATGGGGGCATTATAGATGAAAGATGAAATTACTAGTAAATACCTGGACCAACTCGAAGAACTATTAACCGAAGTACCAGATAAACTTGCAAGTAAATTAAGCTTCGATTTTACTAGCATTAATACTAACTATGATGATATTGATGATTATATATTAGAATTAAACCGTTTTTATTATAAGACTTTTCATGAGAAATTTTTTCCCCATTACCGTAAAACTATAATAAATGAGACTGAAGAACTATTACAAATTAAACGAGATCAAGATATGCTCGTTCAAGATTTATTAGCTAACATTAAGCGTTATGCAAAACTCTACAACCAAGTGAAAATCGTAAATCGCTTGTTAGCCAATACTCGAGAAGATTTTAACAATTCACTATATACTGTTTACCGAGAAAAAGAATACCAAAACACCGAGTTATTATACACCTTAAAAGAATTGCATAATCTTTTAAACAGTTTGCAAATCATTTCTAATCTACTAACTGATATATATGATGATAAAGAACTTATAAATGCCATTAGGCTCTATCCTAATATGCCTCGTATGTTAGTGAAGATGTCGAAACTAATTCCGAGTGAAATTGGGATTATTAAAAGATTAATAATAAAATTAAATATAGTTTTGAAATTAATCCAAAGACTACAAGCTAGCAATATTAATAAAAAAATAGTGCAAAGTATCTTAAGCGATCTTATAAGAGAAATCAATATTATAAATGCTGACCGGGTTTGGTCATCTATGCCTGAAGCTTTTAGAAAAGATTTTGATTTTAAGGTGCGAATCTTCACTGAATTAATCTCCTCTTACCAGGAATTAAATAAACTCGAAGAAATTCGTAAGCTAGCACTTGAATATGAAAATGTTGTACATAGTTTTCTAATCGTATTAGATGAAGGATTAGACTTTATAGAGAAAAATGATCCACGATATGGAAAAGCCTTGTTAGACAATGCTTTTGCTATTATAGATTTAGGCCGTGATTCTCTAGCGACATTAAACCATAATGTTACAGATATGAAAAGTTCTCTAGACCGTATTCAAGATAGTTTTACAAGTGCTGGTAATCCAGATTTTTCTTATCTAGCCAAAACGATTGATGAAATTCTTAATGATTACCAGATTCACTTTCAACAGTTATCACAAGATGAAGACCTAATGCAGATAAGCCCTTTAGCTAAGCAATTGAATAGACTGAATTTGGAGTTTTCTATGTTAGATCGACATTTACACTTATTGAAGGAAAAACATGAGTTTTCCAAACTTTTAGAAACCAGATATTTAGAAGTAATTAATATATTAGATTCCTATTTAAGCTTTACTAGTAATACTCGAGGAGATTTAGAGAGAATACTAGCTCCACGAAATTTAAGTAGAATATGGAAAGGTTTTAATGTGAAAATTGATCGTCTACCTACAGAGATAGGAAAAAGACTAATTCTAGATGATAAAGATATTCCAAAACAAGCACCAATTACTAGACAAACAAGCCAGCTAGATACAAATGTAGTTCTTTATGAAGAAGGCGATATATTTATAATTACAGTCGATGAAATAACTACCTACGAAATTCCGAAAATAATATTAGCACAGGAAGGTTAGATTAAATGCATTTAGCTATTGATTTTGGTACTTCTTATACACAGCTAGGTTATATGATAAATGGTTCTTTTGTAAGTTTAACTGATTCAAAAGGTATTCCTACTGTTTTTGCTTATATCCGCGATTCTGATGAGCTTGTTTTTGGCTATAATGCACTAAAAGTTGAACATTTTTATTTTAAACATTATTTAAAAACCCCTCATCATTTTAAGGTGGGTAATTACACTTTATATGATATATTGTTTAACTATTTTTCATTCCTTAATGAAAATTTTATTCTTCCTCATAATCTAAACCTAGATACAGTTAACCTTTCTACACCTAACTATATCGGCATTAATGCTAAAAGGTTATTGATAAATTCATTGTCCCAAGTATTTAAAAACACAAAGATAAATTTAGTTCCCGAACCAGTTGCAGCAATAATAGGACAGACTATGGTCAATAAACATACCAGTTTAGATGGTGATATCTTAGTTATTGATATGGATGGTAGCTTGATTAATTTCAGTTTCCTCACCCTATTTAGTGATAGGCAAGAGATTATGATGGAATCTAGTTTTCAAGTAATCTTAGACGATTTTACTGAAATAGAAAAACTAAACCTGTTTTTAGATCAAAACATAAGAAATGAAGCTCGTAAATTAGGAATCTATAGTAATAATATTTGGAAGCTAGACGATATTATATTAGTAGGAGAAAACTCCCATGATAAAGAAGTATACGAGTTTTTTAACAACTATTTTTCCCCTCTAAGAGTTACACTAGCTCAAGACGCCAACTTGAATATAGTTAAAGGACTTGCTACCTGGCCAGATAGCCCAGACATTGCCACTAAATTAATCTATCCTTTTGATTTTTACATAAAAAAATATAATACTGAATCTACTTCCTTCACTCTAGACCTTATCCCATTTGATACAGTTAATTTAGATTTAGATATCAAGGGTAAATACACTCTCTGTAGTTTACCATTGAAGTCACATTACAATTTATCTACTGATAAAAACCTAGTTAAATTTATGATTTATGAGATTTCAAAAGATACTCCCGTGGAAGATATAGAAATGTTTTCAGGAGAAGAAATTGAAGTACAAGTAGATTTAAGTAATGATGAATTGATAGATTTTATAGATATTGAGTTTGATCTTTATAATTGGGAATTGATGGTTTCATATACACAAGCTAATTATGAGGTTAACAAAACTGACAGTTTTGATAATTACTTAGTTGGTCAAAACCTAGCTTGGTTAGATTTTGCTGAAGATATATATAATCAAGAGCTTAAAACTGATCTGGAACTTTTTTTAAACAACACTGATATAAGCTCAGAATTAACTTTAGATGAGCATCTAGAACTAGTTAAATTTAAGTTATTAGCCTTATTACAATATATCTCATGATTTTTTAATATAGAAAGGGGTAATTTTTATGACGGTAACTTTTGCACTTCACCCTGCAGCATCTAAACATCTCATTGCACAAGCTGTAACGACTATGCCCGAAGTTAAAGCCGCTTTTAATCATGGCAAAATAATCATAGGTGCAGGCACTTCTAATTTAGAAATAGCCTCAATGTTGCTTAACAGATCATTCGAACCTAAGGAAGATTATATTGCAGGTCTAATTGCAGAGCAAGTAGCATGCATAACTGATCCTAGTGTCCGTAAATTATGGTGTATTGAGAACGGCAAGTTGATCGATGTCGACTGGGTGGAGTTTTTATATTCCTTTGGCAAAGATGATGTTTTTATTAAAGGTGCTAATGCAGTAGACCCTTTTGGAAATGTGGGGATACTTTTAGCCAATCCTGTAGGTGGAACTATCGGTAAAAGTATTGGCACTATAAAATCAAGAGGGATAAACTTAATCTGTCCAGTCGGATTAGAAAAACTTATTCCTTCTTGTATAGAAGCAGAAAAGACGATGGGCATATATAAAACTCCGATTAGATTAGGTATGCAAATTGGATATATGGCTGTAACTAACAGTAATTTAGTAACTGAAATACAAAGCCTGAAAATGTTATTCGGGGTCGATGCATCTATAATCGCCGCAGGCGGAGTTACTGGTATGGAAGGTTCAGTAGTCCTAAGAGCTCAATGTGAAAGCGAAAAACAAGCTGAAGAAATACTTCAGTTAGTTAAAAAAGCTAATAAAATAAAGCCTTTAAAGGTTGTTAAGAGAAAATGCTCTGAATGTGAAAATCCCTGCTTTTTTAATAACAGATAATTTCCACAGCAAGGGAACACTTTTTTTGCTATCCCTTGCTTTATTTGCCTACTAAACGTGAAAACCAAGTTTTATTTTTACCTTCTTGTTCATTTTTCCATAAGGTCAAAAATTCATCTACTTTCTTTTCTCTTTCCAGATTACGTCGATCTACTTTTTCTTCTAAACTTTTTACTTTTTCTACTAAAGCCTGGTTGTTATTCAACATTTGATCATTTTGCTCTACTATCCTATGAACTACTGATAATACTTCTAGCAATTCTACATTTAGGCTACTTTCTCTTATCGGTGTTATTCCCGTTTCTTCATTTTGCTCTACATTATCTAAGGCCATTTTTATTGCAGTAGTATTCAAACCCTTATCCTTTAACTGAATAATAAGTCTAAATGTATCTAAATCAGATTCAGCATATAATCTATCACCCCGTTCATCCCGCTTAATTCTTAACTTCAGACTATTTTCGAGGTACCGTAAAGTATGCTGTTCTACCTTTAATATTTCAGATACTTCACCAATTTTATAAAATCTTTCATTCATTTTGTAACCTTTCCCTCCTCTACTTCATAAGTTGTTATTAGGTAAACGATAAAGCTTAAATCTCCACTATTCCAAGGTTTTCAACTTGACACTAGTTTGTTAAGTATTTGTTAGGCAAAATTTCTTATCAAGTTAAGTATCAAGTTACTTGTAAACTTTATTGTAAACCTACACTTTCCCTTCCTTAATATTGGGCTCATTATTACTATATGAGCTAACCGTCCGAATAGGACGGTTCTTTTTTTCCAAAATATACAAAAGGGTAGAAACCGAAGTTCTACCCTTTCAAGTTAGCTAATTATTAAGTTGAGAATTGTATTTATAACTAATAATCAAATGCTTCTAAAGGAACATCTAATACTGATGTGTCACCATCTTTTACTATATTTGCTACCATCATCACATTAGGCACTACATTTCTTAAAAAATATTTGGCTGACATCACTTTGCCGACATAAAAATTATAGTCAAAATGTTCTTTGCCTACCTCATGAGCCTTTTGTAAAGCTACTACTGCCTGATCTAAAATACATCTTCCCCCATATAGTTGTGCAGTAGCAGTTAAAATCCGCCGTGCAAATAATGGCATCATTTCCATCCTTTTATCGGCAAAATATTTACCGATAGAATTTTGAATCTCACTATATGCACCTAAAGCCTCACCAAATACAGCAAATTCCTTATTTAAGGTAAGGTCAATCCCTGACTCTTCTTCAGTAGTTGCAGCAACTTCCTGAAGAACTTCTAACTCTTTATTAGCTTCATAAAAATCACGCATTTCCTGCATAAAATCAGCAAAAAGCTGACCTTTACCCATCGTCCATTTACGCCCGATTAAATCCATAGATTGAATATAGTTAGTCCCTTCCCATATCGAATAGATTTTAACATCACGAGCAATCTGAGCTACAGGATATTCTTCACAATATCCATATCCACCATAAGCTTGGATAGCCTCACCGATTAACCACCATGCCTCATCAGTAGGGTACGCTTTGCATAGAGGAGTAGTAATCTCTACTAATGCATTAGCCTTTTCCCTTACCTTAGAATCTGGGTCATGTTGACGAACATCAAAAGCCAAATAAGCTCTATATAGCATCGCTCTCATCGCTTCGATATGAGCTTTACCCATCAATAAAGTCCTTTTTATATCTTCGTGATTTATAATGTTTACTCTATCACCTTTTGGATCTGTAAGCAGCTTACCTTGAATTCTGTCTTTACAATAATCTCGAGCATTATAAAAAGCATTAGCAAGACATGCTATGCCCAGAAGGCCAGTTGCCATGCGAGCACCATTCATCATTTGGAACATTTGCTTCATACCTTCGCCTTTGCCTTCGTTTTCTAAAGGATTAACACCTAATAACCAGCCCCGGCAATTATTTTCATCACCAAAACTAAGTGAGGCAGTAACAGAGCCGTATTGTCCTAACTTATGTTCAATACCAGTTAAAACTACATCATTGTCTTCTAATGACCCATCCTCATTAACCCAATATTTAGGCACCACAAATAAAGATATACCCCTAGTACCTGCAGCAGCACCCTCTACTCTAGCTAAAAATAAATGAACCAAATTATCGGTGAAATCATTATCCCCACCAGTAATAAAGATTTTATTGCCTTTTATCTTAAATATTCTCTCATTATCTGTGGGATAAGCCTTAGACAGAATATCTCCTACATCTGTGCCAGCAGTCGGTTCCGTAAGGCACATAGTTCCACCCCAAGTTCCATCCATCATTTTAGGCAGAAACATTTCTTTTAAATCTTCAGTACCAAAACTTTGTATTAAACCAGCTGAGCCATTAGTTAATTCAACATAAGGGCCAAAAGAAGGATTTGCTGCCCCAAACAATTCCCATACTGCACTATACAATATATGCGGCAGTACCATAGCATCTTCTGAATCATCAAAATTGCTAGTGCCCCATCCTTCACTTTGCAACTTTTTATAAAGTGCTCCAAAGGTAGGTGGGGTAACAACCTTGCCATTTTCAAATCTACAGGGGTTATTTTCCCCATCCTCATTTGAAGGTTCGATTAACTCTTTAGCCATTTTCAAACATGGATCTAAAATTGAATCAATATCTTCTTTAGAATAATATTCATTAAACCTCGAATAATTAAAAACTTGTTCTGTCGGTAACCATTCTTTTAAAATAAACTTTAAATCCCTAGTATTAAGATAAGCAAAATTTGCAGACATATTTTACACCCTCCATTTTCATTTAGAAGGCCCCCTCGGTGTGTTTTATTCCCCCCACACTTTTTGCAATTTTAATTACTGCGAAAGCCTTCCCCCAACTTTCTAAGCAATAAGTAATTTATTCCCTCCTAAATAACAAGTTTCTTAACCACCCCCTTATAAAATTATCAGTTCTTTGATATTTCAGTTTTTCCATAAAATAATAGATAGACAAAACTAAAGAACTAATATCTCCAATCTTCTAACTAAGAATTCATATTTTATATTCTACTAGTTGGGTATATATACCTTTTTTTCAATAGTTTATCTTTTCACAAAATCGTAATCTAGCAACATTACTTATTTTTAGATAAAAAAAACAGGGAATTATTTTAATAATCCCCTGTTTGTATTCTATAATAAAGTTTAAAAACTAGTTTAGTACATTAAAAGTGCTTCTTCTTCTATATCTAAGACGGAAGTATCAGCTTCTTTAATTACCTCTAAAACTAAGAATATATTTGGTAAAATGTTTCTAGCAAAATACTTAGCAGCCATAACTTTACCATTATAGAATGCATAATCATGATGATCTTTACCTAACTCATCTATCTTTTTCTGGGCAACAATAGCTTGCTCAAGTAATAGTTGTGTAACAGTTAGATCACCAGTAACATCAAGAATTCTAGTCGCATATAAAGGAACCATATTCATTTTGCCTTCCCCAATGAAAGCACCCATTGTAGCCTGAATCTCTTTATAAGTAGCAACTGCTTTGGTTAATATTTCCATTTCTCTTTCTAACCCAACTGCTTTAGCATTTTCGCTAGCAAAAATATCAATGTCAGCTAACCAGTCAGCAAATAAAGAACCTTGCCCCATCATCCATTTACGGCCTACTAAGTCCATAGCCTGAATGTAGTTAGTACCTTCCCATATAGAATAAATCTTTACATCACGAGCTAATTCAGCAATAGGATATTCCTCAGAATAGCCATTACCACCAAGTACCTGCATAGCTTCGGCACATAGTTCCCACGCTCTATCAGAACAATAAGACTTAACTATCGGGGTAGCTACTTCTAATCTCGCCTTAGCACGTCTTTTTTCTTCTGGGTCAGTAGTATGTTTTTCTATATCCATGAACCAATAAGTTTTAAATATTAAAGCTCTCATTCCTTCTATATAAGCTTTAAGGTCTAACAACATTCTTCTTACATCTTCATGTTTAATAATGGTTAAACGGTCTGATTTAGGATCAGTAATAGGACGACCCTGAATTCTTTCAGTAGCATAATCAGCTGCATTATGGAATGCTACAGCAGTTTCAGCTAAAGCTGCATGTCCAGTTTCCATTCTAGCTCCGTTCATCATCTGGAACATCTGTGACATACCTTGGGCTCTACCTTCTTCATTCGGTGGATCACCTAATAAATAGCCAAGACAGTTGTTTTCATCACCGAAAGACATGACACAAGTAGCTGAACCTTTAATCCCCATCTTGTCTTCGATACCAACACAATGCACATCATTAGGGTTAGTCATATTACCATCAGCATCTACCCATACTTTAGGCACTACAAATAAAGAAATACCTCTAGTACCTGGTTGTGCACCTTCTACACGAGCTAATAATAAGTGAACTATATTCTCAGTAATATCTTGGTCTCCACCAGTAATAAAACATTTAGTACCTTTAATTTTATAAATACCTTCTTGATCAGTTGGATAAGCTCTACTTAAAATATCACCAACATCTGTACCAGCATTAGGCTCAGTCAAGCACATAGTACCTGCCCATTCACCACTATACATTTTATCTTTAAATATTTCTTTTACCTTGTCACTTCCGAAACTTTGTACTAAACCAGCTGCTCCTGCAGTAGCAAGTATATAAGGCATAACTGCTGCATTTGCACCTGCTGAATATTCTCCACACGCTCTAAACAAAGTACCAGGAAGAGCACCTTCACAATCATCATCTTCGTTACTTGCGCCCCAACCATTTTCATTTAAAAACCAGTAAACATCTTTAAAGCTAGGTGGAACTGTAACTTTTCCGTCAGCAAAAGTCGCTTGGATAGTTTCCCCATCATCTCTAGTAGGTGCTACAACTTCTTTAGCAACCTTTAAAGCTTGCTCTAGGATCATGTCGATATCTTCTACGGCGTAATAATCTTTGTAAAAATCAAATGCTAAAACCTTTTCCATGTCTAACCATTCAGTAAGAATAAACTTATGATCTCTAGTTGAATATAAAAAATTAGATGCCACTATAATACCTCCCATAAAATATTAGAAAAACTCAGTTTATGCCAAATCCTTAGACTTAAGCTGTAGCCTTGTTTTTCTTATACTATCATCATTAGCCATTATCATGCTTTTTGATAGTATAAATAAACCTTTATAAATCCAATTCCAGAAACATTAATACTAGGTATTATTATTATCCAAAATCACCCCCCTGAACAATGTAATATATGTAAATAAAAATACTGACCTAATATTATTCACACATGATTAAATTAAACAATATTACGATTAAATCTATAGTTAAGTCTATTATAGTAATTTTCGAGGAATTTTTAAACCCCCAAACTAATAGTGCGAAAATTGCTATTAATTCGATAACTACCGCGAGTATTGTATTATCTTGATTATATACTATATCTAACTTACAAGGGCGTTAATTCTATGAATCACTACAAAAACCACATGCTAAATCTAGATTTTATAATAGATTTGAATATAGAATCAAGTTTTCAACTAATAGTTAACTTTACAAGTTTGTGAGAATTATTCCAGATATAAGAGGAGATTTATAAAATATGTGGAATATACAATTCACATATTCAATAGTAGAAAACGAATTTTTTTATATGAAAGGAGGATGTAAAGGTTTTATATGATGATGTGATTTTTGTTTAATGAGGAGGTTTCAATGTCAGATATTAGGGAAATGAAGGTTACTGGTCATATTCAAGAATTAGTGGCTAATCCCACACCGCTAGGACTTTTCGGCCTAGCTATGGTTACCTTAGTTGCTTCAACTTCTAAACTTGGCATTACAGATGGCACTGCCTATGTTATTCCTTGGGCTATATTTCTAGGTGCCTGTGCACAACTTATAGCAGGTATTATGGATTATAAGCATGATAATACATTTGGGGCTACTGCATTTTCTGCTTATGGTTTATTTTGGATGGCTATGGCAATAAGTTGGATGATCTCAAATAATATGTGGGGGAACGGAGTAGCATTTGATATCCAGCAGATGGGTTATGCTTTCTTGGGCTACTTTATTTTTACCATGTTTATGACAATAGGTGCTATGGGAGCTAACAAGGTCTTGTTTATTATTTTCTGTTTAATTGATTTGCTTTTCTTCGGATTGTTTATGAGTACTTTAGGTTGGGGTGGAGAGGCTTTCCATATGCTAGCAGCATATGCGGAATTAGGAATTGCTATTACTTCTTTTTATGGTTGTGGTGCTACAGTTCTAAATTCTCATTATGGAATCACTGTATTACCTATAGGCAAAGCTTTTGGGCCTTGGACTAAAAAAGCGATAGCGGCTAAGAATGGTGTTGCGATGTAGAAGTTAGTTGGTGCGTAGGGGAAACGGATTTTAACACGGATTTACACAGACCCTCCGGGCGCTGATTTTCACAGATTTTTCTTTTTGTTTTGTATGACCTTCGGTCATTTTTAATGTTCGCTTACGCTCACTAATAAATTTTTTGTTCTTTTTAAAAAAAGGGAAGCTATATAGCTTCCCTTTTGCTTTGTATTATGTAATTTTACGCAAGAAGTTATAACTTCTTCCTACAGGTTCCTACAACAAAAACGGGAGGGGAAAATCTCTTAGCCATACACAAATGACCGAAGGTCATAATAACAAGTAAAAAAATCTGCGTAAATCTTAATAAATCCGTGTAAATCTGTGTTAAAATTCGTTCCCCTATCCTCAAATCTGCCTCTTCAACTGCTCAATCTCCAATTTCAAATTCGCATTTTCCCTTTTTAAATTTTCCAATTCATTTTCACTGGTAGAAACAACTTTGGAGTAAGCTGGGTAATCTATACCTACAGCTTTGCCATAATAATCTGCAATAATGCTGTGACCATAAGTCGTACCTGGCACTGCCCAACGACCATTTAAGTCTGTCCAATTAGGTGCAATTCCTCTAGTAACTCGTGTAAACCTAGGATCGATTAATTCTTTTCCTGCCGGAAGAGGCTTATTAGTAGCATAAGCATATAAATGTTGAATCTGGGCTTCTACACCATCTGCTGGAGTTTTAAAGTAAGCTCCGTGTTTTCCTTCTATGTAATATACTCGATTAGGATTAAGTCCTAGTAGATTTTCTTCACCAGTAGCAGGAGTGCCTGTTGCCCCTAATCCACAATAATTATGTTGTTCTAACTTAACTAGGTTACCAAAACGCCACCAACCAGTTTCTTTGGCAGCTTGGCAAAAAGCTAAATCACCTCTTACCCCATATTCTTTCCCAATGTTCAAATACAAATCTACTACATCTGGTGCCATAGGATTATTTTCTTTTAAGATCTTTTTTAATTGCTCACTAGTCGCAACAGATTCACCTAGAATAGGTATATTATACATATAGCTTATATCTGGCTTCAGTATAGGTTGTGGCGAAGGTGTAACTATAACAGGACTATTAAGGTCAACAGTCCTATTCACCTCATCCCAATAAACATCCATACCTAGTGCCTCTGAGATAGCTCTTACTGGCAACATAGTTCTATCATTAACAATCTGAGCCGGGGCATCTTTGGATATAATTTCCTTTCCGTTTACATTCACTCTTATGTAGTCATTAGCATTAACACTTAAAGGTAATGAAACTGCAGTACAAATAAGAATTCCGACTAAAAAAGCTGTAAATATTTTGGGTTTCATTTCTTAACCTCCTGTTTTATTATAAGTATAAGTTTCGCGCCTATCACCTCAAACCCTCCTAATGTATCTATGTTATTTTACAAAAAAACTTACACTTTAGCACGGTTTTAAGTAAATACGACAAAAAATACATAAGGGAAACTTTATGTGCCATTATATTCCATAAAAATTTCTGTTCTAAAGTCATAAGATGACACGATTTTTAGGGTCTATAAGGTATCTTTAAAGAACAACAAAAATAACTCTTTTTATTCAATTTTTCGGAAAGGAGTGGAAATAATGTCAGATCAAAATAAAAAACTCACATACAAAATATGCTTGTTTACCATAACAATCTTATTACTTACATGGTTGCATTATATGACTTATAACTTTTTCGACATAGGGGTAAGCACAAAATTACTTTCACTTGCTTTATCTCTTTTAATTTCTTTGTTTTGTTTATCTTTCTTCGTTTATTTATATTTTATATTTTTAGAAATAAAGAAAAAAACAACTTCCACGCTAAAAAAGTATGACTTTTTTTACTCTCAGGCACAAGTTGGGTTTCTTACTACTTCTATGGATAATTCTAGAATTATCATGGCTAACCCCAAGTTGTTAACTATGTTAGGATATGATGAAATGAGCGAATTTAAGGAATTATCAACATTTAGCTTATGGGCTAATCCTGATAGTCGTTTAGAATTTTTCAAGCAACTTCAATTTTCCCAAAAGCTCTCTGGATATAGCGCACAAGGCATTTGTAAGGATGGAAATATTAAGGATTTCGAAATATCTGCTGTTTACAATTATGAACTCGAATATATTGAGGCTACCGTTATTGATGTAACCGAATTACTCCAAGTACGTAAGCAAGCTGAGGCTGCTAACTTAGCTAAGAACCAATTCTTAGCTAATATGAGTCATGAAATCCGCACACCTATGATAGGAGTTCTAGGCGCAGTTGATCTATTAGAACAAAATAATGTTAATACTAAACAACTTGAGAATATTAAGATTATTCGGGAATGTAGTGAACATTTGCTTAATATTATTAACGATATTCTTGATGTATCAAAAATAGAAATAGGTCTAGTTCATCTAAAGCTCGAAAACTGTAATTTATATGACTTGTTTTATCAAGCTATCAGTATGATAAAACCCTCCCTTTATGCTAAAGGATTAAATCTCGAAGTTGAACTAAACTTCGAGTCTTACTTAGAAGTAAATTTAGACTCGAATAAATTGCGCCAAATCTTAGTTAACATCTTTGTTAACGCTATAAAATATACTACAAAAGGAACTATCGGGATTAAAGCCAAAATTAATAATATAGAAGAAAGAAACAACTTAGTTATTTCAATATCTGATACTGGTATTGGTATTCCTAATGAATATATATCCTCTATTTTTAATCCTTTTTCCCAAGGTGATAATTCTAGCTCCCGGGGTTTTGAAGGAACAGGTTTAGGGCTATACATTTGTAAGAGTTTAATAGATTTAATGGAAGGTAATATAGATGTAATTAGCTCTCCTAGTCAAGGTACTGAGTTTATCATAACATTACCAGTGAAAGTCCTCATTCCTCAAGTACTAGCTTCTAATTATGTAAATAACGCTAATAAAATTGATGATACTATTAAATTCATCCCTCGTTCCATTTTAGTTGTTGAAGATAATGAACTCAACCAAAAGATTGTAGCTGAAATGCTTAGAAACTATGGCTTTGATGTATCTACTGCCAAAAACGGCTTAGAATGTTTACAGATTTTACAACATGAACGCTTTGATGCGATATTATTGGATATGCAAATGCCTATCATGGACGGTTACGAAACTGCCCAGTTAATTCGTGAAGATAAGGACTTAAAAGATATTCCTGTTATTGCAATGACAGCCCATGCCATGAATGGAGACCGTGAAAAATGCATCGCTTATGGATGCTCTTCCTATATATCTAAACCATTTAAATCAGAGCACCTAGTCGAAGAAATAAAACAACACCTTAAAACTCATACTAGCAAAAGACTATCTACCCCACCTAATAATCTTTTCATTGCAGAATTAATTCCAGAATTTATGGATCTATTAGCAGATATGATGGAAAAGCTTAATATTGCTATTAAAAACGCAGATATAGATGAAATCAAAAACATTAGTCATGATATTAAAGGAAGTTCAGGTATGTATGGCTTTAATGATATTTCTAATCTAGCAGCACAAATAGAAAAAACTGTAAATAATAATTCTTTAAATAAAGTACAGTTGCTATATCGAAACTTGTTTGAACTATATCGTATAGCCAATGAACAAGTTTCATAAGTATTTACAGATTTATTATTATCATATAATATAAAACCTATATGATTTGCAGAATATTCACACTGCAATGCATATCTTGAAGCAAAACTTATTACTGTTATTGCTTTTATTCCCCTAAAACACGACTACTTAAAATACGAGTTCCAATTATTAAAGTTAGCAAAGCTAAAACACAAACAATTATAGCAGTATAATAACCTAGATTAAGACCCCTATCTAGCATTAATCCACCTAATGCAGGTCCAATCATTCTCCCTAGACTATCAAAGGCGCCAAGAACACCCATCGCCTCACCTTGACCTACTAGTGTCCTTTTTGATATTGCTGCTGATATGGAAGGCCGTATTAAACCGACTCCTGCAGAGAAAACTGCCATAAAAGCAATTGAAGATGGAATATTAAACATAAACAAAAATAAAACAAAACTAAAACCCATGATAGTAATACCAGTAGCTGCCGTTTTTTCTTCCCCAAAATAATTGATCATCCTACCTACAACTAGTCCCTGCACTAAAGCCATCACAATTCCAGCAGTAGTAAATGACCAACCAATGTCCCGAGCGGTAAAAGCAAGTTTAGCTTGAGCAAAAAGTGCAAAAGTCCCATGGTGCATAGACTCCCCAAGGCTAGCCAAACAAGTACATAAAAACAATACCGCTAAAGGTGTACGGAGCCCTTCCAGCAAAGATGCTCTTTCGGTTTGACGTTCCAGCCTTTCTTCAACTGGCAATGACTCTGGCAATAAAAAGACTACTGATACTGCATTGCCCATGGCTAACAAACCAGCAAAAACAAAAGGGAATGCCAAAGATATCTCCGATAATAATCCGCCAATTGCTGGACCAAAGACCATTCCCATTCCCATGGCCGCACCAATTAGCCCCATGGCTGAGCCTCTATCTTCCAAACTACTCGAATCCCCAACATATGCCATAGCAGTAGGCATGGTAGCACACGCCATAATTCCTCCAGCAATACGAATAACATACAGCATCCATAATTGTGTAGCAAACCCAAACAAGATAAAAGTCAGCGAAAAGCCTATAATTCCAGCCAAAAGAACTGGTTTGCGCCCTACCTTATCTGAATACGCTCCCCAAATAGGAGTAAATATAAACTGACAAATAGCATAAACTGTCATCAACATTCCGAGCTGGAAAGCACTCGCTCCCATAGATTTTGCATAGTATGGCAAAACTGGCATTATAATACTAAAGCCCATTCCTACCAAAAAAATAGACATAAACAATATCGCCATATGTTTTTTGTCATCAGTTATCGCCATTAATCTAGCCTCTCATTTCTTTAGATAATTCTTGCTTATATACAGTTATCTTTAAACTTTTTAAACATGAAACCCTTCAATCTCACCTTTATTTTATTATATGTTTTAAAACAACAAATGAAGGGGGAGCGAGAGCTTCCCCTTCATTTGTTGTTTATTAATACTCGAAAATCAAGAATGCTTTATGCTAACCCAACACTTTTTACGATTTCGGTAATCTCTTCTGACTTGTTCATAGTATACAGATGTATACCAGGTACTCGGTTATCTAATAAATCTTGGATTTGTATAATGGCATATTCGATTCCAGCTTTTTGCATATCAGCTGGACTATTTTCATACTTATCGACTAATTTAAGTAATTTATATGGTATAGAGGCACCACACATGTATATTATCCTTTTAATCTGTTTCGCATTTAGAACTGGAATAATTCCGGGGACAATAGGGCAATTTATACCTAATTTAATCGATTTATCTATAAATTCATAATAGATACGGTTATCGAAAAACAGCTGAGTAAGGAGAACATCTACTCCATGATCAACTTTTTCCTTTAAATAATGTAAGTCTGCACTTAACCGTTCACATTCTGGATGTCCTTCAGGATATGCGGCAGCTGCTATCCCGAAATCCGCCTTATTTTTCGCATCCTCAATTAATTCATAAGCATAACGGTAATCATTCTGGCTAAAATCAAATGTTGGATCATCCTCCGGGATATCTCCCCTCATAGCTAAAATGTTCTCTATACCCTCTTTTAATAATTCCTCTAAAATCGAATCTACTTCACTCCTAGTATGTCTAACACAAGTTAAATGTGCTAATGACTCCATACCATAATCCCTTTTGATTTTAGCAGCTATTTCAACCGTCCTATCTTGAGCTCCACCACCAGCACCATATGTAACACTAATATATTTAGGATTTAATTTCTGCAATTCATCTATAGTCTCAAAAATTGTTTCAAGTGGATAACTTGGTTTAGGCGGAAATATCTCTAAAGATAAAACCGGTTTTCCTTCTTCATAAAAAGAACCAATTTTCATTAACTTCACCTATCCCCAACTTTTTAAAGGCACATTACCCTCAGAATATGTTACATGTTTTTAATTAACTCATCGGCAAATTCAGAACATTTAACTTCTGTAGCTCCATCCATTTGACGGGCAAAATCATATGTTACAGTTTTAGCATCTATAGTCTTTTGCATAGCATTGATAATCAAATCTGCAGCTTCGTCCCAATTTAGATGACGCAACATCATTTCTCCACTAAGAATAACTGATGAAGGATTAACTTTATCTAAATTAGCATATTTAGGAGCTGTACCGTGTGTCGCTTCAAATATAGCATGACCAGTTACATAGTTGATATTAGCACCAGGTGCGATACCAATCCCACCTATTTGTGCTGCCAGTGCATCAGATATATAATCACCATTTAGATTCAATGTAGCTACTACATCAAATTCTTTAGGACGAGTCAAAATCTGTTGTAAGAATATATCAGCAATAGCATCCTTTATAATTATTTTACCTTGAGCTTCAGCTTCACTTTGTGCCTCATTAGCAGCTTCAGTACCTTTATTATCTTTAATTCTATCATATTCATCCCAAGTAAAGACTTTATCACCAAATTCCGCTTCAGCAACATCATATCCCCATTGCTTAAAAGCACCTTCAGTAAATTTCATAATATTGCCCTTGTGAACTAATACTACACTTTTTCTATTTTCTTCTATAGCATAATTAATTGCGGCTCTAACTAACCTTTTTGTTCCTTCCTCCGATACTGGCTTTATTCCAACACCCGAAGTTTCGGGGAAACGAATATTAACTACACCCATTTCGTCGATTAAGAATTTAATTAACTTTTTCGCCTCATCCGAGCCCATTGCATATTCAATACCGGCATAAATATCTTCAGTATTCTCCCGGAAAATAACCATATTAGTATCTTCAGGTTTTTTAACTGGTGATGGTACACCATCAAAATAGCGAATAGGTCTTAAACAAGTATATAAATCTAATCCTTGTCTTAAAGCTACATTTAGTGATCTAATTCCCCCACCAATTGGCGTAGTTAATGGACCTTTAATAGCAATTATATATTCACGAATAGTATCTATAGTTTCTTGTGGAAGCCACTCGCCAGTCTGGTCAAAAGCCTTGCCACCAGCTAGTATTTCCTTCCATACTATAGTTTTCTTTCCGCCATATGCTTTTTCAACTGCTGCATCTAACACCCTACGGGCAGCCTTCCATATATCGGGGCCAGTACCATCACCTTCAATAAATGGTATTATAGGATGATCTGGTACATTCAAAACGCCATTCTGTACTGTTATTTTACTACTACTCATAATAACTACCTCCAATAAATGTATACTTTGTATAAAAGGGGAGTATTTACTCCCTTTTTATATCTAATCAAATTTAAAACTACCATTCTTTTTAAAATGTTCGACTAGTCCTCCATCAGACAATATCTTTAACATAATATCAGGTAATGGTGCTATTTTAAGCTCTATTCCTTTAGTCTTATTGTGTAAAATACCACCTTGTAAATCAATTTCTAATTCATCACCTGAATCAATTTGATCAGTATCACATTCAATAACTGGTAATCCAGTATTTATGCAATTTCGATAAAATATTCGAGCAAATGATTTTGCAATTACTGCACTTATATTAGCATTGATTATTGCTAGTGGAGCCTGCTCACGAGAAGAACCATAGCCAAAATTACTTCCACCGACAATAAAATCACCTGGCGTAACTTTATTATAAAAATCAGGATCTAGATCTTCCATAACATATTTCGCTAGTTCCTTCATATCTAAAGTCTTGAATTTATGACGGCCGGATATGATGTAATCAGTGTTAACATCATCACCAAACTTATGAACCTTACCTTTTAAGTCCATCTTGCTCCTCCTACCTTTTAATTATAGAAATTCTCTAGGATCTGTAATCCTTCCAGTAATCATTGAAGCTGCAACTGTTGCAGGTGATCCTAGATGAACAAATGCTTTATTATTGCCCATACGACCTTTAAAGTTTCTGTTAGCAGTTGTGATAACATTTTCGCCATCAGAAGGTACGCCATTATGTGTACCTACACAAGGTCCACATCCTGGTGTAACAACTGCTGCGCCAGCCTCTACAAGTGCTTCTAATATGTTCTCCCTCATAGCTTGCAACATTACTCGCCTAGATGCAGGTGCTACTATTAGTCTAGTACCCTTATTTAGCTTTCTTCCCTTGAGGATTTGGGCAGCGATCCTTAAATCTTCAATTCTTCCATTTGTACATGTTCCAATAACACCTTGTTGAACCTGAACATGGCTAGCATCCTCGATATTTACCACATTATCTACAGTATGAGGCATAGCTATTTGGGGTACAAGATTAGATACATCATATTCCCTAACCTCGGCATAAACTGCATCTTCATCTGCTTTTACCGGCTCAAACTCCTTATCACTATGAGCTTTCACCCAATCAATCGTCTTTTGATCTGCTTCCATTAGGCCACATTTAGCACCCATCTCGATCGCCATATTACTAATAGTAAAGCGTCCTTCAACAGATAAAGCTTTTATAGCTTCTCCTACATATTCGGCAGCCATGTAAGTAGCTCCATCTGCAGTAACATCACCAATTAAATGTAATATCAGGTCTTTAGAATAAACTCCCTTAGGAAGAGTACCATTTAATACGAACTTAATTGTTTCAGGAACCTTAAACCAGATCTTCCCTGCTATTAATCCAGCAGCTAAATCTGTTGAACCGACTCCAGTAGAAAATACATTTATAGCTCCATAAGTACAAGTATGTGAATCAGCACCTATTACTAGGTCACCTGGAACTATATGACCTTGTTCTGGTATTAGTTGATGACATACCCCATCACCAATATCATAAAAATGTATATTCTGGGTATCAGCAAAACCTCGCATTTGGGTGTGTAATTCTGACACACCTGCTAGTGGGCTTGGTGAGCTATGATCAATAACCATAGCAATACGATTTGGATCAAATACACTTTTAGCCTGCATTTCTTCAAAAGCCCTTATTGCTAATGGTGCTGTCCCATCCTGTCCCATTACGAAATCAAGATTGGCAATTACTATATCATTAGCTTTTGCATCTTGGCCACTTCTATTAGATAAGATTTTTTCTGCAATAGTCTTTCCCAAAATTATCCCCTCTCTTTTACATAATCTTCATATATACAAACTAGTTCTTTATCAAATAATGACCTTTTAAGGTCTATGGATAACTTTCTAGCCTTTTCCAAGATTATATTTGCTTCCATATCACTAAGATTTATTCCATATTCAGTAGAGAATTTGGATTTAATTGATGCTGAACCAGAATGTTTTCCAATTACCATTTGTCTTTCTAAACCTACTTCTTCAGGAGTAAACACTTCATAAGTTAAAGGGTTTTTAATAACTCCATCTCCATGTATCCCAGATTCGTGAGCAAATATATTAGAACCAACTATAGGTTTACTGATTGGTAATAATCTTCCTGATGCTCTAGCTACATATTCAGCTATTTCCTTAAAGCTTTTAGTATCATAAGGTACATTAATATCCATCAAATACCTTAAACTCATAACAACTTCTTGTAAACAAGCATTTCCAGCTCTTTCACCTAACCCATTGACTGTAACTCCTATAAAATTAGCTCCTGCATAAATACCTGCTAAAGCATTAGCAGTTGCCATACCAAAATCATTATGAGTATGCATTTCAATAGGAAGGCCTACTGCATCAATAAGAGTCTTTACATATCGATAAGAAGTTAACGGGGTAAGGGTTCCTACTGTATCACAAAACCGCAATCGATCAGCACCAGCATGTTTCGCACTTAAAGCAAATTCAGTTAGAAAATCAATGCTAGAGCGAGAAGCATCTTCCGCATTTACTGAAACATACAGATTATTATCTTTAGCAAATTTTACGGCATCTGACATTCTGTTTAATACATCTGAACGCGTAGTTTGTAACTTATGATCGATATGGATATCGGAAGTAGATATAGAAACAGCGACTGCATCTACACCACAACTTATTGATTCCTTTATATCGGAAATTACAGCTCTATTCCAGGCCATTATGCTAGATTTAAGCCCTAAGCTCACAATTTCCTTGATACAATCCTTCTCAAAGCCACCCATAACCGGGATACCTGCTTCGATTTGATCTATACCTATTTGATCTAAATATTTAGCAATGCGGACTTTTTCTGCATTAGCAAAAACTACTCCAGCAGTCTGTTCTCCATCACGAAGAGTGGTGTCCACAATGTTTATCTTAGCACCTTCTTCTCGAAACCAATCTTTATTAATGCTTTCCCATAACATTCAAACTCACTCCCTGCTCAAATGTTCTTTTAACAACTTGTTCACAATGGCGGGATTAGCTTGACCTTTAGTGGCTTTCATAACTTGCCCAACAAAAAATCCCAGCGCCTTTTTCTTGCCTTGTTTATAATCCTCGACCACCTTAGGGTTATTTAACACAATCTCATCTATTAGTTTTATTAAGGTTGCTTCATCTGAGATTTGTGCCATTCCTTTTTCTTTTATTATGATTTCAGGGCTTTGGCCTGAATTAAACATCTCTTCAAAAACTTCTTTAGCCATTTTACCACTTATCTGTCCTTGGTCAATAAGCTTTAAGAGGTTCGTCAGTCCTTGCACAGATATTTTACTATTATCTATTTCTATATTATTAGTATTTAGCAACCTATTTAATTCTCCCATTATCCAATTAGCTATTGTTTTAGCATCAGAATATAATTCAATACTCTCATCAAAAAAAGCTAAATGTTGAGGAGTTAAAGTCAAAACACTAGCATCATATTCCGAAAGTCCATGTTTATCTACTAATCTTTTTTGCGCTTGTTCAGGCATTTCGGGCATTTCTTCCCTAATCCTTTTAACCCAGTCCTCACTTATTCTAAGTGGGGGTAAATCAGGATCAGGAAAATATCTATAATCATCAGCTTCTTCTTTAGAACGCATCGATCTAGTAACCTGCTTTTCCTCATCCCAAGTTCTAGTTTCTTGAACTATCTCTTCTCCGTCTAAGTTTGCCTCAATTTGCCTTTTAGTTTCATATTCGATAGCTCTTTCAATAGAACGAAAAGAATTCAGATTCTTTATCTCTGCCCTAGTACCTAATTCAGTTTCACCTTTGGGTCTAACCGAGATATTAACATCACAACGCAAAGAACCTTCCTGCATTTTACAGTCAGATACTCCTGCAAACAACAAAACAGAACGAAGTTTCTCTACATAAGCTGTAGCCTCTGCTGCACTGCTAATTTCCGGTTCTGAAACTATTTCTAAAAGTGGTACCCCTGAACGGTTTAAATCGACAAATGAGAAAGGGGTTGAAGTAATTGTACCTTGATGTACTAATTTACCAGCATCTTCTTCCATATGTGCTCTAGTAATACCGATTCTTTTCCTTTTACCATCCACTTCTATATCTAAATAGCCACCTTGGCAAATAGGTAAATCAAATTGGGAAATCTGGTAAGCCTTAGATAAGTCCGGATAAAAATAATTCTTTCTATCGAACTTACAATACTCGGCTATCTGTGAATTTATAGCTAAACCGGCTTTTATAGCATATTCTACTGCCTTTTCATTTAATACGGGTAACATACCGGGAAAACCAGCACAACTAGGACAAGTTTGGGTATTAGGTTCAGCCCCGAAATCTGTAGAACAACCACAAAATATTTTCGTCTTAGTTTTTAACTCTACATGAACTTCAAGACCAATAACTACTTCATATTCACTATACATTTAATTCACCCCCAAAACGGGCTTCTGTTTATGATAATCAGTATTTTGTTCAAATGCAAAAGCAGTTTTTAGAACACTTCCATCTGCAAATGGTTTACCTATAATTTGCATTCCTACTGGTAGACCATCTATAAATCCACACGGAATTGATATCCCCGGTAATCCAGCCATATTAACGGGAACAGTTAATACATCATTCATATATAAACTTAAAACATCATCAGCTTTTTGTCCTATCTTAAAAGCTGTATTCATTGTAGTCGGCGAAATAATGACATCAACATCTTGAAAGACTTTATTAAAATCTTCATTTACTAGCCTTCTTACCTGCATCGCTTTCAAATAGTATCTTTCATAATAACCCGAACTAAGAACAAAAGTGCCGAACATAGTTCTAAGTTTTACTTCATCCCCAAACCCCTTAGCTCTACTGTTAGAAAACATATCAACAACATTGTCTGCTTGAAAGTCCCGTAACCCATACTCCACACCATCTAATCGGGCTAAATTAGTACTAGCTTCTGCAGATGCAATTACATGATAAGCTTGTAGGGCATATTCACTATGTGGTAAAGATACCTCTTGTACAATTGCACCCATTTCCTCATATTTATTTAAAGCTTTCATTATAAGAGCTTTTACTTCTTCATTCATTCCTTTTTGAAAATATTCCTTAGGAAATCCGATTTTCATGCCTTTAATATTTGTATCTAAATAAGAAATATAGTCTGTACTATCTAAATCTACACTAGTAGAATCAAGTTGATCCTTACCAGCTATAACATTCATAACTGTTGCACAATCTTGAACATCTTTGCTAAATATTCCTACCTGATCGAGAGAAGAAGCAAAAGGCATAACACCCCATCTTGATATGCTTCCGTAAGTAGGTTTAAAACCTACTATCCCACAAAAAGAAGCTGGCTGGCGAATAGAACCACCAGTATCACTTCCTAATGCGAAAGGAAGCTCATCAGCAGCTACTGCAGCAGCTGACCCTCCAGAAGAACCACCAGGTACTCTACTCAAATCCCAAGGATTACGAGTAGCGAAAAATGCTGACTGTTCTGTGGAAGAACCCATACTAAACTCATCCATATTTAGCTTTCCGATTAAAACTCCACCTTGATCTTTAAGGCGACTCACAACTGTAGCATCATAGTTAGGAGTAAAATTCTCCAACATCTTGGAGGCACAAGTAGTCCTAACTCCATTAGTACACATATCATCTTTTAAACCATATGGAATACCGGTTAAAACTTTTGATTCGGAATTTTGTTTTAAATCTTTAGCAAGATTTTTAGCCATATCCTCGGTAACCGTTATAAAAGCTTTAACCTTTTCATCTACTACTTTAATACGATCTAATATTGAATCCACGATTTCAGAAGAAGATATTTCTTGATTAATTAACTTGCTTTTTAATTGTTTAAGTGTTAACTCATAAAGTTGCATATTAATTCACCCCTTGTTACATAATCTTAGGCACTTTATAATATCCATCTTCCGTCAGGGGTGCATTACTCAACATTTCTTCTCTGCTGGGGCTTTGCCTGACCTCATCGGAGCGAAAAACATTATAAACTGATAACGTGTTAATTAAAGGTTCAATACCTTCTGTATCTAAATCTTGTAATTTATCTACAAAATTAAAAAGTGTACCTAATTCTTTAATAAGAGTCTCTTTTTCCTGCTCACTTAAATTTAACCTAGCAAGCAAGGCAATATCTTCAATATCTTTAATTGTAAGGTCCATTAATTTAACCCCCTTTGCCTAGAAAAAAACATTTATGCTCAATATTATACCAAAAGCATGTATAATTAACTAATTTTTTTCCTAAAAAGATATCATCTCAGTAAAATATAGAGATAATAAATTATGTACAAAACTTATCATCTGTTTTATTTTAGCAGGTTAATAATTTAAGCTGAAAGTTTTTAATGGAATTAAAACAACGAGTAAATTAGCATTATTATCGGAACTATAAAAATACCGGGAAGTAAATTAGCCACTCTAATATTAGTAATCCTCATTAAATTAAGTCCTAACCCTGCAATCAAAACTCCACCTAGTGCCGAAATATTATTAAGTATAGGATCAGTTAAAATCGGTTGTAAAAATTGAGCTGTTAAACTAATTGTGCCCTGGTAAATCAATACGGGAATAGCGGAAAATATTACTCCTACCCCCATACTAGCAGTGAAAATCAGCGAGAAAATCCCATCTAAAATAGATTTGATTAACAAGATTTGATAATTACCAGTTAAACCATCTTCTAAAGCCCCTATTACAGCCATAGCACCGACACAGAATAATAAGCTAGCTGAAACAAACCCTTGAGCAAATTGATTGTTACCACCTTTAGCAAACTTTTCTTGTAGAAGACTACCTAATTTATCAAGCTTTGCTTCCCATTGTCGCCATTCTCCGATAACAGCACCTATAGCTAGGCTAATTCCTACTATAGCTAGGCTTTCTGCCTTAAATACATATTGGATACCTATTATCATTACTAGCAAACCTAAGGCATCCTGCATAGTCCTACTTGTGTTTTCAGGTATACCCTTACCTAACAATAAACCTATTAAACCTGCTATAAATATGGCGGCAGCATTAATGATAGTTCCTGTCATTTCGTTTCACCACTTTATAAAACAAATTCACGCAGACTATCAATGACTTGTTTATAATCTGCGAAAATCTGCGTGAATTTAATCCTAAGTTTTTTCTATTAGCTTTAAAAAATCACCTTCATTTAAAATTGTCACCCCTAATTGAACTGCTCTTTCATATTTGCTACCCGGATTTTCACCTACTACTACATAATTAGTCTTCTTGCTAACACTGCTGGATACTTTAGCACCTAGGGACTCTACTAATTCTGTAGCCTCAGTTCGGGTAAGTTTTGTTAGGGTTCCAGTTATAACAAAAGTTTTGTTATTTAAAAGGGAGCTATATCCTTCGATCCGAGGTTCTTTCATGTTCACTCGATGTTTTTTTAAACATTCTATAGTTTCTATATTGCGAGATTCTGCGAAAAACTTCACTATACTTTCCGCCATCTTATCACCAATTTCGGGTATCTTTATCAACTCGTCCTCTGTTACCCCTTTAAAACTATCAATATGATCTAGCTCTGCAGTTAATATGCGAGCCGTTCTAGCCCCTATATGTCTAATTCCTAGAGCAGTAATTAATCTATGCAAAGGACGTTCTTTGCTAACATTAATAGCATTAATTAAATTAGTCGCCGATTTATTACCTATCCTCGGCAACTCTAATAACTGTTCGTGAGCAAGAACATATAGGTCTTCAATTCTTTTCACTAAGCCATTTTCCACTAACTGTTCTATAACTGCAGGTCCCAAACCGTCAATATCCATAGCCGGTCTGGAGGCGAAAAAAATTAGGCTTTCCTTAAGCCTAGCTGGACAATTAATGTTTTCACATCTTATAGCAACCTCTTCATCTAGGCGGATTGCTAAGCTGTTGCATACAGGACAATTGATAGGAGGTAGGATTTCTTTTTCATTTCCAGTTCTCTTTTCTATTAGAGGTTTAATTATTTCCGGTATTATATCCCCAGCTTTATGAACTAAGACAGTATCACCTAAGCGAATATCCTTATCCCTAACTAGATCAAAATTATGCAAACTAGCCCGGCTAACTGTTGTTCCTGCTAAAGAAACTGGTTTTAATAGCGCAGTCGGAGCAATTACACCTGTTCGACCTACATTAATTTCTATTCCCTCTAATCTAGTTTCTTTTTCCTCAGCCAGAAACTTGTATGCTATTGCCCAGCGAGGACTTTTAGCAGTTTCTCCTAATTCATTACGATGATTAAACTGATTAAGTTTAACTACTACCCCATCTATTTCATAAGGTAAATCGTGCCTATTCTTCTCTGATTCTAGACAATATTGATAAACTTCCTCAATGTTATTACAAAGTCGCCAACCTTCATTTACAGGCATATTTTGTCCTTGTAAATAAGCTAGAGCTTCTTGTTGGTCTGATAATTGATGTCCTTCAATATAGATTAAGTCATAAACAAAAGCTGATAAAGACCTCTTAGCTGTAATGTGTGCATCGAGTTGTCTAAGAGAGCCTGCTGCAGCATTACGCGGATTAGCAAAGGTTTTTTCCCCTTGTTCTTCTTTTTCTTGATTAAGTCGAACAAATTCACCTTTAGGCATATATATTTCGCCACGAACTTCTAAACTAGGCAGCTTAGTCTTTAATTCTAATGGAATATCTTTTATTGTTTTAACATTAAGAGTAACATCTTCACCAGTACTTCCGTCACCTCTAGTTGCAGCCATAACTAATAAGCCATTTTCATAAATTAGAGAAATGGCTACTCCATCTATTTTTAATTCGACTACATAAGTCGGATTAGCTACTACTTTAGATACCCTACGATCAAATTCACGCAAATCAGTTAAAGAAAATGCGTTGTCTAAGCTTAATAGCATAGTACGATGCTTATAATCCTTAAGTTTATCTGCAGCTTTTCCCCCAACTCTCTGAGTTGGGGAATCAGATGATATTAAGTCAGGATGTTTTTGTTCTAATTCATTTAGTTCCTTTATCAAAAGATCGTAATCATGATCACTTATAATAGGACTATCTAATACAAAATAATTATATTCATGTTGCTTTATTTCTTCTAGTAAAAGGTCAATTCGTCTTTTAACCTCCATGGTCGCCTCCAAATAGTTTAATTTAGATTTTTTCCAATGGAGCTAAATCTAGACGCAACATTCTAGTACCTGCTTGGTCAAAGTCGATGATTGCAACTTGCCCATCCTCAACAATGTCTGTAACTAAGCCAGCCCCAAATTTCTTATGGAAAACTCTTTTTCCAACCTGAGCCTGTACTATAGGCTTTCCATGTCTTGTATAGGTTGTAAGCAAATCTTCTGGTATTTCTTTTAAAAACCTTGATGGAGGGTTGCTTCTTTCATATCCATATAAAAGTCTAGAAGTAGCATTAGTAAGAAATAGTTGATCCATGGCTCGAGTAATACCTACATAACATAAGCGTCTTTCTTCTTCAAGATCTTCAGCAGTTTCACTACGATAAGACGGAAATACGCCTTCTTCCATACCAGTCATGAATACGATTGGAAACTCCAAGCCTTTAGCCCCATGATAAGTTACTAATAAAACTGCATCTGAAGAATCTACATCATCAGTATCTTGGACTAAAGCGACTTGAGCTAAAAAGTCATCTAAAGTTTGTTTTTCCATCTTTTCAAATTCAATTGCTAAGGATCTCAATTCCTGTAGGTTCTCAATACGAGTAGTCGCATCAGCCTGCCCACTATCAGTTAGATCTTGTAAGTAACCACTCATTTCCATAACTTTGTCCAGTATATCTACGATAGGTGCACCTTGTTCTGCCATGGCGGAAAAAGTATTAATCATATCATAGAAATTCTGCAACTGACCAGTTATTTTCTTTCCTAAATTAGGGATTTCATCCACATGTTCTAATGTTTCTAAAACTGCTAAGTTATGTTCATCAGCATACTCTTCAATCTTTTCAATAGTTTTAGCTCCGACTCCTCGACGAGGAACATTAATAATTCTTACAAAACTTAACTTGTCATTATTGTTACAAGCTAACCTCATATAGGCTATAATGTCCCTTATTTCTTTACGCTCGTAAAACTTGCGTGCCCCCACTATGTTGTAGGGTATGTTTTTTCTTAACAAAGATTCCTCTATAGTGCGAGATTGAGCATGAGTACGATATAAGACTGCAAACTCTCTAAATTCTTTATGAGTTTTAGCAGCTAATTCTGATATAGTATCTGCTACAAATGCTGCTTCATGGAAACTATCTCCTGCGCAAAAATGAACTATTTTTTCACCTTCACCTTTGTCACTATAAAGTTTTGTATTAGAATTGCTCTCGTTATGATTTATTACTGAATTAGCAGCATCTAATATATTTTGTGAAGATCTATAGTTTTTTTCTAACTTTATAATTTTAGCGTGAGGATAATCATTTTGAAAGCGAGTTATATTATAAGGCTCTGCCCCACGCCAACTGTATATTGATTGATCAGGATCTCCCACAATAAAAATATTCTCGCTTTGGGCTGCTAAAAGTTTAGCCCATATATATTGTGCATAGTTAGTATCCTGATATTCATCGATCATTATATACTTAAACCAATTTTGATATTTTTCAAGTATGTCTGGATGTTCTCTAAACAACTTAATACATAGAACGATTAAGTCTTCAAAATCTAAGCAATTCAGTTCCTTTAACCTGCTATTGTACAGACGAAATACTCGATAATAACTATCCTTAATATGCAAAGGCAAACTTAGATTATTAAAATAAGTCTCATAATTAATCAAGCTGTTTTTGGCTTGTTTAAATTCATGATGCATTTCTTCAGGCTTAATTTCATAATCTTCTTCTTCCTTAAGGATTGCCTTAATTAAGGACTTAGCTTCATTATCATCAATAATAATAAAATTATTATTGTAACCTAGGCTATCTATATCCATCCGTAATATTTTGAAACAGGCCGCATGAAAAGTTTGAATCCAACCTCCGGAATAATCAGGCACCATACTATTCAATCGGATTCTCATTTCCTGTGCAGCTTTATTAGTAAAAGTTATAGCAAGAATGTTTTTTGGAGATACACCTTTCCCAACAAGATGTGCAATTCTTTTAGTCAATACACCTGTTTTTCCACTTCCAGCTCCCGCTAAAACCATACAAGGTCCGTCCATGTGCAATACTGCTTGTTCTTGCTCTTTGTTCAGACCTGCCAAAAGATCCATATAAAATTACCACCTTTAACAATTTCGTCAACATATCGCTATTAATTATACCATATTATCCAGCTGTATACTAAAGCCGCGTAATATGTGAAAGTAAATTATTAATAAAACATAGGGAATATTCTATTAATTTTACCATAATCCCTATATAATACGAATAGTAAATATCATTTTTTTATAAATTAGATCCTAATTTAAGGAAAGGGCTTTGAAAAAATGGAATCTAAGCGATGGTTAAAATGTCTAACTATTATTTCTATGATTGTTTTGTTAGGTATAACTGGGTATGTATGCTTTTACCCCAATACTAATCACCCCTCTATAGTCGAAACAATACCTTTACAAGAACTTACAACCTCAGATTTAATCCTTCTCGGTGCTCGTGAGGAAGCTAAAAACAAGACTCCTTATGATGCTTCTTATCAAATTATAAAATATCCTGGCGGGGATGTAGAAAAGGATAAAGGCGCTTGTACCGATGTGGTAGTACGTGCTTTTAGAAATGCCAGTATAGATCTGCAAGAACTTATTCATGAAGATATGAAAAAAGACTTTTCAGCCTACCCTAATAATTGGGGATTAAATGTTCCAGATTCTAATATAGATCATCGCCGGGTTCCTAATCAGATATGTTTTTTCAAACGACATGGATTAGGATTATCTACCCAAGTGCATGGTAATTTAGAAAACTGGAAATGGGGTGATGTAGTTTATTGGAAATTCCCCAATGGTGATGAACATTGTGGCATAATAAGCGATAATACTGGTAAAGACAAAGTGCCACTAGTAATACATAATTCTAGTATAGCTAAAGAAGAAGATTGTCTATTAAGCTGGGAAATTACCGGGCATTATCGCTATCCCATTACCCCGCAATCATACTAATAAATTCTTTAACTAATACAGGATCAAATTGTTTACCAGCACAATCCACTAATTCTTGAACAGCCTTTTGATGTGACATAGCCCTACGATAAGGCCGATCATTAGTCATCGCATCATAAGCATCTACTATAGATAATATTCTGCATTCTAAAGGAATCGCTTCCCCAATCAATCCTAAGGGATATCCTTTACCATTCCACCACTCATGATGTTTTAAAATCCAATCAGCTATTACTGATAAGTCTGGGGCTGATAAGGCAATACGATGACCTATTTCACAATGGCGTTTCATTATGGAATATTCTTCTGAAGTTAAAGATCCTTTTTTAAATAAAATAGAATCTGGAATTCCTACTTTTCCGATATCATGGAACTGGGCAAATAATTTTAAATCATTAATCTTATGATTATCTAAATTCAATTTCCTAGCCATACCTACGACTAAATCTTGCACTCTATCTCCATGACCTTCAGTCATAAAGTCTCGAGCCTCTAAGGCTTTCATTAAAGTTTGTACAATAGAGCTACGGGCACTTTGCCCACTATGCATTTTTTCCTTATACATATTATTATCCGCTTCTTGATATAATTGAATCATAGATATTCTAGGGTTTTCACGTATTGCACTTCCTATGGAAATGCTTAAAGGTACTTTCGGTTCAGTCTGATTATATGAAGCTATACTTTCCCGCATACGGCTAACAGCCATTTCTACCCCACGGTTAGAAGAATCTAACAACAAAATAGCAAACTCATCCCCGCCTACCCTAGCTACGATATCATCTTTTCTAAAACACCGACTTATTATTTTACCTGTTATTCTTAATAAATCATCACCTGCATCATGACCTAAGGTATCGTTGACTAATTTTAACCCATCTATATCACATATGATTAAACCTATCGGTGCACGTTTTTCCTGCTCTAAAAGATCCATTTTCTCTTCAAAATGAAATCGGTTATAAATGTCAGTTAATGCATCATGTCTACTTAAATATTTTAATTGATCTTCAGCTAGCCTACGCTCAGTAATATCTCGCGCTACAGTCTGATAATCTATTACAATGCTAGAATCATTGTATATAGCTCTATGAGTGCAATGTAGCCATCTAGTAGTCTTGTCACTCATTTGCACCCGAAACTCTATAGAATTCACCGGTTGTTCCGGAGATAATAAAGCTAAATAATCTGTCACTAATTCCCGATCATCTTTATAAATTTTTTTCATAATATTTGTACCGATTACTGTAGTTTCTGTTTCATTAAAATACCGATAAAAAGCTGGATTTACAAAACTAATAGTTCCATCAGGTAATGCTCTACATATTAATTCAGTTTGATCTTCTACTATGGCCCTATAACGTGCTTCACTAAATGCTAACTCTTCCCGAGCCCTTTTTTCCTCTGTAATATCTTCCGCTAAGATCATGCCACCACTAATAACTCCGTTTTCATAAATAATCGGTGATACATTAAGCTTAAAAGTATGACTTTTGCCATCTTTGTGAATTAAGGGTAATTCATAACTACTATCTCCACCATATGTAAGGCGGTTCTGAATAGCTGCCATTACTTCATTTTTATATTCGTCGACTACAAAATCAGTTATTAGTCTACCTATTTTTTCATCTTTTTGATATCCTAATAGATTATAAGTTCTTTTATTAGCAGATATAATTCTTCCTTTATTATCGTAAGTAATAAACAGTTCATTAAGGTTGTTCATAAGAGTGTTTAAGTATTTTACTTGGTTTCGTAGGTTTTTCTCACTGTTCTGCAAAGCATCTTCAGCCTTTTTACGATCTGATATGTCCCGCACTAAACCTTTAAAACCAATGATAACATCATTTTCTATAATAGGCATAATTGTACTTTCTACATACAATTTACTACCATCTTTACGAATAACATACCAGCCAAGTTCCCTGACTAGTTTTTTAGTTTTATATACCTGGTTAAAGGTACGCATAACTTTTTTTCCATTTTCCTCATCCATAATTTTCCGATAGTTCATGCCCAGGAATTCATTAGGAGCATAGCCTAAGGCCTTATGCATATATTGATTCATAAAATTAAAATTACCAGCTAAGTCAACTTCAAAATAACCATCTTCTAGACTTTGAATAATGTTGCGATATTTTTCTTCACTTTCCTTAATAGCCATTTCCGCCATTTTGTGTTCGGTAATATCTCGCATAGTACTAATAGCACCAATAATATGACCTTTGCGATTTAACAATGGCGAACTTTTAGTTGCTAAATAAGTTCCTTTTGCCCCTAATTGCGGATAATAAGCTTCCATAAATATAGTGTCATCTTGAAATTGTACATCTTGATAATAATCTGTAGCTATAAATTCATCTTGTAAAACTAAGTCAATAGTAAGAGCTTGCCGTTTTCCGTAAAAAGGAATCGCATATTCATAATTACCCCTACCCAACATCTCCCGTGCCTTTATCCCAGTTAAATCTTCCATAGCTCGATTCCACACAGTAACTTGACCATCTAGATTAATAGAAAAAGTAGGATCAGGTAAAAAGTCTAGCAAGACTTCTAACTGTTGAAATGCATCTGCTAAAGCATTCTTATTGTTTTCACTTTCATCTAATTGTTGTCTAAGTTCCTCTTCCGTAGCCATTAATTGTTCATTAGCAGCCATCAATTCTTGTGATTTTATTTCTAAAGTCTGATTATATTCTTTTATCTTTTTTTCTGCTCTTCTTTGCTCGGTTACATCGATTGTTATTCCCATTTCACCAGTTATCTGCCCATTTTCAATAATCGGTACAGCATTAGCTTGCATAATCCTTCCTGAGCCATCCTTGTGAATTAATGTATTGATATAACTATTTCTTTTACCCGTGTTAATCCTACGAAAAAACTCCTTCTTAAAAATATCTTTATATCTTACATCTACAAAATCCCATAGGTATTTATTAATGACTTCTTCCGGTTTATAGCCGAGTACATCATAAACCTTTTTGTTCATAAAGGTTATTTTTCCTTCGATATCATATGTATAAAACAATTCGTTCATATTGTCTAATAAACTACTTAAATAATACATCTTGTTTCTAGAAATCTGGCTCTTATCCTGATCTTGATACATATGTCCCCCCCCAATAACAAATATATCTATTTCTCCAAGTTTGACATAGGGCCTATTCTCTTAAGACTATTGTACTACAAAAGCATGATTGAGTTGTACTACATAATAATCAATAAAACCTTAATATAAGATTAGTTTCGCAATACCCTTGTAAAAAGTACTTACAATTCCTTATAATCAGATATAGTACTTATTTATAGATTTAGGTGAAATTAATGAAAATAGAGGCTTTAAATTTACATGGCCTTAGTTTGGATGAAGCATTAGAAAAAACAAAAATAAATATTAAATGGTGTATAAAGCACCATGTAGAAGTATTAGATATTAATCATGGTAAAGGATTTCATAGTGAACGCGGCTTTTCCGTTATAAAACAAGAAGTTCGCAGACTACTTAAAGAAGATCCCTTTATCAAAGATTCAGGTTATATTGTAGTTCCTGGCGAATCAAACCTTCCGATAGCCCTGACCTTCGATGAAGGTCATACTTTGATAGTTTATAAAGGTTGTGAAAAGAAAAATATCGGTGGTAAAAAACAGTTTGAGAAAGACTATGAAATCTTTTCAGAAGAAGGTAAGAGACAAAGGAAAATGAAAAAAAGAACTTATTCAAGAAAAAAACCGCGTTAATTATAAGGAGGACTAATTGTGTTCGAGCAGATTTTAGATAATGTTTATATAGTTTCCCCTACTGGCAAAGGAAATTTCCCATCTACATATACTTTTTATATAGATGATGAAGTAAAAACTATAATAGATACCCCTATAGATACTCGTTTTGTTGACTTTTTTGTTGATCGGCCTTTAGATATGATCTTAAATACTCATTTCCATAGAGACCATAGTGGCTCTAATCATCTATTCCCAGATGCTAAGGTTTATGCCCACCATCTGGACACTCCTGCTATGCAGTCTGTAGATGTTTTTAGCGATTTCTATGGCTTTAATGAGCCTGGTAATTCGCACATAAAAGAAGCGTTTTTACCCTGGTTTAACTTTGTACCATCACATATTACTGGACATATAAAAGACGAAGAAATAATTGATTTAGGTAAAACCAAACTAGAAGTTATTCATACTCCAGGCCATACCCCAGGACATTGTGCTTTCTTCGACCGCGAAAAAAGCATACTTTTTTCAGGTGATATCGACTTAACCGGTTTTGGGCCTTGGTATGGTAATTTAGTCAGTAATGTAGATGATGTTATAAAGTCTATCGAGAAATTAATTGATTTAAAACCTCAAACTATTTTATCTGCTCACAAAGGAGTCATAGATAATAATGCTACTGAAGAACTAAAAAAGTATTTAGCTAAAGTATATTCTAATGAAAACAAAATAATTTCCGCCTTAGCTAAACCTTTAACCTTAGAAGAACTTACCGAGAAAAAAGTTATATATGGTAAGTGGGGAGAACCGACTCTTATGTTCTACTATTTTGAAAAACTCTCCCTAGAAAGACATCTAGAGCGTCTAATTGGACTAGGTATAGTCCAGAAGGATGGAGACGTTTACTATGTTGCACAAGAAAAATCTATAAGTATATAAAGTTATTAATATCTTATTTGACTACTATGCCATTTATAAATTCGAATAAATATCCATAAATTTAGACCACCAAAAATGTAACCGGCTAAGATATCTGAAGGATAGTGGACATTAAGATATACTCTGCTTAATCCGATTAATATTATAAATAGACCCCATAAGATCCAAGATAATATTTTCCCATTAACCGAAGGAATTCTTTTAGCCAATAAGTAAGCTATAAACCCATAAAAGGCTATAGCTAACATAGCATGACCACTCGGAAAACTCATACTAGTAGCTATAGTCAAATGTTCTCCACTAGGTCTTGGCCTAGCAAAGTATTCCTTCAAAAGCCTCATCAATTGCCAACTTCCTAAAAGACATAGATTAAGGTAAATGGCCTCCAAAATATGCCTTTTATAAAGCAGAAATATTAATGCAAGTAAACTAAGACCTATAAAAACTAGTGGACTTCCCCAATAAGTTATAAAAAGAAAAAATGAATCTAAGACTGGATTTCTTAGATTCGCTAAACTATCCATTATTAATAAATCAAAAATTAATAAATTACCATGCCAAAAAGACAAATTCTCCCCCTCCTAGCACATGAATTTGAATTTGAAAGGCATTTCTTTAACTATTTTTTCTTTTATATCTTTTTCCTGTATGGCAAATTCATTAATTATGTTTTTACTAATTATCATACTAAATGCCCAACACAATCCTAAATATGGCATTATTTTAGTCATATAAGGTTCACCGGCAGGATAACGAATATGGATTAAGGGGTTTAATCCTATTTCTTTTAAGTCGGCCCGCAAAATAATATCATCAATACCTGTATAAGTCTGATATTCCGCTAAATCAAAGTCTGGATCTAGGGCTGATGCTAATTCTTTGTTTTGGTTAAAACTGAAAATAGATTTCAACTTGTTCTTTTTACCATCACTATTAGTCGCTAAGAACTCAAAGAACTTATATCTCTTTGTTTTGGTAATAGTTGTAGGATCTGCAATTGTAACAATCAATCCATGTTCTGACAATCTTTTACTAGCTAATTTAATTAAATCAACTGGGTCTTTAAAATGATGAATAGCAGAGGAAAACATTATCAAGTCATATTTCTGCTCCTGCTCTTGCTCTTGCTCTAAAAATGCAAAAGCATCTGCTTGAATAGAATTTATTCCTTTAATGTTTTGCTTAAGTGCTTTATCTTCTGCAATTTCTAACATTTTCTCAGAAACATCTACCAAATCAACTATAGAATTAGGGCTACATTCCTTAAAAGCAAAAGCAGCCTTGCCGGCGCCCCCGCACATATCTACAGCACGGATAGATTTATTACAATATGGAGTTAAGATTTTAGTTGCGGCGTTGAGTATAACTTTATACTCAGAATATAAATATTTCGGTTCCTCCAAGTCCTCATAAAACTTTACAATTACATCACTACTATATTTTTCTATATTAGCTTCTAATATGTCTTCTTCTGTATATTCTTCCCAAGTCTTTTCCTTATTCATTATGCTCCCCCAATTTTAACTTTATTAGTTTTCCCCCTTTTATTCTGCGTAGATAGTGTGAAACCCTTCCCCTTTTCACTATGAGAAAAGGGGAATGATTACATTCCCCTTTTTAAGATAAATATATTATATTAAAAAACTACTCTTTTATCTCTTTATTTATCTCTTCTTCATCTTCATCAAAAGATTCATCTTTAGCTTTTCTGAAACTTTGTATAGCTTTGCCTACAGATTCACCTAGCTGAGGTAGTTTGCCTGGCCCAAATACTATTAAGACTATTACTAAAATTAACCCGATTTCCCACGGTCCGAAATTTCCTATGAATCCAAACATGTATTAAAAACCCCCTTTTTTGGAATCGTATATCCTAATGATAATACTTTTCTTGTCTAATTGAAATGGCTATTTTCTACATTAGACAAATTTCCTATATCTTTTCAACACAATATAAAAAGGTTTTCCTAAAATAAAAGCAAAAACTAAATTGCCGACAGCGTGGACAACATCGAATGTCAAGCTAGTAGCACATACTGCAATAAGTGTCTTCCAATTCAAAGGAAAAGTAAATGCGAGCCAATGCCAAATATTCATAATAGAACCAAAAAATAATCCACATAGACCTGCCAAAATTACAAAAGGTAAAAATCTCAAGCTATTCTGACCCTTACCTAATAAACCAGCTAATAATCCACATAAACCCCAACCTAACATTTGCCAAGGTGTCCAAGGCCCCTGACCTAAATATAAATTAGATACGAAGGCAGATACCATACCTACTATAAAACCTGCCTGGCTACCCCAAGTATACCCTACAATCATAACAATAAAAGTTGTAGGTTGAAAATTAGCAATACCCATAAAAATTATACGACCAATTGCAGCGAAGGAAGAAACCGTCGCAATTAATACTAAATAATTAATACTTAGCTTTTGCGTTTCAAAACTAATTAATACTAATATTAATATAGTAACAGCTAAAATAGTAGTCGAAATTCCCCAATTAATATTAGTCCACGAAGGGTTTATGAACTTTAAAGTTACTAGCATCAGAACAATAACTACTAAATATTTAATGTTTAATTTACTTAATTCCATTATAGCCCTCACCTATTAAAAATTCATCTTTTATTAGATCATGGGATCCTAATAAATGAGTTGCTTCTTGGAAAGTTAATATTTTCTTATCGATATCTTTAAATAATCGGTTAACTTGTGGAGCGTAAAAATTAGAATCAGATAAAATATCGTATTTAGTTCCATAATCGATTACTTTGCCTTTAAACATAAGGATTATAGTTTTACTATATTCTGCGATAAATTCCATATCATTAGATACTAATATAATACTCGTCCCTTGATTATTAATTTCATTTAATAGCTCACCTAACTGCTTTTTTAATTTATAATCTAAACCTCTAGTAGGTTCATCTAGACATAATATTTCGGGTTTAGTTCCCAAAACAGTAGCTAAGACTACTCGTTGTTTTTCTCCAAAACTTAAGTCCCTAGGACTAGAATGTCTATATTCCGTTAAAGCAAATAAGTCCAAATAACCTTCTAACTCATTTTTATCAGCTAGATTGCTTTTGATTTCCTCCTCTACGGTAGGTAAATAAAGAAAATCATCCGGGTTTTGGGGTACATACCCGACTAGCTTATCACTAGCACGAATAAGTTTACCCCGATCAGGTTTTAATATTCCAGTAATTGTCTTTATTAATGTAGTCTTTCCGGCCCCATTATGTCCAATTACAGCAGCAAATTCATCTTTATATAAAGTTAAATTAACCTCACTAATGCCTAGAGAATCAGCAGTATATTTAAAACTTATATTTTGTAAATCGATAAAAGGCTCTTTAGAAGATATAATTTTAGTTTTCCCAGTTAATTCCGCTTTGCTTTTTAAGCCTAAATTGCTAATAATTTTACGAGCCTCTTTAACATTTAGAGGAATATTAAGGAAATTAGCTTCCGCAAAAAGTCTGGGTAAATCTGGAATTATGGAATAATTATTATTTTGTGCCCATTTACAATATTTTTCGGGAGAACCATCATATAAAACATAGCCCCCATCAAAAGCGACGACCCGATTAGCCCAACCTATAAAATTTTCTAATCGATGTTCGATAAGGATAATAGTAATGCCTAAGTCTTCATTAAGATGTCTAATTACATTTAACAAATCTTTAGCTGCTATAGGATCTAGCTGTGATATGGGCTCATCAAGAAGTAAAATATCTGGTTGTATAGCTAAAATAGAAGCTAAGGCGAGTTTTTGTTTGCTACCACCTGATAATTCATTAACATTTTGGTTAAGATGAGGAATAAGACTTAGGGCTTCACTGATCTCAGCAACTCTTCGTTGCATGACCTTAAAATCTACACCTATATTCTCCATGCCAAATGCTATTTCATTTTCCACTTTAGTTTTTACAATCTGACTTTCCGGCTCCTGGAAAAGCAATCCTACTTTACTCGCTAATTCACGCCGGCTAAGCTTTCCTATTTCTTCGCCACCAATATATATTTCGCCATCCATTTTACCTCGGTAAAATCCTGGGATTAAACCTGCTATAGCCCTCAATAAAGTTGATTTACCACTGCCAGAAGGACCGATTAAAACGACGAATTCTCCTGATTCTATAGACAAATTGATATTATTTAAAGCAGGATGTGAAAGCTCAGGATAATAATAAACTAGATCTTTTATGTCTACTTTAGCCATATTTTACAACTCCAATTTAGTAATATAGGAAAGAATAAGAAAAACCCTAATATCAAGCTAGTAAATATACCTAGACTAGTGAATGCGGATAAAAGAGGATAATATTCATAAGATGACCATCCTTGCATGTATCCTAATAAGGCAAAAGTAAAAGTTAAAATAATATTTCCTAATAAAATGTAATCTGTAGTTTTCCAGACAGAAGGATTATACATAGTCGGATGACCAGATCCGTATCCTCTGCAATACAAGGACTCAGCAGTCGTAAGAGACCTGTTTAAACTACTAGTTAAAAGGATACTTAAAGTCGGTATATAATTTTTTACTTTTTCAAATAATGTAGTCGGGGTGCCATCTTTAAAACCCCGATATTCTTGCATTTCATGGATTCTACGGTAATCAGTAATTAATAAAGGAAATAAACGCGCCGAAAAGTTAATTATTAAACTTATTTGGAAACCTAGTCTTCTAGTTAAATTTAAAAATTTATCTGGATCTATGACTAAAGTAATAAAACTGAAAGAACTGATGATTACGAGCAGTTTAAAACTCGCCATTATTCCATAAACTAGGCCTTCTAAATTGATACTTAAAACAAAATCTCCCCATAGATTTATAGGCCACAAATTAGTACTGCCACTACTATTAAATATAGAATTTATCAAAACTATAATTATAATTATAGGTAGGACAAATTTTAATTGCTTTTTCCACGCTTTATAATTTCCAGAATCTATAATAATCCAACTTATAACTATAAAAATTGTACCTATATAGAGTGGATGGTTAAACAACAAAGCCATAAAAACCCAAGTAAAAACCAATATTATTAATACTGATGGATTGCTAAAATAAAATAGATTTTTTTTAGGATGGTAGTCATATAACATAACTATTTATTCTCAGATATAATCGGTAATGCTATTATCTCTTCCGATTCCGGTGAAATTGCTAACCCATATTTGCCTTTAAGCATTTCAGGTTTTTCTATAAGCAGTTCAACTATATTTTCCAGAATCTCTCGATCATTCCCGATTATTAACCATACTGGATAAGTGCTATCTATTCCCTCATCATATGCTAGCAAAACACCGCAATTATCTGCATAAGTTCTTACAATATCGCCTGTCTCATTAAATAAATGGGTATTTCCTTGATCAAACCATACATTTAAACCGGCCTTATTACTGCTGTTATTAAGCTGAGCAATATATTTCATCTCTTTTATATTATCCCAAGTGCCTATTAGAATTGTAGGGCCTTTTCTGTCCACAATAGATTTGTTTGTAAGCTCATCAATATCAAAATTAGTATTAGCTAAAGTTTTAAAGTAGTTTTTGAGATCTACAGCTAAATCTTCATATTCGTTTGTAGTTAATATACTGTTATTTTCACTCTGCACAAACGGTTGGGGATAACTTCCAATCACAGCATTATATAAGGGCACATCTGCCCAACTATGATAATCCCACCAAATTTTATCTCCAGCATTAAGTTTTAATTCAGCTGCACCTTTACTAGCACTAACTCCGTTTATATAATAAAACCATGCTTTTCGACTATTTTCTTCGCCCCCAAGCCCATCAATGCTTTCCACAAACCCACCTTGTGAACTAGTCTTTACTTTTGTGTTAGCCTCTAAGAATTCTAAGATAGTAGACTTATCAGGAGTATTTATTGACTGATTAAACAATACTTCATCACCAAATTCAGAAGTTACTAATAATTCTGCTGCAATATCTTTACCAGGCTCTTCATCTACTGAAGGACTTGCACACCCACTCAACATAAATAACAAAATTACCAAAGACAAGCATAATATAGTTTTTCTAATTCTCACTTTTATCACCTCAAAAAATACAAAATAAAAAGCTTGACCAACTCCAAGCTCATATTAATAGGTTTGCCCTATTATATTCCCCTTCCTAGTCCCCAGAAGTTGTTAAATGTAGATTTCGGCAGGTCTCCTGGCTAAAGATCATCCTACTAACTATCCCTTCCCAGTAAGTTAATACTAGTGGTTTATGATAGGTTTCGTCCCTTATACAGTAGGGGGTACTGCAACAGATTCACACTGTTTTCCCTTTTAAGCCTAATCTAGGCACCAAAATTACTTATTTAGTTTATACATACTTACATTACATCATTCAATAATTATATACAAGGAAGGGGGGATATTAGATCTGCGGTCAATGTTGGAGAATAGAAAAACTCCTGGTGCTTATTAAGATATAGGCACTAGGAGCATTTTAATTTCTTTATAATATTTAATATGTTTTAGTCGTTATATAACTTTTTGTGTTTTTAATCATGGGGGTAGTATGACCAGCTTGAACCTTAATCGCATCGTGTGTAGTATCGATAGTCAGCCATTTTCCATCTATATAAACTTGGTTCCAAGAATGATATGTATCTAAATAATCTTTATGATATCCCTTTACTATTTTAGTAGGTATACCAACACTCCTTAACATAGAGGCTGTTATTACCGCATAGTCATAACAGATTCCTTTTTTATCAGTATAAACTGTATCTATATCAGGAATATATCCAACTTTAACTCTTTTAATCTTCTCATAATCATAACTGTAATTATTAACTACATAGTTATAAATCAATTCTAATTTTTCTCGATCATTATTAACCTTTTTAACTAAATTTTGGGCTTGGATAACAGCTTCGCTATCCTGGTTCCCCTTTATTATTTGTATAATATAAGTCAATTTTAATTTCTCTAGATTATTATTAGCCTTTTTAACTAAGTTTTTAGCCTTGATGACAGCTTTGCTATCCTGATTCCAGTTTGTTATCTGTGTAGATTGTAAGTATACTATGTCAGGATTAAGCACATCTAAAACAACTTTTTCTTCTGCAACTACTTTATAGCGATTACCTGTTAGTGCCTGACCTACTAAAATCGTATATTCACCATTACCTTCCTGTAGGGGATATCTTCCACCAGGGACTAGTCGGTAATCATGAGTAACTTTATCTTTACTTATTTTAACTAGACCTTTTGTTTTTCCTTCTAGTTTATAATCAATAGAAATTATTCCCTGATCTATCTGACTTTTATCGATATGAAATATATCTTGAGCAGATAATGCTAGTCCAGGTAATATTAATAGAATTAAGGGAAACATCAAGATAATTCCCATTAACTTGTTTTTTAACATAAAAAACTCCCCCTTCGGTAACTGGCTGCCATCTTAGTCATTTACTAAAGAAGGCCCTTTAGTTTTGCGCCCTTAGCTTTCGCTAAATTTGCCTTTATCGGTGGAAAGTACTAAAAATCTCAATCTGTTTTATTCTTATTTATATATCACTACATATATATTATAGCATAATCGACTATGCTACAATAAAGTTAAGCACCTTATTAATAAGATAATTTTCCTTTAATAATAAGCCGTTGGGTTGGATTTCTTTCTGGATGGCAGGTAATCAAGGTTATCTCTCGATCTCGCCCATTTGCCTCTAAAACCCAAACTTCTTCAGGCTGAACATATAACTTTTCTTCTACTTTATAAATATATTCTGCATTATTAGCTTCTAAGCTAATAATATCTCCTACATTTAACTCATCTAAGCGATTAAAATGTCTTCCATAACCATAGTTACGATGACCAGAAATAGCATAATTCCCCTTCTGACCTGGCTTACCCATGTTTTCCATACTAGCTGCCGATATTTCTAAATTCTTCGGGGAAATGCCTTTTAATATAGGTAGTTTTAGATTGATTTTATCTATAGTTAAAATACCTTCTACATTATTTTGAATATATTCCTGCCTAGCCTTTAACCTAGCCTCTTCCTGTTTTCTAGCAATTCTAGCTTCATCATTCTCGACAGGCTCAAGGCCTTCTGCTTCTTCAGTAAGGTTAGCTGATATCTCTTGCCACTCTTTCATTAGCTTATCTTGCTGATAATTTACATAATACCCTTTGCCTAATGGATATAGTAAAATTACCAATCCAGTAATAATTAATAATGTAGATACAATTCTTCTCATCAAAAAAACTCCTATGAAAATATTTAGTGAAACGCTAGATGTAAAACGGTTTTGTCATCCTGAGCAACAGCGAAGGATCTTCCCCCCTTAATTGCAGATTAAAGATTCTTCGCGCTGAGGCACTTACAATGACAAGAAAAAAGTAGGCAGAGTACTCTGCCTACTTAAATCATACCATATTTACTTAATTAGTTTTTCTTCTCATCCTTAGACCTAGAACAAGTAAGCAAAATCCAAGCAAATAGTAAACCAGATAACTGTTAACACCAGTTTTAGGAAGTTTCCCGCTTGGTAGATCTGTAGCTCCTAATGGCAGATCGCCATCACCCGTCATTTCTTGGTCAATATCACCATATGGAAGATCCTCATCGCCAGTAATCTCCTTGTCAGGATCTTCTGGGTCTTGTGGATCTACAGGTTTTACCGGATCCTTAGGTTCTTCTGGGTCCTTAGGATCTTCTTTTGGGTCTTCAGGGTCTACTGGATCCGGAGGAATGTATCCGCCACCACCGCCTGGTTTTCTAACATTTAGTTTTTCAACTTCAGTAGTTTTTTCCTGTTTCAATGTAATTTCAAATTCCACTGGTTCAGTATTAAGTCTATAACCATTCGGTGCTTTAGTTTCGACAAACTGATATTTTCCTACTGCTAAGTCTTTCAGGCTAATTACGCCACTACTATTGGTAGTTACTTTGTCAACACTTATTTTAGGTAGCACTTCTTCATATGCACCCGTTATAAGATTTTCTTTTCTTAATTCGAAAATTGCGCCTTGTAGTGTTAGGCTTTTATCAATATTATATTTGGTTAGTTTTACAGAATGATCTTTTTTAGTGTTGCTAATGGTCAGCGGCACTTCGACTACATCTGTGTCGCCGTTGAGCACCACGTCTTGTGGCGTCGTGTTAGGAACATACTTGGGGTTTGCTGATGTTTCTGTTAAAACATAGGTGTCATAGGGCAAATTCGTAAACTCAGCCTTACCGGCAGCATCCGTTGTTGCCGTTTTGCTTAAATTGCCCGTATCGCTGAATTTTTTCCCACTCTTTATGGTCAAGGTAAATTCCACCCCGTCAATGGGAGCATTGTCATCTTGATCGACTTTGGTGATGGCGATTTTGCCTTTCCCTTGTGTGTTCTTCATTTCAATTTCTTTGCTTTTAATTTGATCGGCTTTAATGGTAAAATCAGCCGTCTTACTCGCTGCCCCAAGGGGTAATAAATAATAATCTGGGGCGCCTACTTCCTGGAAATAATAGGTATCTGGCGCCAGATTGCCCACAATAATTTCACCATATGCATCGGTTACAAAGGGTTGTGGTAAAGGATTGCCTAATGCATCTTTTACGACTTGAGCATCATCACTTGCTTTATGGAGTGTGAATTCTGCTCCCGCTAATTTCTTGGTATTATCGACTGCATCCACTTTTATTAACTTGACTGCGTGGACGAGCTTCGTGTTTTTGATCGTTATCTGCTTGAGCGCACTATCAATATCTACCTTTGTCAGCGTTTTATAAGCGGAATCAAAGAAAGTATACCCTTCCGGTGCTTTCGTTTCGATTAGATAATAAGTAGTTTGTCCTACCTTGGTTAGGAATTTGTATACACCACTGGTAGCTTCCGAAACTCGCTCTATCAAGAAACCACCTTTTTCTTGTAAATCACTCCATAGTTCAAAGACAGCTCCTGATAACTTTTTAGTAGGATCATCTTTATCAACCTTGGTGATTTCAAGCTGACCTTTGTTCGTTGAGGCAGAGCCTGAGAAACTAAATGAGCCCTTGGTACTACTTCCTGTATCTGAACCGCTAGTTCCGGTTTTGGTGTTGTAAGCAAGTTTCGCCTCGTTTTTAAGTTCGTCCCCGTCTGCCCCTAAAAAGTAAGTGTCATATTTGACCATATAGGCCTTATTAATTGGTTGATTGAAAATAATTTTAAAGGTTGACATGGGGTCACTGTCATCGAATATTACATAATAAAGTCCGTCCCCAGCTTTACCAGGCTTATGCATAATGCCTTGAGTTGGAGTCGATTTGCTTCCTGTAAAATTCATTTCGTAAATTTCAAAGCTATCCTTATAAACCATTTGGTTGGGATTGGCATCGGCATCCTTGCCCACGAGATCGTTGATAACAACATCATGTAGTTTGGATTGTCCCCAATTTAATTTCATCTCCCAATTCAATTTGGCAGAAGTGCTTACTTGCTGATAGCCTTTAGTTATCAGTTTTTCGGTATTTTTTACAGTAACAGTTTTTTTCCAAGTGCCAGTATAGCCTCCATCACCTTTTAAGGTTGCAGTATTATCTACCTTATGATTCGTGCCATCTGGTGCATAATAGTCATCTTTATTTTTGGATTCATACACAATGCGATAGGCATCGCTTATAGGATTTGCAAACTCGATTGTAAAAGTATTTTCTAATTCTGCTGGGGTTAAGGTATAATCTGTGCCTTCTGTTAAAGCAGGACCATCAAGCACACCATAACCACCACCAGATAAATCGAGCTTATAAACTTTAACGGAAGTCCGATCAATCTCTTGAGAATCCGAAAGCGTGTCCGTCAAAACCGCATTGTTGATGGTGTCAAAATTATAGTTAATCCCGACACTCCAATGGAAAGTTTTGCTTTCATAATTATACTCACCAGTTTTATAACCCTTGGATTTTTGCTGGGTATTGATTTTAACGGTACTTGAAGTACAAACTTTTCCAGTCCCGCCTTCACCAGTAGTACCATAGTTTTTTTCACCTGTTTTCCAAGAAAGACAGGCTTCGTTTACATATTTTTGATCTTTTGGATTTGCTATATCCTTAATATCATAAGCAGTAGTATAAGTAATGGTGATTTTGTCTGTTTTATTTATCGTGTTGGGAATACTTAGTGTAAAACCACCTCTTTTGTCTCCATTACCACTTATACTGTCTAGATGATTAAGAGTATAATCCGTCCCATTAACCAGTGTTGTTTTATTCCTCTTAACTTTAAAAGTATCATCGACAATTATCAAGTTTTTATTAACAAAGCTATCTGTTACTTCTATTGTATCCATTTCATATCCAGCAGCATTGAGCACAATTGTCCATTCAACAGTTTTATCTTGATAGTTAATATTGGAGTTTGTTTTGGTTAAAACATTCTGTCCATAGTAAGCAGTTGCACCTTTTTCATCATGCATACGATCATCACGTACTACTGTGTTAGTAATATCAGCGGTATCTATCACCAAGTCTTTAGGTACAGTAGAATATCTAATCGTGAATTCTTCAGTTATATCTTCTCCGAGAGTTAATTCAAAACCTTTAGCATTGTGAACCACGGTCAAGCCTAATGGAAACGGTTCAAGAGTGTCGTTCACCACAAATGTACCTGCTACTAACTCATGCTTATCAGAATCCCAAGTGTCAATAATTTTCGTACCTTTTTTCAATATTCTACGGTTTTCATTTACCTTTATTGTCCAATTCGATTGTTCAAAATTTGTTCCGTCATTACTTACTGATTTAGATAATGGTTCTCCATAAGTTATGATGGTTGATTTAGAATCTGATTTACCATTAAAGATAGCATTATTCTCTAGTTTTTCTTCCGATTCTTCTGTATCCGCTGGGATTGTTTCGTACTTAATTTCATAGGCATATTTACCAGTAAGGGTTAATGTGAATTCTGTAGCACCTGGGATAAACTGGCTAGCAAAATCACTTGTCATGTCTTTATCACTATCATTAATCCGAGTACCTTTATTATCAATTTCATATCTCATTACTTTAAAAGAATCTATGTTGCCATATGTGTGTTTCCCAGTAAGAGTATCTTTAAAATCCATTCCAGTCTTACCCAGATCATCCATAACAGTATTAACATTTACTGTCCATGTTACGAACTGACTATTTTTGCCTTTGTTTTCCCCTTCAATCTTTTTATCCGGCACAACTGTCTTTTCAATTACTTTTCCGCCGGCAGGTTTGAAGTTAATTGTAATTGTTTCTCCTCCGGGTAAGATAATTGTCTGTTCAAGATTGTTATTCGTTGCATCTGCTTCGAACTTGGCTTTAATTTCAAAGTGCCCTATTGTCTTTAGCCCTTCTGTTCCTCCGGCACCCTCGAAACGAATCTCATCATTAAAAACAATGACGACCTCTTCACCAACAACATCATAACTCGCATACTTCTTCCCTTTTTTGCTTGTTAAATCGCCACTTCCACTAGCAGCCTTTAACGGAATAGGTAAGGAATATTTTAATATAGAGCCAGCACCGTAATCATGTTTGTCAGGCAATATGAAGTCTAATCTTAAACTCATTGTATCTCCCATTGTCGGAGGATGTTCATTGAATTTTTCTAACTCCTTGTATTCACCGTCTATTTTTGCTGTAATCCCGGTAATTACACTATCAGGTACTTCAGTCTCTATCCCACTACCCCCAGCATACACATAGGCCGAATACCCGGTTAAGGGGATTTGCATAAAGAATGCTATCAGGATTATTAGGCCGATTGTAAATTTTCGTCTAAAATACATACTTTTCAAAATAAAACTCCTTCCTCACAAATATTATATTTCAACTGCTTTCATCTCCTTTCCAATATTTTCCATTCTACTAAACTACAATGTACTAATCATCAAGGTTATAGCATTATAAATATCTGAACTACTGCCTTTTTTGCTAATATGTGCGACTTTTTTTGTCAACTTTCGAGATGTTTTAGATTAAACGCCAAAAAATTCTGCTAATTCCTAGCAGAATTTTTTGTATGAATAATAAATTTTAAATCCATTATGTTTTTAGTATCAGTTTATTTTGTTTCTAAATAAGTAAATAACATTTTCAAAGCATAGGAACGATCTATATCGAAATCACCATTTTCTTTTGTAGGAATAGGAAATATATCTATTTCTTTTAACTCTCCACTAGTTTTTAAAGACATTTTTAGTTTATTAGGATTTTTTTTAAGGTGCTTATGTCGGGTTAATTCTATGTATTCTGAAGGTGTAACCTGAAATTCTTCTTTGAATAGTCTGTTAAAAGTTGCTAAGTTCACAAATCCTACTTCATTAGATATTTCAGTTATAGTTTTATCAGTATATAATAATGATAAAGCTTTATTTAATCTAGCTTGAGTTAAGTATTCTTGAAATGTCATGTTTAATTTTTCTTTTATGAAACGAGATAAATAATAGTAACTCATATGTTCTAATTCCGCGATTTCTTTAAGGCTAACCCCTTTATCTAGATTCATATCTATATATTCAGTAATCCGCTGTAACCTATTCAAGTCTTCATCAGCAATAATATCCATCTCTTCATTTATATATATAGGACTGACAGCAAAAAGTTCCCCAATTAACTGGTATAAAGTACTACCTAACCTAGATCTATAACCTAACTCTTTATTATTCATTTCCCAAACTATTTGGGCTAAATGTTTTCTAATATTATTTTTAATTTCTTCATTAGAATCCCCAAGTAAAAAAGAATTACAATCGAGATACAGGTTTGGGAAACTAAGATACATTTCCTTGTAAAAATCCGGATTAATCTGAACTTTTAGAACTAAATTAGGCTCACCCATAGTAGCTATACTATGGATTTCATTAGTATTGATATATACTAAACCACCAGCTTTTAAAATATGTTTTTCTTTGCTAATTTCAATTTTAACTGTTCCTTCTAGAACCATTATTAACTCGATATATTTATGCCAGTGCATAGCGATTTCATTAACTTCATGTATTACTGCTTTTACTGGTAAATCAGCTTCTGGTCTAATAATTTCATAATAATATCCCATTTTCCCCTACACTCTCTACAACTTTTATCCTAATAAATTTTGTTTTATTTCTACATTTTAGCTTCATAGTACTTAGATATAAGTCTAACCTTACCTATGCATTCTTGTCTATAGCACGGATTTATATCTGCTTATAGCTTGAAGGTAATTTCTTAATCTTTTAAAAAACAAAGGACACAAGCAATAGAAAACTCTACCACTTATGTCCTTCTCATTTGTCATTTCTTACTTCTAGCGTCTAGTTTCTTACTTTTTAACACTATTCCAGAGGAATTCTGCTAGGTCTACTACTTTAGTTTCCTCATCTCCACTTTCTTTAACTCCATCATCTATCATAGTTAAACAGAAAGGACAGTTAGTCACGATAGTTTCCGGGTTTGTTTCTAGTAGCTGATCTGTTCTAGTTTCATTAATTCTTTTGAAACCTTCAATAGCATCTTCTTCTAGCCACATGCGTCCACCACCAGCACCACAACAGAATCCGTCTGCTTTGGAGTTTGGTATTTCGATAATTTTTCCACCGGCAGCTTTAATAACATCCCTAGGTTCTTCATATATTCCATTATGACGACCTAGGAAGCAAGAATCATGGTAACTTACTTGTGAATCTACTTTGTCTAGTTTAATTTTTCCTGCAGCTATTAATTTAGTTAAGATTTCGGTGTAATGATAAACTTCATAATTCCCATCCATCTGTGGGTATTCATTTTTAATAGTGTTAAATCCATGTGGACATACGGTAATTATCTTTTTTACATTATAGTTGTTAAATGTTTCGATATTTTGGGCAGCTAGTGTTTGGAATAAGTACTCATTACCTAAGCGACGAGCCGAATCCCCACAACACATTTCTTCTGTTCCTAAATATCCGAATTTAATATCTGCTTCATGTAGTAAGTTTACTAAAGCTTCTCCGACTCTCTTGTACCTATCATCAAAAGCTACAGCACAACCTGCATATAATAGATATTCAAATTCTTGTCCATCTTCTGAAAGCAGATTAACTTTATCTCGTACATCTCTTTCATCTAACCATTCTGCGCGTGATGCCCAACCTACTCCCCATGGATTGTAGTTTCGCTCCATGTTAGTAAAAGCACTTTGTGCTTCAGCAGGCATGTCACCTTGCCACATTACTAAGTTCCTACGCATATCTACTATTTTGTTTATATGTTCAATATGCATGGGGCAATGTTCTATACAGGCACCACAATTAGTACAATCCCAAAGTACTTGTGGAGTTACCACATCATATATTAAGCTTTGTTCTAAAATTGAGTTTTCTCCGCCTTCTACTGTCATAGAAACGGAATCTAAAACATCATCATCCGACATTTTAAGTAATAAGGGAACTTTTTCATCCATATGCTTTTTCATATATTGAATTATAGTCATTTTGGGATTTAATGCTTTACCTGTGTTGTATGCTGGACATCCATCTTGACATCTACCACAACGAATACAAGCATCAAGATCGAGCAAATCTTTCCAAGCAAATTCTTCAATATTTTCTACTCCAAAAGTTTCCGATTCCTCAATGTTTTCTACCATTCTTACTGCAGCATTATTAAAATCACGGAAGAAAAAGTTTAACATGCTAGTAAATATATGCCATAACTTGGTATATGGGATTATTCCTATAAATATAAAGGATATAACCATATGGAACCACCATGATATCCTATGCCAAGTTAGAACTCCTTCTAATGATCCACCAGCAAAAAAACCAGCAAATACCCACCCTACAGGTGAAGCCATCTGTTCGTAAGCTATTTGCGACATGGTAGTAGCTAGTTTTATTTGTCCAGCAATTCTTAAACCTTCTAATATATAACCAGTTAAAAGAATGGCAGCTATTAAGAGTAGTATCCAGCCATCTAAAGGTTCTGTATCGTTTAAACGCTCAGGTTTGGCGATATACCTAATTATTGCTAATACGATTATGCCTATAAGAGCTAGAAATCCGAAGATATCTACTATGGCAGAAAGGTAAATATAGAAATTACCTGTTAGTGGTGGAAAACCAATTTTGTCCCACATCATAAATGACGCAGTTGCTATAGCCAAGAAAATAAAGCCCCAGAATAGTAAAAAGTGCATCCAACCTGCTAAAGGTTTTCTAATTACACTCCTTTGGGCAAAAGTAAAAGTTAGAAAAGATAAAGATCTATCCAATAGACGATCAGTCCGATTTAACTCTGCTTTGCCAACTCTCCATACCTTAATCTTCTGGTATGAACCATAAACAAAAAAGAATATAGGTATTAACATTATAATGTAGATTAACCAATCATAAGGAATATTAGCTCCCACGACGCGCATGGGGATATCATATCCTCCTTCTAATGCGCGATAAGCAAAAATCATAGCTATTTGCCTCCTTAAATATTACGGAATATTAGTTTATTCTTACAAGAAAATACTAATAGCTGATTGAACTAGTTTTGATAGTGGTGCTGGATAAATCCCGATTAATAATGTTCCCGCTAAACAGGTCCATAATACTACCTGCGTAGAAAAAGATGATTTAATTGGTTTTTCATCTACCGCATCACCAATATACATAGCTTTTGCCACATTTAGATAATAATATACTGAAATCATACTCATTATTAAGCCGATAAAGGCTAACCATAGATAACCAGCCTGAATAGCACCGGCAAATAAGTAGAATTTACCTACGAAACCAGCCATAGGCGGAATACCTGCTAATGATAATAGACAGACTGTCATAATTGCGGCCATAAATGGTGACCTTTTACCTAGCCCATTAAAAGATGTAATTTGTGTATCACCTGCTACTACTTCTACAGAGGTAGCTATAGCAAATGCTCCTAGATTAGAAAATACATAGAGCATGGCATAAAAGAGAACACCTTTTAATCCGTAAACATTAAATGCTATCAGACCGACTAAGATATATCCGGCCTGAGCGATGCTAGAATATGCTAACATGCGTTTAATATTAGTCTGTTTTAATGCCATAAGGTTTCCAGCGATCATCGTTATCGCTGCTAATATAGCTAAAATAAAACCCCAATCAAATGCTGCTATAGGAAGTCCGATAACAAAAACTCTTAACATAGCCGCAAAACCAGCTGCTTTTGAGGCTACAGATAAGAATGCCGTAACTGGTGTTGGTGCACCTTCATAGATATCTGGTGCCCACATATGAAACGGTATTACAGAGATTTTGAAGGCAAATCCACCTATCATGAGGATTATTCCAGTAATCAGTACTGGCTCGATTCTAAGGTTAGCTACAATTTCACTAATAATAGTCGTTCCAGATATTGCATATATTAGACTCATACCGAATAGCAATATAGCTGATGATATAGCACCTAAAATCAGATATTTTAATCCTGCTTCAGCGGAGAGTTCGTCATTTAACAGATAAGCTGTTAAAATATAAAAACTTACTGTCATCAATTCTAGGCCAATATATAAAGTCATTAGCTCATTGGCGCAACTCATTACTATCATGCCTAATAAAGCAAATACCATAAAACTATAAAACTCGGAAGATCTTTGTGCAAATTGTTTTGTATACTCTTTAGCACTGAGCATTACTAAAATCCCAGAAGCTAGGAATAATAGTTTGAAAAAGCTACCAAAGTTATCGATTACATAAACACCGTTGAATAGATTAGCTTCTATTCCATAAGAGAAAATAGCATTAATTAATATTATTATTAAGGCTATTATAGTAAAGCCACCTACTATGTTTTTTCCTTTGCTAGGAAGTGTTAAACCTAATACTAAGACTACGAGACCTAAAACTGCTACCAGGATTTCGGTTGATAAGAGAGTAATATCCATTAGAAAATCCCTCCCATCTGAATAGAATTAATCTGTGCGAGTAAGTCTCCTACCCCATTATTTATCAAGTCCATAAGCACATAAGGGAACATTCCACCTAAGATGATAGCTGCACCTAATACCAGTAAAGGTACCATTTCTACACCTTGTAAATCTTGTAGATGATCCCATTTTTCACGACGAGGACCGAATAATATTGTACCTAAAGTCCTTAGAATATAAAGAGCCGTAAATACAATACCAGACACACCGATTATAGTTAATACTCTGTAAGTGCCGAAAGCTCCAACAAATATAGTAAATTCACCTACAAAGTTAACTAAACCAGGTAAGCCTAGTGAAGCTAGACCAGCTAACATTAAGCCTGTCGCTAACTTAGGCATTTGATGAGCTAAGCCACCGAAATCGTCAATATTACGAGTATGGCTTTTATCATACAAGTTACCGATTAAAGCAAAGAATAATGCTGCCATAACTCCATGGGCGAACATCATTATTATCGCCCCATTAATACTAATGAGGTTAAGTGCTGCTATACCGATAAGTACATATCCCATGTGACTAACACTCGAATAACCAACAATGTATTTGAGATCTTTTTGACTCAAACAAATAAAGGCAGCATAAATAATATTCCCTATAGCTAAGACTGCTATTATAGGAGCAATTATCTGTGCACCTTCGGGAAGTAAGAATATACCTATTCTTATAATTCCATATCCACCAATTTTCTTTAGTACCCCAGCATGAATCATACTTACTGCTGTAGGTGCTCCCGCATAACCATCAGGTGACCAGGCATGGAAAGGAAACATGGATAACAAAGTTCCAAAACCTAAAGCCATCAGAACAAATACGAATACCTGGAAGCTAGTCGAAAACTGGATATTAACTAGTTCAAATATGTCCATCGTGGGAATGCCTGTAAGCATATAAGATTTAACAAACAAAGTTATAATTCCTATAAGCAAGAAAGCACTTCCGATTAATAAGTAAATAGTTAGCTTCATGCCAGCATATTCTTTAGTAACCCTTTTACTACTTCCCCACATAATAACCATTAAATAAATTGGTATTACTACTACTTCATAAAATAAGAAGAAAATAAATAAGTTAGTAGTTAGAAAAGTTCCCATTACACCAGTAATTAATATAAGTAAAAGAATAAAGAACTCTTTTACTCGATCTTTTATCTGCCAAGAGGCAAAAACTGAGCTAAAACCGATTAAGGTGGTTAATAGCAACATAGGAATACTAATACCATCTACACCTAAAGCATAGCTAACACCTAAGTCAGGAGTCCAAGGAATATTTTCAATAAACTGCAGCCCACCAAGTGACTGATCATAGTTGATAAAAACAACTATAGATAATATTAGACTAACTAAGGTTGCGAATACCGCAGTCCCTCTAATAGCTCCTTCTTGATCCCTAGGTATTAACATAATAATTATTGCACCAATTAAAGGTATAAAAAGCGTTAAAGATAATATTGGAAAATTAGTCATCTAAAAGTCACCCCCTTAGAGTAATACTGCAAAACCGCCTATTAAAACGGCTGCCATAATTATAATTAGACCTGCTAACATGTATACTGCGTAAGTTTGAGTTTGCCCGTCTTCTGTATAACGCAGTAATCTACCAGTATTATCTGCTAAGGTTGCTAACCCATTGATAAACCCATTTACTATATAAATATCAATCCAGAAGAATACTCGTGCTGTTCCATCAACAAACACCTTGATAAGCCATGCATAAATCTCATCAATATAGTATTTGTTATATAACAATGTATATATACCGTTGAATCTCTGTTTAATATTTTCAGCACTAATCACTTTCTTTTGATAAACTAACCAAGCTAAAAATATTCCTGCTATAGCTACTAAGGACGAAATAACCATAATCATAATACTCGGTTCATGGTGTACTGCTCCAACATAAGTAACTATCTGACCAAAACGGAAATCGGTTAAAGGTGAACCGAGAAAGCCTGCTACTATAGCTAAAAAAGCTAATATAATTAGCGGAATTGTCATCACCTTAGGTGATTCCTTAACCTCAACCCCACCAACTCTATTTTTATCAGGGCCAAAAAAGGCTACAAATATTAACCTAAACATATAAAAAGCAGTTAAAAAGGCTACAAATGTGCCTAAAACATATAGTCCTGTATAACCACCTGCAAAGGCACCTAATAATATTTCATCTTTACTCCAGAATCCAGATAAAGGTGGAATACCACTTAAAGCTAATGCGCCGATAACAAATGTCCAAGTAGTAATCGGCATCTTTTTATTCAAATTACCCATTTTCCAGATATCTTGTTCATGCTTAAGTGCAATAATCACACTACCTGCACCTAGGAATAAAAGGGCTTTGAAAAAGGCGTGAGTCATAAGATGGAACATACCAGCTGTCATAGCACCTATTCCCATCGCCATCACCATATAACCTAACTGACTTAAAGTCGAAAAGGCTAGTATGCGTTTAATATCGTTTTGTACTATAGCTATAGTGGCAGCAAATAAAGCTGTAAATCCACCTATAACAGCTATAACCATCATAACTTCTGGTGTACTGCTGAAAATGAATAATGCTCTAGCTATTAAATAAACACCTGCGGCTACCATTGTAGCTGCATGTATTAAGGCACTAACTGGTGTAGGCCCTTCCATTGCATCTGGCAACCAGACATGCAAAGGAAATTGTGCCGATTTTCCAATCGGTCCGGCTAATAATAGTAAGGAAACTGCTATTAATAATCCGGTATTAGCATAATTAGCTATTTCACCAGCTAAGCCTCCGAAGTTCAAAGTTCCAAACATTATTTGTAAGAATAAGATTCCTAATAGGAATCCGAAATCTCCAACTCGGTTAGTTATAAAAGCTTTTTTTGCTGCTTCCCGAGCTGAATTTCTACCGAACCAGAATCCTATCAATAGATAAGAGGCTAATCCTACTAACTCCCAAAAGACAAAAATCTGTCCAAAGTTATTAGCTAAGACTAGTCCTAACATAGAACCTGCAAATATAGATTGATAAGCATAATAACTTGCAAAGCCAGGATCTTTATCCATATACCCAATCGAATATATTTGTACTAATAAGGCTACTGTAGTCACTACTACTAACATAATTGCAGTTAAGCCATCTACTAGTATGCCCATATCGACTTGTAATCCTGGCATACTTAACCATCTAACTGCAGCCTCATAAGTAATTGCCTCACCTGTTATAAACATACCTCCTGCAATAATTACTGCTAAAACGAATGAAATAGCTATACTTGCAATGGAGAGGAAGGCTGATATTTTTGGCCATTTATGCAAAAAAAGACCGATTAAGCCAAACGCCAAAAATGGTAACAGGGCAATTATCCAAGCATGTTGAATAGTCCACTCAAACATATTTTAACCACCTACCATTTCAGCAAATTGAAATCGTTTAGATTGACCGATTTCTTTTGCCTAAATATTGATACTATTAAAGCTAATCCTACTGCTACTTCTGCTGCAGCTACTACGATAACGAATATCGCAAATAATTGTCCAATTACAGGACCTGAAACAACATACTTGCTAATAGCAATAAAATTTATATTTACTGCGTTTAACATTAACTCTATTGACATCAAGACTGCTATCGCATTTCTCCGTGATAAAACTCCATAAAGACCGATGCCAAAAATAATTGTACTTAAGATTAAATAATGCTGAAAACTAATCATTTTTTATCATCGGCTCCTTTCGCAATCATAATCGCACCAACTATAGCAACTAATAGTAAGATAGCAGCAACTTCAAAAGCTACTACAAAATCACCCATTAATAATTCAGCTAATATTTCTATAGGATTTTCTAAAATATTATTGACTAAACCGGGCCACTTACTACTAGCTATTGAAATCGAAACTAGGAAAGTAAATAGTCCAGCAACGATAACCCCAATAACAGCTCCTTTTTTATCACTAGGATTACTCTTACTAAGATCCTGGTCTGCGACTAGCATGATCGCAAATATAATTAATACTGAAATAGCTCCTGCATAAATCATTATTTGCACTAAACCTAAAAAGGCTGCATTGAGCTGGAAATAAATAGCTGCCACACCTAGAAAAGATACTATCAGGAGTAAGGCACTATGAATAATATTTCGAGAAATTACTACTCCTAAGGAAGCTAAAATAATAATTCCAGCAATAGCAATAAATACTAGATCTGCTATATTCATTATTCACTCCCTCCTTTCTCTGGGGCGTCTTTTTGTTTTATTTCTTTAGCTACATATGCTTTAGCTATCTTCTGTGCTTTTTCCTTATCTTTTATCATTAATGGAACTAGCCTTTCTAATTTGCGTTCATCATTGAGCAGAATTTCAGCTAATATTTCTGCTTGTGCTTCATCATCTACAAATCTACTTAAAACTTTGACCGGGTTCTTTTTAACTGCATTAGTCATGTTAGTAATCTGTTTCTGCTCTTTTTCAGCTTCAGGACTTAATGTTTCACCTTTTTTCTCAGCATCTAGAGCATCTAGTTTGATTTTTATACCAACAGGGCTCTCGTAAACAGTTTTAATTGCCTCCCGATCAAACTGAGCTAATTCAAAATTATGATCAAAATACAAACAATTAGTCGGACAAGTTTCCACACATAAATTGCAATACATGCAATACTGATAATCTATGGTAAATGTTACAACTTGCTTCTTTTTTGTTTCTGCATCACGAGTCTCTTCCAAAATTAAAACATTGTTAGGGCAACTTCTAACACAAATTCCGCAAGCTATGCATTTTTCTATTTCATATAATAAATTACCCCTAAATCTTGGTTGTAAATGAGGCATTTCTTCAGGATACTGGACAGTTATATCCCATTCAAAAGTATGTTTTAAGGTTGTCCACAATCCCTTAACTAAACCTTTCCCAAACATCTATATCACCATCCCATCCACTTAAATAAGTGTATCCCGCATCCGGTTAAAACAATATTAGCTAAGCTAATCGGAATTAATACCTTCCAACTGAAAGACATTAAATGATCCATACGAATACGAGGGAAGGTCCATTTGAGCCAGAAGAAAACTAACATAATTGCATAAGCTTTTATAGGCAACCATAACCATGAGGGTAAAAATGGTCCTTGCCAGCCTCCAAAAAACATAGTTGCAGCAATTGCTGAGACTGCAAAGAGATTAGTATATTCAGCTAGGAAGAATAATGCCCATCTCATACCAGTATATTCAGTATAAGCACCGGCAGTAAGTTCTTGTTCAGCTTCAGGCATATCAAACGGCCCTCGGTTTAGTTCAGCAGTAGCAGCTATAAAATAAGTAATAAATGCTATCGGCTGAAGTAAAATAAACCATATATTACCTTGAGCAGCTATAATATCTGACATGCGCAGTGAACCTGCAATCATAACTACACCTAAAAGTGAAAAGGCTAAGGGGATTTCATAAGTAATCATCTGGGCGACTGAACGCATAGCCCCGAGTAATGACCATTTATTATTAGAACCCCAACCTGCCATTAGAATTGCAATAGTTCCTAAAGATCCAATCGAAAGAAAATAAAATACTGCAATATTCAAGTCTACAATCTGCATCCCATCACCAAAAGGAATAACTAGATATAACATGAGAGATATAATTATAAAAAAGATAGGTGCAGTACGGAAAATAATTTTATCTGTGGCCGATGGAATAATATCTTCCTTAGTCAATAGCTTTATAGCATCAGCTATAGTCTGGAATGCTCCAAATGGCCCTAATCGGTTAGGCCCTAATCTTTGCTGAATAAAGCCAGATATCTTTCTTTCCAACCATATTAGGATAATAATATTTACAGTTACAATGACTGCAATACAAGCAAATTTAATAACTAGCAAAATAAGGTCTGCCCAAATCAAAGATAAACCAAGGTTTTGTAGTAAATCAATGATGTACTTCGAAATATTTAGAAAAATGTGTTCCAGTTTATCCATAAAATCGCTCCTGTATTAGTTATTACATCAGGACTACATTTAGCCCCTTATCGATCTGACTCACCTAGCACTGGGTCTAATGTAGCAATATTAGCTATCAAGTCTTGGAATTTTCCACCTTTTGAAATCATAGATAAAACCATCAAATTAACAAAAGATGGGGCTCTTATATGGAGCCGATAAGGTTTGTCGGAACCATCACTTACAATATGATATCCTAATTCCCCTTTAGCAGATTCGATGCGATGATATACCTCTAACCCATCTGCTGGTTTGATTACTCTAGGAACTTTACCTTTAATTTCTCCTTCTGGCATTTGATCTAATGCTTGTCGAATAATCTTGCCACTTTCAACAATTTCCTTAAAGCGTAAAATAAATCTATCCCAACAGTCACCATTAGTAGCAATTGGGACTTCAAAATCAAAGCGATCATAAATTCCATAAGGTTCAGCCTTGCGGATATCATAATCGACACCAGTTGCTCTGAGATTTGGTCCACTTATGCCATAATCTATAGCGTCCTCAGCTGATAGACGACCTACCCCTTTTAAGCGGTACTGCATAATTTCGTTTCCTACTAATAAATCCTCATATTCTTTTATCATTTTAGGTATATCTTCCAAAAAACTATCAATAGCGGGGAAGAATTCCTCAGGTAAATCGTCGGATATGCCACCAAATCTCATATATGAAGCGATTAACCTTTGTCCACTAGTCATTTCAAACATATCCATAATTCTTTCACGATCACGAAAACAATAGATTAAGCCAGTTGTAGCCCCAAGGTCTATAGATGTACTACCGATAAAAAGCATATGTGCTGCTATACGAGATAATTCAGCCATAATAACTCTTATATATTCGGCTCGTTCTGGTATTTCTACCCCCATCATTTTCTCTACTGCTTGACAATAACCTAATGTAGGTAAATGTGTAGCTAGGTAATCGAGTCTGGAAGTGTAAGGAATGAATTGGGTATAAGTTCTACTTTCGGCAATCTTTTCTACAGACCGATGGACATAGCCTAAGTGAACTTTAGAGTCTACTATCATTTCCCCGTTTAGTACAGCTTCTACATGCAACCCTCCGTGTGTACTTGGGTGCTGTGGTCCAACATTTATTGTCATATTGTCAGTCTGTATCATTTTATCTATCTCGCCTTCTTTTCTTTTTAAAAGATTATTAGCTAACTGATTATATGTTTAGTTAGGCACAAAATCTTTTCGTAAGGGATGTCCTTCAAAATCATAAGGTAACAAAATCCGGATTAAATTCGGATGTCCTGTAAACATAATACCCATTAAGTCATATGCTTCTCGTTCCTGCCAATCTGCAGTTCTCCATATATCGGTAACTGTCATAACCGAGGGTTTTTCTCTATCTAGAACGGTTTTAACTGCAATCTTGCGGTTATCAGGTATGGAATGAATGTGATATATTACTTCAAACCTATCTTTAAAATCAGTCGCACTTAGATTAGCTAAATAATTAAACTTCCAATTATTTTTTAAAGAGCTACATAAACTATGTAGTTTGTCACTTTCTACTCTTATTACATCATAATTTCCATCTGTTTCTATAGTTATAGCTTCCCTAAAGTCTGCACTTAGTTTTTCCAACATGTCGTTATTTGACATTTATCTTTCACTCCTAGCTTCTAAGCTTTGCCTTGCACTTTTTTCTTAAGCTCTAACATGCCATGGAATAAAGCTTCCGGCCTAGTGGGACAACCAGGTACATATACATCTACATCGAATAGCGCATCTGCCCCAGGTAATATACTATAGCCATCCCTAAATGGGCCACCACTAATTGCACAGTTCCCCATAGCTAATACCCATTTTGGTTCAGGCATTTGAGCATATACTCTTTCGACTACTGGTTTCATTTTTAAGGTTATGGGACCGGCTACGACTAATAAATCTGCTTGGCGAGGTGAAGCCCTAAAAACCTCATAACCATATCGGGCTATATCAAACCTAGCTGCACCTGCTGCCATCATTTCCATCGGACAACAGTTACAGCCATAAGAAAGTGGCCAAAACGAGTGAGCACGCCCCCAGTTAAATACTTTTTCTAAAGTAGTAACTATAATGTTGTTTTTCGCTAGAACCTCTTCATCATCTTTTTTTAATACCATTCTAAAGCACCCTCCTTCCATGCATACCATAAGCCGACTACTAAAATAGCTATAAAGATTAGCATTTCAATAAAGGCAAACAGGCCCAGACTGTTAAATTTTACTGCCCATGGAAACAGGAAAATCGTTTCAATGGAAAATACTAAAAATATGAGTGCATAAAGAAAATAGTTCACTTTGAGTCTTACCCAAGTTGGACCTATTGTATCTACTCCACATTCATAAGTTGCGAGTTTATCTGCATTAGATTTTGGTTTAGGTCGCACCATCCAAGCTAAAACTAAAGCACCTACTGGGAACAAGACGGTTAAAAGTAAATATATACCGATTGTAGAATAATCCGTTAACACTAATAAAACCCTCCTTTGCTTTAATTTATTTATATATAGTACACTAATTCTAGGTTTTTTATTATAAATATAATATCATGTAGTTATTAATATTTGATTTGGCAGTATTTTAAGCCCTAAAACAATTTACATACTATTCTAAAACTTTTGATACTTTAAGCAAACATAGATTATTATAAGTTTAATAAATCCCTTATACAAGTATGTTAAGGAATAAAAGCCCATTAGGGACATTAAGAATATTAATCAAGGCATAAAGGAATTTTTTGGCCAAATAAAAAAACTTTAATTTCAATGTGAAATAAATGAGGAAAGGAGTGTTAAAATTGGTAATTTATCAGTTTTGTCCTGTTTGTGCTCATAAATTAGAATCAGGAATTATAGATGGTAGGGAAAGACAGTTTTGTTCACGATGTAATTTTATTCATTACCGTAATCCATTACCCACTACTGTATGTATTGGAGAATTAGAAGGTAAAATCTTATTAATCAAACGCGGAGTAAAGCCATTAATAGGTCAATGGACACTACCATCAGGTTTTATTGAATTAGGTGAAACTCCTGAGGCCAGCTGTCTGCGAGAGCTAAAGGAAGAAACTGGCATGACTGGAACTATAATAAGACTTATCGGCCTTTACCATGCAAATTCACAGATTTACAGAGATATTATTAGTGCTATATATCATATTAAGCTAAATCCAGGTGAACCTATAGCTGGTGATGACGCTATCGATGTAAAATTCGTGCCTATTGAAGAGGTTGATGACTTGTTATTCCCCGCATTTAATCATGC
>DASRMR010000027.1:0-2057 GCA_035647815.1 Syntrophomonadaceae bacterium
GTTAAAAATGACCCATTAACTCCAGTAATAAGGAATAAAACCAAAGGATAGAAGTAGAAGTTCTCTCTTTCTTGGCCTATAGAATTAAAGGCATACAAAATACAACAAAAGCCTACTATACTAGTGGTTAAAACTAGTAAAACAGCAAACATATCGGCGACCATAGTAATACCAAAAGGAGCTGGCCAATTACCTAATTGTAATGTTTGCACACCTTTTATAGTGATATGATGCATTAAGAAAATTGACACCACAGTAATTGCGGCGATAGCTAAGAGGGTTAATATTTTATGTAATCTTATTTGTTTGCGTAAGATAACTAATATTAGTCCAGTAATTAATGGAATAATAATAGGTAGTATTACTAAATTATTCATCAGGATTACCTCTTATTTGTTCAGTATCATCTGTACCTAATTCCTTATAAGTACGATAACATAGTACAAGAAAAAAGGCGGTAGTTGCAAAGTTAATTACAATGGCGGTCAATAAAAGTGCTTGAGGAAGTGGATCAGTAAAGGAAAATTCATTTAAGCCTAATAATGGCGCACTACCAGTCTTAAGTCCGCCCATAGTAATAATTAACAGATTAACACTATATCCTATAATAGTAGTACCTAAAATAATTCTTAAGAAACTTTTAGATAGTACCATATAAGTCCCAATAGCAAATAACACTCCAACTAAAATGCACATTAATGTTTCCATATTATCGATCATTCCCTATGCTTAAAATAATTGTGACAGAAGTTCCTATAACTGCTAATGCTACTCCAATATCGAAAAGGACTGCTGTAGCATATTCTATACTGCCGAAAATCGGTAAATTAATATAACCAAATCTTTGGGTTAAAAACGGAGTATCTATAAATATAGCTGATAAACCAGTGAGGACGGCTATTAACACTCCGGTTGCTGCAATTCCCTTGAAATCAAGAGGTATATTCATTAATACTGATTCTAAATCATAGGTAAGAAATAAAAGAATTAGGGCGGCCGCAAAAACTAGACCACCTATAAAACCACCACCAGGATGATGATGCCCAGAGAAAAATAAGTTAATAGCAAAGGTGAAAATTATAAATACTGCTATCTTAGTTACGGTTCGTAAAATTACATCATTTGATTTCTTCATGTTCTTCTCCTTTAGGTAAACGAAGTTTGATCAATACAAACACACCTAGTCCAGCTATGAATAATACCAGAATTTCTAACATCGTATCAAACCCACGAAAATCTACGAGGATAGCATTAACAATATTTTTAGCACCAGCTAGTTCAAAAGAATTTTCAAAATAACTGGAAATTGAGGTGAAAAGCCTAGTCCCGTTGGCAGATAAGGCAGTAAGCGTGACTATTAGACCCATCCCCATAGCAATACAGGCATTCACTGCCTTAAATCGTATCCGAGTAAACTCTTTGCGTAATTTAGGCAAATGGTAGAAACAAAGTAGAAACAAAACAGTTGTAACTGTTTCAACGACTAGCTGAGTAAGCGCTAAATCAGGTGCCCGGAATAAAGCGAAAAAGGCAGCTACGAGAAAGCCGATCGCACTTGTAGCAATAATAGAACTTAATCTAGATTTGGAAAAGAGTACTGCAAATGCGGCTGCAACCATAGCTATAACTAGGGCGAATTCATAAAAGTTGATACTGGCATTATGTGATGAATTAAAAGAGATTCCTCCGGATAGCCATAGAGAACCACCTACAACAATAATAACAAAGCAGAAAATATAAACTAGATAATCGCGTATATAGTCTGTCATATAACGATTAGTTATCTTTCTGGAGATGGCTTCTGTTTTCAATATACCTTGGTCATATATATTATTAAGGGTAAGTGATTGAGGATAATAATTATAAATTTTACGCCATTTGCTCAAATTAACATACAGGAAAATACCGAATATAAAGATGCTAATAGTCATCAATAATTCTAAGTTAAATCCATGCCAATGATTGATGACGACATTCAGATTATTAGTCTGTGCCAGTGTGGGGAAGATAGAAGCCCAGGCAGGTTTTAATAAATAATCAGCTAGTAAGTTAGGGAA
>DASRMR010000028.1:0-158413 GCA_035647815.1 Syntrophomonadaceae bacterium
TCATAATAATTCCTCCTTATTAGTTTTATGTAAGTGATTAGTATTATCGACTATTATAGGATTATTTTAAGGAAAAGAGTAGGCGTCTATGTTTTTAATGCGGATATATTTTCCTTGTATAATTCGCAACATATTAAAATATAAGACTAATTCTTCAAGGCACTTACTATAATAATCGTTATGTAATACCGTAACGAGTAATAAGGGAGCTTAAGTAGGTGCTCCCCTGATTACCTACCCTAACCATCAAAGAAGGATTCCGTAAGCATGGAGGAATACTTCTTCTCGTAGTTGGAGGCGGTAATTCTTATCCGCCCAGAAATCATCCCCGTGACTACCGAGCGTGCGAAGCTTAAGATATTCCCCGCGAGGTAGGGACGCCAGGCGGATAGAATTAGGGCCGGAAACGAAACAGATAACATTACTAATACGAAGGTAATTACACATAAGCGATAAAGCTAAAGGGGATGTCCTACTTAGGCGACTGAGTAAGAAACGGTTAGGTTATCGCCTACCACCAATGTAATAAGAGGAATTGGCGTAGGCCAAATTCCTTTCCATTAATAGATCTAAGATATTCTCAGGGGAGAATATCAACCATAAAAACACTTCTCACAACAGATAACAAAACAAACGGGGAGCTGATGACTGCGTAATATGTAAATAAAAGCGGAGGCGATAGCCTACCGCATCAGATGAATTTGGAGCAGTCTTGAGCGGGCGAGGCAGGAGGCGAAGGTCTCTACTACACTAAGCATGAGATCATTCCTTAATCTTTTTAACTTGGGTAGTAGTGACCGCAGCCGGGGACTTGAATGATAGTGGAGAAATCCTCTGAAAGCCAAAAATCTCCTTTGGATATAAATCTTATTCTTCACATATTATGGTACATTATAAGTGAAGAAGAATTAAAAATATTTAAAGGAAGGAAAAGTTGTGAGAAAACAATTAAAGGGATTTGTTGTAGGGTTGATAGTAGCTATTGTATTGACAAGCACAACGGTTGGAGCTGAAGTAATAAAAAACATTTTATATAAACTTAGTATTTGTTGATATAAAATCTAGTTTAGAGTTATAGGGATATCTATAAAATTAGATATTGAACATATTTGGAGTTTTCTATCAAAAGGTATAAGTTTAAACATGTTATATTATCACAATAAGAATTGAATGAAATTCATAATATTTAAGAAAAAGTAAATTTGTAAGCCCTATCAGAGCTGATAAAACAGATAATATAATAACTTTTTTAAACTTAAGATAATCTGAAAGAAGGTAAGGTAATGGAGTTTAAAAAAAATAATCTGTTTCAATTTGCAACAAGTGAACTTTCTCAAGATGCGATGATTTGCTGGATATGTAATAACTATAATTTTAAATCAGACAACATAAAATTATATAATTTAGCTAATGAGATTATTCATTTATTTTTAGGTGATATAAACATAAATATTAACGATAATATTAGAATTTTGAGACAATTTAAAAACATTGATGTATTACTAGTATTAAATAATAAATATGCAATTATTATAGAAGACAAGACATATACATCTGAACACAATAATCAAATAAATAAATACAAAAATATGTTAATTAACAAGATGCATGAAGAAGAGCGGAAGTTTAATAATTTACCAATTTTCAAACAAGAAGATATTAGAACAGTTTATTTAAAAACTGGTTTTCATTATCCATTAGACGAATTAGTTAAAGCTGATCATAAGATGAATGGAGAAGAATTATATAATCTTTTAATAAAATACGAAAATGAATCGGAAATACTAGATGATTATATTGTGAAATTAAAATTTGATTTGGATCGATATAAAAAAATTGAAGATGAGTATATTCAAGGCAAAGTCGAATCAGTTTTAAAACATTACTATGGACAATATTTACTTTTAAAAGATATGTTTGGTCAAATGAATTCTTTTGCTCATGGCTCTAGTTATGGACGTCCATGGTCAAATCACGTTATTGAAGCTATACCATATGAAAACGATATTGGAGGAAAAAACACAAGTAGATATTTCTCTGTTTTTTGTCGTATAGATAAAAACAAAAATGGTTATTATGCGTCAATTAGGCAATATGATAATAAATTTGATAAGAAAAATATTCATATGGTAAATCAAAAGAAAGATGCTTTTAATAAACTGCGAAATATATTTAATGAGACATGTGAATCAATTGATAAATTAAAAAATGAGACAAGTGAACTGAGATATAAATTAGGTGGAAATAAAGGTGGATATTATGAAAGTGAATTTGGAGTTTTTTTCTTAGGTGATAAGAATAATCAAATTGCTATAAAAGAATTTGTTGAAATATTTCACGAATTTTTGCCCAATTTTAAATCTAACCTAAAGAAGGAGTTTTTTTATAATTAAAGATTATAAATTATATGACAAGGATAGAGTGTGCTTTATACTTTATCCTTGTTTAATTTTCTTTCTCTATATTTGGATTTCAATATCTTTAATAGTGCAATTAGAAGTGATTAACATGGGTTTTCCCTGTACCTACCGGATTATGTAAGAACAAGCCATTTCAACCTAGAATGGTATCGGAGAAAATAAAAATAACTCAGAAAAGTTACGAGCAGGCCAGATTCATTTTTGAAGTCGGCCTGCTTACTTTATACTATGTTAGTATGTTTTTCAGTTTAATTACTCGGTTAATTCATCAGCTAGTGCTTTGCTTTTTTCGGATAAAATCATAGCTAAGCTAGCTGCATCCTTATTTTTCCCCAAGATAAGAGTAGAAGCTAAATCCGCCAATAAAGTCTTTAGTTCCATAAGTAGTTTAGTTACCATGTCTTATCTACCTCCCTATTATAAGTACTTTTAAATATCTATATTACTATTGTATTTAATATTAACAATAATTTGTACTAAAATCTAGAATTTTTTTGTTTTATCAAGCTTTATTGGTTATATGAGTTAGTTTCTTCTCCTATATAAGTCTTAATGTTATACTTTTAGTTAGAGGTTTTTTTAAAAAACCTACTATTTTTCATAAAGGAGTGAGGCGCTTGAGAATACGCCGTATATTTTTTCTTAGTATTCTAATAGTTCTATTTGCATCTGTTCCAGCTTTCGCTAGTATTAATTTTGAAGTAAATGGCACACCATTTAAGCCTAATGCTGATTATGTGTTAAATAATGGAGTCACTTATATTGAATCTAGCTTAATTAATACTGTAATGGGCGCTGATGTCGATGTTACTGATCAAGATGTTGTAATTACGCATAATAATGATAAGCTTGTGCTTACCATAGGACATAGTAATGCATTACTAAATAATGATAACATTAATTTATCAGCTACACCATATCAAAGCAATGGAATAACTATGTTGCCCCTAAGAACTGTCTTGGATAATATGGGTGCAAAAATTGGTTGGAATGAAGCTGAAAGTACTGTACTTATTGACTATGTAGAAACTAGAAATGATATGTTAGCAGATGACCTTTTAGTTGAAACTTCACAATTAATGAACAATTTACCATCATATGATATGGATGGTACCATGAAAATGCAAATGATGATGTCAGGGATTGAAGAAGAAGGTTTCCCCCTAGAAATAGCTATGGAAACTGATTTATATGCCCATTACGAAATGGAGCCTTTAACAGTTTACATAAAGCAAAAGGTTAAAATGGGTGATATACCTGGAATGCCACCTGAAGCTGCTGATACTGAAGTAGAGTCAGTATTAATGGAAGACAAATATTATATCAATATGCCTGGAGAAGGTTGGATCATAATGGATTTAGGTCCATTGGGTCTAGATGAATTAATGCAATCTTCTTTAAATCAAGATCCTGCGGAAATGCTAAAACAAATGCAAGATTTCGGAATGATTTCTAACTATGGTAATGATGTAACAATTGACGGGCAAAAATATTGGGTAATAAATGTCACTATAGACCAAGATAAATTCAATGATGAGTTTGAAAACATTATGTCTCAATTCCCAGTACCACAAGATGAATTTGCCGACATATTGAGCAGTATGAGTTTAGCCATGGATTACAGTAGCCTAATTAACACTACGACCTTAATGACTGATTATATTGATATGGACATGACTATGGGTACGTCTATGGCATCACCAGAAGAGAATAGTTCAGAAGTTTTGGATATGACCATGAAGATGAATGGCAGGTTTAATATTAAAGAAGCAGCAAAGGACTTTGTTCTTCCTGATTTAAGTTCAGCTGTTGAATTACCTCTTTTAACTGACTAAATCGTCAGCCGAAAGGTTCTAGTAAAAATATGAATTAAAAAAGGATCAGTCTAGACTGATCCTTTTTTGTGACGATATTTATTCAAATTTTTTAATAATCTTGCTTGCAATTCCCTGGATAACTTCCGATTCATATTCCTCGGTTTTACCTTGGTCAATTAATTGGTTAAGATCAGAATCCCAAGGTAAGCCACCTAAAAATTCTATCCCTGTTTCTTCTGCAACTTTATCCCCTTGGCTCTTACCGAAAATCTCTAGTTTTTCATTACAATGGTTACATATTGCATAACTCATGTTTTCTACTAATCCTAAAATAGGAACATTCATTTTTTGAGCCATATTAATAGTCTTTTTTACTACCATAAAGGCCAAATCTTGAGGTGATGATACTATTACTATCCCATTTATCGGCAATGTTTGCATTACTGTTAATGGTACATCACCAGTTCCTGGAGGCAGGTCTACTACCATATAGTCAAGATCTCTCCAATCTACTTCACCCCAGAATTGATTGACCGCACCTGCTAATAAAGGACCTCTCCATACTACTGGATCATCCTCATTAGGTAAAAAGAAGTTTATAGACATAAGTTTAATGCCAGTAGCAGTAGTTGGTGGTACAATACCGTATTCACTAGCTTTTAGACCTTGTTCATTAGTAACACCAAAAGCTCTTGGCTGGCTAGGTCCGGTAATGTCGGCATCTAAGATACCGACCTTTTTGCCTTGTTTAGCTAAATTACTAGCAATTAAAGCTGTAACGGAAGATTTTCCTACTCCACCCTTACCGCTCATTACCACGATTACATTTTTGATATTGTTCATAGCACCTAATAAACTTTGTTCTTCTTCTCCAGCTACCTCGCTGTCATCAAGATTAATTCTTGTACCCTGATTAGTGGATTGTTTTTTACTTTGTTCAGACATATATATCTCCTTCCTAGTAATTATTAATTTATTATACACCTTAATCAATTAGTTTTTCTAAATTGTTTTTAAATCTTTTATCATCAGACTTCTTGCGTTTCTTACTATGGGCTACTTTAAGCCCTGCCGACCTTGCTTTAAAATTAATATGTCTTTGCATTAATAAAGTATCAATGTTGTCTAAAGTATATATTTTTCCATTAGGATTAATAGCTTTAGCATTTTTCCCTAAAACCATTGAAGCTAATCCGTAATCTTGTGTTATTACTATATCATTAGCAGAAGTCCTGTTTACAATAGCATAGTCAGCAGCTTCTGGATTATCATCTACTATTACGACTTCTGAATAAGTACTAGAAATAATATGATTAATATTAGAAATCATTATTACAGGTATTTGGTTGCTCTTAGCTACCTGTTCGATAATATCTTTTACTGGGCAAGCATCAGCATCGACAATTATTCTCATATTGCTCCCTCTTAAAATTCTAAGTTTCCAAATATATATTAATTAATCTTAACAGTTTTGCCATAAAATATCTCCTAATTATGTTTATTTCAGCAAAGTCAAGAATGCTATTAATATGTTATAGTTACAAAGAATCAAAGCTTTTCTTGTAAGTAATTCATAGCTTCAATCGTATCATATTATGAACTGATGGGGAGCTGGTTTTTTTGGTCACCGATGAAATGCTTGCCATCCAAACTTTAGATGGAGAGCTATTAGCGTTTGAAGAATTAGTAAACCGCTATAAAGGTTCGGTTTTTTCGATTGTTTATAGAATGGTTGGACAATATCAAGAAACCGAAGACATTAGTCAAGAAGTCTTTATTACCGTATTCCAAAAATTATATCAATTTGATACAAAGAAAAGATTTGGACCATGGATACATAAAATTGCCGCTAATACTGCTATAAGTTACTTAAGAAAAAATAGAAAAGTTGTTACCTTAAGTTTTGATGAAACATATATAAAAGCTAATAATGAATATCCTTTATTACAAGTTGTTGACCCAGAATTTACTATAAAACATCAAGAATTAAAAGAAGATATTCAAAATGCTATTAAAAATTTATCTGACAACTACAAAATGGTAATTGTACTTCGTTATCAACTTGAATTAACTAATCAAGAAATAGCTGAAACATTAGAAATTACTAAAGAAAATGTGGAAGTTAGAATTCACCGGGCTCGCAAGGCTTTGCGTAAGGAGTTATTAAAGTACTGGGAAGAAAGGGGGATAAAAGGTGAATTGTCAACTGGTAAATAAACATATCCTAGACTACTGTGACAATAAGCTGTCCCCTGAAACTAAGCAATTAATAGAAGAACATATCTTGGATTGCGCTACCTGTAAATCTGCTATTGATTTATGTAAAGCAGAAAATGCTGTTCTATATAATTTACCTATCCTTGAACCTGCAACTGATTTTACTGGCAAAGTAATGGAAGTTATTGAAAGCGATATTACTTTAAACACTTATAATAGTGGCAAATCTAAAAAATACTATAATAGATATCTGTTGGCATTATTACCAATTGCAATATTAGTAGTCTTTTTAATTACGACTAACTTACCCGATAATTTTAAGCAGAACATAATATCTTCTCAAGCTGAAAATAGTGAAAACTTGATTACTAATTCTCCCCCTTTAGCTGAGAAACAAAAAATAACTGTGCCTGAAATAACTGATAAAGAAGAAATAAACCATAAAATGGCGACATCTAGTGATGTTCTTTATGATAATCAAGTAAAAAATGACCCAAGAGTAAAACAAGATAATTCGAACCGTTCTGAAGAACTAGAAAAGTCTAAGGAAGAAAATTTTAACCATTTTAATTTAACTTTGCAAAATGTTCCCGATAAATTCCTATTACAAGAAGTGATAAAAAATCAAGACGATACTATTACATATTCATATGTAGATACACTTAATGAAAATACTTTAGATATAAGTATAACTAAAGTTATAGCTGATGAACTACCAACTAACTTTGAAATTGCTAGCCAAGAGTTAAGGATTCTCGCAGCAAACGATCCTCCTAACCGCTTAAGCAAGGAGTTAGAATTTAATGAAAACTCATATATAGTTACATTCGAATCTAATCTTTCAGAAGAAGAAATAGTTAAGTTATGGTCATTAATCACTATTACAAATTAATATAAACATTCCCCTAATCCAAGTTTTTATGACAAAAGTATTGTTTTTTATACTTTATTACATTATCGTATTAAATACAGGGGGGGAAGTTTCGTGAATAATGTTGATAGAACTCTATCTGCATTAAAAGCTAGTGTAGAAAGATTGACCATGTTAGAGAAAAGGCATCGCAACTTATTAGATAGCCTTAATGATGGTTTTGCAATAGTTAATAATGGTTTGCAAATTCTTCAGCTTAATTCTGCTTTTGCCCATATGCTAGGATATGATTATGAGCAGATAACCGGAAAAAACCTATTAAGTTTTGCTGCACATCAAAGTGATCAAATAGCACTACTGAATGGGATATCTCGTCGAATTGATAAGCAGAAAGATTCTTATGACTTGAATTTCAGGACTAAGGATGGGCGAATTGTAACAACTAATATTAACCCTACACCTTATTTAGGTGATGGGGACAAAGTTATCGGCAGTTTTGCGGTCATTAAGGATCTTACCGATATAATAAAAGCAGAGAATACATTAGAATACCAGGCCCATTTGTTAGATCACATAAGCGAAGGGGTTATAGTTACTGATGAAAAAGGAAATATTGAATACTGGAATTCTACAGCTAAGAATATGTTAGGATTCATTGCAACTTGTTCTTTGAATTTGAATATATTCGATATTTTACCACTAGATAAAGATTTTTACATTAATATATTTGCTAATAATAAACAAGTTTACACAGAATCAGAGTTTACTACACCATCTGGTATTCAAAGATACCTAAGATTGTCAACAGCCCTCCTCGATAATAAACATAGTCAAGAGACTGGCACAGTTACCATAATTTCCGATTTAACAGAATTAATCATTTCGCGACAACAGGCAGAACAAGCCAGCCAGGCTAAGACTAATTTCTTAGCTACTACTAGTCACGATATAAGGACTCCTATGATAGGGATAATCGGTGCTAGTGACTTGTTACTCCAAGAAAATCTCAATGATTATCAAAAAGACTTAGTAACTACTGTCCAACAGTCTGGCCAGCAATTATTAGATTTAATTAATAATATTTTAGATATATCTAAAATTGAGGCTGGTTATACTGCAGAGGAAATAAAGCCCTTTAATTTATTGGAACTAATTACGGAATGTACCAGCACCATCTATGCCAAAATTAAAGCTAATAATTTAGATTTATTCATAGAGATCGAACCATCCATCCCTCTGGTACTTGTTGGTGATACATTACAAATAAAACGGATAATATTAAATCTACTTTGTAATGCAGTTACTTTTACCGAATCAGGATACATAAAGATATCTATTATGCCCATAGATGTTTATGAAGCTAATGATAATAAAATAAATTTACTTTTTAGTATTGAGGATTCTGGCAGCGGTATTCCTAATGATGAACTCGCTTATATATTTGATGCTTTTCATCAAGTAAACCATCATTCCTCTATAGGTACTGGTTTAGGATTGAATATCTGTAAAAAACTAGTTGAAAATATGGGAGGCCAAATCTGGGCTAGTAGCCAAGTTGGTAAAGGATCTGAATTTAGCTTTTACATACCTGTAGAGAAAACAGATATAAATACTAACGACTCTTATGTTCCCCTTTTAACATCTACCTGGGAAAACATTTCTCCCCATAAGAAAAATATATTAATTGTAGAAGATAATAAAGTTAATAGTAAAATATTAACTTATATGCTAAAAAACATAGATTATGAAAGTCTTTCTGTTAAAAATGGGAAAGAATGTCTAGCCATACTTGAAAAACATGATTTTGATTTAATACTGATGGATATGCAAATGCCTGTTTTAGACGGCTACAAAACTACTAAAATAATCCGCAAAAATTATAAAAAGCCTGATATCCCGATAATTGCTTTAACAGCTTTTGCTATGAATGGAGATGCGAAAAGATGTATAGAGGCGGGATGTGATTATTATCTGCCGAAACCAGTCAACATTGCAAGTCTATCCTTAGCCTTAGATAAACTGTTATCTGATAAACAAGATAAGGTAACAGTGATGTCAGAAACCTTAATTGATAGCTTGATACCAGAATTTATAAGCTCAGTTAAAGACTTATTTGAACAATTGGAAACAGCGATAGACTCAAATAACTACGAAATTATCAAGAACATTACTCATGATTTAAAAGGAATATGCGGAATGTATGGCTTTATTGGCTTATCTGAGGCTTCTGCCCTAGTTAACCAATATGCTAACAAACTTGATGATGCTAACTTGAAAATTGCCTTTAATAATCTCAAACAGATATTTAAAGTAGAAATTAAGTATTAACTGAATAAATGTTTTATTTATTCTGCACTGACATAGAAAAGACCTGTATAAAATAATATGCAGGTCTTTTCTTATAATATTATTCTTTTATTTCTCCAGTAAATTTTGCGTAATGAGAAAACTGCATGGAAAATGTCGCCCTACCTTGAGTTGCAGATCTCAAAACTGTTGAATACCCAAATAATTCAGCTAAAGGTACATAAGCCTTGATTACCTGTGTACTTGCTTCGGAATCCATAGATTCTAATCTACCACGTCTATTATTAATATTGCTAATTATATTTCCGGTAAACTCATCAGGTGAAGTTACTTCTAATGCCATTATAGGCTCCAATAAGCATGGTTTAGCTTTTCTTAAGCATTCCCTAGCTCCTAACATTCCAGCACTTTTGAAAGCCATTTCAGATGAATCTACTTCGTGATACGATCCATCAAGTAAAGTTGCTTTTACATTAACTACTGGATAACCTTGAATAATTCCCTCTTCCAAAGATTGTTTAACCCCTGCTTCTACAGACGGAATATACTCCCTCGGTATAGCTCCACCCACAATTTTGCTTACAAACTCAAATCCTTCTTCATTAGGCTCGACTCTTAAGACTATATGAGCAAATTGTCCTCTACCGCCAGTTTGCCTTATATATCTTGTGACATGTTCAGCTGTCGTAGTTATTGTTTCTTTATAAGCAACTTCAGGTTGGCCAATATTAAAATCAATGTTAAATTCTTTTGCTAAGCGCTCAGTAACAATTTCAAGATGTAGTTCACCCATACCAGCTATAAGAGTTTGACCCGTTTCATGATTATATGACACTTTAAAAGTTGGGTCTTCAGTAGATATCTTCGCCAAGGCTTCACCTATTTTTCCTTGATCATTTGAAGTTTTAGGTTCTATAGATATTTGGATAACTGGTTCAGGAAAATCAATAGATTCAAGTAAATAACCATTATCTTCAGATGATAATGTATCACCAGTACTAATATCCTTCAAGCCTATAAAAGCCACTATATCACCAGCGGATACTTTATCTAATTCCTCACGTTGATTAGCCTGCATTTTGACTAATCGTCCCACTCGTTCTCTTTTGTCTGTAGTATTATTAAACACATAACTACCCGCACTTATTTCACCAGAATAAACCCTAGCAAAGGCAAGTTTACCTACATGTCTATCACTTACTATTTTAAATACTAAAGCCATAAAATCACCTTTTGGATCTGCAACGATATCAATCAAATCATCACTACCACTTACTACTGCTTGCGGTGGTTCCCTATCTAAAGGTGTCGGCATATAATCTACTATTGCATCTAGTAATGGTTGAATGCCTATATTACGATAAGAACTACCACACATTACTGGCACATAAGTGTTATTAAGAGTATTAACCCTAATCGCCTCTGTTAACATTTTTATAGGCAGTTCTTCACCATTAAAATATAAATCTAGCAATTCTTCGTTAGTTTCAGCTAAGTTTTCAACTAAAATTAAACGCCATTCATCAGTTACTCCCTGATATTTTTCTGGAATTTCTGCTTCGGTAACCTCATTGCCAAAATCACCAGTAAAGGAAAAATATTTCAGTTTAACTAGATCAATAATACCGGTAAATTCATCGTCTTCCACTACTGGAAGAGTTAAAACCAATGGATTAGCACCCAGCCTTTTTTTAATTTGATCTACTACACGATAAAAGTCGGCACCAATAGCATCCATCTTATTGATGTAGGCCATCTTAGGAACTTTATATTTATCAGCTTGACGCCAAACCGTTTCAGATTGAGGTTCTACTCCACCTTTAGCACAGAAAATAACAACAACACCATCTAGTATTCTAAGACTACGTTCTACTTCTGCAGTAAAGTCAACATGACCTGGAGTATCTATAATATTAATAATATGGTCTCTCCAAGTACATTTAATAGCAGCAGATGCTACTGTTATACCTCTTTCCTTTTCATATGAGAGAAAATCCATAACACTTTCGCCATCATGTGTTTCGCCCATCTTATGAGTTAAACCTGTAAAATATAAAATTCTCTCTGTAGTTGTAGTTTTCCCAGCATCTATGTGGGCGATTATTCCTATATTCCTTAAATTTTTCATCAAGGTTTCCACTCCTTATTTAGACCCAAAAAATAACGGCATTCCTCAATTAAGTCATGCCGAAACTCCGGTTATGCAATTTTTCTAACCAAACATTCCAGAATACAATTATATTAGCCTATAAAAGCTTTGTCAAACAGTTAATATTATATTAACTGTTTTATTATTTAGAAACTAACTGACTTCACCTTATTTCTACTATCCCATTATACTATTAAAACTTAATTTGACTAGTCTTTTCTCTACAGCTAGCGTTTATTTTACAATAAGACTTTAATTTAAAATGACAATTTATATTGTTAGGATAAGCAATATGATAATATATAATTAGAAAATTGCTTTTTATGGTTTTTAAGGGGGTGTTACACTGCTTAAAACAACTACACACCGAGACATAACTTCTGCACATGGCATCGTAAGTTTCTTAGGTGTTAAAATGTCGGTATATTTGTACCTAGTCGATGGATTACTTATCGACACTGGTCCTAGCAACCTTAAAGAAAGTACCGCTTTTTTTAAGGAAAGCTTAATTAATCAAGTAGCTTTAACGCATGTACACGAAGATCATTCCGGTATGGCTGCTTGGTTACAAGACCAAAAGAAAGTTCCTATTTACTTAAGTAGTATTTCTATAGAAGAGGCTAACAAAAAAGCTAAAATTCCATTTTATCGGCAGCTCATTTGGGGGAAAAGGTTAGCTTTCGAACCTGAAGTATATAAAAAAAAGGTTACAACTGAAAAATATTCTTTCGATGTTTTACCTACACCAGGACATGCAACAGACCATGTAGCATTGTTCGAAAAAAACGAAGGTTGGCTTTTTACAGGTGACCTCTACCTAGGTAAACGTCCAATAGTCTGTATGCGCGAGGAGAATATGCCTGAAACTATAAGTTCTTTGGAGACCTTATCCAAACTAGACTTTGATACTATGTTTTGTTCTCATAGTGGGATACACCATGGCAATGGTAAAGAAAAGATAATTGAACGGCTCGATGCATTTATTGAATTAAGGGAAAAGACCGAAGAATTACATAAGCAAGGATTAACAGCTAAACAGATTGACAAAAAACTATACCCTCATAAGCAACTTGTTACTTACGTATCTAGAGGTGAGTGGTCATCATTTAATATCATAAATTCTTTAATAAAAGATAAATAAAAAAGCGGAACTTAAATTTATACTTAAGTTCCGCTTTTAAAGTTAACTACTTATTTGTTTTTAAATACTGGTCTCCGTTTTTCGAAGAAAGAATCGATGGCTTCATTCTGATCTTCAGTTCCACAACAATATGTAGACTGAGCCTGTTCAAAGAGCAAACCGGCACTAAGACTACTCTCATTTGCTAAGTTAATACCTTGTTTAGCAAACCTAACTGCTGCAGGAGGCATTCCAGCCATCCTCTTAGCTAACTTCATAGTTCTTTCCATAAGCTGGTCACGTTCTACAACTATCTCTACTAGTCCTATAGCATAAGCTTCATCTGCGTCAATTTCTTCACAGCCAATAATTAAACGCTTAGCCTGTCCCATACCTACTAGTTGGGTTAGCCTTACAGTCCCTCCCATATCTGGTGAAAGACCAAATCTAACTTCTGGTATGGATATTTTAGCATCTTTTGCTGCAATTCTAATATCACACCCTAGAATAAGTTCAGTAGCTGACCCATAACATAAGCCATGAATAGCTGCTATAACTGGTATAGGTAGTTCTTGCCATTTATTGTATAGACCTTGTAACCATTGCAGATTTTCCATGATAAATGCTGAATTTACTCCTCGTAAAAACTTTAAATCAACTCCTGCCGAAAAATGGTCACCATTAGCATTAATCACGACTACTTTTAAGCTTTTATCTTGGACAATTTCATTTTGAATAGCTTCTAATTCAAGTAGTAGTTCTTGTCCAACCAAATTATATGTTTTTGGTTGGTTAAAAGTTATTACCCCAATCGAATCTTCTTTAGTAAATAATAATTGTTTTTCGGAACTCAATATAAATACCTCCAATTCCTTTATCTGCTATTTGTTAACTCCATTCTAATACATTTCAGCTATTAATACACTATTGATTTAAATTACGACAACGAAATATATCTAAGGATAAAGATTTTAATATGCTTACTACGGTCTATTTTAACAATGGGGATATTGCTTTAAATTCTGGAGTCCCCGCCTCTTTTAATAAGTCGAAAACAATAGTCTCAGTATTACTAATAACAGCTCCTACATCTTTCATCAGCTCTATGCCACTATTTTTATTTTCATCAGTCCTAGAGCAAACTGCATCTTTGGCTAAATGAACATTATAGCCAAGTCCTATTAGATCCCTAACTGTTTGAAATACACATATATGAGTCTCACTACCAGTTACTATTATGTTTTTACGCCCTAAGCTCTCAAGTTCAGAATTAAAATTAGGAATACAAGCAGAAAAGGAAACTTTATCTAGATAGTAATGTTCAGGTAAATTTGACTTAATTTCATCTACTGTTGTCCCTAAACCTTTTGGGTACTGCTCACTCAATAAAATAGGTATATCTAACTGCTTAGCTGTTTCAATTAATAAATTAGTGTTTTTATATACTTGTTCTTTATCTTTCATGGGGCTCATTAATCTTTCTTGTAAGTCAATAATTAAGAGTATGGAATCATTTACTTCAAGTTTAAATTTAGTCATTAGTAATTTCTCCTTTAAATCTTCTTGTATTTATTGTAACATTGGTTTGAAATATTTTTTCCAGCAGTTATTAAATGATAACTGGCAGGAAATAAACAAAAAGTATCTAATTAAGCAATTATGAGTATACTTTTAAATAGTGGAGGATTTTTATATGTTCAAAAGTCGCATTCCTATTCTATTATCTTTAGTAATATTATCTGCCATCATTTGTGTGCTAGTTCAAGTGTTAATCGGTGTTAAAGTTACTGTTTTAAATGCAAATTATTATAGTAGTATAATACAAAAACACAATCTTCATGAACTCCCTCAAAATTATGTTTTACTCTCTATGAAAAATGAGGCTCCTGAATTATTATCTGAGCCTATATGTAATGCATTAACACCTGCTATCGCAATTGCCTTTTCCGAGTTCTGGGTTCAATACCAAGGAGAAAATGTAATAAAAAAGACACTTGACTATGTCAAAGGCGATGATAAGAAATTACGATTAATAATACCGTTAGAAGATCGTAAAGTCATATTAAAAGATGAAATAGATGAATATCTAAAAACTAAATATACAGCTAATGAATTAGCTAATTTTCAAATAACTTCAACTGAAGAAACAGCTAATATCATGGTAAATAATGCTAATTTACCTGGTTCTATTGATGTAGCAAAGAGTTTGAATTTTGCTCAGAATGGGATAGGTCAAATGCTTGATACATTTAGAAGTCACTATTACTTAATAATGTTAGCTCCTTTTTTGTTGTTTTTAACACTTATTATCTTAATTGTTCTAATAGGCAGAGATGGATTAGGGGTAAAGTGGCTAGGTAGTGGCATAATAATGGCTAGCTTTTTCACCCTCCTTGTTGCCTCCGCCTCCAATGTTTTCTTAGATGAATTTCTCATCAAAAACATTTCTGAACAGAACAAATTATTAACCACCATTGGCACTAATCCGATAATTTTGACTAGTATAGTTAAAAATTCCGTTATAAGTAGCCTTAATAAAATCGCCCTAAGTTTTTGTTTATTCGGATCTTTCTTGTTCGTAGGTGGTAAACTGTGGTTAATTCATACTATTAAAAATGAGTTTAAGCTTTAATTTTAATTCATTGTAGTTAATATAATTCCAGCATACTATATATAATATGCTGGAATTATTCAATGTTATTTGACTATGAATTCAACCTTAACTACTGGGCTGAAAACCATTTGTGCTACCTTTTGATCTGGTAATATTTTTATCGGCTTATCAGTCACATTTAGTAACAGAACTTTAATTTCTCCTATATGTTCAGAATCTATCGTTCCCGGTGAGTTAGCCACAACTAAACCTTTTCTAGCCATACCTGATCTACTCCGAATTTGTGCTTCATACCCCTGGGGGATTTTGATGGCAAAACCAGTAGATAGACTTTTTACTTCATGGGGATAAAGAACCATTTCATCTCGAATTGCGATACTAACATCACAGCCTGCTGCATGTTTAGTATCATATTCAGGGATTTTGGCCCATTCAACAAGCCTCTTAAACTGAATTTCTACTTTGTCCAATTTGGTTCCCTCCATTTCATTTTAATTTTATTATACTAATATATATTCTCACTTTCTATACTAATATCCTTCGTCTAATTATAAATTCGACATTATATTCTTTTATCACTTATATACATGTTGTAATATGTCGTTCAAATTATAATATATCTCTGGTAAGATAAGGGTAATTACTACTATGGGGGTAAATGATTTTGAAAAAAACTTTGATTATATTAATGCTATGTATTCTTACATTCGTATATTCGCAAAACGCATTGGCCATTGACTTTAAAGATACTTCTAATCACTGGGCACAAGGCTATATTAATGAATTATCTAACCATGGTTATCTTCAAGGTTATGGGGACGGAAACTTTTATCCTGATAAAATAATGACTCGTGCCGAATTTGTTTCAGCTTTATTAAGGTGTGCTAATAATAGTCCCGCATATAACTATACTAACACTTCTTATTCCTCTGGACACTGGGCTGATGCACAAATTAATGAAGCTACTAGACAAAATATAATAGTTTTAAGTGAGTACCCTCAAGGATTTAATAAAGATAATTCTATTAATCGGGCTGAAGCTTCTGCTATGGTAGTAAGAACATTAGGCAAACAACCTGTTTATTCTTTTGCCTCTTTTAAAGATAATAATACAGTAAATAATAATCCTTATGCAGGCTATATTAAAGTAGCTCAACAAGAAGGTATTATAACTGGTTACCCTGATGGGGAATTTAAACCTTATAATTATATTACTAGGGCACAAGCCTCAATTATATTATCCCGCTTTATGACTATTTTTAACACTACTTCTCCTTATTATGACCCTTATTCCCCTACTACACCTCAAGTCGGTGGAATTACTAATCCCTCTTCTACAAGAATAGCTAGTTTATCTCTAGATGGATATAGATATAATCCTGAATATTTAGATATCTATATAGATAATAGACCTAGTATTTACTACTTATCAGATGCTGAAATAATTAGTGCTAATCTGCTTAGAATTGGGGGCAGAAATTATAATTTAAACGATAATAATCTATCCCTTAAACTGCAAAATGAATACTATACTATAGACCAAGTTTATTGGGTAAATGGAATAGCAACATTAAATATAAGCAAAGGCAGATATAGACTAGATGACTACTGGACTAATATATACTTATCTGATGTAGATGCAGTTTATGATAGTCGTGGTAATAAGGTGTCTAGGATAGACGATATTGAATTTAGAGCGAGAGGAAAAACTACCCGATATGGTTTAGATGAAATAGAAATCGACCTTTATGATGATTACATAATATTAGCTGATACCAAATACAAGCCTAATCGAGTCGAAATAAGAGTTAAGCAAACTAATTATAGTAGTACTTCTTGGTGGACATTAGAGGAAGTTCGTGTAAGAAATGACCGACTAGTTTTCGATTGTGATGATTATTATGATAGGCACTACGATGACTTTGATTATATAAGTTATCGTGATGTAGTTTTTATCGATCAAGATGATTACGAATACCAGGGTAGAAAAGCAACGATTCTTATTGATAGCATTTACCGAAATTTTACTAATATAGATATTCTAGATCGATACGAATTCGAATATGATCGAGAAACTTATGACTTTATTGGTTCTAGAATTCAAATAGAAAACAACATATATAAAATAAATTCAACTAATTGGCGTGATAATTTACTAAAATTATATATAAGGTCTATATAGTCAAAAAATAGCTTTTCCTAATTTTTAAATTGATTGCTCTTCTTTATAGGTTTTTATGTAGCCATATATAACAGCTACTAAAAGTAAAGATAACATTACTATTAACCATATTGGAAACCCACTACTCATCTGTTCTAACAATAGCCAAAAACCATCACCATCATAAAACCCAGCATCAACTACTTTTCTATTAGCCATTCTATATAAAAAGAAGGCAGCTAATAATCTTAATATTCTTGATGTAATATTCGTATCCTTAACTAATCCCCATAATAAAGCTAAAAACCATGTAGCTACTAATAAAAATACATACATCAAATATATTTTAGATAAGACTTCCATGCCTTTAATTCCCTCCTAGCCTGCTGTTTCAAATTGACTATTGTAGATATGTGCATAAAAACCATCTCTAGCTAACAATTCTGCATGTGTGCCTTGTTCTACTATATCGCCATCATCCATGACTAGAATCAAATCAGCATTTCTAACAGTTGATAAACGATGTGCAATCACAAAACTAGTACGGTTTTTCATCAGATTATCCATAGCCTTCTGAATCAAGAGCTCGGTTCTAGTATCAATACTACTAGTCGCCTCATCAAGAATTAGTATCTTAGGGTCTGCTAGGATAGTTCTAGCAATAGTTAAAAGCTGTTTTTGCCCTTCTGATATGTTGTCAGCTTCTTCATTTAATACCATGTTATATCCATCTGGCAATGTCCGCACAAAATAATCTACTTGGGCAATTTTAGCTGCATTTATTACATCTTCATCTGAAGCATTTAAGCTACCATACCTAATATTATCAGCAATCGTACCATTAAAAAGCCATGTATCTTGTAAGACCATACCAAATAACGAGCGGAATTCATCCCGTTTAAATATCCGAATATCATGACCATCTATTTTAATAGTTCCACTATCTACATCATAAAAACGCATTAAAAGCTTTACAATAGTTGTCTTTCCTGCACCAGTAGGACCTACAATAGCTATCTTCTGTCCAGATTTAACATGAGCCGTAAAATTCTTAATAACGATTTTATCCGCATCATAACCGAATGAAACCTGTTCAAAATCTATATCTCCACTTAAATTCGTCATCATATCAGTATTAGATTCTATATCATTAAAATTCTGCGAAAAAAAGTTCGTTTCTTCCTCTTCTTCATCTAAAAACTCAAATACCCGCTCAGCAGCAGCTGCTGCTTGTTGAAGTATATTAGAAATATTAGTAATTTGAGCAATAGGTTGGTTAAAGGAACGCACATATTGAATAAAAGCTTGTATCCCGCCAACAGTCATTAAGCCATTTACAGTATAATAACCACCTAATATGCAGATAGCTACATAAGCTAGATTACCTATAAAGTTTATAATCGGCGCCATAAGCCCCGAAAAAAAGCTAGACTTCCAAGCGGAGTTATAAAGTAAGTCATTATATTCCCCGAAGGTTTCCAATGATTCTTCTTCACCATTGAAAGCTTTTACTACCACATGGCTACTGATCATTTCTTCTACATGAGAATTTACATGGCCTAAGAATTTCTGTTGGTTCTTAAAATATACTTGAGTCCTTTTTACAATAATAGTAACTGTGAACATAGAAAGAGGTAAAATACATAATGCTACTAATGTAAGCTGCCAACTTATAATAAGCATCATGATAGTTATCCCCACAACTTTAGTTAACGAAGTAATAATTTGGGTTAAACTTCGGTTTAAAGTCTGACTAATCGTATCAACATCATTGGTAATTCTGCTTAGTACCTCACCAATAGTTGTCTTATCATAATATTTTAAGGGTAGCCGGTGCATTTTTTCACTAATATCTTTTCTCATTTTAAATATTACTTTAGCATTTACACCCGACATCACAAACCCTTGTAAGTATGAAAATATCGCACCTATACCATATAATCCCACTAACAATAGAATGATTTCGCTAATTTTTGCAAAATCTATACTGCCAATTCCTGCAATCTGATTCATGACACCCGTAAAAATCTCATCAGTAGCCCACCCTAAAAGCATAGGGCCTAGAACAGTAAAAACAGTAGAGAAAATAGCTAAAATCACCACAAATAAAATGTTTATTTTATGTTTACCTAAGTAACCGATAAGCTTTGCCATCGAACCTTTAAAATCTTTTGCTTTTGCCACAGGCATGATGCTCCTACCAAAGCGTATAGGTCTATTTGAGCTATTACTAGTTGCTTTGTTTTTTAAGCTCATGCTAATTCCTCCTGTGACAGTTGTGATGAGGCAATCTCGTAATATTCTGGACAAGTTCTCAGCAGCTCTCTATGAGTTCCAGATCCGACGATTTCACCTTTATCTAATACTATGATTTGCTCGGCATGCATAATCGTGCTCACTCTTTGGGCAACTATAATAAGTGTACTGTCACCTGTATGCTCTTTTAGTGCTTGGCGTAAAGCTATATCTGTTTTATAATCTAGGGCCGAAAAACTATCATCAAAAATTAATATTTCTGGCTTTTTGGCTAATGCACGTGCAATAGATAATCTTTGTTTTTGTCCACCAGAAACATTTATACCACCTTGTGAAATAGTTGAATGAAAACCTTCAGGTTTTTCAACAATAAATTCTATCGCTTGTGCCACTGCAGCCACATTTCTTATTTCGCTGTCCGAGGCTTCCTGGTTTCCATATCTAATATTACTAAGTATAGTCCCAGAATGAAGTACCCCCTTTTGGGGGACATAACCGATTTTCGAACGCAAATCTTTTTGTTTAACTTCTTGTACTTCTACCCCCTCGACTAGAATCTGACCTTGGCTTATATCATAAAATCTCAATAATAAATTGGCAATAGTAGATTTTCCAGATCCTGTAGAACCGATAATAGCAGTAGTTTCTCTCGGCTTTGCCGTAAAGTTAATATCTTTCAGAGCATCTTCTTTGGCACCATTATAGCGAAAATAAACATGTCTGAATTCTACTAAACCTTTTTTGTCTAAATGAAATTGTTTCGGTTCTTCTGGGTCAAGAATAGAAATCTTTGTTTCTAATACTTCTGCTATACGTGTAGCAGAAACTTGGGCTCGAGGAACTAAAATGAATATCATAGAAATCATCAAAAACGACATAATAACTTGTATAGCATATTGCATAAATGCCATCATATCACCAACTTGCATAGTAGAACTGGCAATATGTTTTGCACCAACCCAGACGATAATTAAGCTTACACCATTCATAATTAACATCATCATCGGCATCATAAAAGCCATAATTCGATTTACAAATAAAGTTGTTTTAGTCAAATCATCGTTAGTAAGCTCAAAACGTTTTTTCTCATATTCTTGGGTAACGAAAGATCGGACCACCATTATGCCACTTAAGTTCTCTCTAGAAACAAGGTTTAGTTGATCTACTAGTTTTTGAATAGCCCTAAATTTAGGCATAACAATCGACAGAATTACTATAACTAAGCATATAAGCACAATACATGCTAAAGCGATAATCCAGCTCATGGAGGCAGATTTTTTAACTGCCATGAAAATTGCACCGATTGCCATAATAGGTGCATAACAAATCAATCTAATTCCCATCATAAGTAGCCGTTGTATTTGGCTTACATCATTAGTACAACGTGTGATAAGAGAAGCAGTTGAAAAATTATCAAATTCATTACTAGAAAAGCTTTCTATTTTTTCAAAAACAGCTTGGCGTAGATTTCGGGCAACTCCAGCCGCAATTCTAGATGATAATAGACTAACTAAAATGCTAGCTATTCCACCAAGTAAAGCTATTGTGAGCATAATCAGGCCTATTTTAAGAATATAATTAGTCTGCGACTTACTAATATCTACACCTAGTTCATTATAAAATGCTCTAGTAAACATAATGCCAGTTTGCTTTAAATTATCATCGTTTAATAATAAATTTTCGTATATATTAGGATCAGTAGAATCGAACAACATTACCAGTTGCGGTTGTGCCAGATAAAGATTTAAAAGATCTATGTTTTTGCTTGTAGGTAGACCGAGTGTATCTTTTGTTCCGTTTTGCTGAGCCATCTCCTGTAACACATATACAAGTTTCACTGCAGCAGCCCCGAAAGTTTCATCAAGATTATAACTAACATTTTTGTCTACATCTTTTTTCACATAAAACTCATTGTCTACTTTAGGATAAATGCTACTATAGGCTTTTCCAGCCTCGTTTGAATCCCTACTAGATACTATTATATAATTTTCACTGATTAGCTCTTTTTCACCATCATCCATAAAAGTAGTCATTAGCTTTATACCATCAAGACTAATAGCATCTGGAGCAGCTTTTTTAATACCATTTTGTTGAATCCCTACATTTACAATGTTCGACATATAATTAGGCAGGTTTAACTCACTAAACGCCTGCCCGAATAATAGCATGATTGCTAAAACTAAGCTGAATATAAATGGTTTTAAATACTTTGCTAGCTTGAGCAAATAGCTTGCCCTCCTTATCTACTAGACCAAACGAAAAACATTGTTTGTCGCAATTCTATAGCAACTTTAATATGGTTAATGATTAAACCTTTATTAATTATAAATGAACTCTTCAACAAATATAGCAAATAAACACTTTATAAAACAAATACCATGCAAATTTAAATGCATGGTATAACAAAAACCTTATTATTCTTTTTAAAGATACTAATATGAATACTTTCCTTGCCAAGTATCTTTTTCTATCAAACGCTTATCTATAGCGTTTAATACTTCCCATTTATTCAGGCTCCATTGAGGACCTATAAGTAAATCTCGAGGACTATCACCTGTTAAGCGATGTATTACCATGTCCGGGGGAAGTATTTCTAAAATGTCGATCACTAAGTCCACATATTCATCTTGAGTTAAAAATGCAAAAGGTTTTTTAGCATAAACTTCCGCTAAAGGAGTTTCTCGCATTAAATGGAGTAGATGTATTTTAAGTCCTTGTATTGGGAGTTTAGCCACTTCCCTAGCTGTACTCATCATATCTTCCCTAGTTTCTCCTGGTAATCCCAAAATAATATGAGTGCATACTTCTATGTTCTTATCCTGAAGTTTATCTAGTGTGGATAAAAATGTAGTAAAATCATACTGTAAATTCATCCTTTTCGCAGTATGATTGTGTATAGTTTGCAAACCTAATTCTATCCATAAATAAGTTTGTTGGCTAAGCTCATACAATAAATCTGCTATATGATCATCGATGCAATCCGGTCTAGTCGCAATAGCTAACCCTACTACACCAGGCTGTTTTAAAGCCTCTTCGTAAATGCTTCTTAAAGTATCTATCGGGCCGTAAGTATTAGAAAAAGCTTGAAAGTAAGCAATATATTTTCCTGTTGCCCATTTACGATGCATCATTTCACTAATCTCGGTAAATTGTTCGCTAATACTGTTTGTGCTTTTACCTGCAAAATCCCCAGATCCACTGGCACTACAAAAGAAACAACCTTTATCAGAAAGGGTGCCATCTCGATTAGGGCAGGTCAAACCTGCATCTAATGATATTTTGAAAATCTTTTGTCCAAATATATTTCTCAGATGATGATTGAGGGTAAAATATCTTTTATCACCTTGGTAAAGGTTTTCTTGTGTTTTAATATCTACTAGACACCTACCTATTTTATATTACACAGAGTATAATAACATATATACAATGGTAGGTTAATTTAATTATGTTATATTAGTATTTAGTGGAAATTAGATAAATGTGTAGGGGGGTACATATTTTGAAGAAGAGAAATCAATATTTAATTGTGATAGCAATAATTGTGCTAGTATACTCTTTTGGCTTTTATATTGCTAAAAATCAAGAACCACTAGAAGTTACATACCCAAATGAAGATGCAATTTTAGATAATGAAGATTTTATGATAAATTTCCCTGATGGAAAACTTGCAGTCGGTTTATCTGACTGGTTTGAAGTCGAAAATGTCTTACCTGAGGGCAAGATGTTAGGCATGAGTACGGTCTATAGTCCTAAAGATATAGATTGTTTGTTAAGCTTTACTAAAAAAGAAAACATTTTATACAAGTTACACCTTGAAAATACTGATATTATTACTAATAGGAATATTAAAACTGGTGATCCTTTTAGTAAAGTTATAGACGCTTATGGCCCTAATTACTCATCAGTTTCTAAAAAAGGTAATAAGAATAATTTTGACGCAACATATGGTGCAGATAATAATAACAACATTGTTTTTCAAGTAAGAAATAATGTAGTAAACAAAATAATATTACAAAGTAATCCGATTTTAAAATAATTTATCAATTATTAAACTTAACATATAAGAATAAGCATATTGTCTTGTCTTTTTATATCAGTTAAAGGGACAAGATATCTTTTTAGGAGGCCTGAATTTTTGATTTCAATTAATAATTTAACTAAAATCTATACTGGAGCTAGCCATGAAGTTCTTGCTTTGGATAATGTTAGTGTTTCCATTAAGCGTGGTGAGATATTTGGCATTATCGGTTTAAGCGGTGCAGGGAAAAGTACCTTGATTAGATGTATCAATATGTTGGAAAAACCTACTGAAGGTTCTATTGTTGTCGATGGACAAGAGATAACTAACCTAGATAAAAGTAAATTATATAAGGCTAGGCAAGAAATAGGCATGATTTTTCAACATTTTAATTTATTATCATCGCGGACAGTTTTTGATAATATAATGTTCCCTTTAGAAATTGCTAAAACTCCCCCTAAAGCAGCTAAGGTAAAAGTTACTGAACTCTTAGAATTAGTAGGACTTACTGATAAAGCGAATGTCTACCCTACTCAACTTAGCGGAGGACAAAAACAACGAGTAGGTATTGCACGTGCATTAGCTAATAATCCAAAATTATTATTATCTGATGAAGCTACATCAGCATTAGATCCTGATACTACCCAATCTATCCTTAAACTGCTTAAGGATATTAATAAACAGTTAAACATTACTATAATTTTAATTACGCACGATATGAATGTTATAAAACAAGTATGTGATAGAGTTGCAGTTATGGATGATTCTGAAATTGTAGAAGTAGGAGATGTCTTAACAATATTTTCCAAACCTGCTACCCCAACATCACAAAGTTTTATTAATGCTATCGTCAAAAAAAAAGTGCCAGAAGATCTGGTCCGAAGTAGTATTTTAAAAAATGATACTAAGAGTTTTTTAGTTAGGGTCTCATTTATCGGTGAATCAGCTAGTGAACCGATAATTTCTTCACTTATAAAAACTTTTGATGTTAAAGTAAATATTTTATATGGAAATATAGATCGAGTTAAGGACACACCTTTCGGAAATTTAATTTTAGAATTAATAGGTGACACCTCGGTTATAAATGAATCTATTGCTTATTTACAAAATAAAGGACTAGAAGTCGAGGTGCTTAAAGATGCTTGAAATTATTACTGCCATAGATATTACTACATATTTAACTATGTTCTTAGGTGACAATGCTTGGATTGTTGAAAAAGTTGTATTTGCTACTTGGGAAACGATTTACATGATTCTTATTTCTACGGTACTAAGTTATTTGTTTGGCTTACCTTTAGGTATAATTCTAGTAACGACAGAATCAGGTCATATTTTAGAAAATAAATCAGTAAATAATAGCCTTGGTCTTTTAGTAAACATTACTCGCTCTATACCATTTATTATTTTTCTTATTTTAATTATCCCTTTGACTAGGCTTATTGTGGGTAATGCTATAGGAACTGTAGCGTCTATTGTACCTTTAACTCTAGCTGCCGTTCCATTTGTAGCTAGATTAGTGGAAACCTCTATGAGAGAAATTGAGTGGGGTCTAATTGAGGCAGCTTTGTCAATGGGGGCTAGTGCATGGCAAATAATATATAAAGTATTAATACCAGAAGCAACGCCATCAATGATTTTAGGTGTAGCTATTACTTCTATAAATTTGGTGGGATATTCTGCTATGGCAGGTATTGTAGGAGGGGGGGGACTAGGAACATTAGCTTATTTTTATGGATACCAACGCTATGAATATACGATTCTTTGGACTACTGTAATAATCTTAATTATTATGGTTCAAGGAATCCAGCTGCTCGGTGATAAGGCTACAGCTAACATTGTTAATAAAAGGAGGTAACTAAGTGAGAAGAAATTTAATATTATTTTTATGTTTGTTGTTATCATTTGGTTTTTTAGCCGGATGTGGTAATGATGTTGCCAATGATGAAGTTGCAAACGAAGCTCAAAACTCAAAGTTAGTAGTAGGTGCTACTGCTAAACCGCATGCTGAAATCTTGGAAGTAGTCAAACCTTTATTAGCTAATGAAGGTATCGATTTAGTTATTAAGGAATTTACAGATTATGTATTAATAAATCCAGCATTACAAGAAGGGCAAGTTGATGCTAACTTCTTTCAACATACTCCATTTTTAGATGAATATAATGATAAAAACAAATCCGATCTTAAAGTAGTAATCCAGGTTCATAACGAACCTATGGGAATTTACTCTAAATCCATTACAGATTTTCAAGATCTTCCTGATGGTGCGACAGTTGGAATACCTAATGATGCTACAAATGGTGGAAGAGCATTATTAGTTGTAGAACAAGCCGGATTAATCAAAATTAAAGATGGTGTAGGTGTTAATGCAACAGATAGAGATATAGTAGAAAATCCACAAAAACTTATATTTCAGATGATGGATGCACCTATGCTACCTAGAGCTTTAGAAGATCTTCCTATGTGTGTTATTAATAGTAACTTCGCATTAGAAGCTGATCTTAATCCAGTAAGCGATTCTATTTTCATGGAACCTTCTGATTCTCCATTTGCTAATGTATTAGTAGTAAAATCTGGTGATGAAACTAAAGAAGATATCCAAAAACTCGCTAAAGCTTTACAATCTGAAGAAGTAAAGGTTTTCTTAGAAGAAACTTATAAAGGTGCTTGTGTACCGTCATTCTAAACCTTACTAAATGGGAAACACTATAAACGAAAAAAGCCGCAGTAATTAAAACTGCGGCTTTTCTTATTATTACTATTGTTTTTTTACCTACCAAAAGCTGATTTGACAGTAGTTGTAGATAAGTTTTTCTTATTGCCTGACTAGATTACAAAAAGAATAACATAAAATATAGCCATGGTTATGACTCCAATAGGAAGACCAATTTTAGCCCATTCAGTACTAGTGATTTTTAATTTAGATGCTGAAATAATATTAGGGATATTACCTGGTATGAGCATACCACCAGCAATAATTAGACCCATTAAAATAGCTTCGATTTGCATTAAACTCATCTTATTACTAATTTCAGCTGCTGCTAATGTTGCATTATCTAAAACTGCTGAAACAGAGTTGACCCAGTAAAGTAATCTGTAATCAAGTGTTAATATATATTTATCAATAAGTGGTACAAAACCTTCACCTAAAAATGTTAAAGCCATAACAAAAAGAAAGATTTTAAATGCTCTAATAATTATACTGCTCCAAGTATCTTGTTCCATTTCAGGATCTTCTTCAAGTGCCGATCCATCAACAGTAGCTGCTATACCTGTATCAGCAATATCCTCTTGTCCACGTAGTGCCCAAGATGTATAAAGAGCACCTAATACTCCAAAAACAACAACTCCTGGAATTATAAATTTACCTAATAGTTTTAGTAAATAGAAAAACTCTTCATCTAGCTTGGCTATTGTTATAGTCGCTAGTGGTTCTCCAATCGGAGTCAAAGCTGCACCCATGCCGATAGAATAACAAGATAAAATGACAATAACTATTTTATGTTTTCTTTCTAAAGGTAGTAAAGCAATAATCTCCACTAATACAATAGCAGCTATAATTGCTGTAATTAGACTAGAAAGAAGTCCTAACACAATAATTATTAGAGCAACTACTAATGGAATTGGAATAACTTCAAAAACCTTAGTCATAAAAGCTTGAAATCTTTCCCGTAATAAATAGAAAAGAGCCCCAGCAACCAACACTGCCGTCGCTATCGGTATCGGATGTTGTAAGGCCTCAAAAATTAATTCTTTAGTCATCAAACCGGAAATTAAAACAGCTGCTATTCCCATTATAAACAGGAAGATTTCCAATTGCTCTTCTACAATCTTCACCGCAAAAGGAAGAGTTAAAACTAGTAGTAATATCACTATAAGACCTGCCATCATGTACATTCCATTATCTCTCCTCAAAAATCTAATTTGTACCCTATTAAAAGTTACGGCAATCTGTTTGAAAAATCAAGTCTTAAGTTAGTGTTTTACAGTAAATTTAAATGTAAGATAGTTATGTGTTTTATGCCTTATAAAAATAAAAAAACCTAAGCAGGTAGTGTTGTTCCACACCTGCTTAGGTTTTTTAATTTCCACGCTATGATTTATAAAGCTTTAAATAAATTAACCATTTCAATAGCACTAACAGCAGAATCTACGCCTTTATTCCCGGCTTTAGTGCCAGCTCTTTCAATAGCTTGTTCCAAAGTGTCTGCAGTAACAACCCCAAATATTACTGGTTTTCCTGCATTAAGCCCTACTTGAGCTACACCTTTGGTTACTTCTGCCGAAACATAATCAAAATGAGGTGTTGCTCCCCTAATTACTGCACCTAAACAAACAATTGCATCATAATCCTTTTTAGCCATCTGCTGAGCTGCTAGAGGTATTTCAAATGCTCCCGGCACCCAAGCAATATGGATATCATCCTCACTTACTCCATGACGATATAAAGTATCTAAACAACCCGATAACAACTTACTAGTAATAAATTCATTAAACCTTCCAACCACTATGCCAATTTTATGTTTTTCTCCGATTAAATTACCTTCTATTATCCTTGCCATCATCTTTCACCTCTTATATTTATTACATATTAGATAGTAAGTGCCCCATTTTTTCCTTTTTAGTTCTCAGATATCTTTCATTTTCAATCTTATAAGGTATTTCAATAGGAACTCTTTCAACCACTTCTAAATTATAGCCCTCAAGTCCCTTTATTTTTTTGGGGTTATTAGTCATCAGGCGCATTTTCCTAACACCTAAATCAACTAATATTTGGGCACCTATACCATAATCTCTTAAATCTGCTGGAAAGCCTAATTCTATATTAGCTTCTACAGTATCTCTACCCATATCTTGCAACTTATAAGCTTTAATTTTATTAACTAAGCCAATTCCTCTACCTTCTTGACGCATATAAAGAAGGACACCTTTTCCCTCTTTTTCTATCTTTTCTAATGCAGCTTCTAATTGTTGCCCACAGTCGCAACGACTAGATCCTAGTACATCACCAGTTAAACATTCTGAGTGAACTCTAACTAAAATAGGTTCATCTTCACTCCATTCACCTTTCACTAAAGCTATATGACCTTTATTGTCGAGTATAGATTCATATGCAACTGCAGTAAAATCTCCATGCCTAGTCGGTAATTTTGTATCTTCAACTCTTCTTACTAGTTTCTCTTTACGCCTTCTATATTCAATTAAATCAGCAATTGTTACTATTTTAATATCGTGTTTTTTGGCAAATTCTAATAATTGAGGCAATCTGGCCATAGTGCCATCATCATTCATAATTTCGCAAATAACTGCCGCAGGATATAAACCAGCTAGCCTAGCTAAGTCGACAGAACCTTCAGTATGTCCAGTTCTTCGGAGTACTCCACCTTCTTTATACCTCAAGGGGAATATATGTCCAGGTCTGCGAAAATCAAGTGGTTTACTATTAGGATCAATTAATGCTGCAACAGTATCAGCCCTTTCGTGTGCCGATATACCAGTTGAGGTAGTCTTATAATCTACTGAAACTGTAAAAGCAGTATTGAGATTATCAGTATTGTCTGCTACCATAGCTTGAACTTCTAGCTCATCTAGCCTTTCACCAGTCATAGGTGCACATATTAAACCTCGAGCATAAGTAGCCATAAAGTTGATTATTTCCGGTGTAGCCTTTTCTGCCGCTACAATTATGTCACCTTCATTTTCTCTATCCTCATCATCTACTACAATAAGCATTTTCCCAGCATGAATGTCTTGTATAGCTTCTTCAATCGTGTTTAGCATAATCTGTTCCTCCTCATATAAAGCCATTTTCTATTAAAAAACTTTGATTCAACGATGATTTGTTCTGATCTTGACTAGAATTAACTCCCAATAATTTTTCTACATATCTTCCAATAATATCGCTTTCTAAATTAACAGTTATACCTGGTTCTTTGTAGCCTAATGTAGTATTTTGAGCAGTATGTGGTATTAAAGAAACCGTAAAACTATCTGCAAATACATCGACTACCGTAAGGCTAATCCCATCTATAGCTATAGACCCTTTTGGCACCGTATATTTTAATACTTCTTTTGGCGCAGCTATCTTATAAATTATAGCAATATCTAACTTTTCTTTTAGCTTAATAGTACCTACTGCATCGACATGGCCTTGTACCAAATGTCCACCTAATCGATCCCCAAGGCTTAATGCTCTTTCCAAATTGACTACACTAGATCCTTTTAATTCTTTAAGATTAGTTTTGTTAAGAGTTTCAGGCATAACATCAGCTACAAAGTAATTCTTGCTAAACTCGATAACTGTTAGGCAAACTCCATTCACAGCTATACTATCACCTATTTGTACATCTTCTACTACCTTTTTAGCTCCTATATTAATCTGAAATGAGTGAGTACCCCGACTAATATTCCTAACTACTCCTAACTCCTCAATTATCCCGGTAAATATTTTTATCACCACCCCGTATATGCTTTTATTAAGGTATCATTACCTATTTTTTCTATTTCTATTGATTCCAAAAGATAAGCATCTTGCATAAGATTAACACCTTGTCCAGTTACAGGCGAAGGCGCTATTCCTCCTACAATCTTAGGTGCTATAAAACACAGAACTTTATCTACTAATTTATCTTGCATAAAACTTGCATTTATTTGGGCTCCACCTTCTACTAATATACTAGTAATTCCAAATTCTCCGAGCTTATTTAAAACCTCTGTAACATTCAGACAATCTAACTTTCCACTAATCTCAATAAGTTCTATGCCTGCATCTGATAATTGCTTAGCTTTGTTTTTATTTTTAATAGTAGCGGTAAAAATTATAGTTTTTTGACTATGAGCAGTTTTTACAATATTACTATCTAGCGGTATTTCTAAAGCCCCATCAATTATTACTCTTATAGGATCCTTTTTATCAGGTAAATCTAAACGAGTATTAAGCATAGGATTATCCAATAAAACTGTCCCAATACCGACTAAAATTGCATCATAAACATTGCGTAGTTGGTGCACATATTTTCTCGATTCCTCATTACTAACCCATCTAGAATTTCCAGTGTGGGTAGCTATTTTACCATCTAAAGTCATAGCATATTTCATACAAACAAAGGGTAATTTAGTATTGATGTATTTAAAAAATACCTCATTTTGAACTTTAGCTTTTTCTTCTAAAATCCCTACAGTAGTTTTTATTCCAGCCTTTTGTAAAATCTTAAGCCCTCTACCTGCAACTTTAGGATTTTGATCTAAGGTGGCAATTACTACTTCTTGTATTCCACTAGCAACAATTGCCTCAGCACAAGGAGGGGTTTTCCCATAATGACTACAAGGCTCTAATGTTACATACATAGTAGCATCCCTAGCCTCACTCCCAGCCTCCTCTAAAGCATGAATTTCAGCATGGGGAGTTCCAGCTTTTTGATGATATCCTTCCCCTATAATCAGACCATTTTTTACAATAACAGCTCCCACTAATGGATTGGGGTTAGTGCGGCCTAAAGCTCGTCCTGCTAATTCTAAAGCCCTATACATATATTTTTCATGAATTTCTTTCATTTTTTGACTCATAATTCACCTCAAAATAGAAAAACCCGATTATCATCGGGTTAGCAAAATGCGTATAGAAGTATTGAAGTTATGTTAAAAGACATAACTTAATAAGACCCCTTCTACCATCCAGACTATTACTGTCGGCATCGGAATTTCACCGAATCATGCTCAAAAGCTTGCGGGCTTTACCGCCGATAGGGAATTACACCCATCCCCGAAGAAGATAAATTTAATATATTATTTGAAAACATAGTAGCATTAGACATTTAAACGGTCAAGTTTAAGCTAGGTTTTTCAGATTATTAACTGCTATATCGATATCTGTCGAATTAAAGATATATGATCCTGCTACTAATACATCACAACCTGCATTTACTACTTCTTGCCCTGTTTGATTATTTATTCCCCCATCGACTTGAATTAATAAGTCAGAATTATTAGCCTGGGCAAGGTCTTTTACCTGTTTAACTTTATTGATAGCTTGGCGAATAAATTTTTGGCCACCAAATCCCGGATTAACACTCATTATCAAAACCAAATCAAGCTCATCGATTATATCCTTTATAAAATGAACAGGAGTGGCAGGATTCAACGCTAGCCCTGCTTTAGCACCTAAACCCTTAATAAGACTAATAACTCTGTGTAGGTGATTACACGCCTCCCAATGAACAGTTAATAAATCCGCCCCTGCTTCAGCAAAAGCTGGTATAAGATTTTCCGGCTTTTCAATCATAAGATGAACATCCAGAAACATAGAAGTTTCCTTTTTAATGTTTTTTACTACTTGTGGTCCTATAGTTAGATTAGGCACGAAATGCCCATCCATTACATCAATATGTAACCAATCGGCACCAGCTTTTTCAACTCTTTTAATATCAGTCGCTAATCTGGCAAAATCAGCAGATAATATTGAAGGAGCAATAATCGTCATCTAGTAGCACCTCTCGTTTTCTATAACTTCTTGTAACATGGTTAAGTAGTTTTCATAGCGAAATGGGGCTATTACACCTTCATCGACTGCTTCTTTGACCCCACAATCATTTTCCTTCCAATGTAAACAATCATTAAATTTACATCTGCTAGTATGCTCGTATAAATCGGGAAAATATTCGACTAAATCAGCCTTATTTAGTTTAGGTAAATCCAAAATACTAAAACCTGGTGTGTCAGCTATAAGCCCTCCATTATCCAGTGTAAAAAGTTCCACATGTCTAGTCGTATGTTTACCTCTGCCAATCCTGTCGCTTACTTCTTGAGTTTTTATATTAATACCGTCTATTAATAAGTTTAATAAACTCGACTTTCCTGCACCAGATGGACCTGCAAATACGGATATTTCACCTTTAATTAAATCTTTTAATGTTTCTATGCCTAGGTTTTTTTTAGTTGAAGTAACTACTACATCAACACCTATTGTTGGGTAATATTGCTCGATTAAGTCAGTATCTTTGTTTTTACCTAGGTCTGCTTTATTTAATACTATACAAGGCTTAATGGAATTAAAATAAGCTAAAAATAATAATCTATCTAATAATAGTATGCTAGGTGCTGGTCGATCATTAGCTAGCACAATAAATACCTTAGTAATATTAGCAATCCTCGGTCGATAAAGTTCATTTATTCTAGGCAAGACTTCTTCGATTATCCCTTTGTTAGCTTCTAAAGTTCTTATTATTACTTTATCACCAGTTAATATTATGCCATCTTTGACTTTTCCCCTTAGCTTACATTCAAAAACTGTTAGTTCTTTATCTTGAACATAGTAGAAACCACTGTATCTTTTTAATACCAAGCCTTCTACTTTCTCACCCTTCATAAAAAACCTCCCCACTTATAGATCAAAAGTTTTATAGGTTTTTCCATTCAATAAAACTTCAGCAGTACCTTGACCATAATAGCTAATCCCTATATAGACTTGTTCTCCTGCTTTTAACAGTTCATTATAAACTTCTTTTTTACCCTTACCATCATTTACTCTAATTACTACTTTGTAATAATCTTGATCTTCAGGTAATTTGAACTCGATAGTTTTAGTCTGCGCTACAGGTCCAGGACCTTTGCTAACAGTAATAATTATACTGCTCTCCTCATCTATTAACACACCTGCTTCAGTATCTTGGTCTATAACTATATCTTTATAGTATTCATTACTTTCTAGCTTCTTGATTTCCCCTATTAGTAGTTTGTGTTCTTTCAATTTGTTTCTAGCTTCATCAAGAGTTAAACCAATTAGATTAGGCATTGGTGCACGATCAGGAGCTTCTCCTAGGCTTATCATCAAATCGATGCTAGTGTTTTTTCCACTTTTACTGCCAGATGCTGGGTTCTGTGATATTACTACATCTATCGGATATTTACTGTCATGAGCCTTTTGAACTTCACCTACTTCAAAACCCTCATTTTTTATCATCAGTTTGGCATCAGCAATTTTATAACCTACTACATAAGGCACCTTTTTTAACTCCGCACCTTTGCTAAGAATAACTTTTATCTCCCGACCCTCTTTTACTTTCATACCCTCTTTAGGGTCTTGAGAAATAACTTGATCAACTTCATAATCATTGCTAAATTCTTTATTAACCAAGGTCATTTTAAGACCTTCTTTTTCTAATTCATCTTTAGCTTCTTTAATATCCATCCCTACAATATCAGGCACAATTACCTCATTACCAAACAAGTTATTCCCCATCACAAAAAGAACACCTGATAAAAGACCAATTATAGCTACTACTAAAATAGTCATTCTACCAGTTTTTATTCTCCTCTTTTTCAATTTATCTGCCTCGCTTTCATCAGATAATGGGGTCATAATTAAAGTATTTTCATTATTAGTCCGGTAAAGATGTTTATTCCCTTCACCTATATGAAGAGATAATAATCTATTTCTCATTTCTTGGGCAGTTTCAAAGCGCTGATTAGGTATTTTAGACATAGCCTTTAAAACAATATTTTGTAATGAAGTAGGTATATTGTTATTTATTTCTTGTGGTAGTTGGGCTTCATCATGAATATGCTTTAAAGCAATAGTAATAGGGCTTTCAGCGTCAAAAGGTATTTTAGCAGTTAGCATTTCATAAAGGACACAGCCAACTGAATAGATATCAGTAGTCCTTGTAACAGGCTCTCCTTTAGCCTGCTCGGGTGATATGTATTGAACCGTTCCTAAAACATTTTCTCCAAAAGTTATAGTTTCTTTACTTGTTGCATAAGCAATGCCAAAATCAGCAACTTTCACTATACCCGTGGAGGTAATAAGTATGTTATGTGGTTTTATATCTTTATGTATTATTCCTTGTTCATGAGCATGATGAATTCCATCACAAATCATTATAGCAATATCAATTGCCAACTCATTTTCAAGTGGTGCCTTGCGGGCTATTAAATCGCTTAAAGTATCTCCCTCTACATATTCCATAACAATAAAGTAGATGTTGCCTTCTTGCCCAACATCAAAAATATTAACTATATTAGGATGTGACAGTTTTGCTACTGAATGAGCCTCAGTACGGAATTTGTCTACAAAATTGCTATCATTAGAATATTCTTCTTTTAATATTTTTACAGCTACAATTCGGTCTAAAATTTTGCATCTAGCTTTGTAGACTAAAGCCATACCACCTTCACCTATTTTTTCTAATAGTTCATAGCGGTTAACTAAAATAGTGCCTTTCAAATTGTTTACCTCCCATTAATCTGCACCAATATTAATGTTATGTTATCATAACCACCTTTAGTTAGAGCAGCTTGGATTAAATTTTGTCCAGTTATTTTTGTCTCATCATTTTTAGTAATAATAGTAAGTAATTCCTGATCACTTAACATGTCACTTAAACCATCAGTACATAATAAAATAGTGTCATCTTTATACAAGTCCATAGTAATGTTATCAATCTCTATATCTTTACTTATCCCTAGGGCGCGAGTGAGCACATGATTAAAAGATTTTTGCTTGCTTTTAATCATGCCACTTTTGGCCATTTCTTCCGCTAATGTATGATCTTTAGTAATTTGTGTTATTTCATCTTTGCGAATTAGATATAGTCGACTATCACCGACATGGCATATATCTAAGCGCATATTATCGATTTTAGCTATAGTAATAGTAGTACCCATTTCATGCCAGTCAAGATTATCATGACCGCCTTGCCAAATTTTTAGATTTGCCTTTTCAATTGCTCGGTTTAAAAATTCTACACTAACATGATGACCATCTTCAAGCTCTTTTTCTATAGTTTGGATAGCCATATTTGAGGCAATATTCCCACCCTTGTGCCCCCCCATGCCATCACAAACCACGAATATGTTTTCTACATTTCGTATTAGAAAAGCATCTTCATTTCGTTTGCGTTTTAAACCTGTATCTGACAAACCTATTGTTTTCATAAATGCCCACTTCCCCTACAACTATGCTTTTTTAAGGTTCTTTTTTTACTGCGAGCTGCCCACAAGCAGCATCTATATCTATCCCTTTTTCCTCACGAATAGTTACATTAACCCCTTCATTTATTAACCAATTATAAAATAATCTTACTTTTCTATCAGAAGGCCTTTTAAAGGGGAGTCCCTCAACTTCATTATAAGGAATCAAGTTTATATTAGCTAGCAAAGGTTTTACAAGTAAAGCTAAATTATAAGCGTCTATTTTACTTATATTTACATCATCTAATAAAATGTATTCAAATGTTACCCTACGATTAGTTTTATTAATATACATTTTTACTGCTTCAATTAGCTTTTCGATAGGATATTTACGATTTAAAGGTACTAGTTTGTCACGTAATGAATTACTACTAGCATGTAGGGAAATCGCTAAAGTTACTTGCAAATCTTCTTCAGCAAGTTTGTTTATCCCCCCAACATCACCTGCAGTAGATATAGTTATATGTCTTTGTCCGATATTAATACCTTTTTTATCATTTATCATACAAATAGATTCAATCATTTCATTATAATTTAACATAGGTTCTCCCATTCCCATGTACACTATATTGGTTATGGGATCTTGGTCACCATTTTTTAACTTTTTCGCCAGCTCTCTAGATGAACTTAAAACTTGCCCGACTATTTCATAAGAACTTAGATTCCTCTGAAAACCACCTTGCCCAGTAGCACAAAAACTACAACCTATAGGACATCCTACCTGAGTAGAAAGACATAATGAATATTTGGTGTCTTTATCCGAACTTTGAGGAATTACTACTGTTTCAACTCTCTTTTTATCCTTAAATTCCACTAAATATTTACGAGTACCATCTTTAGAGACTCTTTGCTTTAATATTCGAGGAATTGATACTGCCGCTATTTCGCTAAGTTGATATCTTAAATCCTTAGGCAAATCGCTCATTTCATAAAAAGAATTTTCCTTTTTTTTATATATCCATTTAAATAATTGGTTAGCTCTAAACCGTGGTTGGCCAATAGACAAAACGAATTCTTCTAACTCCTTTAGCTTTAAGCCTAGTAACTCTACTTTTGGTTGCTCCATTTCTAGCTAGCATCCTTCCTTTTTAATAGTGCATAAAACATACCATCTGTCTGGTATCGACCAGGCAGAATTGTTAACATTCCAGCATCAGCCTGATTTTGATCTTGATCATCAAGGGGGAAATGTTTAATTCTATCCTTAAATCCAACTAGTTCAAAGTCGTTAAAATTACGGACAAAATCTTCCACTATAAACTCATTCTCAGCCTTGTTCATAGTACAAGTAGCATACAAAATATATCCTCCTACTTTGACTATTTGTCCCGCTTTTATTAATAGCTCTTTTTGCAAATTATATAAATCGCTTAAATCCTCGCTATTCTTATTCCACCTTAAATCGGAGCGTCGATTTAAAACTCCTAAGCCCGAACACGGTACATCTAATAAGACCATATCGGCAGCAAGCTCTGAATCTATATCTAGTGCATTCTTTAGATGAGGAATTATTATATTTATACCTAAACGTTTTGCATTATTATTTAGAAGAGATATTTTTTGCTTATATATATCGAAACAATAAATTTCCCCTTGATTACCCATCATTTCTGCCAAATTAGTCGCTTTACCTCCAACCCCGCTACATAAATCATAAATACTGTCATATGCCCTAGGTTGCAAAATTGAGACAGCTAACATAGAGGCCACATTCTGAATATAAAAATGACCTTTTTCATAAGCTTTGGTATTATCTAAGGAAACACTCAATTTATTAACATTAATAGCCTCGGGTGATAATTCGTTTATTTCAGATAAAACACCTTCTTCGTTCAATTCGCGAATTAATTCCTCCCGACTAGTTTTCAGTATATTTACACGCAAATGCAATTCTGGCCTTAGGTTATTATATTGTAAAATCTGTTCACAAATTGTTAAGCCATAATCATTTAATAACATCTCAACTAACCATCTAGGGTGCGAATAATAAACCGAAAGATAATCGATGGAATCTTTCTTCGGGTAAGTGATATTATCGATATTTCTAATCAAATTCCTTAAAACTCCATTGACAAGACCACTCAAATTGCGATTAGTTTTTTTTCTAGCTAGATCTACAGCATCATTTACACTAGCATAATTGGGAATTCTGTCCATAAATAATATTTGGTATACTGTCATACGTAAAATCGTCTTAATCCAAGGGTTTAATTTATCAATGTTTTTAGTCAGAAAAAGATTAAGCACCCAATCTAGGTGCTTTAACATACGAATAGTACCATTAACAATTTCTGTGGTTAAATTTTTATCAATTTGACTTAACTTAGAATCTCTCAAGCCTTTTTCTAAGGCTAGGTTAGAATATGCCTTCTGTTCTGTGACATCATGAATTATAGACATAGAGAGTTTTCTAACCTGATTAATTGTCTTTAATTGTTCTGATTCCATTTATCTACCTCATTATTAATCACTACTACCCATAAATATCATCACATAGTAAAGTAAGCTGGCAATCGCAGATAATGTAGCTGCAATATAAGTTAAGGCAGCCGCACTTAAAACCTTGTTTACCATAGGAACCTCTTGGTTACTAATTATACCCGTTTCACTTAATTGCACAACAGCACGGCGAGATGCATTTATTTCTACTGGCAGTGTTACTAAATGAAATAGAACTACAGCCGAGAAAAGAATAATACCTGCTAAAATTAAATTCGCATTATACAAAATAAAACCTAATAATAGTATAGGAAAAGATGCACCAGATGCAAAGTTAGTAAGTGGTACTAATTTGTGTCTTAGTTCTAATGGCCCATATTCTTGACTATGTTGTATGGCATGACCAACTTCATGAGCAGCTACACCTATTGCTGCTATCGAATTACTCCCATAAACTGTTTCAGATAACCTTACAGTTTGTGTAGTAGGGTCATAATGATCAGTTAAACTGCCTTTTACTGGTTCAACATTAACATTACCTAGTCCATTGCGTCGCAAAATGGCGCTAGCTACATCTGCACCAGTTACACCTTTCATCGCTCTTATATTAGAATACTTTTTAAAAGTAGACTTAACTTTAATCTGGGCATAAATAGACAATATAATTGCTGGTAATATAAAAACTATAAAACTCACTTTAAAAGCCTCCTTTAGACATGGTTTGCAAAGCTTCATAAACATCACTAACTTCTACATCAGTATTATAACAAGGACCATTAGGTCGAATATTCAATACTCCTAAAACTGGAATTGTCCCTATATCATGGATACCCATAGATAAATCCCTTTCACATGCAACCGCTATTACTCCTCGTGGCCTTGTTTCTAATATGTACTTACGAGCTAAAGTCCCACCACTAGCTACCTTAATTACTGCATTAAACTCTTCTGCTAACTCTTTTAATTCGCCAATTTTACACTTACCACAACTCTTACAATTATTTATGTCATTAGTTATCTTAATAGAACACTCAGAGTTTTGTAAACAATGTGGTAACAAAATCATAATTTTATTACTAGGGATATATAAATCTTTAGTTTTAGTTAAATAATTATTAACTTCAATATAAGATCTTAATATCTTTTCTTTTTTTATTCCTACTAATTTTCCAGTAAAAAGTGTTAGTGGAAAAAGTAAATCATTAGCTAAGTAAGTTATGTTTTCAAGTGAAGGAATAGCTTCAGATCTTATAATCATTATAATTATAGATAATATACCTATACCTAATATGCCGAAAATAATTATTGCTAATGCAACCATAATAACTAGTATTATTTGGCTTATTATTATATCACGATTAATTAAGAGATACCATATCGATCCTATTAAAGCTAAGGCAAATAATAAACTACCTGCTAATAAACCTACATAAATCCGCTTTTTACTTTCCAATTTGTAAACCCCTAACTATCTAATAGAGACCCTTTCTCTAGTGAAAAACCTTGTAAAAAATCTCGTGCACTCATTCTTCTTTTACCTTCCCTTTGAACTTCTGTAATTAGAAGTCTTCCCTGCTTAGTCTGAACTGTGAACTTATCACGGTCAGTATCTATAACAACACCTGGCTGCCCAGTTTGATTTTCATCTACTAAGATAGTTTTATGAATTTTTACTTTAACTCCATTAATAATAGTAAAGGCCGCTGGTTCTGGATTTAATCCTCTTACTTGATTGTGAATATGTTCTGCTGTATTATTCCAGTCAATTTTTTCATCTTCACGCGTAATCATCGGTGCATAAGTGGCTTTTTCATCATTTTGTTTACGTTGTGGCATAGAACCACTTTCAATTGTCCTTATAGTATCAATCAATAGTTCCGCACCTGCAGCAGCTAGTTTTTTTTCATATTCACCATGATTGATATCGTTATTTATAGGAATAGGTACTTGCATAATAATATCACCCGTATCTAGTCCCTCTTCCATAAACATAGTAGTTACTCCTGAAACCTTTTTCCCATCCATGATAACTCTTTGTATTGGAGCTGCCCCTCTATACTCGGGAAGTAATGAAGCATGCAGATTAATACAGCCATAACGAGGATAATCTAGAATTTCTGTAGGTATAATTTGTCCGTAAGAAACAACTACAATCAAATCTGGTTCCAAATCTAAGATGTAGTTAATAGTATCTGGATCCTTAACTCTTTGAGGCTGAAAAACTTCAAGATTATATTCTTCAGCAATTTCTTTGACTGGTGTTGGCTGCATCTTTTTCCCCCTACCCCTTGGTCTGTCTGGTTGGGTTACAACACTAACAATAGTAAAATTGTTATTAATGAGCTTTTTTAAGCTAGGTACAGCAAACACCGAAGTGCCCATAAATATTATTCTCACTATCATTCCTCCAGTCTATTATCTTCATTTACAACTTCTTCTATTTTATCAATAAACAATATGCCATCTAGGTGGTCTATCTCATGTTGCAGTGCCCTAGCCAACAAATCAGTACCTGCTATGCTTATTTCTTCTCCATCTCGATTCATAGCTTTAACAGTTACATTTTTTGACCTGTTTACATTTCCCACAACTCCCGGAACACTCAAACAGCCTTCTTGACCAAGTTGTTCACCATCTGCACTTATAATTAATGGATTAATTAACTCATAATAATCTTCCCCAGTATCAACGACTACAACCCTTTTAGATACACCTATTTGCGGAGCCGCTAATCCTACTCCATCAAATGCATACATAGTATCTTTCATGTTATCTAAAAGCCGTAGAACTCCAGCATTTACCTTCTTAACTGGTTTAGCTTTTTGGCGTAATATATCATTTGGCACTGTAATCACTTTATAAACTGACATATCTCCCCCTCCTCACATCATGGTATTAGGATTTATATCTTGATCTATTTTACCATTGGGAAATCTCACTTCATTCATAATGAAGTATCTTACACTTTGTAATAATAACATATTATTGCTTTTTACGATTATCTGATACCTATATTTGTTACTTATCTTTTGCACTGGGCATGGAGCTGGACCTAGTATTTGGATATAATCCTCTTTTGCATCTATAGCCTCGTTTATAAGTTCTGCAATCACCCCCGCTTTTTTCATCACTTTATTCTCATTACTAGATGATACCACAATTCGTAAAAGGCTTGAAAAGGGTGGATAATTTAAGATCTTTCTTTGTTTTATCTCTTCAAAGTAAAATCGCACATAATCTTGTTGTGCTGCCCATTGGACTACCTGATTATCTGGGCTGTAAGTCTGTATTATCACTTCCCCAGGTTTGTCCCCTCTACCTGCTCTTCCAGCAGCCTGAACAATAAGTTGGAAAGTCCTCTCTGTAGCTCTGTAATCTGGCAATGCCAACATACTGTCTGCGTCAATTATACCTACTAAAGAAACATTAGGAAAGTCTAAACCCTTAGCTACCATTTGTGTGCCAATTAAAATATCAATTTCTTTATTCTTCATCTTTCTTAATAACTCCTGTTGTAAACCTTTACGACTTACATCAAGATCAAGTCTCTCCACTCGTGCAGTAGGAAAAAGTTTACGAACCTCTTCTTCTACCCTTTGGGTTCCAGTTCCAACTTGTTGAAGATAATTACTTTTACAGCTTGGACAATTCATCAATAAATCCATATTAAAATTACAATAATGACAAATATTTGTGTTTAGGCTTTTATGATATGTTACTCCAACCGAACAATGTGGACAATTAAGTACCTTCCCACATTGACGACATACTGTAATGGGCGAATAACCACGTCGGTTGATAAATAAAATTGTTTGTTCTTTATTTATTAAGTTTTCAGTAATCTTGTTTTTTAGATGGCCAGATATAATACTTCTATTTCCACCTGCCAAATTGCTTTTTAGATCTTCAATCTTAATTTGTGGAAGTTTAGCTGTACCAATCCTATTTTTCAAAGTCAACATTGATACTTCATTACCTTGAACCTTATAGAATAGGCCTAAAGAAGGAGTAGCACTCCCGTATAAAATAACTGCTCCATTGTACAAGGCCCTTTCCCGTGCTACTTCACGGGCATCATATTTAGGTGTTTCTTCCTGTTTATAAGTAGTTTCTTGTTCCTCATCAATTATTATTAGGCCAATATTAGTTATGGGAGCAAATACTGCCGAACGAGTGCCTAAAACAAAATTAACATCACCATTGCTAATTTTCTCCCATTCTTCAAGTCTCTCACCATTAGACATATTACTGTGTAAAATAGCGATATTATTTATTCGTTGCGAAATTACCTCCACTAAGTGACGAGTCAATGCAATTTCCGGAATTAGCATCAGAACATTTTGACCTTGACTAATACAATACTGTGCCGAATTTATATATACTTCGGTCTTACCACTACCAGTCACCCCAAAAAGTAAAAATTCTTTTCTTCCTTTACCTAAAGCATTATTAATAGTTTCTATAGCTTCGATTTGTTCCTCAGTAGGTGAGATATTGCCATCAGAAAAACTCGTTGGAATAAGCTCTTTAATTATTAGACCTTTATTAATTAGCCCAGCAATTGATGACTTACTAAAGTTTTTATCTAACCATTCACAAGCAACACTATCCTTTAGTAATAATTTCAAGATCTCTGCTTGTCTAGGTGCTCTTCTTTCTAGTTTTTCTAGATTAATATCATCAGATTTTACTGCTAATTTATAAATATATCCTAAAGTTTGGCTAGGTTTTTTAGTATATTTATTAATAATTCTTATAAGCCCGAGTAAAGCCAAATAATCTAGGTCTTCTTTCGTAATATACTGCTTACTTTGTGATAAATTCATTTCCTTGTCTTTTTCAAGTTTGGTGAAAAAAGAAAGATATTTTTTAAATTCTGGATTAATTTTATATTCTTCTAGTGAGACTAATGGAATTATAACTTGTGCTTTAGTCTTAGTAATAGCTTTAGGTACCATAGCATTTAGCACTATCGAGATTGGACACAAATAATTATCCGCCATCCAATAAGCCAATTTAAGCAGTTCTTGGTTTATAACCGGCCTAGAATCCAAAACATGAACTATATCTTTTACATCTGAGATATTAGAATCATTTTTAAATGATACTACATATGCTTCTATGTTTTGCCCACCAAACTCAACTAAAACTCTTTTCCCCAATGCCACATCTGCCTTTAAAGCTTCCGGGATAGCATAAGTAAAACTTCTATTTAAGTTAGTTGATGGTATATTTATTAAAACATCAGCATAATCCAATTTAAAATCTCCCTATAAATAAACACAAGGCGAGATTAGACCCACCTTGTGTTGTAATAACTTATGTATTCGACCTCATTTTTCTTAATATTATAAGCTTGAACCCATCTTATAGTCCAGCTTGTTGCCTGATAGATTCTGCTTTATCAATATTTTCCCATATAAAATCAGCATCTTCACGACCGAAGTGTCCATATGCTGCGGTCTTTTTATAAATTGGTCTACGTAATTGTAAATAATCTATAATTGCTCCGGGACGAAGATCGAAATTGTTCTCAACTAGCTCTTCTATCTTTTCTTCAGATATCTTATTCGTTCCAAAAGTTTCTACCCTCACAGATACTGGATATGCTATACCTATTGCATATGCAAGTTGTATTTCACAACGATCTGCAACTCCAGCAGCAACTAAGTTTTTAGCTACATATCTAGCTGCATAAGCAGCAGAACGGTCTACTTTGGTAGGATCTTTTCCGGAAAATGCACCTCCACCATGTCTAGCTGTGCCGCCATAAGTGTCGACTATTATCTTTCTTCCGGTCAAGCCACAATCACCTTGAGGCCCACCAATTACAAATCTGCCCGTTGGATTTATATAATATTTCGTATCAGCATCTAGCATATTTGTTGGAATTATAGGTTTGATTACATGTTCAATTATTTCTTTCTCAATTGTTGCCAAATCAACTTCGGGATGATGCTGAGTTGAAACTACAACAGTATCAATCCTGATAGGAGTATTACCTTCATATTCTACTGTTACCTGAGTTTTCCCATCTGGTCTTAAAAAAGGAATAAGTCCATTTTTACGTACCTCAGTTAATTTATAAGCCATTTTATTAGCTAATAAAATGGGCATAGGCATTAATTCTGATGTTTCATTACTAGCGTAACCGAACATCATACCCTGATCGCCTGCTCCTACAACCTCTATATCGACATCATTCATCTCACCTTGCTTAGCTTCATGTGCTTTATCTACACCTAGAGCTATATCAGTTGATTGTTCATCAAGAGCAGTTAATACTGCACATGTTTCACTATCAAACCCATATTCAGCATTTGTATATCCAATTTCTAAAATGGTATTACGGACTATCTTGGGAATATCCACATAACAATCAGTGCTAATTTCCCCGGCTACCAGAACTAAACCAGTACTAACCATAGTTTCAGCAGCTACCCTTGCATAAGGATCCTGAGCATAAATTGCGTCTAAAATTGCATCTGAAATTTGATCTGCAATCTTATCTGGATGCCCTTCTGTAACTGATTCTGAAGTAAATAGATTTCTTGCCAACCCCTTCATCTCCTTATAAGTCTAAAATAACTCGACCACTTTATCGATTATAGCTGCTGCAACTTTACTTTTACTCATTATAGGTAATGATTCCATTTTACCATCTTTTTGTATAATAGTTACAATATTAGTATCACAAGCAAAGCCAGCCCCTTTACATGTCACATCATTAGCAACAATAAAATCCAGGTTTTTAGATACTAGCTTTTTTGTAGCATTTTCTACTAAGTCGTTAGTTTCAGCAGCAAAACCAACCATTACTTGATCTTCTCTTTTTATCTTACCTAACTCTTTTAGTATATCTGGTGTACCAATGAGTTCTATAACTAATTTATCAGACTCTTGTTCAGTTTTCTTCAACTTTTTACCTGCCATATTTGCTATTTTAAAATCACTTACTGCAGCTGCACCTACAATTGCATCACAACTAGGATGATAGTCGAGCATTACCTCATACATCTCATCAGCACTCCATACAGAAATATATTCCACTCCCCTAGGAGGTTTAATAGATGTTTTACCACTGACTAATATTGTTTCAGCACCTCGATTAACTGCTTCTTCAGCAATGGAATATCCCATCTTGCCTGTAGCTCTATTACAAATAAATCTTACTGGATCAAGATCTTCACAAGTTGAACCAGCATTAATCATTATACGTTTTCCTTTTAAATCATTAAGAGGTAAAAGTATGCGATTAATTTCATCAATTATTTCCTCCACCTCAGGTAATCTGCCTTTCCCAACTGCATCACAAGCTAATTTACCACTAGTAGGAACCATTAGCTGATATCCATATTCCATTAATTTGTCCATATTACTTTGTACCACTACATTTTCGTACATTTTAGTATTCATAGATGGGACTACTAATACTGGTGCAGTATTAGCTACACAAATTGTGGATAATAAATCATCTGCAATCCCATGAGCCATTTTTGCCAAAAAGTTAGCAGTAGCAGGAGCAATCACCAACATATCAAGCTCATCTGCAATTCCTATATGCTGTACTTTCCATTCACGAGATTTTTGCCATACATCTGTCACAACTTCCCGACCTGAAAGTGTTTCTAAAGTTAATGGAGTTATAAATTTAGTTGCGCCTTCAGTCATCATAACTATAACTTCAAAACCTTCTTTTTTAAGCTTACTAACTAAATCGGCAATTTTATAGGCAGCAATACCTCCAGTAATACCAATACCTATCGTCTTAGCCATATAAGCCACCCCCTCTAGATTATTCCTTCTCCTGATTAGCTACTACTATTGTACCATCTAATACTTCATCTAATGCTTTAGTAACCATATTTGAAAGTCTATAGTCTTCATCATCTTTTTGATCTTCTGATAACTGTCTAGCTCTTTTAGCCACCGCAACTACCACAGCATATTTACTATCAGCAATTTTCATTAAGTCTTTAGTCGATGGAGGAATCATTCACATTCACCTCGTATTTAATGTTTTTTATTTTACTTCTTTCTGCAATTATAATAGATTCTATATTTTTAATAGCATCCTCAATATCATCATTTATTACTAAATAATCATATCTATCTATATAGCTCATTTCAGCTCGTGATGCTTTCACTCTTTGCTCTATACTCCCTTGAGAATCTTTACCCCTAGCTATTAACCTATAAGTTAATTCTTCTATATTAGGTGGGGCAAGAAAGATAAATACTCCATCAGGTCTTTTCTTTTTCACCTGAAGTGCACCTTGTATGTCAATTTCTAATAAAACATCTATACCCTTATCTAAGACTTGTTGTACAAATTTCTCAGGTGTGCCATACATATTTGAATATACATGAGCCCATTCTAAAAACTCATCTTGTTCAACCAACTTTTCGAATTTTTCTTTACTTATAAAAAAATAGTCCTGCCCATCTACTTCCCCAATTCTAGGAGGTCGAGTAGTGGCAGAAACAGAATTTTTTATGTTCCTTACTTTTTCCATTAAACCTTCTCTTACGGTTCCTTTACCCACACCTGACGGTCCCGAAATTACGAATAAAATTCCTTTGCGGTTCATTTCACTAAAACACTTCCTGCTCTTTATTCATCATCAGCAACATCTTTTGAACCAAGACGATTAGCTACTGTCTCTGGTTGCACTGCAGATAGAATAACATGAGCACTATCTGCAACGATAACTGCTCGTGTTCTGCGTCCATAAGTAGCATCAATTAATACACCTTTTTCCCTAGCCTCTTGAATAATTCGCTTAATAGGTGCAGATTCAGGACTGATAATAGCTACTATCCTGTTAGCTGCAACAATATTCCCAAACCCAATATTGACTAACTTAACATCCATAATATTTCCGGATACCCGGACTCACCTCCAATTATTCAATATTTTGCAATTGTTCTCTGATTTTTTCCAATTCCGCTTTAACATCAACTACAATTCGATTCATTTCTAAATCATTAGCTTTAGAGGCTATAGTATTTATCTCCCTAAGCATTTCTTGTACCAGAAAATCACATTTTCTTCCTACAGAATCACCTTTGGTTAATAATTCAGATAAATATCCCACATGACTTTTAAGACGAACAATCTCTTCGGTAACATTTGACCTGTCAGCGAAAATCGCTGCCTCAGTTAAAATTCTCTGCTCATCAATTGATTCTTGATCGATTAATTCTTGGATTTTTAATCTAAGTTTTTCTATATATTCTTTAGTAACTATAGGGGACCTTACTTCTAATTTTTCAACTAATTTGAGTATGTTTTTATTGCGAGTTGATAGGTCAACTGCTAAATTGTGTCCCTCCCTAGTACGCATTTCGATTACACCTTGCATAGCATCAGATAGTGCCTGTTGCAATACTTGCCATACAATTTCCATGTCTTCTTCATCATCTTGTAAAGTAAAAACATCTGGTAGCCTAAAAATGTCTATAACATCGATTTCAGACGAAATTCTTAAGTTATCCGCTAAATCCTTCAAATTATTATAATAAACTATAGCTAAATCTTTGTCAAGCTTGATATTCCTTACGCTTTCTTCTGTTTTCTCGATATTTATACTTATTTCCAACCTGCCTCTAGTTACAAGTTTTTTTAATTCTTCCTTAATTCTTTCTTCTAAAATATTATAACGTCGAGGAATTCTAATATTAGGATCTAAAAAGCGATGATTCACACCTCGTACTTCACAAGTTACCAGATAACCCAAATCGGATACCTGGCTTTTCCCAAATCCGGTCATACTTCTGATCATCTTTAAATCAACCTCTCTAAATGAAATCAATATTATGAACTTGTCCATAATAAAACCTTGAAAGTTGGGATTTTTTTGTTTGTTTTTATTTCATGATTTTCTTCAATTATATAGTACTTTCAACTAAAAATAATTTTAACATAAGTTTTAACATAAGCAGGTAATTAAATAAAAATACTTCTAATTAAAGCATATATATTCTTGTAAATTAATTTGCCCCCGGCTACTGTTAAAATGATTGCCCATTGCCAAGCATCTAGTGGAACAGTATGAAATACATTTTGGAATAATGGTAGATATATAACTGCTAATTGCATAATTATTGATACTGTAATTGCTACAAGCAAAAATGGATTGCTAAAAAAACCAAGTTCAAATGAGGAGTGTTTTTCTGATCTACACTCAAAAACATAAAATAACTGGCAAAATACTAGAGTAGTTAATGCCATAGTTCGAGGAATATTTAAATCATATATACCATTTATTTGTGCATATATTAAACCAATTGTAAAAACGACTAAAGTTATAACACCTATATAAAGACCACGGCCTAATATAATCCAGCCCAGCCTGCGAGCAAAAATGCTTTCCTTTTTAGGACGAGGTTTTCTGTCCATAATTCCTGGTTCAGGAGGTTCTAGACCTAATGCCATAGCAGGTAAACCGTCAGTAACTAAATTCACCCATAGTATTTGAATAGGTAACAAAGGGAGTGGCATACCAAAAAGTGAAGCTAAAAACATAACTAATATTTCTCCAACATTACAGCCTAAAAGATACCGGATAAATTTTCGTATATTATCATAAATTGCTCGCCCTTCGTAGACCGCTTTTATTATCGTAGAAAAATCATCATCAACTAAAACCATTGCTGAAACTTCTTTGGTAACTTCGGTACCTGTTATTCCCATAGCTATACCAATATCTGCTGATTTTACTGCAGGGGCGTCATTAACCCCATCACCAGTCATTGCTACAACATGGTTTTTAGCCTTTAATACATTAACTATCCTGTTTTTATGTTGTGGTGTCACCCGCGCAAAAACCCTATTAGCTAAAGCACCCTTATATAACTCCTGATCACTCATTATATCAATTTCCATACCAGTTATAACTTTAGCTTGGTCAGTTATGCCAATAGTATTAGCAATGGCCCGTGCTGTTGTAGGATGATCTCCTGTAATCATTACTGGTACTATCCCTGCTTTGATACACTCTTTTACTGACTGTTCGACTCCTTCTCGTGGAGGATCAATCATTCCACATAAGCCGGTTAAAGTTAAGCTGCTTTCTAGTAAACTATCTGGTAAATTTAGAGCATCCTGACGACTTAACTGACGAAATGCGAAACCTAAAACTCTTAAGGCATCATTGGCCCACCCCTCTTGGATCTTAAACAAGTTTTCCTTATCCATACCGTTTAATTTATTTACCTGATTGTTTTTAATAATACTTTCACAAGAATCGATTAACATATCTAGAGCACCTTTAGTAAAAACAAAGTACTCACCTTTAGCCTCAACTACAACCGTCATTTTTTTACGTGTCGAATCAAATGGTATTTCTCTGATTCGTTTATATTCTAATTTTTGTCCTACTTTTTTAGCCATTACTAATAAAGCTAATTCAGTCGGATCTCCCTGATTCTCCCCTTTATCATTTAAAACTGCATTATTGCAATGAAAAGCATTTTTAATCGTTAGACTTAGAGCCTTATCTTTCATAATATTTACTGTTTTGTTCTTCCCCATCAGAGAATATCTAGTACCCTCAATATATGCCATTAAATCTAAACTAGCAATTCTTTTAACTGTCATTTTATTTTGGGTTAAAGTTCCTGTCTTATCTGAACAAATAACTGTTGTGCAACCTAGTGTTTCAACTGCAGGTAATTTGCGAATAATAGTATTACTTTTCGCCATTCTCTGTACACCTAATGCTAGAACTATAGTAACAATAGCAGGTAAGCCCTCAGGTATTGCTGCTACTGCCAAACTTATTCCAGCCATTAACATGGTGAGAACTGATTCGCCCCTTAGTATGCCCATAACAGCAACTATGGTGCATACTATTAAACATATTACGATAAGTATTTTTCCTAGTTGATCTAGTTTTATTTGGAGAGGAGTTAAAGATTCTTCAGTCTTTTTCATTAATTCGGCTATTTGCCCCATAACTGTTTCCATGCCTGTATGTACTACTAAAGCTACGCCTCTACCGCGGGTTACAGCAGTACCCATAAATGCGAAATTTCTTTGTTCAGCAATAGGAACTTCATGCTTATAGACGACCGTACCATCCTTTTCTACAGGTACAGATTCACCAGTTAAGATGGCTTCATCTATAGCTAGACTAAAAGTATCAATTAAGCGTAAATCTGCTGGTACTTTATCACCCGCCTCAATGAAAACTATATCACCTGGCACTAAATCTTCTGCCAAAATTTTAGATTTGATCCCAGCTCTTAAAACTATCGCATGTGGAGAACCAAGTTTTTTTATTTCGTCTAAAGAGCGCTCAGCTCTATATTCCTGTACAAACCCTAAAATAGCATTAATTACAACTATAGCCATTATAGTAATAGCATCAGCTATGTCACCTATTATTCCTGATATTACAGTTGCAGCCAATAAAACTAAAACCATGGTATCAGTAAACTGGTTTAAAAATATTTTCACTGGGCTTATTCTAGATCCTTGCTCTAGAATGTTTTTACTTTCAGCTTGTCTTTTAGATACTTCACTTAAAGCTAAACCTTTACTACTGTTAGTAGCTAATTTATCTATACATTCAGCAATAGACTTCTGATACCAAGAAGTATTTATCATTTATTTGCCTCCACTAGCCTTTTGGAAAATTAATATTCATTAATGAAGTGCAAAAGAACAGGGGACAGGCTAAGCCTATCCCCTTTTTTGGTGTTAATTATTCCCTTTGTTGATTGTGAAAAAATGTTTAGATTTTTATCTGGGCACAATAATCACTATCAAAATACTCCTCACTATCTAGCAAAACTAAAGATGTATCATCAACATGGATTACGGTTGGTATCTTATAATCGTTAAATACTCCTAAGGATTTTAACATGAAATCTATTACCCTTTCACCAAACAAGAAAATATAAGATGGTTTTAATATTTCAATCTCTTCTATCACAAAAGGCATACAAGATACTATCTGCTCATCAGAAGGATTTATAGGTATACCACTACATTTTTTATTATTGAGTATGCAATCATATTCCTTATCAATTAACTTACGACCTCCATAACAATTAATGTTATTTAGACAAGTACACGATTTTGGTTGACATCGTACTAAAAATGTATGGTAAATGCTTTTTATACCTAAATTAGTAGAAATAGTTTTTCTTATTTCAATAATATCACTTATATCTTCTATACAGTTTTTATCAGATTCAAAAATCAATACTGCATCTGGTACTAAGTCCCCTTTACCTAGGCTCGGTTTGCGTATACATTGCAAAGAGGTAGGGCAGCGCTCACAATCTATAATACGATCCTCCAAAAGAATTATCCTTTTAATATTTTCTTCTCTTTTCCCTTTAACCATAATAGCCTCCTGACCCTTAAGCAAAGCTAGCTAACAATTAGATTCTTGTTAAAACCAAAAAATTATTTATCCTGCTATACTTTACAAAAAAACCGCTATATTAGCGGTTTTAATTTATGCCGATAAATATAGTTTTTTTAAACACATATAGAGTTGCTGAAATTAGTTTAAAGCTTATGTAAATATTCACGAGTTCTTGAGTTTATGCCCCATGTAGCATCTGCTAATTTAGTAGTTAAATAACTACGCATATTGTCATCAATTTCCGGATTAGTTAAATCAATGATTAGATAAAAGGTTCTTAAAACATCGACCATATTAGTAAAGAGCCTTTCGGGTGGAGCTTTGAGTAGTAATGGGTCTTTTTTTCCGTAAAAGTAAATCATTCGCCTAAGTATCCATGCTATTTCGGTATTTGACCATTTGGCTTTATCTATTAGCTCATCTAATAAAACATCTGCACCAAAAGCCAATTCCCTATCCTCTAACTCTTTCCATTCTTTATTGCCAAAAATCGTAGACGACATATCTATTAGATTCGGCTCCTCCATAAAATTCTCCCCCTATTTATTTTAATATTCTTCTAGCACCTACATATGATTTTGCATAATAATTCTCACTAAGTGAAGAGTTTATAACTCCTCCATTTCTCGGTGAACTAGAATGAATAAACTGTCCATTGCCCCTATAAATTCCTACATGATTAATACCTTTTCCACCACCAAAGAAAACTAAATCACCTACTGCTAAATTAGCTTTTGATACAGCAATGCCATGACTATATTGTCCAGCAGCAGTACGGTTCATTTTGATGGAAAACTGGTTAAAAATATATGAGGTAAAACCAGAGCAGTCGAATCCAGCGGGACTCTGCCCTCCATACCTATAAGGAGTTCCTAAATATTGGCTAGCTACTCCAATTAATCTATCGCCCTGAAATGGTATACCACCTCTAGAAGGATTTTCTTGCACATTTTTTACAACTGATGAAATTGATAGTTGTTGACCAGCATATAATGCATCAGAGGTTAAATGATTAATTTCTTTTATAGCCTCTACTGTTGTATTATGTTTTTTAGCAATCGACCATAAGTTGTCACCAGTTTGAATTACATAAGTCTTATGAGAATCAGATGTGATGGTAGGTGTAGCTGTTCTAGCTTTAGTGACAGGGTTAATGTTTTCGTTTGTAGTATTTTTTAACACTAATTTTTGCCCAATTTTAATTAAATCTGTTTCTAAATTATTAAACCTTTTTAAATCATTAGTTGTAAGATTATTATTTGTAGCTATTTTCCATAAGCTATCACCTTGTTTAACAACATATATTTCGTTAGCACTTACAGATATACTAGCAAAATGGAGAACAAACAATACTGTAATTAATATTCCTGCAAATTTCTTCATTGAACTACCAACCCTTCTAATAAATTGACGACTGGTTGATAGTTCTACATCCTTCTTATTAATTCCTGCAAGTAAGTGAAATTTTTAGCTATTCTTTTTAATAATATGAAAATCTTGTAGTTTTTTGAATAATATTTGATTAATTCCTGTACTTCCTAGCCTACCATGACTATCACCAGCACCTATACCATGAAAATCCGAACCTCCGGTAACTAGCAAGCCATTTTCATTACATATTTTCAGGTAATTATCAATTAGAATGGGATGATGTTGAGGATAATATACTTCTATCCCTTCTATCCCCATTTTTATAATTTCTTCGACTATATTTCCGTTTTTAATTAATCCAGGATGAGCTAAAACTGCTATTCCTCCAGATTCTTTAATTAAACTAATAGCTTCATCGGGTGAAAACTTATATCGGGGAACATATCCTGGACGACCTTTACTTATATATTTATTAAAAGCCTCCTTAACAGAGAAGACATAACCCTTGTCCATAAGGGCTTGGGCTATATGAGGTCTAGCAATTACGCCCCCCTCAGCCATTCTTTTTACATCCTCAAAACTTATAATTAAACCTATGTTGTGTAATCTTTCCACCATCTTCGCTGCTCTTTCATAACGAGATTGTTTTATTTCAATTAACTTGTCTAAAAGTGGCTGATGATAATAGTCTATAAAATAGCCTAAAATATGGACTTCAACATCTTTGTAATCTGTGTTTAATTCAATACCGGGAACGAACTTAAGAGTAGTTTTTAGCTTTTTAAGATAATCTTTTGCAACACTTAAACCGTCTACAGTATCATGATCAGTAATAGCGATTCCCTCAAGCCCAATCTTAATAGCATTATCTATAATTTCTTCTGCAGAATATACTCCATCAGAAGCTTTGGTATGAATATGTAAATCATACATGGCTAATATCTCCATTCATAAATTTATACTAATATTTTTTCCATAACCCTCAAGGCATTGCCATGAAGAATCTTTGCCACTTCCTGGGGCATAAAACCACGTTTGGTAAGAAGTTCTTCCCATTGTTTATATTCTTCAATCCCGGGCATAATTATATCATCAGCACCATCAAAATCAGAACCTAAGGCGACATGATTAACCCCGATATAATCAGAAATATACTGAATATGATCTATTAGACCGTTTATATCAGCTTTCTTTTCGCTAATAAAGGAACTAACTTGATTAACACCAACTATACCACCATTTTGGGCTAATGTTTTTAATTGTTCATCACTCAAGTTACGTCTATGTGAACATATTCCTTGTACATTGCTATGCGTGACCATAATGGGGTTGTCATAATAATCAAATGTTTCAAAAAAGGCTTGCTCGGAAATGTGAGATAAATCTAAGATTATACCTAATTTTTGCATTTCCTTGATTGTTTTTTTACCGAACTTACTTAAGCCGCCAGCATTAGGACCTTCACCAACACCATCTGCTAATAAATTGCGATTATTCCAAGTAAGTCCCATACTACGCAATCCAAGCCGGTAAAATAATCTTAACAACTCTAGGTCAGTTCCTATAGCCTCAGCACCCTCAAGATGAAGTACTGCACCGATCTTATCGTTATTTAAATTAATATCCTCATACTGTTTCACTAAATAAATATAAGATTCATTAATTACTAACTCTGAAAGAAATTTTTCTGTTTGTAATAATATATTTTTAAGTGCTATATTCTGATCTGTAGGCATAGTAAACATAGCAAAAAATTGCACTAATATATTTGCTTTCATAGCCCGACTAATATCTAAATGATATGAGTTAGAGTATAATGGCATATTTTTTTCAGTCAGGACAGAAATAGTATCACAATGCAAATCAATTATTTTCATAATAATAAACCCCCTTAAAAATAAATAACCTGCTAAAAGCAGGTTATTTAATAATAGTTTGTAATTTGACTACTTAACTATCTAGGCTCAATAATAAATTTAATAGCAGTTCTTTCTTCACCATCAATCATTATGTCAGTAAACGCTGGTATAGATATAAGATCCATCCCACTCGGAGCAACAAAACCACGAGCTATAGCTATTGCCTTAACTGATTGGTTTATGGCACCAGCACCTATAGCCTGAATTTCTGCGGCACCATTTTCCCTTAAAACCCCCGCAAGTGCTCCAGCTACAGAATTTGGACTAGATTTAGCTGAAACTTTTAATACCTCCATCTAATTAACCCCCTCAAATATTGTATAAAATATTGTATTAACTGCTCTATTGAATTATATTCTAATAATATCAAGTAATTCCTGCTTTCTGGGGGGAAACTTTGGATATTTCTTCTATTTAATTTAATATATGGGCAACTCTATAAATTTTATCTACTTTTAAGGAATCGTTGTCCAATTCTAATACTACGCCTTGTATTTGAGCTGCACCTTTAGCAACTTGAAAACGAGCTGGTCTCTGGTTTATAAACCTTTCTATTACTATTTCTTTTTTCATACCTAAAATAGAATCAACTGGTCCAGTCATGCCTAAATCTGTAATATAAGCTGTTCCTTCGGGTAAAATTCTTTCATCTGCTGTCTGAATATGGGTATGTGTTCCTAATAAAGCAGATATTCTACCATCAGCATAATAAGCTAAAGCTAATTTCTCAGAAGTAGCCTCAGCATGAAAATCGACAATAATTATATCTGCTTCTCCTTCAATACTAGCTAATATTTCGTCTAGTTTTCTAAATGGGCAATCTAAAGGTGCTAAAAATACGCGACCTGACAAATTAATGACTGCTACATTTATATTAAAACCAGCTTTATAAATATGGTAACCTTGCCCTGGACAATAATCAGGATAATTAGCTGGCCTTACTAACCTATGTTCAGTATCAACAAAGTTGAAAATATCCTTATTATCCCATACATGGTTTCCCATAGTTAAGACATCTATATTAGATGTTAGTAATTCCTCCATAACATCTTTAGTTAAGCCCCTACCACCAGCAGCATTTTCAGCATTGACTACAGTAAATTCTATATCATGTTTTCTTTGTATACCTGGTAAGAGTTCTCTAATAACTTTGCGTCCAGGTTGCCCGACAACATCACCAATAACAAGAATGTTCAATGATATGCCTCCATTTTTATCTATTATGAAAAATTACCCTACCATTCTGGCGATATACAAGGTAACTACTCTTAGTTTTGCTACCTTTATATATTTGGTCTAACAAACTTCTTTTAAGTTGTTTATTATTAATTGCATCAGGATAGTTCAGATCATTTTTAATTAAAAATTCACTTAAAAAACTATTAGCTAATTTAATAAAAAGCTTTAATTCTTCCCTATTAACTGTTTCAATATCCCGATGAAAGCTAATCAAGCATAATCCTCTAATAGATTTTGTTTTTATATACCGAGTAATCGGTTCTACTCCCCTTAGTTTATCATAAGTGTTTAAACACTTATTTAATTCCCTTTCAAAAAGCTTTTGTTCATCGACTTTTTCAGAAATTAATGCTATTTCAAAGGTAATAATACTATTTATCCCATCATATTTAACCATATTAAGTTCCGGATAATCTAATGAGGCAGTAATTAGTTCTATACCATTAGTTGATTTCAATTTAATCTTCCCCTTTTTGGACATTTAATAAACGATTCGTCAGATAAAAGGTGAATTCCTGCCCAAAACCCTTAGTAAAATGTGTCAATAAAAAAACAGGGCTAAGCCCTGTTTTAATCTTAATTTAAATAATTTGCTTATTTGGCAAATTCAATTGCTCTAGTTTCCCGCAGAACAACTACCTTTATTTGTCCCGGATAATCTAGTTCTTGTTCTATCTTTTTGGCTATATCACGAGAAATATTAATAGCTTGTAAGTCATCAATATTCTCCGGTTTAACCATTACTCTTATTTCACGACCAGCCTGTATGGCAAAAGTTCTCTCTACACCTTCAAAAGATTCAGCTAAATTTTCTAGTTTTTCTAATCTCTTGATGTAAGTTTCCAATGTTTCACGACGTGCTCCCGGCCGTGAAGCTGATACTGCATCAGCCGCCTGTATTAGAACAGCTTCAACTGATTCTGGATCAATATCTCCATGATGAGCAGCAATAGCATGGATAACTTCCTTGCTTTCCCTATATTTTTTAGCTAAATTTACACCGATCTCAATGTGAGGGCCTGATACTTCATGATCTATTGCTTTTCCGATATCATGAAGCAACCCTGCTCGTTTAGCTAATACTATATCAACTTCAAGCTCAGCTGCCATAATCCCAGCTAGGTGTGCCACTTCAATCGAATGTTTCAGCACATTCTGGCCATAACTAGTCCTATATTTTAATCTACCTAATAACTTTATTAATTCAGGGTGCAAACCGTGAACGCCTACTTCAAAAGCAGCCTGTTCTCCAACCTCCCGGATCTCCTGATCAATTTCTTTCTTAGCTTTTTCAATCATCTCTTCAATTCTCGCTGGATGAATTCGGCCATCAGAAACTAAATTTTCTAATGCTACCCTAGCTATTTCTCTACGTATAGGATCAAAAGAAGATAAAATTACAGCCTCAGGCGTATCATCTATGATTAGATCAACACCTGATAAAGTTTCAAAAGTCCGTATATTTCTTCCTTCTCTACCAATAATTCTACCTTTCATCTCATCATTAGGTAAAGCTACTACCGATACCGTAGTTTCGGAAACCACATCAGCTGCACACTTTTGTATAGCTAATGCTACAATGTCTTTCCCCTTTTTATCGGCCTCTTCTTTAGCCTCTTCTTCAATCCTTTTAATCATAATGGCTGTTTCTTGTCTTATTTCTTGTTCCACATTATGAAGTAGGATTTCCTTGGCCTCTTCCCCAGTTAAGCCGGAAAGGCGTTCCAACTCTTTTAATTTTTGAGTACGAATTATTTCTAAGTCTTGTTGATGCCTTTCTACTTCTTTTTCTTTATTTTGTATCGTTTGTTCTTTTTTTTCAATTTTGTCAGATTTTTTATCTAAAGTTTCTTCTTTTTGAACAATACGCCTTTCAACTCGATCTAATTCTCTACGTCTTTCACGAATATCTTTTTCTGCTTCCTGTCTATTACGATGTATTTCATCCTTAGCTTCTAGAAGTAATTCTTTTTTCTTACCTTCTCCTTCTTTATTAGCTTCTTCTATCATTTTCGCTACTAGTTCTTCTGCAGCACCAATTCTACTTTCAGCTACTAGACGTCTACCATAGTAACCAGCAGTTAGTCCCACAGCTAAAGAAACTGTAATAAAGATAAAACTCAATAGTGTATTAATATAATTCACCTCCTATAAATTTGATAGTATCAATATTTGTTTTAAAATTAAAAAAAGCCGAGTTTTAAAACTCGGCTTTTATTAGAAGACGACCATTAGAATTTAATTAAATTCACCCACAATTTATTAAAGTTGAAGTTAAACTACAACTTTAATAATGGAGTAGGCATCTTTAATCCCACTGCAACCTAGCAAGACTAGTTTTAAAATATATATAAAACTCTTTGTTAGAGTCCTTAAAATCTCTATAATACTATTATATATAAAAAATTTAGAGCTTACAGGTCAAATTCATCAGGTACAACTTCTAACCAAGTTCTATATAGATTTTAGTAATTTTATACTTTAGTGTCAAGCTTCATCTGTTGGGTCTGGTACCTTAGTCCTTTCTTTTATGTTTTCTGTAATCTGATCGCTGATCAGTTTATAGAAATCTGGATGATTTTTAATATACTCTTTTGCATTTTCTCTACCTTGTCCTAAACGTTCACCTTGATAGGAATACCAAGAACCACTTTTCGTGATTATTTCCATCTCTGATCCGATATCTAATAGATCCCCTTCTTTAGATATTCCTTGCCCATACATAAGGTCAAATTCCACCGTTTTAAATGGTGGTGCAACTTTGTTTTTGACTACTCTTACCCTAGTACGGTTACCGAGCAATTCAGTTCCCTGTTTTATAGGTTCACCTTTTCTTACATCAAGGCGTACTGAAGAATAAAACTTAAGAGCCCTCCCGCCACTAGTAGTTTCATTACTTCCGTAAATCACACCTACCTTTTCCCGTATCTGATTTATAAAAACACATGTCGTATGCGATTTTCCAATATGTGCAGTTAGTTTTCTTAGAGCCTGAGACATTAATCTCGCCTGCAACCCCACATGAACATCGCCCATTTCACCTTCTAGTTCAGCTTTTGGTACTAAGGCTGCTACTGAATCAATTACTACTATATCTATAGCTCCACTCCTAACTAAAGCTTCAGCAATCTCTAAAGCCTGCTCACCACTATCTGGTTGAGATACTAAAAGATTAGTCGTGTCAACTCCTAAGTTTTTAGCATATAGCGGATCTAAGGCATGTTCTGCATCAATAAAGGCTGCAAGTCCACCATCCTTTTGAGCTTGAGCTATTGCATGTAAAGCCACAGTAGTTTTACCCGAAGATTCGGGTCCAAATATTTCAACAACTCGTCCCCTCGGCAACCCACCTACCCCAAGAGCTAAATCTAAGGAAATACATCCAGTTGATATAACCTCGATATTCATGGATACATTTTCCCCTAGTTTCATAATAGAACCTTTACCAAACTGTTTTTCTATACTTTTAATAGCAACATCTAATGCTTCTATCTTTCCCGGATCAAATTCTCTTTTTGACATATCCATCCTCCTCAAACATATGTTCGCATTTATTATAATCTAGTTAAACTAAATATGTCAATTCATATTATTATTTAGAACTTAAGTAAAATTATCTAAATCTTATGAATATCCAAATTTAATAAATCTCCTCACCAAATCTAAACTGCTTTTCGCCGCTATAACTCTTATACCTGTCCTATTTCCAACGGAATGTAATTCTTCCACTATAATACCTTTATCATAAGCTAAGGCTATATAGACTAAGCCTACAGGCTTCTCAGGGCTTCCACCATCTGGTCCTGCTATTCCCGTAATTGCCAATCCTAAATTAGTCCCAGAAACTTTCAAAATACCTTTAGCCATCTCCTCTGCAGTCTCCTTACTTACTGCCCCGAACCTTTTTAAGGTTTCTTTAGAAACATCTAATAGCTGAATTTTAGCCATATTACTATAAGAAATAATCGATCCCCATAAATATTCTGAACTACCAGGCATATCTGTCAAATATTTCGATACTAGACCACCAGTACAAGACTCTGCTACCGCTATCTTGTAATTATTTTCAGTGAGCTGCTTGGCAACTATAGACTTGAGTTCATCATCATCGAAACCATAAACATGCTTACCTAATTCTTTTTCAATCTTATCTATAATCTCATTAAGTATAGTTTTACTAGCCTCCAAATCCTGCCCTTCTGCAGTTACTCTAATTAATATTTCACCTTCCTTAGCAATAAGAGCAACACTACATCCATGTAAATTATCTATTATTGAGGATAGTCTTTTTTCCACCTGTGATTCGCCAAGTCCAAATACTTTCACCGTCTTAATTACAGATAATTTACCTAAAAAATTAGAATCGCTTCTTAATAATGGTATTACCTGCTCAATTAACATCTTTTTCATTTCCTGAGGAGGACCAGGTAATAATATTATCGTTTTATCATCTTGCTTTAAAAAAATACCTGGGGCTGTTCCTAATAGGTTTCGCAGAATGGTAGCATTATCAGGAAACATAGCCTGTTTTAAATTAGATTCAGGCATCTCTCTACCACGACTAGCAAAATAACTTCTTATTTTATCTGCCTCCAACTCATTTAGTTTCATATTCAGTCCTAAAGTTTTACATACTACTTCCTTAGTTAGATCATCTCTAGTAGGACCTAAACCGCCACTAGCAATAATAATGTCAGCTGATTTAAGTGCTAATTCAAATGCGCTTTTTATATGTCTTTCATTATCACCGACCGTGCTGACTCCTAAAACTCTAATGCCTATGAGCTCTAATTGCTGACTAATAAATGAAGCATTAATATCTAAAGTGTCACCAAGTATAAGCTCTGTACCAGTTGAAATGATAAAAGCCTTTTTCATCTAAAAGTTCATCCCCTTTAAAAACTAAATCTAGTTTTAGTATAGGCAATTTGACTATTTTAAAATATTTAACTTCTATAATATAATTCTTTCTACCTCCCTAATCATCCTTCTAAACGAAAAATAAAAAATGCTCCCTCCAAATGACAGTTTGTTTTTCACTGTCTATATTGAAAGGAGCTTATCATTACCTTAAATTTACTAATTTAGTAATTCAATTAGCTTTTCCCTATCTATTGTTTCCTCTTCTAAAATATAATCAGCAATATTAAATAAAACAGTCTGTCTTTTTTCTAATACCTCTTGTGTTTTTATTTCCATTTTTCTTAAAATTTCTTTACATTCTTTATATAATATCTCTGTAGGTACATCGGAAGAATTTACAATTCCTAATGATGATAAACCTGCATCAATTATCTTTCTAGTTAAATCCCAAGCCTGAACAAAATCATTTTGAGCCCCAGTACTACGATTCCCGTACTTTATCTCCTCTGCTATAGCGCCAGCTAACATTATCATAATCTGATTTTCTAAATGCTCCCTAGTATATAGATATTGATCATCTTGAGGCGATTTTCTCATAAAACCTAAAGCTTTACCACGCGGTATTATAGTCAAAGAAGCTACTGAACCAGGCTCGACAACTTCGCTAACAATAGCATGACCTGTTTCATGAATACTGACTCTTTCTAGTTCTGATCTTATCGGTTTACGTTCAAGTTTTTCACCCATAATAACTTTGTCAATAGCCTCCATAAAATGCTCCTTATAAATCTGTTCATTTCCCTCCCGCATTGCCAATATAGCTGCTTCATTACTCAAGCTTTCTAAATGTGCACCTGAAAAACCAAAAGTTGCTCGAGCAATCTCTTCTAAATCCGTTTTGTTTTCTACTGGTTTGTTACGAGTATGAATATCTAATATCTTTGATCTACCACATTTATCTGGTAAACCTACTTGTACCTGACGATCAAATCTACCTGGTCTTAACAAAGCGCTGTCTAGCATGTCTGCTCTATTAGTAGCTCCTATGATAAGAATAGGCAAGTCTTCATGCTTAGATATACCATCCATTTCAACTAATAACTGATTTAGGGTCTGATCATATTCCATATGACTAGTATTTGATCCCCTCTTACCACCTAAAACTTCAAGTTCATCTATAAAAATTATCGCATTATTACAATCACTGTTTTTGGCTTTTTTGCGTGCATCTTTAAAAAGGTTCCTAACCCTTTTAGCACCGACACCAGCATACATTTCAATAAATTCGCTACCCGAAACGGTTATAAATACTGATTTAGTATAACTAGCTGCCGCCCTAGCTAATAATGTTTTTCCAGTACCTGGTGGCCCCACTAATAATACACCTTTTAAAGGCCTTATTCCCATACGAGTTATCTCCTCAGGTTTCATTAAAAATTGTAGGGCCTCTTTTAATTCACCAGCTGCAGTTTCTTGACCACCTATATCATCAAAACTTATAGATATATCTTTTTTTATTCCTTTACCAATATTTCCTATTTGTAAGTTCCCTTGAGCCTGCATCAAAAAATAGAGTCCTCCCATAATTAAGAGTACTAGTATTATTGGGGTCACATTTGTGCCAATAATATAAAGAAAAATTATAAATGCTACAACTAATCCTACTAATATTTCTATCATTTAATTCCCCCCGAGGTCTTTGTATAAACTCCTGATGGTCTTTCTAAAATACTGTAAATGTATGAATCAGCGTCAATTAATTGGATATACAAATTTTCATCATCCACAAATAATAGATGTGAAACTTCCATTTTCTCAGTAATGCTATTTAAATGTTCATCTAACCATATGAATTGATGGCTAGCTAATGCTTCGTAAATAGCCGGTTGGAGACTAATTAATAATTCATCCAATTTCGAATTAGAATTATCTAATATTTTTAATTGATATGCGTCATTATCTAGTTTAGTTTCAATAGTGGTAATTATTTCCTGATAAGTTTTTTGCACATCATTTAATTTGCCTAGTTTTATTTCAATATTATAAAGTTTATCTTTATCTATATTTACTTCATCCACAGCTTCAATTAAATATAGTTTTTTGCTCAATGGTTCCACAATTCCGAGTTTGTTGTATAAGGTAAAACTACCCAAAAGCAATCCTAATATAAGAATAAAGGCTAATATAGCAATGGGCAGTCTAAATTCGCCATTTTTCATTAATATACTCCTCCCTTCGCCAAATAATTATACCATAGCCTAACAGCCTTAAAGGGACGCAATTTATGGTAATACTCTTAATGTAGTTTTTAAAACAAGAAAAACGGCCCGAGAGCCGTTTTCTTATATGTCATAACTAATCTGACTTTATATTACCTTTTTTTATATATTATAGCCTTTTTTGGCTTTTTCTCCATATGTTCATTTCCTGGGCCGACTTAATTAGTTCATCTCTGAAATCAGGGTGAGCAATTTCTATTAGTGCTTCAGCCCGCTCCCAGGTACTCTTACCTTTCATATTAGCTATTCCATATTCAGTAACTAGCATATGTGTAGCAGTCCTAGGATCGGTAACAATAGCGCCCGGAGTCAGAGTAGGCTGAATTCTGGACTTTATTTCTCCTTTGATGGAAATAGTGGAGGGCAAACACACAAAACTCTGACCGTTTTTAGATTTATAAGCCCCTTCCACAAAATCTAATTGTCCACCGGTTCCGCTTATATGCCTAGTGCCTACACTCTCTGCACATACTTGCCCGAATAAGTCTATTTCGATACAGGCGTTTATGGATACAAAATCATCTATCTGAGCTATCACGAAAGGGTTATTGGTGTAATCAACTGGAAATGAAGCTAATCCTGGATTATCGTCTAGGTAATCATATAACTCCTGACTGCCCATAGCAAAAGAGTAAACTTGTTTGTATTTATCCAGGTTTTTCCTAGCTCCTGTTATCTTACCAGCTTTATACATCTCCAAATATGCATCCACATACATTTCAGTGTGAACACCTAAATCTTTCAAATCAGATGCTGCCACCATCGTTCCTACTGCATTAGGAGTACCCCCAATACCTAACTGTATACAGTTTCCATCATATAGTCGTGCGATAATATGCTCGGCTATTTTAGTTTCCACTTCAGTAGGCGGGGATGATCCCAGGACTGCTATGGGCTCATTTCGGCTTTCCATTATATAATCTACCTGAGTAACATGGACAGATTCCTGATTCCCCCCTAGGCACCTAGGCATTTTATCGTTAACTTCTAGTATGGTTATTTCAGCTGTCTCTATCATTGCCCAACAGTTTACAGAACTTCCTCCGAAATTAAAGTATCCATGTTTATCCATAGGAGTTACTTGAATAACTGCCACATTGTTAGGAACACAGTCTTTCCTGGTCATCATGGGGTTTTCATGAAATTTCATCGGGATATAATACAGGTTTTTACCGATAAACTTCCTATCATGACCTGCTACATGCCAGCTATTCCAGGTAAAATGTTCCCCGCTAGGATCGGCTTCAGCAGTGAAATGCTGATAAGCTCCTATATCGCAGCGTATGTTCACATCATATAATTCATCTTTTCTTTTAGCCAGAGCTTCATCGAAATCTCTGGCACAGTTTATACCAAACCCATATTCAACCCAGTCTCCTGATTTGACCTGTTTTGCTGCTTCATCAGCAGAGACCAATTTTTTCTTGTATTCATTAATCCAATCCATTGAAAAACCTCCCATATTAAATTATAAGCACCTCCGACAAAGCCGATTTGCCCACCAGTTCGACTAATATGCCTAATTGAAGACAACAACGATTTTGCATTTTTGCAATAATATGTTCAGCTGTTTTCTACTTTGCCTCGGTAAACTCTCCAGCTCCTAAAGTAGGAAATGGTTAGTTGCGACTTTCAAATACATAATCAACCACACTAATATAAACAATCTCTTGATTACCACCTAATACCCGAGGCATATTTTCATTTATTTCTAAAGTTATATATTCGGCATTTTCAATTGCAGTCATGCAAGATGGATTTCCAGCGTCTAAAGTAAAATAAACATGTTTATCCATAGGACTTACAGTAGCCATACTCTATCTAATCACCAAACTTTACAACTTTAACTGCCTCATCCCCACTTACTAGTCTTTCCTTGTATTTATTGGTCCAAGCCTTTAAACATCCTCCTTCACAAAATTATAAAATACTTCTAATTGATAATCCTTTTCGAGAAAATATTTTCCATACTTTGTTTTTATGCAAAAACCATACCAGGCAAACAATATCTTTCTTATGAAAAAATATTATAATACGCAAAAATAGTGATTAATTTCAGTATTTCAAAAATTAATCACTACTCTGTAGATTTGTATTTATAGAAATATTCTAACCCGGAAACTATAGTAATAAAAACAGCTAAATACATAACCCACATCCCTATCTGAATATCTAGATAAGGTTTATAAATACTTTCGGATATTAATAATATTATCGCTATAATCTGAGTTACTGTCTTTATCTTACCAGAATTGCTTGCTGGAATAATTATTCCTTCCTCAGCTTTTACTGATCTAAGTCCAGTTACAGCAAATTCGCGTACTATTATTATTACAGCTATCCAACCTGGTAATCTTCCTAATTGAACTAAACTAATTAATGCAGCAGTAATCAACATTTTATCAGCTAATGGGTCAAGAATAATGCCAAGTTTAGTAATTTGATTCCACTTACGAGCTAAATAACCATCTAAACTATCCGTAATAGCAGCTAAAATAAATACACCAGTAGCTATAAAATCTCCATATGGTATTCCAGTTAGAAATACAAACATAAAAATTGGGATTAATATAATTCGCATAATGGTTAGCGTATTAGGGAGATTCATTATAATGTTCTCCAATCATATCGTAATCTCTCACAGCTTTTAAAACTACATCAACAAATTCCCCTTTGTTTATACCTTCATTAGTTTTAACCATAGTAATACCATCTACTTCCGGTGCTTGAAAATAGCCCCTACCTATATATAGATTATGATCAACTTTGGATGAGATTAGTATTTTTTGTTTAGAACCTATTCGGGCAATATTTTTCTGGCGAGTAATTTGATTTTGAAGTGTTAAAACTCTATTTAGTCTATCTTCTTTAATTCCTTCTTCTATTTGGTTTTTAAAATTATAAGCTGGAGTGTTTTCTTCCAAGCTATATCTGAAAGCACCTAACCAGTCAAATTGTTTTTCTTCAATAAATTGATATAAACGGTTAAAATCATCTGCAGTCTCACCTGGAAAACCAAGCATTACTGTAGTGCGTAATACTAAATCCTTAATGTTATTACGTAATTTTAAAATTAATGAGGATAAATGTTTTTCATCATGTTTTCTATGCATAGATTTCAATATATTATCAGTAGTATGCTGAATAGGTAAATCCAGATATGGCACTACTTTAGTCTGGTTAGCTATTACTTCAATAATATCTTCAGTTAAATGGGCAGGATGTACATACATTATCCTTATCCATTCTAGTTCAGTAATCTCATCTAGCTTAGTCAAAAGTTCAGACAAACCGTTTTTATATCCTAAATCTTTACCATATGAAGCAGTATCTTGTCCAATTAAGACTAACTCTTTTACTCCTTGAGATGCTAAATTATAGGCCTCCTCTAATACCTCATCAAGAGAGGCAGATCTTAACCTTCCCCTAATCGCAGGTATGGCACAATAAGCACACTTATTATTACAACCTTCAGTTATTCTCAAATATGCAGAACCCTTAGGGGTAGTTAGTATACGCGGCCCTTTTTCTATAAATTCAGTTGGGGGATGGTTAACTAAAACAATCTTTTCACCACTGCTAACCTGTTCGACAACATCTTTTATACTTTGATAATCAGCTATACCTACTACAGCGTCTAATTCGGGCATTTCTTGCATTAGTTCTCGGCCATAACGTTGCGCTAAACAACCAGTAGCAATAATGTAGTGGATAACTCCCTGTTTTTTTAACTCGCCAACTTCAATTATGGTATCAATTGCTTCTTCCTTCGCATCAGTAATAAAACCACAAGTATTAATAATAATTAAATCAGCTAAGTTCGTGCTACCTACGATTTTATGCCCACTTTTTTTTAAAATCGCCAACATTATTTCAGAATCTACCTGGTTTTTAGAACAGCCAAGACTTATAAGACCAATATCCACTTATTATTCTCCTATACTGCTAATATGATGTATATGTTGCTTCCTTTACTTCACCAACCTGCCCAAACTCTGGGATTTCCTCGCCATTGTAAGTTATACTTATCCCACCTGCATTACCAGCATGTATATAAACTTTTTCCGTTCCGGTAAATTTCAATTCTTCACCGGCGACTAATGTAGCATTATACTCGGAGTTGTTATCAACTACTACATTCAACCAACAATTCTGATTAGCATAAATTATGATTTCTACCCCATCAATTTCGTCAGGTTGAGTAATATCTTTTGGAGGTAAATCCTCTTCCTCATCAATATCTTTAGGTTGTTCAACTATTGGTGAATCAACTATATTCGGTGGTGTTATATGATCTTTAGTAAAATAAGTTACCAAGTAATTTCCTACCCAAACAACTACTAATAAAAATACTAAGGCTACAACTACATTTTTCCAAGAAATAGAACCACCCAAGTTTTTAGATCTAGAAGTGCTAAGATCAATTTTATCCTCGGTTTGCTCATGGCCATATGCAGCAAGTTTAAAGTATTCACTATATTCTTGATCATTTAAACCTAGAAACTTAGCATATCTTTTCACAAAACCAGTAGCATAAACTTTAGGAGGTAATACTGAATACTCATTGTTTTCAATTGCTTCCAGATAATATTTGCGTATTTTGGTTTCTTCTTCAACTTCTGCCAAAGAATATCCCTGTTTTTCCCTTTCTTCTTTAAAGTGCTCTCCTATATCCATCTTTTCACTCCTAATAGCCTATAATTACGCATATCTTATCTCAGTTTAACTTTACAAGCTCTTTTTAAACAGTTCCAATTGCTATTCTTATAGCTTGCCTTAAAGGGTGATTATTTAACAAACCATATATAAGACCACCTAGAAAAAAAACTATTTTATCTTCTATGGGAAAAACTTGACTAGGTAGCAATGGAAAAGTATTTATTCTATTTTCTTTAATAACTAGAATTTCTGATTTGCCGTCTGTAATCACGAATATTTGCTCTGGGCTATTATTTAATTCTAATAATTTATTAATAATGATATCACTATTATTGATAGTTTCAACACCTATAACTACTACCGAATAGTAGGAGAGATAATCCGGAATATCTGCTATATTATTTCCTAGTATATAAGTACAAAAAAAAGGCAATTCTTCATTTTTCTTAACTAATGCCCTTTTGGTTATTTCCTCTGCAAATTTATCTTCGACTATTAGCCAGTCACAATTGAAAAAAGCCCACTCTTTGGTGCTTATAGCTTTTAGATAGTCTTCCCATAAAATATGCTCAAAATAAGTTAGTTTATTGTTAATATAAACACGGCGACAACTTCTTTTACTGGGATGTTTGAATATGTTGGAAGTATCTATTTCTAGATTTTGTAAATCATTTAGGAAAATTTCTCCCACATCATCATTACCGATGAATGTTAATACTTTAGGTTTCGTTCCATAATTACATAAAACAGAACTAAGTTCAATTGGTAATCCTCGATATTCTATTTCTACTACAGAATTAGTTTCGCCTTTATCTTCTATGTTAATTTCTAAGAAACATTCTCCTAGAATAGTTATAGCTGTTTCCTCATTAAAAACATAACCTTTACCACGTATTACACCCTTTTTCATCAAATTAGATATATGGACTGCTATTGAGGATCTCGTTATTCCGCAAATTTGAGCTAATTCATCTTGTGAGATTAATGGATTCTTTTTTATAAGGTCAGATATCTCTCTTTCACGTGGTGTAAGTCTCATAATACACTATCCTCCATTATATCTCAAAAATAAATTAACATAGTTTCCGGCTTGCGTATAGCTTGTCAAATTGCTCATTATCTATAAGAATTTCTCTGGTTCTGTTGTTTTTAAGCTCTGACACTATACCTCTATCTTCCATAGTATCTACCAATCTGGCTGCTCTTGCATAACCTATTCTTAAACGCCTTTGCAAAAGTGATACTGAAGCTTTTTGACCTTCTACAAATACAGAAACCGCCTCCCAGAATAGATCATCCTCTTCAAGTTCGGCATTTACTAGTGAAGCCTCTATTTCTTCAAAAGGTTCGGGCTCTTGTTTAGGTTGTGCTTGTTCTTTAATAAAGGCTACAGTTCTATCGATATCGCTGTCAGATACAAATGCACCTTGCACCCTATAGGGTTTTGCTGCCCCTACTGGGAAAAACAACATATCACCTTTTCCTAATAGTTTTTCTGCTCCGCCAATATCTAAGATAGTTCTAGAATCTATTGCGGATGATACGGCAAATGCAATCCGAGAAGGAATATTCGCTTTAATTATACCTGTTACAACATCTACCGAAGGTCTTTGAGTTGCTACAACTAGATGCATACCTGCAGCCCTCGCCATCTGTGCTAAGCGACATATAGAATCTTCCACTTCTACTGGTGCTACCATCATCAAATCGGCTAATTCATCTATCACAATAACTATAAAAGGTATTCGTTCAGTCGCGACCAGATTATAACGTGCTATATCTCGTACACCTTTTTCCGCAAATAAACGGTATCTTTTTTCCATTTCTGTAACCATCCATTTAAGTATTACAGCAGCCTTTTTAGGATTAGTTACAACAGGTGTAAGTAAGTGTGGTATCCCATTGTAAACGGTTAACTCGACCATTTTAGGATCAATGAAAACTAATTTCAGTTCATCTGGAGTTGTATTGTATATCAGGCTCATTATAATACTATTTATACAGACACTTTTCCCCGAACCAGTGGATCCCGCAATCAATAAATGTGGCATATCATTTAATCTAGCCACAACCGGATTACCTGTAATATCTTCACCTAAAGCAAAAGCTAAAGGAGTTTTTAGTTTAATAAAATTAGAAGATTGTAATAAGTTTTTTAGCCCTACACTTAAAACCTTACTATTAGGTACCTCTATTCCTACAGCTGATTTACCTGGTATAGGCGCTTCTATTCTGATTCCAGGTGCCGCAAGGTTTAATTGCAAATCATCAGTTAAACTAAGAATTCTACTTATCTTTACTCCCGGAGCAGGAGTAAGTTCGTAACGAGTTACTGTTGGCCCACAGCTTACTTGATTGACTTTTACTAATATGCCAAAACTGGAAAATGTATCTTCCAGAACAGCAATACTTTGTTTGATGTTTTTCTTATCTATAGTACGTTCACTACTAATATCAGTCAATAAATCTAATGAAGGTTTGCGATATTCGTTATTAGCGTCAATCTTAAGTGCGATATCTTTTTCATCGTCTGCTAAATCTTCATCAACTAAAGCCGGTTTATATGAATCCGCTTTTTTATTTATGGGAAGAGTTTCAGTTTTGTTTTCAAAAACAGGTGTAAGATTAAGAGGAGTCTCCTCAGGAGCATTATTAATAAGTACTTGGTTTTTCTCTTTTTTTCTATTTGGTCTGTCTTCTTGCTCATCTTCTATTTCATAATAAAAGAAGTTGGATACTTTTTCTTTAATTAATTTAAAGCTTTTAGTTGCAAATGCGGTTATTTCCTTTATCGGTTGATTAACAATCATCAATAAACCAATAATTCCACTTAAAAACAAGATAATAGCAGATCCTATTTGGCCTAGCAGTTTTGTTAATGAAAATGCTATACCTCCGCCTAAATATCCGCCACCCATACCTCGTTGCCCTGCTTCCCAAGGTGTCATGCCACTAGGGATATCGTATATACCAATAGCTACTATTACAGTAATAGTTATTATGCTAATACCCCACATACGAATAGACCACAGTTCTTTTGTCACCCCAATATGAATCGACCAAAAGAGCATGAAGAAAGCTACTAAAATTCCTGCTTCACCTAATATATATTCTAAACTTATCATTATGTATCTTCCTAGTAAACCTATAAACTGGATATCTTCAGGTATTCCATTAAACTTAGATACACTTATGTATGTAAATATGGATAAGACGAAAATTACCAGGCTGATTATTTCCATCTTTATGTTATTGAATTTAGGTGATTTAGCAGAGTTTTTAATTTTTTTAGAACTATTATCTTTTTTCACGCTTTTTTTAGGACTTTTTTTTGTTTTAGTTGGTAACTTTTTAGTAACTGGCATTTTTTCACTCCATTTTATTTATACAAAACATGTTTTTGAATATTAACTTTATTATTAACTCCTATATATTGTAAGCCATATATAAAAGAAGATGATATTACTATTTCTTCGTCCATTACTATAAATCCTTTGCTGTGTCTTTAATATACGGTTTTCAAAATTTTAAGTTATACTACTTTATTTAAGATCAAAAACAAGTTCCTATAACTAGAAATGCAAGTCCCTATTAACAATTAAACATAATAAATCATATTTTTCAATTAATCTTAAATCAGTTTAATAGCACAATAATATCCATAAAAATAAGACCATACTCATAACTAGCAACGAATACAACTATGCTTTCAAAATGTAGTCCCATATTATTCCATTAAAAATTCATGCTTGTAAATTATAGCATATTGTTATCTTAAAATGGTCTAAAACTAGATAACAGACTTAAAGTATGTTATCTAGTTTTTATATTATTAATCTATTTGGAATTTCAGAGGAATGATATTACCAGGTTGAATTTTATTATTTAGATAATCCATGGGGTCTGTACTAGATATACTTATAATCCTAATTTTATCATGTTCATAAGCATCAGCTATTACATGTCCACCAGAAGAAAGCTTTAAAGTAATAGTATTGCTCGAAGGTAACTGATAAAATTGTAATGGGTCTGGTGCATATATTATCATTGTAAAAAGCCTCCTTTTTTTTCTTTCAGTTCATTCATCTTTTTAATTGCTTCATTAAGTCCTCCTACCTGGTCAATAAGTCCGCATTCAGTAGCATCTTTTCCGACTAAGACCGTTCCAATATCTCTAGCTAGTTCACCAGTTTTAAACATTAACTCCCTAAATGTTTCAGCTGTAACATTAGAATGTTCTACTACAAAGCTGACTACTCTTTCCTGCATTTTATCTAAATATTCATAAGTTTGAGGTACACCTATAACTAAGCCAGTTAATCTTATCGGATGAATTGTCATAGTTGCAGAAGGTGCAATAAACGAATAATCAGCACTAACTGCAATTGAGGCACCAATTGAATGTCCTCCTCCAAGCACAATAGAAACACTAGGCTTAGACAAGCTAGCAATCATTTCAGCTATTGCTAAACCTGCCTCGACATCTCCACCTACCGTATTTAATATTATAAACAAGCCTTTTATATGTGGGTTTTCTTCCACTGCAACTAACTGAGGAATGACATGTTCATATTTAGTAGTTTTATTTTGGGGAGGAAGTACCATATGTCCCTCAACTTGCCCAGTAATAGTCAAACAATGAACATCACTCCTATAAGAAGGTACTTGTATTTGGCCTAATTCTTTAATATTATCTAATGTCTGCTCCTGATTAGTGTTTTCGGTGTTTTCGGTGTTTTCGCTAAACTTCAGATTATCTTTACCCATAAATAATTTTCCCCTTTCAATTCAAATCCTTTTATTAGATTGACCTTATAGGGAAATTAAATTCATTTTATTCAAAAGAAAAGCCTACATTCATTTAATGGTAGAGAAGATTATCGGTTAATTCTTTGCAGATAATAAAATAGGAGTATATCCCGCTTAAAATCAGCGAAATATACTCCTATTATTAAATTCTATTTACTTTTTAAGATAGGCTCTATTACATTATTCCAGCTAAATTCGTGATATAAGCATAATAATTGCTAATTATACTTCCATAATAATAGGAAGTATCATAGGCCGCCTACCTGTCTTGTCATATAAGTGTCTTCCTAATTTATCCCTTACTTGAGATTTAATTATAGCCCATTCTTTTATTTTGCGTTTTTCGCAATTATCTAAGACTTCCCTTACTTTTCCTTTAGCATTTTCAATTAATTCTTCGGATTCCCGCACATACACGAAACCCCGAGTAACAATATCTGGACCCGCAATTACATTCCCGACCTTCTTATTCAATGTTACTACAACTATCATAATCCCATCTTGGGAAAGTTGTCTTCTATCTCGAAGAACTATATTTCCTACATCACCTACACCTAATCCATCGACCAGAACTTTACCAGCAGTTACTTTACTAACAATTGCAGCTTTTTTCTTGTTAAGTTCAATTACATCACCATTTTCGGCTACAAATATTCGAGAAGGAGGTATACCTAAACTTTCTGCTAATTGAGCATGTTTTATCAAATGCCTATATTCCCCGTGAACTGGTATAAAATATCTTGGTCTTACAAGGTTTAATATAATCTTCAACTCTTCTTGGGAAGCATGTCCTGAAACATGAACCCCCATGTCCCGTTCATGAATAACTTCAGCACCTTGACGGAAAAGCAAGTCAACCGTCTTGGATACAAGTTTTTCATTCCCCGGTATCGGTGTTGCAGAAATAATAACTGTATCCCCTGAAACAATACTAATCCAACGATGATCAGCTGTAGCCATTCTTGTAAGTGCGGACATTGGCTCACCTTGGGATCCAGTAGTGACTACTACTATTTCGTTAGGTGGATACTTAGCTATATCTTCCATCTCTATTAAAGTGTCTTCTGCTATATTTATATAACCTAATTCAGTAGAAATGCGAACATTATTAACCATACTACGACCTACAACTGCAACTTTTCTCCCATGGTTTTCAGCTGTAGTTATAGCTTGTTGAATCCGATGAATATTAGATGCAAATGTAGTTATTATTATCCTACCTTCGATTTTTCCAAACAATTCATCAAATGTATTACCAACTATTCTTTCAGACTTCGTAAAGCCAGGTTTATCAGCATTAGTGCTATCACTCATCATGACTAATACACCTTTTTCACTTAAGGCAGCTAATTTCCTAAAATCAACAACTTGTCCATCCACTGGTGTTTGGTCTAACTTAAAATCCCCAGTATGCAATATTATTCCTAATGGAGTATGAATTGCAATAGCCATTGCATCGGGTATACTGTGACTTACCCGTATAAATTCAATTTTCAAATCATCAATCTGAATAGTATCCCTAGGTCTAACCGTCTTTAATTTGACATTACCTAAATTATGCTCTTTTAACTTCCCTTCAACTATACCCAAAGTCAATTTGCTTCCGTAAATTGGAACATTAAATTCTTTGAGTACATACGGAAGAGCACCTACATGATCTTCATGTCCATGTGTTAATAGAATTGCTTTTACTTTATCTTTATTTTCAATTAAATAGGTTATGTCAGGAATTACAACATCAATTCCCAAAAGCTCATCTTCTGGGAACATTAACCCCGAATCAATAAGAACAATAGTGTCATTATATCTAATTACATTCATGTTTTTTCCAATTTCCCCCAATCCGCCCAAGGGGATTATTTGGATTTTAGAATCTTCAGACAAAATTGCACCTCCTTTTTATTTAGTTTTTCCGCACTAATATCGTACTCTACTAATTATAACCCATTGAGTGATGAGCAACAACTATTGCTAATGGAATAAAAAGTAAATTTTATCATAAAAATAGAGAGATAACAATAATTGTTATTTCTTGTTAACTTAAATTATTTTATATTAATTATTTAATTATATTATTATCCATTAATATACCTCTTATTATCCCTTGTTCTTCATAAGTTGCATTTGTTAGTGGTAATCTAAACCCGCCCACATCCATGCCTAGCATATTAAGTGCTTCTTTCAATGGTACTGGATTAGTAGTGATAAACAAACCTTTAAATATCGGGAACAATCTAAGATGAGTTTCGATAGCTTTTTGTATATCATTAGCTAAAAACGAGTTTATCATCTCTTTGATTTGTTTTCCTACAATATGTGAGGCAATACTTACTACTCCATGCCCACCTAAAGCCATAATAGGCATCGTAAGGGAGTCATCACCCGAATATATTACTGCTTTATCTTTTATCATAGTTTTTAACAGTGAAACTTGATCCATGTTGCCACTAGCTTCTTTTACTGCCATTATATTTTCAATCTCTACTAGTCTTTTAATAGTTTCAGGTAAAAGGTTAGAACTAGTTCTGCCTGGTACATTATAAAGCATAACTGGAATAGAAACTTTTTCAGCTATAGTTTTAAAATGTAGATAAAGACCTTCTTGGCTCGGTTTATTATAATATGGGGTAACTAACATGATACCATCAGCACCTATTTTTTCTGCTTCCTTAGTGAGGTAAACTGATTCATTAGTATTATTGCTTCCAGTCCCCGCCCATACTTTAACCTTGCTGCCAACAGCTTCTTTAGTAGTTTTAAGTAATTTTAGTTTTTCCTCCGGACTTAATACCGGAGATTCACCTGTTGTACCAGCTACGACTATTCCATCAGTACCATTATTGGCCAGATGGCGAGCAACCTCACTAACTTTTTCATAATTTATCTCTAAATCATCATTATAGGGGGTTACCATTGCCGTTAATAATCGCAAATCTTGCATTATAACACCACCATTATATTATTTCCCTAATTCAAATTTATCGTGCAAGGCCTTAACTGCTAATGTCATGTTTTCAGCTTTTACTAAGCACCATATATTTGTATATGAATCTCCTGACTGGAGAATAGGAATATCCTTTTCACTTAAGGCTTCAACTACACGTGCCATTACTCCGGGAGTCCCTGTCATAGCAGCTCCAACAACAGCTACCTTAGCACAATTAAATTCTATATCCGGAAATATATCTACCGCTTCTAAAACCTCAACAGTTTTAAGTGTAGCATCTGAAGAAACAGTAAATAAAATAGTTTCTGGTTGTACATTAATAAAATCTACACTAATCCCGGCAAAAGCAAGAGACCTAAATACTTTTAGTTCACAATAGTTGATATCTTTATTACTGCTAAGCCTAATCTTAAATTGGGCAATATCTGAAGTCTGGGTTATTCCAGTTATTAAGGTATCAGTAATAGCCTTTATATTATTAGGTCCTGATACATAATTACTAACTAAGGTTCCATCCGAATTAGCGAAAGTTGACTTAATTCTAAGTGGTATACTGCCTCGCATAGCTATTTCAATTGCTCGAGGATGAACTATTTTAGCACCTTCACGTGCCATCTGACAAATCTCATTATAAGAAATATCATTAAGTAAACGTGCATTATCTACAATCCGAGGATCTGCTGTCATAACTCCCTCTACATCGGTATAAATATCTACTACTTCAGCACCCAAGGCTACACCTAAAGCACAAGCAGTAGTATCACTTCCACCTCTACCTAAAGTAGTTAGTTCGCCATTTTCACTTATTCCCTGGAAACCTGCAACTACAGGGGTTATGCCTTTTTCTAACAAAGCAATAATGTTTTGATTATTTATATAAATTATATGTGCATCACCATGATTTTCATCAGTAACAATCCCCGCCTGACCGCCACTTAAAAATTGTGCATTTAAACCTATAGCATTGAGCTGCCCAGTTAATAAAACCCCGGAAATTGTTTCACCACAAGCCATCAAAAAATCAAGTTCCCTTAATGGCATTTGTGGATTTATGGATTTGCCTAGATTTATCAATGTATCAGTTGCATAGGGGTTGTTTTCTTTACCTATTGCAGACACCACAATGACAACATGTTTATTATCATTTAGGGTCCTTTTTATTATCTCACAAACTTGTGTTCTTGTATCAGAAGTTGCTAAAGAGGTTCCGCCGAACTTTTGGACGGTAATATTCAATAAAAAACACCTTCTTTAGTAAAGGTTTTTTTCCACAACTATTTCGGCTATTTGTATCGTATTAGTAGCTGCTCCCTTTCTTATTTGATCAGATGCTACCCATATTGCAATACTATTATCACCAGATATATCTTTTCTAATTCTGCCTACATATATCTCATCTTTATTAGAAGTATATAAAGGCATAGGATAAATATTGTTTTTTATATCATCTTGAACAATTACACCTGGTGCATTTTTAAGTACCTGCCGGACTTCATCAACTGTTGCCGGTTTTTCTAAATCTAAATTAATAGATTCCGAATGGCTCCGATGTACTGGAACCCTAACTGCTGTTGCCGATACTTTTAGGTCGGGAATATGCATTATTTTTCTAGTTTCCCAAACCATCTTCATTTCTTCCTTGGTATAATCATTATCCACAAATTCATCAATGTGTGGAATTAAGTTAAATGCAATGGGATGTTGGAATACTTCTGGAGTCACCTCTTCACCAGCATGATATGCCTGCGAATGAGAATTTAATTCATCTAATCCTGCTTTTCCAGCACCTGATACTGCTTGATAAGTTGATACTACAACTCTTTTCAAACCAAATGCTTGGTAAATAGGATTAATAGCAACAACCATTATTGTCGTTGAACAATTAGGGCTTGCTATTATCCCTTTATGCAATTTTATATCTTCTGCATTAACTTCCGGAACTATTAACGGCACTTCATCTACTAGACGAAATGCATTACTATTGTCGATTACTAAACAATTATTTTTTTTAGCTAAAGGTGCTAACACCTCAGCAACATCACTTCCTACTGCAAATAAAGCGATATCTACTCCTTTAAAAGCTTCAGCATTAGCACTTTTAACTGTTAATTCTTCACCTTTAAACCTAAGCTTAGTGCCTGCCTCTTGGGGAGCAGCTAAACATATCAACTCTTTAACGGGAAAGTTTCTTTCCTCCAAGATCTTCATCATTTCTTGACCAACTGCTCCAGTTGCCCCTACTATTGCTAATCTAATTCCATGTGCCACGAGAACGACCTCCTGTAAAAATATCTAACAGTTATTGTAACACAATAATTTCATTATGCTCAAGGATTAGCAGGGTCCTAACATAAGAGGTTGCAATTGTCTTCCTTGTAACGCACATATAACAGTCTCGGTGATTTTATCCATATTAGCTACTAATGAGTTAGCTTTTTCTAAAGGATTATCTTGTCTAAAAGGAACAAAATATATGTTTTTCATTGCTAACAAAGTACCAATGTTTTTAGCATTTAAACTTAAAGCATCATTAGTAGAAACTGCGATTACAACAGGTCTTTGATTCCTCAACTGAGCTTTTAGTGCCATTAATGCTGGAGTATCTATAATGCCATTAGCTAGTTTTGCTATAGTATTCCCAGTAGCTGGAGCAACAATTACTATATCTAATAACTTTTGTGGTCCAATTGGTTCTGCACCTACAATCGTATTAATAATAGGATGGTCAGTAACTCCTTTAATCATAGTTTTTAATTCCTCTGCCTTATAGAAACGATTATCAGTCACATCTACCACAAATGAAAAAATTGGGTAGATTTCTGCACCTTCTCTTTTTAATATTCTTAACTCTGGTATGACCTCTTCCGTAGTACAATGTGATCCAGTCAATACTACACCGATTTTAACCCCTCTTAATCGGGTTTGTTGCACTTCATGCACCCTTTAAAGCACCTCCCTATTCTTCAAAAGCTGTTCTTTATTTAAACTTGACATCTCCCTAATAATTAGACGGGGAACTACATCAGCTAATATTCTTCCCGCAGAAATAGGTGCAACCTTACCTGGAAGTCCTGGTGCTAAGATTGCCTTTAACCCAAATAAGTTGGCTGCTTCAAAATCAGTTCCACCCGGTTGAGTAGCTAAATCGATTATGACAATACTAGGGTTAGAATTCTTTAATATCTGTTTATCTAATACCATATGAGGAACAGTGTTGTAACAAATATCTGAATTAGCCATTATCTCTGGTAATTCCTTAAAATCTTTAGCCCTACATCCCATTTCATAAGCTCTAGCTAGTTGGCCTGTGCTTCTAGCTATTATTGTTACATCTGCTCCTAGAGCTTTTAAAGATTTTGCTAGTGTTATCCCTACCCGCCCAAAACCTATAATGCAAGATCTGCTTTTGTGTATAGTAATGGAAGTCTCCTCCATCGCAATTTGTATAGCTCCTTCTGCAGTAGGAATAGAGTTTAATATTGCTACTTCATCCATTTCAATAATTTCGAGTAAGGTTAGATTATACTTTTTGGCCCATTCTTTTAAAAACGGCTGTGCTGACCCGATTATTATTAATGCATTATTTGATAATCTAGATAAAGCCTTTTCGGTTAATTTTAGATTTTCCTCAGCATATATTGCTCTAATAACTCCCTTAGGATCAGTTCCAGGTACTGGTAATATCAAAACATTTGCAGCCTCACATACTTCTTCTATGTCCCTTACTACAACTACTTCATGCCCGACTTTATCTTTTGGGAAACCAGTTGCATATACTTTAGCCCCCATTTTTACAAGTTCAGAAATTAAAACTAATTCTCGGTCATCACCACCTACTACGGCAATTTTTGTTCCAAAAAGTATTGATTCCACCTATTGTCCTCCTTTGCATATCAGTTAGTAGCGATTAATAGCAGTATATGTATAACTAATAAAGGTGGTGCTTGTACTATTAAAACCTCCCAAAACAGAAAACAAAAAAACGAGGCTTAGCTCGTTTTAATCTATAAATATTTTCAGTTAGGGATTCTAGTTTATTATTACATCAGGTTTTCCATGCCATAGATTAAACCTTTTTTTCCCATCATCTTTTTGATGACCATAATAACCCCGGGCATAAAACCTACCCGATCAAAAGAATCATGTCTGATTTTTAGACTCTCCCCTATGCCACCAAATATAACTTCCTGATGAGCCACAAACCCAGGCAACCTTACACTATGTATATGAATTTGATTAACTTCTCCACCTCTACAACCTGCCACTTTTTCATATTCTCTAATATTGTGCGGTAGCTGTGTTCCTCTATTTTCACTAATCATTTCAGCAGTCTTTATCGCAGTACCAGAAGGTGCATCCATTTTTTGATCATGGTGCATTTCTATTATTTCTACACTCGGAAAATACTGAGCTGCCTCTTGAGCAAATTTCATCATCAATACTGCTCCAATAGCAAAGTTAGGAATAATAGCAATACCAACTTCATTTTCTATGGCCATCTTTTCCAACTGTTTTAACTCTACATCATTTAAGCCAGTAGTCCCGATAATACAAGTAAGGCGGTTTTTTAAAGCAGTTTTAGCATTATTAAAAACTGCCTGTGGATTAGTAAAATCAATCAGAATATCAGGTTTTTCTTTCTCGATGACCATTTCCAAATCATTTTGTATGTAAATATCATCTGGTCCCCCATTAATTATCGTTGCTATAGGTTCATCTTTGCCTCTAATATCTACTACAGCAACTAACTCTAAGTCCTTGTCATCTATAACTGCTTGTACAGTTTCTTTTCCCATTTTTCCTAAAACACCAGTTATTACTACACGAATTTTATCATTCATACATAAACCTCCAAGATTTCCTTAAAATCTAGTTTTATATATTTCAAGTACTTAGTCAAGTTTGTTATAATCATAATTAGGTAAAAATTAATATCAATTAATGATATCTTAATTTTTATCTAAAATATAATTTGAGGGGGAAGTGTTTTGAACAATGTAATGTTTGAAAAAGTATTATTGCCATTAGATGATTCCGAACAATCACAAAGAGCTATAGAAAAGTCTATTGCACTATATCAAGCTGGATTTATCAAAGATATTGTAATCTTTAATGTATATAATACTGGAAAACTAGATGTAACTAAACTTAGTTACCAGGAAAAGCTTGATACAATGAGGGAAAATTCCAAGACGATATTAGAAACATATCAAGCTCAGCTAGAAGAATTTTCTATACCATCAACAATTAAAAGAGCCGGTGGGGATCCAGCTTCATTAATACTTGATTTAATAGATAATGACAACGGTTTTGATTTAATTATAATGGGTAGTAGACAACTAAATAAATTCCAAGAATTAGTCTTAGGAAGTGTTACTGATAGAATAACTAGATTAGTTAAAATTCCAGTTTTAATTATAAAATAATTACATATTGAGGGGAGGTTTTTTAATTTCCCCTCAAAATTCACTCTATAGTAGCTTATTTATTTATTTTCATGTATTCCCTAGCTTGTTCTACTACATACTTACAAACCTCATCAAACATTCGTTTTTCTGTGAAACTTAATTCCGACTTGTTGTGCATTTGTTTTTTAACCGAATCCAAAAGCATCTTACTAGTCTTTATTTCTTTGCGGATACAAGTTAATATTTCGTCCTCAGTACAGTGGGAATAAAATTTCTTTATATTTTCTAAAATAGTTTCTTCATAATTATGCAATGCAACTATTGTTGCATGTTCTAATAATTCGTGCTTATTAAAATCATAACTTAAAAACGCATATATATAACTTGTCCTACGTTTGCCTTCTTTAAGCAGTAATATTTTCTTACTTAAATCCTTTTTACATGTTTCTATCGTCAAAATTTGTTCGAAAATGTTCTTATATAAACTTGTTGCAGTCGGCATATTATCCATCCCTATTTTTTTATTAGTTTTAGTCCAATCATTAAATTTATGTATTTTAAGTCATAGCAGTATATAGAAGTTTGTAAGCATTTTACCTAAATGTTATACTTTTTGAGGAAGAAGGAGGTTAACAATTATGCCTTTCGATGGTTTAACAATTAAAGCTATTACTACTGAATTGCAAAATGACCTAGTAGGAGGTCGTATTGATAAAATATACCAGCCAGAAAAAGACGAGTTAAGTCTTTTTATTAGGCAACCAGGAATATCAAACATCAAATTGCTTATTTCTGCTAATGCAAGGTGGGCAAGAATGCACATTAGTACATCTAAATCTGAAAACCCTGCTAAACCATCTAATTTTTGTATGGTACTGCGCAAATATCTAGAAGGCGGTAAAATCCTCAAAATAGAACAGATTGAATTTGAACGTATAGTGCATATTCATATAGAAAGCTTAGATGATTTTCAAGAATGGAAACCTAAATTATTAATATGTGAGTTTATGGGTAAACACTCTAATATTATATTAGTTAATCCAGAAAATAACTTGATAATAGATGCTACAAAAAAATATGGTAGCGAAACTAGTTCATATCGTGAAGTACTACCCGGACAAGAATATATTATCCCACCTGCTCAAAACAAGCTTGATATATTATCCACAAGTTTTGAAAATTTTACTGATTACATGTGGCAACAAGAGGATGCGACTTTAGCAACTGCCATATTTAAAGTTTTGACTGGTATTAGCCCTTTTGCTGGTAAACAGATTTGTAATTTAGTAGGTCTTAATCCTGATATGCCAGTCGATGAGTGTGGAGAATACGAATTTATTACGATTTTCACTTATATTAAAGACCTTATCGAAAAGATAGAAAAGGATGGAATCACAGGCCATATTGCTTATAAGAAAAAAATACCTATCGATTATGCTCCATATCCATTAGGAAATATGGAAAATGTTAATTCTAAAAGTTACGAAACTATGAATAAAACTTGTGATGTGTTTTATAAAGAAAAACTTAGCCATATCAAACTTGATTCCCAAAAAGTTAATTTATCTCGTAATATAAATGTGTTCTTAAAGAAGGCTAATAAAAAGCAATTTCATTTAGAATCTGATCAAAGTAAAGCTGTCGATAACGATAACTATAGATTACTTGGAGAAATTATTACTGCTAATGCTTATAAACTTAAAAAAGGCGACTCAGAAGTAAAATTGTATAATTATTATACTGACGAAGATATATTAATTACCCTTGATCCTCGCTTTACTCCTATCCAAAATGCCCAAAGGTATTTTAAAATATACAATAAAAGCAGAACAGCCTTATTACACCTTAAAAAGCTTTTAAGAAATAATCAGCAAGAAATAGAGTATTTGGAATCAATTTTAGTCTCCGTTAAAGAAGCAAGTAATATAGCAGAATTAGAAGAAATTGTCGATGAATTAGAAAGAGAAGGTTATATTAAATCTAAAAAGAATACACGTCGTAAATCTAAACCGATCAAAAGTATGCCTAGGGAGTTCCTATCATCTGATGGTTTAACTATCTTAGTAGGAAGAAACAATCGACAAAATGACCAACTTACACTTAAAGAAGCTAGAAAAACAGATTTATGGCTCCATACTAAAGATATACCAGGGACTCATGTAATAATAAAAATGCCGGATAATATAAAAACTATTAGTGATTTACCTAATAAAACTTTAGAAGAGGCAGCCGGATTAGCAGCTTACTATAGTAAAGCCAAAGATTCCGAAAAAGTACCAGTAGATTACACCTTTAGATTAAATGTCCGCAAACCTAAAGGAGCTAAACCTGGTATGGTTATTTATGATGATTTTCGAACAATTATGGTTAATCCGCAATCAGAGGATATTTCAAAATTAGTAGAAACTATAGATACTAGCAGTGAAGACTAATATCAATTATTAGGCAAATCTACTAGCTAACCACAGAATAGTTAAATCTATTCTATGTTTTTCATGACCAGTAAAACCGTGATCAGCACCATTAACTATATGTAACTTAGCAGCTTGGTTTTTACTTAATATATAGTGAGCATTAGAAGGCTCGACAACTTGGTCAGAATCACCATGTATTATCAAAACTGGCTTATCTTTAATATTTTCTAAATGATTATCCATATCATGGTTAACAAAATCAGCTACTAAATTCGGGTTAAGATTAACTATCTGGCCATTATCCTCATAAGTAATCTTTTCCCCTTTTTGAAGTTTTTCATATACACCAGGCATGATTTTAGAAAAAGTTTCCGGTAAAAATACGGGAGTCGCCCATAATACATATCCCTGAACATCTTCGTGATTAGATCCGCCCACCAATATTGTACTACCCCCAAAACTGCGTCCTAAAAGGATTAAGGGTTTAGCAAATTCTAATCTAACATAATCTATTACATCATTTAGGTTAAGTGCTTGTCTAGATAGTGTAATATCCGCAAAATCTCCTTCACTTTCACCACAACCTTCAAAATCAAAGGCAACTAGGCCGATATTTATCTTTTCAAGTTCTGATTTCAAATAATTTATCCAGCCCCGATTTTCTTTTCCACCTAGAAAACCATGACAAGCTATAACTATATAATTCATCTCCTGGGGCAAAACATTAATTAATAAAGCCAGTTTATTTCCAGTAGATGAAATTAATGTATGTTTCTTCATTTTTTCATCCTCCTAATTAATGCGTAAGATTAAACTTAGTAATTAATATCAAAACATATCCACCTGTGCTAGAAATTATTCGAACATAAGCAATTCAATAATTTTTGCATTCATTATCTCATAACTTTCCCACAAATCTCCTTCACGCGGAAAATAACGAGAATAAGTTAAACGAAATAACCACTGCATATCGGTTAATAATCTTTCACTGGAAATACTGGCTAATTTCACAAATTGTTCTTCCTTAACGGCTGTAATATTGTGGGCGGCTGGATTTCTTAAGTTCTTCTCTACTGCACGCATCTTCTGCACCCTCATAATAACTGCTTCATTAGGACTACTCCCCCCAGCTCCACAATCATATTCAATCATAGGCAATAAAGATGAGCAACTTATATCACTATCTCGAAAAGCATTATCATACTTACTATCGTAATATCTTAAGAGTTCCGGGTCTTTAGCTCTTATTTTATCACGTTTTAACCTCCAGTGGTTAGGATCTGTATAACTTCTAGTGCAATAGTCTTCTTTAACTTTCCGATTACATTTCTCCTCCAAAAAAGCTTCAAACAGCCTGCTTAAAGCTGGTGATATGCCCCGCACAAAATCTATTAATTGCCCCGTCTTTTGTTGTAAACCTAAGATTAATAAATACTCAAATAATTCTTTCGCATCCCCTGATTTAATAGGAAATAAGTTAAATTCAGTTAGACGAACTTCTCTTTCAGCTTCCCTAAGTTGCATATTTTTTCTATAAACTGCTGCATTAAGCAGAATAATTATATTAGGAGAAACAAATTCCTCTACCGACATTATTATTTCTAAAGCAGCAGTATAATTATAAGCCTTAATATTACTTATAGCTGCTTCCCTTGATATCAGAAACCTAAGGTTTTCGGCATTTACTTGACTAGTACGATTTTTAATCCCCAAATCAGTATGATTATCCATATTATTATCCCAAGTTTCCTGTATATCATAATCAGGAGAACCATAATTCTCCCCTTCATTAGGAGTCGTAACTTGTAACGGTATTATGGGAAATGGGGCTGTTAGAGCTAATAAGTGACAAGTTGACTTCATTTGGGGAGTTCCTGAAGAAAGGTTTATTAAAATTTGTGCTTTAGGATTATTAAGGTGGATATGGTTAAGTTCTTCTTCAAAAATCGGATAAAAGATATCATATTCTTGGGGATTATCAATATCCTCATAACGCCGTTCAATGATTTCACAAGTAAATTCTTCTTTAGCACATAAGTATTCAATCTGCAATCTATAACGATCATCTTCATCTGCTAGCTCACATATTCTTTTAGTCATAAACAAGTAAACCTGCTCCGGTTTATATTTACGCATAATATGTAATAGCGGTCCATCGTAATCATTTTTAATCGGATCAGTCATACCTAACGTACTAAACAAAATCTTTGACATTAAACCACCCCACCTTATTATATTTTATATAATTATAAGCTCTTCTTCCACTAAATCAACTGAACCCCAAACCCTAATTTCAGCATTACTACTCAACTTATAAACCCTTATCAAATCTTCTTTTTCTATCAGATACAGCATTCCTCTTCGACAATTTGTCCTAAACCCTCCCGACCTCTTGGCGAGTTTCCGTCCCCGTAAAGGGGTCTTATAGTTTTAATCCTGTCCTAGCAAACTGCGGTGTAATCTATGTTCAAACTGTAGGTTGCGGTGCTTACCTTTAATTTGCCATTATTACAGTAAAGTATTAATAAGATCAAAATATAATCTGTTTTAGCTGGCTTTTCCTGCATTTTATTCCCATTCTCTCCTTGCGGCGCTAAATCAGCCTTAATCAAGTAATTTCCCTTACTTTAATCCCCCCATGCCTAAGGCAATTTTAATACCTATACCACTATATTCAGCAAAAGATAATAAGGCTCCTGCTATCATCTAAGGATATATCGCTAATATACGAATTATACCGTCTGCTTAGGCTAACAAGTAAACCTGCTCTGGTTTATATTTACGCATAATATGTAATAGTGGTTCATCGTAATCATTTTTAATAGGATCAGTCATACCTAAGGTGCTAAAGAAAATCTTTGATATTAAACCACTCCACCTTATTATACTTTATATAATTATAACCTCTTCTTCCTCCACTAAATCCACTGAACCCCAAACCCTAATATCAGCATTACTACTTAGCTTATAAACCCTTATCAAATCTTCTTTTTCTATTAGATACGGTATTCCTCTAATTAATTTTTCATATTTAGCATTAGGTAAAATGCATTCAAATGCTGATTTTTGTACCCTAACCCCAAACCCCTTTAAATACTTAGCAAACGCTGTACGTCGCTTATTATCACTAATATCATAAATAATTACTATCAAATATTTTCGCCTCTCTTCCGCAATAAAATCATCAACAACAAAAATGCGTACTGATTCTTGTATCATCTAATCACCACCGGTTCATAGATATCGGGATCTTTTTCCTCTATTGCCCTCCCTAATCTGTGGCACTGCATTTCGACTGCTCGACGAAAACTAACAGAATAATCGGCATAGGAAAGATAATTAGCCCGACTGCGTATCTTTTTCTCATACTCAGCAATATATAATTTCGAAGCTTTACTATCTAGATATACTCCACCTTCGTGATTTGGTTTTTGAAAATCACTTTCATTAATAATACTTTTACTAGTAACATAAAGAGCCAACGAATCTGCTAAAACAGGACGCCATTCCTCCATTAAATCTGAGCATAAAGCAGGATGACCTTGCCTAATACTATGAAGAAAACTAGCATAAGGACTTAATCCCTTGTTCACTACCGCTGTGTAAACATCATACATAAGCAAAGTATAAGCAAAACTTAACAAGGAATTGAATGGATCACGAGGTGGTTGGCGATTTCTCCCTTTAAACTTAAATTCCTCTTCGACAATTTGTCCTAAACCCTGATAATAATTTCTAGCCGCAATACCTTCATGTCCCATTAATTGATTTTTACCTATCGCTTTTTCTATTAATGGCACATTTCTTAACATTGCTTCAATATTATCTTGAAGCAATGTGTCAGGTCGATTTCTTTTATAGCGACGTAAGACAGTAATTTGATTTTTAACTTTAGCGGAAATAAACTTCTTAGCTAAATTTAAGCAAAACTCTTCATCTTCCCCAGATAAAAACTGATTTCTTTGTAAGTTAACATTAACATTTCTGGTCGACTCTAATCTTCCGTAAAATTTCCCATTAGTTGATAGCCAGGTAAGATTAATATTTCTTTCCATGAACTGTCTAACACAACTTGAACTAAGTGAAGCATCACCAAATATTATTACATTTTCTACCCCTTCAATAGGTATAGTTCGTTTTAAGTTATTGCTTTCAACTACAATGCAATTCTCTTGCACCCCAACTTTAGCAGCTCTCTCGTAAATATAAAGAATACTCATCAATATCACCTCCATAAAATTAAACTTCCGTCCCCTTAAAGGGGTCTTATGGTTTTAATCCAGAAGAAGTTTATTACCAAAATGTCCACGGCAGTTTTCCGTCCCCTTAAAGGGGTCTTATGGTTTTAATTGGTTTTCTTCGTGTGATATAAAAGGATCATACTCTTTCCGTCCCCTTAAAGGGGTCTTATGGTTTTAATGAGTGGTCACAATTCCAAGGCGTTCATGATACAGCTTTCCGTCCCCTTAAAGGGGTCTTATGGTTTTAATTGGAGGATATGAAACTGGATACTATCAAAAAACAACGACTTTCCGTCCCCTTAAAGGGGTCTTATGGTTTTAATATCAAGACATTTACCTAGTGCACCATCTGCGTCAACTTTCCGTCCCCTTAAAGGGGTCTTATGGTTTTAATTTAATGAAAAAGGTTTACACGTCTATTATTGTCATAATTGTTTCCGTCCCCTTAAAGGGGTCTTATGGTTTTAATGAAAAGAATTAGTTATAACAGTTAATGTTTCAAGTGTGTTTCCGTCCCCTTAAAGGGGTCTTATGGTTTTAATAGGACGACATGACAGATGTAGGCGGAAGAGACGGATATTGTTTCCGTCCCCTTAAAGGGGTCTTATGGTTTTAATACTAAAAAACCTTATTATAATTCTAATAGATATCTTGTTTCCGTCCCCTTAAAGGGGTCTTATGGTTTTAATCCTGTCCTAGCAAACTGCGGTGTAGTCTATGTTCAAACTGTAGGTTGCGGTGCTTACCTTTAATTTGCCATTATTACAATAAAGTATTAATAAGATCAAAATATAATCTGTTTTAGCTAGCTTTTCCTGCATTTTATTCCCCATATCTCCTTGCGGCGCTAAATAAGCCTTAGTTAAATAACTTCCTTTACTTTAATCCCCCCCATGCCTAAGGCAGTTTTAATACCTATGCCACTATATTCAGCAAAAGATAATAAGGCTCCAGCTAGGCGGGCTAGTTGTTCCGGCCCCCTAATCACTATAGTGATTTTTCCCATATAACCAGTTATTTTGGTACTTTCTAGATAGTAAACAGCTGAACGCAATGAATAACGCACAATTTTTATATTTCGGGCTATTTGTTGCAAGGCTTCGCTATCATCTAAGGATATATCGCTAATATAAGCATTATATCGTCTGCTTAGGCTATTGATTATAAGGTCAGGAGTTGGAAACAAAACATATTCGCCCTGCTGTTTATGGCTACAGGGGGTCAAGAATTCAATTTCATAACGGCGACAAGGTTTTTCACTAGTAAAAAACTTATGAAAGTATTCATTTTTGCTAACACTTAATCTTTGGCTACCGATAACCTTAATATTTATATTTTTATGTTTTAATTCAATATTAGTCATCGACATAATTGCTGGGATAATATGGCTAGCAATTTCATTATCCCACATACCTATTGTCCAGGTTAAGCTATGTTCAGACCTAGGAGTTATATATTGAGTATAAGGTTTAAGCTGATTTTCATGAAGTAAATTCGTCACTTCAGATGGTAAAGCTTCTAGTAAAACACCGTGAAATAAAGATCCCCAGTTATAGTTAGCTTTTTGCTCAGTATCATATTGACATTCTAATATTATTTTTTGTAGCATTTTAAATAACCTTTCTCCCCTATTCTATAATTAACTCACAACGTCCCATCTGATAATATTGCCCTTTATACATTGTTGTTTTTAAAATATGAGGAGCCACTTTATGTAAGCTAATGTTTTTATTATGACCATGATTAGGGGGAAATTGCTTTTTCATAATATCTGTTACTTTAGATAAAGCTTGATTGCGTTCATTATATAAATTATAAGTAAGTGTTTTAGAAACAAATCCAGCTCCACCACCTAGAATTACATCAACTCCTTGTTTAGCAGTTGTTTCGGCATCCTCTGGTAATTCCTGAAAATATTGCTCGAAAACTTCATAATGAGCATCAGCAAAATTATGTAAAGCATCCTCAATAGTATCCATACTAATGCCGACTTTATTTAGCATAGGTTTATCTAAAGTAATCTGTAATCTAGCTTCACTACCCGGTTTTAAGCATTCCCTAAATATTGGTAGTAATCTTACATCACCATCTGGTTTTCGCTCATGTTTTCCTACTAAAGTAAGGTTGTTGTATTCTAAAGGACGGCTATCACTTACGCGTATTCCCTGCATAAAATCGTTGACCGCATTGCGTATTATTTCGTTATTTTTATCTTTATGTTCTAATTGATTAAATACCCGTCTTTCTAGGTTGTTACTTTCATATCTAAGGTAATTACGTGAGTTTCCTCTATTATCCGCATTATCAATATTACGCCGTGCCCAATTATAATTGCCTGACTTTATTAATTGGGCTGCTATTGCTGTTCTAATAGCTCCTTTAAGACTAGAACCTGGAATATAAGGTAAACCATAAGCATCTTTAATAAAAGTTACTATCTCATGAAATTTCGGATGCTCGGCAGCTTCTTCCGCATCTATCTGATATTCTGTAAAAGCCGAATATTCCTGGGGGTTAATACCATTTTTCCTGAGGAAATTTCTCAAATCCCTTTCCCTTGCTTGGAGAAGAAAGTTCTCGTAATGATTTAATAAGTTTTGTTTTTTTAAAAAGGCTATGAACTTAGGCAAGTTAGGAAAATAAATTTCCCGCTTATTAGCATCAAAGATATATTCTTTTTTAGTATATCTTTCCCCTGACCCTATAAATAAGGGTGATAAAGTTCGTAAGGTTACATTAATTCTTTCTAAATGACCATATTTCATATGTTTACCCCCACAAACAAAGTTTTACCACTACGCCAAACTGGATGGTTACCATTATCAGATAAGTCAAAAATAGCTCCTGGAATTCTCCTTCTTAGACAAGAACCAGCTCCTAGCATGTAAATAGTACGCTTTTTAAGTTGTCCTGGTGCATAAGTTTCAGAACGAACAAATCCACCTCGCCTTAGTAACATATACCATGCATTAGCCAGAGCCGAATCTAATTCTTCATCTTTTGGCAAATAAGTACCTAATAACATCTGGTATGGTGCTTCTTTGTCATCTAATAATTCTTTAAGTTCTTCGGGAATTAAACTAGGATATACTTCAAACTTACCCCAGCCTGATGATTGTTTACCCCCAATACCAGATAAGCCTAGACTCTCTAAAAGAATATTAAATAAATCTAATGCTGCCGTTTGAGAGGTTTGTAAAATTATATATAGCCCACAAGCAGGATTAAATCTGAAAGCTGCCACATGATAAGGTAATGGCGAACCTTCATTATTAACAGCTACTCGGGTATTAACTGAGATATTACCAAAGTTAGTAGTATAATCATCTAAATCTACATTGACATCATTTTGATTAATAAATTGTAGGTAATCTTTAAATTTATTTATAGCAATGTAATCTAAATTTTTCAAAGTTTTTTTGTTAGGAGAGTTTTCTACAGTTTTCTTCTTATCTGTATATAAAATAGGTTTAGGTAAATATATTTCATTTTCTTTATATGGAAGTGCGTCAGTTATGGTCAAAACATTTTCATTAAAAAGCGTATATAATTCTTCGATTTTACCTATTTTGACTGCTTCAGCACATAAGGCGGCAAAAATGGTATCAGCATGAATAGTCATCTGCCCATCATCTAATGAGTTTCCCCCTGAGCTTTTTCCTATATGTAAAGGGGTAGTAAACTTAAGCTTATATAGATAATAGCCCATATTCCTCCACTTCCTTAAGTATAGTTAGAAGTTCTTCCATAGCTACAGGGCTTTCCCCTAACACCACATCTACTTTAAAATCAGAAAAGGCGACCCGTCCATATCCACGAGACCCATGTCCTCCTAGATAATCCATAGATAATAGTTTCAGACCTTGGGATATGTTGGCGAAGTCTTCCACTATTTCAGTAGTTTCTTCTATGTCATATACAAGATTTATTCCAAATTCCGCCCCCCTTACTACCCTTTCAATCTGACGAGGATTAGCTACTGCAGTTAGGCGATTAATAGTGTTTTCGAATTTTACTTCGGTCATGGAGCGACGCTGTTTAAGTAGTTCAGCATTACTAAGAAACGCATCAGCAAATTGCAAGCGGGCTGCTTTAGGCTTTTCCTCCTTTTGGTTATTACCTGCGGATCCAAATAATCTTTTAATTTCTTCTGGGTCATGGACACAATTTTGAGTTATATAATGATTTTTTATAGCTTTAGCTAACAAAGTACGCATTTTACCTTTTAGGCTAGAACCAGGTACTATAGGCTCACCAGTTAAGCTATCCCTAATTACTGGACTATCTACAGCACCGATAGCTGAAAAAGCTGAGGAACCCCCTATATGCATTCCAGTTAAAACTGTCATTTTGCTTTTGATTAATATTTTCCCATACATCCTTATATACCCCCTATCAATCTCTTCCACCATGGAAACGGTGGTAAGCTACTAAGGCTTCCATATAACGGGCAAACTTAATGAAATTTTCTCGACTACTACCTATATTGTTTAATAAATTAATTAATCCCGCTTTTTCCACAAATGGTTTTACTACATACGGTTCTCTGCCACTTTCATAAACTAAGCGAACTTTTAGATATTCTATTCGTTCAACATAATGAGGACTTAAATCATCATTAGCTTCTAAAATTATTTCATTATATATTTCGCTAACTAAGGCAAGTATGTTTCTGATCTTGCTAGTAGTAAAATCTCTGTAATCCCTCCCCATACTTTTTTTCAAATTAAGAATAATTTGTTCTGCCTGTTCAGTATAATTATCTGGCAGGTCAAAATTAGCAGAAGCTTGCGGTGATGGATTAAGTTTTGTTTTAGTCTTTTCTTCTACATTATAACCAGCCCTTTTGAAAGCATCCTTCATGTTACTCATTGCTATTTCCCTCCTTTTTATCCCGATTGTAATAAGTGTAAATTATTATGGCAGTTATTAATTGTCTTCTATCTTCGCTATTTAATGCCCATTTATATATTAAGCTTGCTTCCTCACGATAGGCTATTTTCCTCGTTTCTTCAGCATTTGCAGGTGGTTCTTGTCTAGTTAATAAGTAAGCTAACCTAGCAATGTTTATGGAATCACTTTCAGCTTGGCGCAATAATTCTAACATTTTGTATAGAAAGCTATTACCTAATTCCCCACCACCTGATAAAATACGAGAGATAATTTTATATTTAGTCCCTAATACCTCATTTTCAAAAGTATCCCAGTCATATGTATGATTAGCTTTTAATTGGCCATCTAACATTTCCATACCTAAAAGAGAAATAGCGTTTTTAGTTTTTCCCTGAAATTTGTAGTTTTTCGCTTGTGCTTCTAAGTGGGCAGTTTCCTCTGCCATGCGGGCAATAGGATAAGTAGGTTCAAAAATAGTAATTCCAGCCGACATAGTCATAGTATTATTAGTATAATGGGCAAAATTCCTTCTTATATCAATTGCTGCACATATTATTTCATTCCATGCCCCTACTAAAAAAAGGTCATCACCACCAGAGTAAACTACCACTATATTTCGTTTCCCTTTTTCCGATAATAAGTCATATTCACCTTCTGTTAATAGGTTGTTAAGATAGTATTTGAAAAATATAGATAAACTGCGCGAAAGTGTAGTAGTACGAGATAAAGTCATATAACGATACTGATTTTCCTGGTCATTCTTTCTAACAAAGCCATTTAGAAAAGCCATACCCATATCATCAACATCGGCTCTAAGTACCCCAATCCGCTCTATACCTACAGCATCATCAGCTAAATCAGCAAAGCTTTTTAGTTCTCCCTTAGAATTAGTGGAAGCATAATCACCTACCCATAGTTTGGTAGCAAGTGATAAACCGGTACGATATATATTTTTACTGTAAAGTCGTCTCACCTTTTCGGGATTTTGCCCTAAAGATTCGCGTGCTTTAGCTACACTAGAGGCCTGAAAGTATAAGGGAGCTCCTTGATTGGTGAATAAAGGCAAATAAGTTGCATTAGTTGGTTCACTAGTTACAGTAAAAACTGTCTCAGGCTTAATTAATATAGAGGATATATCTTCGAAAGCGGCACAAGTGCTACAAATAACATTATCGTTTCTTTCCATTAAACTTCCCGATATGCCACAAACATTACATTCTCGGCCTTCTTTATCAATATTACTTTGATTTAACAGCCTAATTTCCGCTGGAGTATATCGATGTAGTTTTTGTTGGGCAATTTGGGTTGACATGCTCCGATAAATATTACTGTACGCTTCTGGATTATCAGTTTTGTTCATCAATTCGTTAGCGGAACAATCCTTAAGACCATAAGCAATAAATAATCTGGTAGCAAATAATTCTCTTAGCTTGTGATTTATATTTTGAATAGTAGTAATAGTTTGTTCTTTAGCCTCGCTAGTATTAGGCAATAATAGATAGGCATGACCTCCCCCGGTATATAGAAGGTTAGGTCTATATAAGCCCGTAGCCTGAAGTATCTCATCAACTAAATTTTCCATAAGTAATTCTAAATAAAAGGAACGAGAACGCAAGCCTTTTAAGGCTCCCTTAGAAGCAATAGTGTAAATAAATGATTGTACCCCCGATATATCACAAGACAACATGCAAAAGGCATTTTCTCTATAAAAGCTATTAGAGTTAGTAAATAATTCTTGGCGATAATCAGTACGGTTATCAAGGTATAAGTATATGCAAGTAGCTATAGCGGCAGTGATTTTGGAGTGGTCAAATAGTGAAATATCAGCAACTTCGCCTAGGTAAGTGGAAGAAGGTATATATGACAAGTAAGCTTCGAGTAGTTCTAATAAGGAATTAACATGTTCTGCTTTAAATTCTATGCCCTGCAAACCCTCACTTAATCCTGCTATAATCCGGTTATAATCCGTAACTGGATCATATTTTTCTAGTTCATCTGGCAAGTTAATATTTTCCTTAATAGGTCTAACTTTATAGGCAGATTTTCCCTGAGCATTGTTTAGTAAATTATAAATAGATTCTTGTGCCCGGCTACGGGAAAATCCGGCATTCGCCTCCCCTTCAACTTCACGCCGATCAGCCCCAGCAGCAATATTATCAGCAATATAAACTATGTAAGCTATACTGTCTGTATTTAGCTTAGCTGATTTTAGTTCTTGGTAATGATGGTATCTTATAGCATCTAGTATAGCCGGGTTATCAGTATATTTCGCTGTCCAATCGTGACCTGAAATAGTATGAGCACGCCCATCCATATTACTCCCTCGGTGTAATACTTTGCCTATATCATGTAATAATCCCGCCATAGTAATATCTTTTATTATCTGGTGCAATAGCTTTGCCCCCTTCTATATTTAATGATGAAAAGCGCAATTAATCGATTGTTGCGTTTCCCATTACAAAATATGTTAAAATTGTGTCGAGCAACACCTATATTAACTAATTCTAGCAAGTTCAGCATAATCCTTCCAGATAATTCAATCTATTACAAGGTTTAGATGAGGGGAGAGCGAGAAAAGTTCTCGGCTATGCTAAGAATTACATTAATATAAAAGTGACATTCCCTGTTGCATCATTAAGATATTTCAATTGAAACTGAGCCATCTTGATTTTTAGTATACTTAGTGTCTTCTTCTAAAATGTAGATTTTATTATTTTTAGTATCTACAGCTACTTCTCGATTAATAAGTGTACTTACTTCCTTATCAGTCGTAAGTGTTCGTATTTGTACACCATTATCATATAGCTGAATATGTAATTCCCCGTTTTTTCGCTTTATTTTATCAGCTTTATGTTTTGTATATGGTTTTATAAAAATATATTCATATCCACCTTCCGCAAAAGCCATTTTTTTACCATTTAGAAAAACCTCCAAAATACCCCTCCTTAAGTACGGCTACCCGGTTTTATAGCTGGTGTGTTACCTTCTTTACATAAAGGGCACTCCTCTGGTTCCCATGACTGTACATTCATGCTTAGTACTGCTTCCTGTTTTACTCCGAAATCTATCTTACCATTACTTCTGTCTACTAATACCCCAACACCTATAACTATTCCGCCTAGTGCCTCTACTAGGTCGATAACTTCTCTTACTGAACCACCAGTTGTAACAACATCTTCAACGACTAAAACGCGAGCATCTTTTTTAATTTCAAAATTACGGCGCAGTGTCATGATTGAATCCTGTCTCTCTGTAAATATTCCAGGAACTCCTAATTGTCTAGCTACTTCATAGGCTACAATTATCCCACCTGTTGCTGGTCCTATTACTAGTTCGATATTGTCATCAGCGAAATATTTGGCAATATGCTTGGCTAATTCCTCTGTGTATTTAGGATATTTTAACACTTGGGCACATTGCATATATTGATTAGAATGGCGACCTGAAGTAAGTTTGAAATGACCATCTAAAAGAGCACCTGCTTCGGAAAATATCTTTACTGCTTGATCATGGGTCAACATTATATAGCCTCCAATTCATCTATAATTCTTTTAGCCGCTTCTACATAGTTTTCAGCAGCAGTTATAGGTCTGCCTATAACTATATGATCTGCACCTAATTTAATAGCTTCACTAGGAGTAGTTATTCTCTTTTGATCGTTCTTTGCAGCCCATGATGGTCTAATTCCTGGTGTAACTATTTTAAAATCTTGGCCACAAGCTGCCCTAATTGCTTGAATTTCTCGTGGTGAACATACTACACCCGCAATTCCAGATTCCTTGGCCATTAATGCCCAACTAACTACTAAATCTTCTACACTCATTCCTTTTACAAACATATCATTTTCCAACTCTTGCTGTGATATGCTAGTTAAGACTGTAACTGCTAAAGTTAAGGGCACATCAATTCCTGCCGATTTAGCTTCTGCAACTACTTCTGAACTAAGCTTTTTCATCATTTCCCTACCACCTGCAGCATGGACATTAAACATATAACAATTAAGTCTAGTTAAAACCCGCCCTGCTGCACCAACTGTGTTAGGTATATCATGTAGTTTTAAATCGACAAAGACTTTTCCACCTAATTTATTAATTTCTGTAACTATCTGGGGACCTGCACTATTGAATAATTGCATACCTACTTTGAAAGCGCCTACATAATCCCTTAATTCTTCCACCAGTTTTAGGGCATGTTTTGGTTTATCTACATCTAAGGCCAGAACAATTCTATCTTGAGCTTTCACGCCGTAACCTCCTAAACGCATATTTTTCTACAGCACTGCTATTCCAACTAATTCATCTAAAGTCATATTATTATTTATTAAATAAGCCTCGATCCCACGGTTGACATCTTCTGCAATATTAGGATAGACGAAATTTCCAGTCCCAATAGATACTGCACTAGCACCAACCATTATAAATTCTAGAGCATCTTCTACATTCATTATGCCACCACCACCTAAGATGGGAATTTTAACTGCTTGATAAACTTGGTAGACCATTTTTAATGCTACCGGCTTTATAGCAGGTCCAGATAAACCTCCAAATATATTACCTAATGCAGGTCTTTTAGTATTTATATCTACTGCCATTCCGATCAAAGTATTAATCATAGATAACGCGTCAGCGCCAGCATCTTCTGCTGCTAATGCCATTTCCACAATATCAGTTACATTAGGGGAGAGTTTAGGAATCACAGGTAATGAAGTTTCGTTTTTCACTGCTTTGACTACTTGCATTATCATCTCTGGACTAGTGCCAAATTGTAAGCCACCTTGGGCAACATTAGGGCAAGATATGTTTAATTCAATTGCTCCCACACCTGCATGTTTTTCTATTAATGCAGCTACTTGTGCATATTCTTCCACGGTACTACCAGCTATATTAGCAATGACGGTCACATTTTTATCTTTTAAATAAGGCAGGTGTTCATTTAAAAATATATCGATACCTGGATTTTCAAGTCCGATAGCATTCAACATTCCAGCTGCTGTTTCTATTATCCGAGGAGTAATATTACCTGCTCGTGGTTCTAATGTAGTTCCTTTAACCACAAGTGCACCGATTTCGGAAATATCGATATAAGCTTCATATTCCCTACCATAGCCAAAAGTTCCAGAGGCTACAGTCACGGGGTTTTTCAAAGTTAACCCACCTAGGTTAACCTTCATATCTATTTTAGAGTTTTTAGCAGTGTTTTTATGCAAAATAACCCCTCCTGAGTAAACTTCATATTTCAATTTCGTTGGTAGAAAATACTGGTCCATCTTGGCAAACTTTAATGTAATTGGTATCATCTGCTTTTAGTTTTCTAGCACAACCTAGACAAGCACCTACACCGCAAGCCATATGTTCCTCAATAGATACTTCAGCAAGGATATTATTCTCTTGTGCATATTTAGCCACTAAAGACATCATCGCTTCAGGCCCACAAGTGTATATATAATCTATTTGGTTGGGTTGGAATTTTGTATATAATAAATCAGTAACATATCCTTTATGGCCCAGACTACCATCTATTGTAGCAGGCATAAATTTAACTCCTATGTCATCTAATCTGTTTGTGGTTACTAGTTGGCTTACATTATCAGTTCCATGTAATACTGTTACAGTACAATCGGCTTCTTTTAGCTTACGAGCTAAATATATCAAGGGGGCTATACCTACTCCACCACCTACTAATACTACATTTTTATTTTCCATTAAAGTAAAACCTTTGCCTAGAGGTCCCATAACATCCAAATACTCATCAGCCTTTATCCTAGTAAGAATTTCAGTACCTTTTCCTACCACTTTATAAAGTAGAGTTATACTAGCTGTTTTATGATTTACATCATATAGACTAATAGGTCTTCTTAACAAAGGATCAAAGGCTTTGCTAGGCAATACCTGAACAAACTGGCCGGGCATAGACTTAGCTGCTATCTGGGGTGCTAAGAATTCTATTTCGTATAAATCTTTATCTACTTGATTGTTTTTTATTACTAATCCTTTTTCCATAAATGGCATGTTAACCCTCCTTTATAGTAACTAGTATCCTACATTTACTCATTTACTATTTTCCCATCATTAGCGATTATTTTACCATTTATAATAGTTAATACAGGCCATCCGGTATAATTTTGTCCTTTAAAGGGAGTGTTTTTCCCTTTTGAATAAAATTCATCAGGATTAACTACTTTTTCTAAATTAGGATCTATAATAGTTAAGTCAGCGATACTTCCTACCCCTATATTTCCTCTATCCAGCTGCATTATTTGAGCAGGATTTATAGTAAATAAACTCACCATTTTTTCTATACTTATCTGGTTGTCTTTTACTAGGCTCATTACAACCGGGATAGCTGTTTCTAAACCTGATATTCCAGGTTCCGCTAATTCATATTCACAATCTTTAGCTTCAAAATCGTGTGGTGCATGATCTGTTGCTATACAATCTATTACCCCATCATTTAGACCTATAATTAAAGCATCTAAATCTTCTTGTGATCTCAATGGTGGATAAACTTTAGTATCAGTATCATAAGTGCCTACTATTTCATCAGTTAAGGTCAAATGATGGGGAGTAACTTCACAAGTTATATTAACTCCCTCCTCTTTCGCCTTTCTAATAAGTTCTACAGAACCTTTTGTTGATATATGGCAAATATGAATATGCGCTCCGGTGATTTTAGATAAAAGAATATCTCGAGCTATCATTATTTCTTCGGCAGCTGCTGGGATACCTTTTAAACCATAATAAGTCGAATAATAACCTTCATGCATTTGTCCACCTTGGGATAGACTTACTTCCTCACAATGTAGTAAAACTGGTATATTAAACATTTTGGCATAGTCCATAGCATTTCTCATTATATTTGCTCTAGTTACTGGTTCACCATCATCGGAAATTGCCACACATCCTGCTGCTACAAGTTGAGCTATTTCTGTTATTTCGGCTCCCAATTGTTCTTTAGATATGGCACCTATAGAAAACACATTTACTACTCCTGACTTGGCCGCTCTTTCTTTAATAAAATTCGCTACTGCAGCATTATCTATTACGGGATCAGTATTAGGCATACAACATATGCTAGTAAAACCTCCTACTGCTGCAGCCCTCGTACCAGTAGCTATTTCTTCTTTGTATTCAAAACCTGGTTCTCTAAGATGAACATGCAGGTCAATAAAGCCAGGACACACTATTTTATTTTGTGCTTCAATAATTATAGCTTCAGCATCATCTAGTTTGATATCCTCCGCAAGTTTTGCTATTTTATCATCTTCTATCAAGATATCCATAACTTGATTTACCTTGTTTTCTGGATCTATTACCCTACCATTTTTGATTAATATTTTCATCTTAGTTACCCCCCATCATCAGAAACAATATGGCCATACGTACAGCAACTCCATTGGCAACTTGTTCATCTACTAAAGATTTTATACCATCTGCAACTTCACTAGATATTTCTACCCCTCTATTCATCGGGCCAGGGTGAAGGACTAGAACATCATCTTTAGCCTCTTTTAGATGTTCAGGTGTAATCATATATAAATCGGCATATTCGTTAAGAGAGGGAAATAAACCAGTAAGTTGTCTTTCCTTCTGAATACGCAAGACATTGATCACATCGACCCCTTTTATAGCTTGATCTAGACTGTAATAACTTTTTACTCCTAATCTTTCTACTTCCGGTGGCATTAAAGTTGACGGGCCTACTACTCGTATTTCACAACCATATTTTGTTAAAGCATAAATATTGGACCTAGCAACCCTGCTATGCAAAATATCTCCTACTATAGCCACTTTTAAGTTTTCCAAAGTCCCTTTTTTCTCTCTAATACTATACAAATCTAACAAAGCTTGAGTAGGATGTTCATTAGCCCCATCACCTGCATTAATAACATGCATATTAGTATTGCGAGCTACATAATGGGAAGTACCACTCATAGAATGTCTTAGTACAACAACATCAAACCCCATCATCTCAATATTTTTAATCGTATCCCTTAGATTTTCACCTTTTTGCACACTACTTGTAGATACATTTAAGTTAACTGCATCAGCACTCAAATATTTTCCTGCAATTTCAAAGGAGGTTCTGGTCCTAGTACTGTTTTCATAAAAGACCGTCGCTAGTGCTTTGCCACGCAAGGTAGGCACTTTTTTAATATCTCTACGAATTATATCCTTCATAGGCATTGCAGTATCTAAAATAAGATCAATTTCTTCTTTGCTTAGATCTTTTATTCCTAAAAGATCTTTATTTGCTAATTTCATGATTTTTAACCTCCCTATAGAATAAAAAAACCTTTCAAGCCACACTGACAAGAAAGGTAATCTAAGGTTATCACCTTAGTCCCCTTGCCAGCCTCTCGGGACCGAATTAAAGGAGCATATTTATTCTTTTATTATTTCTTCGATCATTACTTCATCTTCACCATCTATTTCCAATACTTTGACAGTAATCACCTCTTGTTTAGAAGTCGGGGTATTTCTGCCTACATAATCAGCTTTAATAGGTAATTCCCGATGGCCTCTATCTATTAACACTGCTAATTGTATAGATTGGGGCCTGCCCAAATCTATCAATGCATCTAGTGCGGCCCTAACTGTTCTACCCGTAAAAAGCACATCATCTACTAAGACAATTATTTTATCACTAATATTAAAATCGACTTCTGTTCTATGAACTTTTGGGTGGTATCCTAAGGTGGTTAGATCATCTCTATATAAGGTTATGTCTAATATACCTACAGGAATGTTGACTCCTTCGATTTCTTGGATTATATCGGCTAGTCTGTAGGCTAGTGGACCTCCACGACGACGAATTCCTATTATAACTACATCTTTTATACCTTTGTTTTTTTCGATTATCTCATGTGCTATGCGAGTTAATGCTCTTTTTATCCCCATTTCATCCATAACTTGGTGTTTTGCTACTAAATTCATGATTTTCCCCCTTTTAGTTTTTACCAAAACATAAGAAAAGCCTGCCAAAAGCGCGAGGCTAAAGGCAGGCCAAAGTAATCCCGTTATCCCTTGTTAGCCTCACAGGACTAACTTAAAGGTTCTTCAATTGATTTTAATCAATGTGTCTATCCATGTCAATATTTATTTTTCTAAGTTCGAACAAAATATTTTCCATATAATTTGGTGTTAAACTCCTAAATTCCATATATTTTCCCCTAGTAGGATGAACAAAACCTAAAAGCTCGGCATGCAAAGCTTGTGAATCTAGATTAAAATGTTTGCGTCTGGGGCCATACATTTGGTCACCAACTACCGAATGTTTTATATAGGAAAAATGTACTCTAATCTGATGAGTTCGGCCAGTAATTAATTTTACCTGAACTAAAGTGTAATCAGAAAATCTTTCTAATATCCGATATTCACTAATAGCCTTTCTACCCTCTTTTATGACGGCCATTTTCTTGCGATCAGTTTTACTTCTTCCTATAGGTGCATCTATTATGCCTAAATTTTCTTTAATTATTCCATGAACTAAGGCAATATATTCTCTTGTCACCTTTTGTTCCTTAAATTGTGCGGCTAAATGTTGATGGGCATTATCATTTTTAGCTACTACCATTACACCGGATGTGTCCTTATCCAGACGATGTACTATCCCTGGCCTAGTTGCCCCATTTATAGATGATAATTCCTTAACATGAAAAAGTAGTGCATTTACTAAAGTGTTTTCCGTATTCCCGTGAGCAGGATGTACTACCATGTTTTTCGGTTTATTAATTACTACTAAGTCTTGATCTTCATATATTATTTCCAATGGTATATCTTGAGCTATGAGTTTAACCTCACGAAACTCAGGAATAACTATCTTTATTTCTTCCCCAGCTTTTAAGCGATAACTAGCTTTTCGAATCTGATTATCAACTTTGACTTTTTCGGTATCTATTAAAGCTTTTACTTGGGATCGTGATAAACCTTCAAGTGTACCAGCAATAAAGATATCCAACCTTTCCCCTTCCATATCATCCTCTACATCTAAAGATTCAATGCGCATTTAAGTTATCACTCCCATCTATAAAAAAAAGATATATTAACAAACCAATACTCCCACACACGATTCCTATATCTGCAATATTGAAAACCGGCCACCATCCTATACTCAAAAAATCAATAACACTACCATAAAGCAACCTATCTATAAGATTTCCAACTGTTCCACCTACTATAAATCCCGAAAAATATTGCACATAAAATATAGGAGTATATGTATAATTATAAAAGCTTAAAAAACCTATAACTATAAAAGCTATTATTATAAAAAACCATGATTTACCCTGTAGTATCCCAAATGCTGCCCCAGCATTCTGAACATATGTTAAACTAAATATCCCATCGATTAAGCTTATACTTTGACCTACTTCAAAATTATTTATAATCCAAAACTTACTTACTTGATCTAGGGAAAGTATAATTAAAAAGCTTATAATAAATCTCAATTAAATTTTCCTCCCATAATAATGTATAGCTACTCAAAATTCATCTTATTTTAACCTAATTCAAAAAGCAAGCTATCTAAACCGAACCTTTTGTATTTTATGGCTTACATTATCAATAATTGTTTCTTATCTTTAGCTAAAACTAGATAAGAAATATATAAACACTATTATTTCTTTAAGGAGAAAAAATTGAAAAACAGAATAATTTTGATGGCTATGGGTATGTCTTTAATCATTTTGACTCTTAAGACTATCGCATTTTGGTTTGTTATCGGATTAATTGGAGTTGGGGCAGGATTTGCCATGCCGATAGAAGGAAAAGAAATCTTTACTGATGACCTACTTCCCGAAAATAACTCTAACTAAATAAAAATTATATGAATCTTCTAACTAGCTTGCATAAACGGTAAATATTCTTGGTATTACCTCCCATATCATTAAGTAAGTCTAGTTTTATTTGATCTAGTCCATTCTTTTTCACTTTTTCATCAGACAAGTACATAGCTAAAAGACCTTGCACAACAGTAAGATGAAAATTCTCTGGGGGTAAATCTTTAGCATAGGCTTTAGCATTTCTGCCAAAAAGCTTTAATCTATCAGTCATTTCTTCATTATCTTTATAATAAAAGGTGAAATTTAAGTCACCACCCTCGATATCTTCCTCTTGATCAATTAAATAGTCTAACAAGATATGTAGACCACAAATCCATGGAAAATATGTAGTCACACAGTTTTCTACTGCAGAATATTGTAAATCCTTTTTGCTAGCTAGTTTAAATAATGCGAAAATCCCTAATGTTGATCCAGTAGCAGCAGCATATTCTTGCCACTTTAAGCTAGGCAGTTCTTGACCCTTATGATTAGCCCATTCAATTAAAACTGCTTCCCTCTTATCCCAATCTAAATGTTTCTTAACTTGTAGATTAATATAAAGCTCAGTTAGAGCTAGAATTTCTTCCTGAACAATATAGTATGATGGTAGTTTTTCCACTACTTCTCTACATTCATCAACTAATGTAGATAAATAACTAGAATCATTACCATATATATAATCACTATAATAGTTTGAACATCTAGTATTAGGGGTTAAGGCATCAATTAAAGATTGATGCAGAGTAATAAATGCTTTTTCTTCTGTTACACCTGCTCTGTCACATAAATTATCCAGATAATCACATATAGTTTGATAAGCGACTATTAAAGCAATTAAATCCTTTTGATAAATATTGTTTACAGCATAAACAGAACCACCTTGGCAATGAAAGGCCTTGGCATCTAGACTAGCAAGTGCTTGTACCCTTAATACCTCATTTTCTATTTTACTAGCTATATTTGTCCAATACTTTAATTTTCGGTTAACTAGTGGTATGACTCTAAAAACATAATTAGATAAAATCTTTAATTGTCTATTATCAGTTTCTTTAATTGGGTCTTTTTCTAACTCAATAACTGTTGACATTCTAAATCCTCCGTAACCCTGTTTTTATTCAATTTTCTATAGTAATCATTAAATATATAAATGCTTAAATCCCTAAGCTGATTTTGTACCATCGATTCAGGTAATTCCGCAATTATATTTAAACCTGATTGTAAGAAAACTCTAGCCCTACGTAAAGATTCAGTGATTGCATCAGTATCTTCTATCAACTTTATAACTTGGGGTAATGAGTCTAGGGTAATTCCATCTTGATCTAGAATACTCCTCAAAGAGATTCCCACCTCAAGATCTTTTAAGGCCATAATTACTGGTAAAGTAATATTACCTTGGATTAAGTCATTTCCGGTTGTTTTTCCTAATAAAGTTGCATCAGAAGTGAAATCTAGAATATCATCTATTAATTGAAAAGCATATCCAACACATAATCCATATTGTTCTAATATCGAAACTTCATAAGCAGACATGTTGCTTGCAAGTGCACCAACTTTACAACTAGATGCAAATAAACAGGCTGTTTTTTTATAAGTTTTATCATAATAATCTTCTTCAGAAATATTATAATCGTATAACATAGTAAGCTGTTTAATCTCACCTGAACACATTATTTGAATAGTTTCTGTAATGTTTTCTAAAATAAGTGGAAGGTTATGGCGATTAATGAGGTTGAAAGCAGTAGCAAAAAGATAGTCACCAGTTAATACACTGGTCTCATTACCCCACATACTATTAAGACTCTCTTTACCTCTTCTAGTATAAGAATGATCAATAATGTCATCATGGATAAGTGAAGCAAGATGGATTAACTCGACTGCTACTGCCACATCACGAACTACATCTTCATTATGCGCATGTAATGATGCGGTAAGATGAACTAGTCTGGGACGTAACATTTTTCCATTAGTTTGCAAAAGATAGTTAATTACACTATTTATTTGAGGACTATCTGTTAACAAGACTTGCCTCATGCGTTCTTGTATAGCTTGGGCGGGAAAAGAATAATGTTGAATCGTAGATTTTTCGCTCATGGCACAACACTCCCTAATTTGTCAATTACTGACTCTTATTGTGCCCACATAATTACAGAATATACCATTAGGTTGATATTTGTTCATAAATCTGATCATATGCAAATTCTTCTAGGTCATCACTAAGGGTAATGACACTTTTTATATTTTTAGCTATAAACATCTTGTTAATAAAGAAGTCTGCTAATATTGGATTTCTAGGCAATATTGGCCCATGTAGGTAAGTTCCTATTAGATTATTATATTTAAGGCCTTCTGTATTGTCTTGGCCATTATTTCCATAACCCTTAACAACTGTAGCAAAAGGTTGGAGGTTTTGATCAGAAAAATAAGTTCGTCCCTTATGATTTTCAAAACCTATTATGTTTATAGTTTCTTTGTCTATAGTAGTGGTGGTAAGAATGTTCCCTATCAACCTGTCATCTTCAATTTCAGTATAAAAATCGAATAAATCTAATCCCGATTTCAAATTTCCGGCTGATGTTCCATATGATGTACCTAATAACTGGTATGCTGCAGAAACAAACAAAATAGGTAAACCACTTTCGATAGATTTACTTAAAGCTTCTTTTTTATTAAATAAATCTTGGCATACAATGTCTTGTTCCCTTTCAGAGCCTCCACCCATAAACAACATATCAAACTGGCTAAAGTTAATATTGGTTTCAAGGTTATAGTTGATTATAGTAGCTTTATGCCCATACCATTCGATTCGTTTTTCTAGACATATTAAGTTACCTCTATCTCCTTGCATATCCATTAACTCAGGATATAAATGGGCAATTAAGAATTCCGCCATTTAAACCACCTTATCTCTTTTATTCATTTACTGATGGAACATTGTGCTTATCCATATCAACCATCGTTTTATCTTGATTTTGCATCTTAAGTAAAATCTTCCTACATTCGAACAAAGCAGTATATGTAGATAAAACATAGCTAGTATCGCTTTTCTCAGCGATAGTCTTTTGAATAGCATCATTCAAACTCGTAGCAATAATAATATTATCTTCATTAAAACCTGTGTATTTCACTCGTATAGCTATATCGCCACTGCGCTGTCCTGCACAAAGGAAATTATTTACTTTATAATCAGGATTAGCTATTTTCTCTAATTCAGCATCCCAAATCCATGATATATCTCGACCATCAGCAACATTATCATTTAAAACAAAAAGTATGTTTTTGTCGATTAAATTGTTCCCTAATGCTGACAAAGCCTGATTAAGTCCCGTTGGGTTTTTAACTAAAATTAACACTAGCTGCTTAGAGTTTATGAAAAAATTCTCCATCCTCCCAGCACGAGGTTGATATTTTTTAATCGCTTCTATTATTGGTTTATCCCGTAGGCCAATTAATTTAGCTAGTGATACTGCAGCTAAAATATTATAAGCATTATAAAATCCTTGATAATAACTTTTAATATGTATATCATTTACACAAAAACTAATCATGGGATCCATAATTAAATCATGACCCACAAAATTCGATGTTGGATTTTCATTTTGACAATTAGGACAACAAAATTTACCTAGTTGAGCATAATGGTACCTGCGGAAAGTTAGTTTTTCCCCACAGAATACACAGTATTTACCTTCTAGGTTTTTAGAATTATCTTTGCTGTCATAGTCTGTATCATTAAAGCCAAAATACCAGCAGTGCAAGCCTGTATCACGCTGGAAATGAGCAACTAAAGGATCATCCGCATTTAGAACTAATTCTATATTAGTGTTTCTCACCGCATCTTTTATTAAATTAATAATATAATCTAATTCCCCATAGCGATCTAACTGATCCCTGAAAAAGTTAGTAATTAAAACAACCTTGGGAGTTATTTCTTTTAGTAACAATGGCACATTAGCTTCATCAGTTTCTAATAAAGCATAATGAAATATCTTTGTTCCCCAGAGATTTGTCTTAGCTATAAAAGCAGTCGTTATTCCAGTAATCATATTTGCTCCGGCAGTATTATGCACTATGGAATAATTATGTTCTAGTAATATTTCTGCCATCATATTACTAGTAGTCGTTTTGCCATTTGTTCCAGTAATCACGATAATTTCCTCGGAAATATTTTGTCCAAGTAAGGTTAAAATGTTAGGACAAATTATCCTAGCTATTCTTCCCGGCAAAACTGTACCTTGGTTACCAGTGATTCTAGTCAACCAAATTAACATCTTTCCAATTAAAATCGCTATTATTAATCTAACTCTACCCACCAACCTACTCCCATCTAGGTATTTGAAGTTTTTTAAAATATGAATAAAAAAGACCTGTCATAACACAGGTCCCTTTTTGCTTTAACAAATTACATTTACGATCCGAACCAGGAACCAAAATCAAATACACGACGTCTTGGCCTGTAAGTTTGATTATATAAGTGTTCATATAAGTCGTTTAAACTTTTAGTAGTATTAACAGCAGAAAGACTATTAGCCTTGATTAAGGCATTTTTCTTGCATTGTTCATAAAATTCCGAGTCGGAAAGTATTCTAATAACGGCATTTGAAAACTCTTCTTGATCACAATTAGTCAATATACCATTCACTTCAGAATCAACCATATCTTCTACCCCAGAGGCTCTTACAGCGACGACTGGAAGACCTGCTGCCATTGCTTCGATTAATACTAAGCCTTGGGTTTCAGTTACTGAGGAAAAAATAAATAAATCAGAGGAATAATATACTTGAACTAAAGTATCAAAAGGTAATACACCAGTGAAAATCACTTCCGTCTCTAATGATAAGTTCTTGCTTTTAGCTAATTCTTTTAATTCGTGTTCTAGTGGCCCCTGTGCTGCTATAACTAGAGTAGTGTTAGGTAAAGTTTCTTTTACTCTAGCAAAAGCTTTAATTAAAAATTCTAGGTTTTTTTCTTTAGTTAGTCTTCCTACAAATAAAAGAATCTTGTTTTCTTCGGGTATTTTATAATTATCCCTTAACCAATCACCTTTTTTACCATTAAATTTATGTAAGGGAACTCCCGTAGGAATAATTGAAATGGGAGTTCTGATTTCATATCCCTGTAGTATTTCTTCCACCTCGGTTGATGGTGCTATTACATGATCACATTGATTACAAAAATTATTACTATATTTTATAGCTACTTCTTTAGCTAAATCTTGAGCTACAGGTACATAGTGTACATATTGATCATATAAAGTATGATAGGTGAAAACTATAGGTATATTTTGTCTTTTGGCATAATGTAAACCTACTCTTCCCATAGTAAAAGGAGAATGAACATGAATAATATCTAAGTCTAACCTTTTTAATAACATATTCATACCCGGATAAACAGGAATAGCTAAGCTAAAATCCTTGTTTGTAGGAGAAGGTAAGGAATAGTATCTATGCACATTTTCTTCTATTTCATTATACTTGGGGTAATTAGGTGCAAAAATATATGTTTCATGCCCTAACTTAATTAGTTCATCTTTAAATGTAGAAATTGAAGTCACTACACCACTAGTATAAGGTTTATAACTATCTGTAAATATTCCGATTCTCAATCATAGTACCTCCTAATTTAGTGCCTTTTTATTATTACTATAAACTCAAAAGTGCCATTTGACAAATCTGCACTGATAGGCTCTACTCATTTATGTTCATAAAAATCATAACCTGCGATGGGGAAATTCTCACCTTTATCAAAACCTGAAGACATGGATAATACATCTTCTTCAGCTGGTCTAGTACTTTTGCCTGATAGTTTTCGGGCACATTCAATACATAAGGTAGTATTAACCACCCTATCTAATCTATTCGGGTCAATATTTTGACCACACCCCTCACAAACCCCATATAAACCTTGTTCATATCTTTTTAGAGCATCATCAATTTTTTCTTTCTCAAATTCTAGTGCTTCTAATAACCCTATATCTTTTTCCCTCTCATATACCTCACTTCCAATATCAGCTGGATGTTGATCATACAATGATAACTCAGCAGTAGTCTCCTTCATGGAGGTCATCAGTCTTGTGCGTCTTTCTTCGATTATTCCTTCAATTTCTCCCTTTTTAGAAAGTAATTTTTCTTTGTAATCCACACTTATACACCTCTTTACTAATTAGTAACCCCCCACATTTAACTGCGACTGAACAATAGCTACTAAACTAGCAATAAATTCTCCTAATATAGGCAAGTTGAGTAACATAAACTTTTGTAAAACATATATTACTACTGCAGCTAACAAAGTAAAACCTATAGCAGCTCCAAAGCCTCTTGCTAATCCGATTAAGAAATTAGTATATACTAGGCGACCAGGATTTTCTAGCATTTTTATATATTCCGCTAACCGCATTCTTTCCATGTTACTAGAAAGCTCCTCAACTTTCGTTGTAAGCCTTTCTATTACCTTATACATATTATCTTTTGGTATACTTGGCTTATATTTCATAAATCCCCTTCCAGTTACTTATTATTATCCCTATAATAATAAGTAAAATACCTGCTTTAAGTTTAACAGGAGAAAATATGGTTTTTGTCAGTTAGATATATAAATATATGTAAGAGCTGATAGAAACAGAGCAACAATCATATCTTGCTAATTATTAAGAGCATGTATTGGTGCAGGTATGCGACCACCTCTATTTATAAACTGTTCCGAAGAAAAACCGTTTAGCTTCATAACTGGTGCCCTACCTAATAGACCACCAAATTCAACCCAATCACCAACAACTTTACCTGGTGCTGGTATTATCCTAACTGCAGTAGTTTTGCGATTAATCATACCTATGGCAGCTTCATCAGCTATTATAGCAGCTATCGTGTCTGCATGTGTATCACCAGGGACAGCAATCATATCTAATCCGACTGAACAAACACTAGTCATAGCCTCTAATTTATCAAAAGATAAAGCACCTTTCAAAACTGCATTAATCATACCTTCATCTTCACTAACCGGAATAAAAGCACCTGATAAACCACCGACATATGAAGAAGCCATGGCACCACCTTTTTTAACCGCATCATTTAACATGGCTAATGCTGCAGTACTACCATGAGTACCTACTACTTCTAAACCCATAGCTTCTAAAATATCTGCTACACTATCACCTATAGCTGGGGTTGGTGCTAAAGAAAGGTCTACTATTCCAAATGGTACTCCTAACCTTTTAGATGCTACCCTACCTACTAATTCGCCCGTTCTAGTTATCTTAAAAGCAGTGTTTTTAATAACATTAGATAAGCCACCCAAATCTAGCTGGGGATGTTTCCTTACTGCACTTAACACTACCCCGGGACCACTAATGCCAATGTTAATTGTTGATTCCGGTTCCCCAGGTCCATGAAAGGCTCCAGCCATAAATGGGTTGTCTTCAGCAGCATTACAAAAGACTACTAATTTAGCACAACCTAAACCATCTTTGTCAGCAGTAAGTTCGGCAGTCTTTTTAACTACTCTGCCCATTTGATAAACAGCATCCATATTAATTCCAGCTTTAGTTGTTCCTACATTAACTGAAGAACATACCCTCTCGGTTCTAGCCAAGGTTTCAGGTATAGCAGCAATTAATGCCCTATCACCTTTAGTCATCCCTTTATGTACAAGAGCAGAGAATCCACCAATAAAGTTGACTCCTATAGTTTCAGCAGCTTTATCTAAATATTGGCCGATAATCACCATTTCATCTTGGTTCAAATCATTGGCCACCATAGAAATAGGCGATACAGACACCCTTTTGTTAACAATAGATATCCCATACTCTTTTTCTATGTTTTCACCTACTTTTACTAAGTCACCCGCATATTGAACTATCTTTTCATAAATATTTTTACCGGCACTATCACCAGAACTACCATGGGAACCTAAAATATTAATTCCCATTGTAATCGTTCTAATATCGAGATTTTCAGATTCTAACATCTTAACCGTTTCTAAGATTTCATCTTTACTAATACTAAAAGGCATAATACCACCCCCCTTATTTCAAAATTGAAATCGAGTAGGAGCTGAATAATTACTTTATTCAGCATCCTCTCACACCACCATACATATTATTCAGTATTTGACACTTTATTAAGTTGTTTGTAGTTTAAAGTAAGATCTGATAAGAATTTGAATTGAAATATTCATTAGCAAGGGTTCTTATGTATATTAGGCCACCAGCTATTTGTATGTAGCCTTTCATTTCCAAATTATCGTTCATAATAAGCATACCGTACAGGATTAAAGTTTTAAAACCTTACTCCTGTACTTATATGTTTATATATTTATTCAACTGCTACCCAGTAGCTATAATGAGGTTGACCACCATAATGTACTTCGATTTCGCATTCGGTAAACTTTGCAGTTACTTTTTCTTTAGCAATTTCAGCTTCTTCTTTACTGACCTCATCACCATAAAAGAAGGTAATAAGCTCACTATCCTCATCTAACATTGCATCAATTACTTTTAATAAGCCATCTTCATTATTATCTGCTATCAATGAAATCTGACCTAAAATAATGCCTATAATATCGCCATCTTTAATCTTTAGACCATTAATAGATGAATCGCGTACTGCATGAGTAATTTCAGCATATTTGACATTATTTATCTCGTCACTCATAGCTTGAAATACCTCCTGCAAATCACCTTCGGGATCAAAAGCGATTAAAGCTGTAATCGCTTGCATCACAGATTTAGTAGGAACAACTAAAATCTCTTTATCAGTTAAAGATTTTACCTGTTCAGCAGCCAAAACAATATTACTGTTATTTGGTAAAATAATAATTGTTTCAGATTGTACCGAATTACAAGCAGTTAAGAGATCTTCTGTACTAGGATTCATAGTTTGCCCACCTTCAACAACTATATCTACCCCTAGACTTTTTAATATTTCTACTATACCGTCCCCTACCCCAACAGCAACTAGACCAATCTTTTTAAAAACTGCCGGAGCTATTTCAATCTGGTCCCTATTATCTAAATGTTCATGAACTTCTTCTAGCATATTATCGATTTTTATGTCAGTTAATTCCCCCCATTGTAAACAAGATTCTAAAACCTTGCCGGGGTGATTAGAATGAATATGTATTTTTACTATATCTTCATCACCAACAACTAACATAGAATCTCCCAAAGGACTTATATGATCTTTAATGTCTTCCAAATCTATATGGTTAGTTCCTTTAATCAGTAGCTCAGTACAATATTGAAATTCAATAGTTAAATCCTGTTTAGTCGTATGTTCTGACCGGTCGATTACACTTCCTTCATATGTGCCTAACTCAATATCGTTTTCCCGTGCTAAACCTTCTACTATACCTTCTAAAAAATATAATAATCCTTGGCCACCTGCATCTACTACTCCAGCTTCTTTTAAAACGGGTAGCATCGTGGGGGTTAATTCTAAAATCGCATAACCTTTACGAATTCCAACTAATAAGCATTCTACTATATCTTCTTCTTTTTTAGCTTCGTTTTCACAAGCATCTGCAGTTTCCCTAATTACAGTAAGTATCGTTCCTTCGACCGGCTTCATAATTGCCTTATATGCTGTATCAGAACCAGCCTTTAAAGCTAAAGCAATATCCATAGATGTTGCTTGTTCTTTATCACCTAATATATTTGCCATACCACGAAATATTTGGGACATTATTACTCCTGAATTGCCCCGTGCACCCATTAGGGAACCCATGGAGATTGCTTTTGCTATCTTTCCTAGAGGTTTATCTATATTGTTTTCTGCTTCTTTAACAGCAGATAGCAGGGTTAGATACATGTTTGTGCCTGTATCTCCATCAGGTACAGGGAACACATTGAGCAAGTCAACTCTATCACGATTATGTTCAAGTTTTATACAGCCTGCTTTAACGCTTCTTACCCAATCTGTACCATTTATTAACTTTAAGCCCAAGACTTTAGTCCTCCCCTATTTTTCTTTTATAATCTTTACGCCCTTAATGTTTACATTTACTGCAACAACTGGTATACCAGCATTAGTTTCAAGTACATATCTTACTTTTTGCATTACATTATGAGCTACTTCTTTGATTTTAATACCATAGCCGACTATAACATGAACATCAATTATGAGTCCATTTTCTGATCTACTTACAGCAACACCTTTGCGAATTGATTCTATACCTAACATACTAGATATCTCAGATTGAATGTTCTGGGGAACCATTCCCACTAAACCGTAACAATCAATAGTAGCTAAACCAGCTATTGTCTCTACAACCTCTTGTGTAACAAAAATATCTCCTAATTCAGTTGTTTTTACTTTAAACATATTAATACCCTCCTATTTCTAATTAAAACAATTATACACTATAATATTTTCTTCTTTTTCTTGCCCTTTAGAATGCTCTCTGGTAAAATATCAAAGTGCACTGCTTTTGAGAGGGGGCAAAAAAATGGCTAAATGTGAAATATGTGAAAAAAGCGTTTCTACTGGTAAAAAATATAGTCACTCCCATATTAGGACAAACCGTCAATGGAAACCTAATGTTCAGCGAGTTAAAGCAATAGTTGATGGATCACCTAAAAGAATACACGTTTGCACCCGTTGTTTGCGTTCTGGCAAAGTCGAAAGAGCGATTTAATCGTACAAGCCTTAGAAATTTACTCTAAGGCTTTTTGTCTTTTTCGACTAATACTTCCTCTATTTCATAATGATATACTTCATTACAAAAATTACATCGAGCTTCTAAAACATTTTCTTTCTCATAAATCTCGCGTAATTCACCTGCGGTAAAACTGCTTAATATTACCTTTAGTCTATCCCTATTACAGGTGCATTTAAAATTTAAAAGATTTTTATATAAAACTTTATAATCTATTCCTTCCATAATATGACTTAATATGTCTTCCAAATTATCATTCTCTAATACTAACTTACTAACTGGACCTATATTTAATACATTTTTCTCAACTTTTTCGAGTAGACTATCATCTGCACCTGGCATGGCTTGGATAAGTATACCTCCTGATGCCTTGATATCCAAATTCTGCCCTACTAGTACTCCTAATGAAACTAATGCAGGTATTTGTTCAGACATAGCAAAGTACTCAGCTAAGTCTTCAGCAATTTCGCCACTTACTAATGGTATCCTACCTACAAAAGGTTGTTTTAGACCGATGTCTTTTATCACTTCTAAATACCCTTCTCTACCAACAATTCCACCCACATCAAGTTTACCAGTATACTTAGATGGTAAATCAGCAGCCGGGTTAGACACTAACCCTCGACCATTTCCATGACTATCAACAGTAGCAACAACTGCCCCAAGCTTTCCGTCTCCTACAATCCTTAGAGTTAAAATGTCTTCCTCACCCTTGAGATCACTTCCCATCATTAATGCAGCTGTTAATACTCTACCTAAAGCTGCAGAAGCTGTCGCCGAAGTATTATGTCTTGTATGAGCTTCCTTGACTAGACTAGTAGTATGGGCTAAAGTAATCCTAAATTGATTTTCAGTATCTATAGCTTTAATTAAATAATCCTTATCTATCATCTAAAAGTATCCTTTCATTTAGTATGTACTTATTAATTATACCCATAGTTTACCCAATTTTAAAACATCTTTTTATAAAAGCAGGATTTATGTCCATTTATATATAAATCAAAAATAAAAGTATGGGAGGTTTTTTAATTTGGCTTTATATGAATATGAAGGAAAGAAACCTGTGATTCCTGCCAGCACATTTATACATCCAAATGCAGTAATAATAGGTGATGTTGTCTTTGGCGAGAATTGTTATGTAGGTGCTGGCGCTGTAGTAAGAGGCGACTATGGAAGTATCCAAGTAGGTGATGGTAGTAATATACAAGAAAATTGTGTGGTTCATGCAGAACCGACAACAACAGCTGTTATTGAAGCTGATGTGTTAATAGGTCATGGATCAATCGTACATGGCCCATGTCTTATTAAGAGTAACTCTACTATTGGAATGGGATCTGTTATTAATGTTGAAACCATAATAGAAGAAGAATCTTTACTAGCATCCGGTAGTGTTTTACCACCTCGCAAAACTATACCAAAAAGAAAGATTGCCATGGGAAATCCAGCTAGAGTAGTTAAAGATATAGACGACCGTATGTTAGCTTATAATAAAATTGCTATTGAACTTTATCAGGATTTAGGCGCTAGATGTAAAGAGGGGCTAAAACTGATTGAAGATTAAATTAATAAATAAACTCTTTTATGTTTTTTATTAAAATTATTAAGCCGGAACATCTAAAGGTGTTCCGGCTTAATTTTATTGTTAATTCGTATAAATTTAAACGGCGTGTTAGTTTTGCCATTCTAGCCGATAACGAGTAATTTCCACAATCACGGAGTCAAGAAGCCTCCTGGTTCTGTCCCTCAATTAATACAGTTTTTTCAAGCTGGATTAGTTTTATTATTAAGGATATATTTAAAAACGTTTAATATCTTTTAACTTTTCCTCCAAACCCTCTTTAACAATTGGAGGTACCATGGAACTTACATCTCCACCTAAAAGTGCAGCTTCTTTAACCCCACTAGAACTAAGATAGATATATCTCGTATCTGCCATTACAAATATAGTATCTACTTGGGGTATTAACATTTTGTTCATCACTGCCATTCCAGCTTCATATTCAAAATCAGAAACATTACGTAGTCCTCTTATTATGGCACATGCTTTTTTTTCCTCAATATAATCGGCTAGTAAACCGTCAAAACTTTCGACTTCTACATTATCTAAATGGTGAATACTTTCCCTGATTAACTCTACCCTTTCATCTAGAGTAAATAAAGCTTGTTTAGTTACATTATGAACTACAGAGACTATAATCTTATTAAAAATATTGCTAGTCTTTTCTAAAATATCTATATGTCCATTAGTAACTGGATCAAAACTTCCAGGATATATAGCTAAGCGCAACTATATTCCCTCCCTTTCATTACGATTGTACTTTTCGTAGTTATTATCTATTTTAATGGTTCGCTTTATATTAATCAATTTCCTGCCTATGAATCAATAATCTAAATAAGCATAGGCAAAACTCTGTCCTTGTTTTTTGAAATTTAACTAAAAATTAACTGTAGTAATTAATAAGGTTTTTAGATTTATGGTCTAGACACAATTATTGCTGAGCCTTGTCCACCACCGATACATAAGGTAGCTAAGCCAGTTTTAGAGTCGCGTTTTTGCATTTCATATAATAATGAAACTAAAATTCTAGTACCTGAAGCACCAATTGGGTGACCAAGAGCTATAGCACCACCGTTTACATTAACTTTATCCATATTCTTATCATAGCCTAACTCCCTAGCTACTGCTAGTGATTGGGAAGCAAATGCCTCGTTAGCTTCAATCAACTCAATTTCATCAATAGTCATACCTGCTTTTTCCAAAGCTTTCTTAGTTGCAGGTACTGGTCCCATTCCCATAATTGACGGATCTACACCACCAGAAGCGTAACTTACAATACTAGCAATAGGCTTTATCCCTAACTCTTCAGCCTTTTCTTTGCTCATTACTATAATTGCTCCTGCTCCATCATTTATTCCGGAAGCATTTCCAGCAGTTACAGTTCCATCTTTTTTAAATGCGGGTCTTAAACTCGCCATTTTTTCACGAGCAGTTTCACGGGGATGCTCATCAGTATCAAATACAATTTCACCTTTTCTAGAAGAAATAACGACAGGCACTATTTCATCTTTAAATAGCCCGTTTTCGATAGCTTTCTTAGCTAGCTGTTGACTTCTAAAACCAAAGTCATCTTGTTCTTCACGCGAAATATTCCATCGCTCGGCAATGTTTTCTGCAGTTATGCCCATATGATAATCATTAAAAGCTTCCCACAGTCCATCCTTAATCATTACATCTACTAATGAACCATTACCCATTCTATAACCATAGCGAGCTTTTTCTAAAGCAAATGGAGCAGCAGACATGTTTTCAGTTCCACCAGCTAAGATTATCTCTGCATCTCCTGCTTTAATAATCTGTGCAGCTAAACTTACAGATCTCAGTCCCGAACCACATACCTTATTAATCGTAAATGAAGTTATATTATCAGGAATACCTGCATTAATTGCACATTGACGAGCTACATTCTGTCCTTGAGCTGCTTGAAGGACACACCCAAAAATAACCTCGTCTAGCTGTTCACCCTTAATACCAGCACGCTTCAATACTTCTTTCATTACTAATGAACCTAGATCTACTGCAGTCGTATCTTTAAGTTGTCCACCGAAGGTGCCAACTGGTGTTCTGCATGCACCTACTATAACTACTTCTCTTGACATTTTAAAACCTCCTGTATTTTATGTTTGTTTTATAAAGTATTTGCTGACCTAATTCATTATAAATCATAATTTATTTTTTAATTTTATTCACGGAAAATACGAAATGTTTTATGTTTTCCGTGACTTTATATATATTAAGCTTAATATATGAAAAAAGCATATCTCACCTGTTTTGTGAGATACGCTTTTCTTCTGTATTCCATTAAATTTTCTCCGTATAAACTGGCCATTTGATATAGTTTGTTTACTTTTCGAATTTATTTCGCCTTAATCATTACTAGCTTACTGCTCAATAGAATTCCAAAGTACTTCAGCTATATCATAAGATTTAACAGTTTCCTCCATTCCAACTTCCTTCACTCCATCGGAGAGCATAGTTAAACAGAATGGACAGTTAGTTACTATCATTTCTGGTTCAATTTCTAGAAGTTGATCTGTTCTAGTCTCATTAATACGTTTATAACCTTCAACTGGATCTTCTTCAAGCCACATACGGCCTCCACCAGCACCGCAACAGAACGCAGACTTCTTAGATTGCTCAATCTCAATAATATTCCCACCAGCTGCTGCTAGTATGTTTCTAGGTTGTTCATATATTCCATTATGTCTACCTAGGAAACAGGAATCATGATAAGCAACTTTTGTTTTTAATTTGCTAGGCTTTAGCTTGCCATCTGCTACTAATTTGTCTAAGATTTCAGTGTAATGATAGACTTCGAAGTTACCATCCATTTGTGGATACTCATTTTTAAGAGCATTATATCCATGAGGACAAACTACGATTATCTTCTTTACTCCGTAATTATTGAATGACTCAAGATTAGATTGTACTAAGGTCTGGTATAAATACTCATGACCTAAACGCCTAGCTGAGTCACCACAACAGAACTCCTCAGTTCCTAAATAACCAAAACTAACTCCTGCTTTGTCTAGTAATCTGACTAGAGATTCCCCGACTCTCTTATAACGATCATCGAAAGAAACTGCACAACCAACATAAAGCAGATATTCGAATTCTTTATTATCTTCAGGAATTAAGTTAACTAAGTCCCTTACTCCTCTTTCATCCAACCAATCTGCACGACTAGCATAACCTACTCCCCATGGATTGTAATTACGTTCCATGTTAGTAAATGCCGCCTGTGCTTCAGCAGGCATATCTCCTTGCCACATAACTAAGTTACGGCGCATTTCAACTATCTTAGGAATATGCTCTATAAAGAATGGACAGTGTTCCATACAAGCACCACAGTTAGTACAATCCCAAATAGCTTCCGTAGTGACTACATCATATAATAAGCTTTGTTCCATAACACTTACTACTTCCGTAGCTTCTTCAGTCATAGCCACAAGCTCAGCTTCTTCAGGTTGACCTTTTGCCGCAATTAAGTATGGAGCCTTTTCATTCAAATGGTCTTTCATATTTTGAATTAAAGTTATTTTTGGATTAAGTGCTTTACCAGTCAAATATGCTGGACAGTTTTCCTGACAACGACCACAACGAACACAAGCATCTAAGTCTAGTAAATCTTTCCATCCAAAGTCTTCAATATTTTCAGCACCAAAAGTTTCTGCTTCGTCAATATTGTAAACCATTCTATTAGCAGATGGTTCTAGGTTGCGGAATGCATAGTTTAATGTTCCAGATATGATATGCCATAATTTTGTAAATGGTATTATAGCAATGAATATGAAAGCAATAGCCATATGGAACCACCATAAAAATCTATGCCACATAAGTATGCCAGCAGTACTTGCATCTACAAAAGGCATAGCAAACAACCAACCAATAGGTGAGGCAGATTTTTCATACGCCATTAGGGCAAAACCTGACATGTTAATCTGGGCTGCAATTCTAAGACCTTCTATGAAATATCCAGTTACTAAAATCCCTAAGATTAAAGCAATAAGCCATCCATCTTCAGCTCTTGTATCATTTAAACGATCAGGCTTTTGCCCATATCTTACGATAGCTAGGATGATTATACCTATTATTGCTATTAAGCCGAAAATATCAACTACAGCAGAAAACGCAATATAGGATTGACCTACTATATTAGGCCACCCTATCCAATGATGAGCAGCATCTACACCTGCCGCAATAGCTAATATTATAAATCCCCACAATAACATAAAGTGCATCCATCCAGCTAAAGGTTTTTTAATTACCTTAGCTTGGGCAAAAGTATAAAATATTAGTGATATGATTCGTCTACCAACTTTGTCATTACGATGAATTTCACCTTTAGCTAGCATCCATATTTGTATGCGTTTATAAACACCATAAAGAAATATACCAATAGGGATAAACATTATTATGTAGATTAACCACTCATATGGAACATTTGCCCCTACAACACGCATAGGTATATCATAGGCGCCCTCTAGCGGAGTGTATCCAAAAATCATCTTCTCACTTCCCTCCCCTTTAAACCCAATTGATAATGTTGCTGGATATATATTTAATATATATCCAGCACATCAGAAACATTCCCTTTTAAGTTACTAAACTACTTTTTTAATTCATCAACTAATAATGGTACCACTTTAAATAAATCTCCAACTACCCCAAAGTCAGTAACACCAAATATTGGAGCCTCTGGATCAGTATTAATAGCAGTTATAAATTTAGATGAGGACATACCAGCTAAGTGCTGAATAGCCCCAGAAATTCCACATGCTATATATAAATTAGGATTAACAACTTTACCTGTTTGACCAACTTGAAGTTCATGACCTAACCAGCCAGAATCTATAGATGCACGTGAACCACCTACACCTGCTCCAAGTAAATCAGCCAACTCTTCAACTATTTTAATTCCATCTGGTCCTTTACAACCACGTCCACCAGATACAACTACTTCTGCTTCAGTTAATTCTGGTCTAGCAGATACAGTTGGAACAAACTCCTTAATTACTTGATAAACATCAGCATCGGTAGCTGCTGCTGCTGGTTTAACTACTTCCCCTGCTCCTGCACCACCTTCAACTACTTCAAAAACGCCTGGACGTATTGTAGCTAAAATTGGATCTGTTGTAACTTCAACTTTAGATATAGCTTTACCAGCATAAATAGCTCTAGTAAATACTCCTTTACCAGCACTTATTTCTGCATCAATAGCATCTGTAACTAAGCCTGCATCTATTTTTTGAGCTAATCTTGATGCAAAATCTCTACCACCGAAAGTATGAGCAAAAAGAACTGCATTAGGTTTATATTCGCTAATCATAGCTGCCATTTGTGCTACATATGCACCAGTATTATAATTACTAAATATGTCACCTTCTACTACATAGACTTTGTCCGCACCAAACTTTGCAAATTCAGGAGCTAGTGCTTCTACGCCCTTACCAAAAACAACAGCACTTACTTCGTCGCCATAGTTTTTAGCCTCTGAAAGCATTTCAAATGTAACTTTACGGATGTTTCCGTCTCTTTGTTCAACAAATACCCATGTTCCTGCCATCATTTACCCTCCTTTATAATTTAATTAAGCTTTTACCTCAGCTTTTGCAGTATTTAATATGAAATCAGCTAATTGTGCAGCTGCAACATCTGGATCTTCTTCAATCTTAATCCCTGCTTCTTTAGCAGGTGGTAAACCAAATTCAATTATTTTAACTTTATCTTCGGCTGCTACTGCATCTACTGTAGCAACAGGTTTTTTCTTAGCCTGCATAATTCCCTTCATAGAAGGATAGCGTGGCTCATTCCAGCTAACTTGAGAAGATATAACAGCTGGTAATGTAACTTCAGTTACTTGAGTTCCACCATCTGCTTCACTACTACAAGTAGCTTTGCCATCGGCAATTTCAAGACTAGTAATAACATTTATATGTGGAAGTCCTAGGATCTCTGCGATACGAGTAGGTACTTGTGAAGAACCATCATCAGAAGCAACGTGTCCAGCAAGAATCAGATCAGGATTTTCCTCCTTAATCGCAGCTGCTAATGCTACTGCTCTTGAATACTCGTCGGCATCTGTATCTTGTTTGACTAAAATACCTCGGTCAGAACCCATGGCAAGTGCTGTTCTAATCGTATCCATTGCTTTGTCAGAACCAGCAGCTACTACTACTACTTCGCTTATCACCTTTTTTTCCTTAAGTTGAATAGCACCTTCTACAGCAACCTCATCATAAGGGTTAATAATTAAGTTAATACCCGCATCTGATATTTTGCCATCTTTTAAATCAATTTTGGCCTCTGTGTCAAAAGTTTGTTTAACACATACTAAAACCTTCAAGTTCATTCCTCCTTTTTTACATAAATAATTTTTTTGAGATTATACTCACTTTATTAAGATTACCATAAACTATATGTTAGACACCACCCCCATAAAGCGTCTATGCATTATTACCCTGAGTAATTTTACCATTAGGACAAGTAGATTCTTCAATTTACTCATTAGTCTAATAAACTAAAGTTTCTATACATAAGCTTGATTTCCTGCTTTTTAATAGATTTTTAATGATAATTTTTATCTTTTTAATCCTTTTGGTAAAAAAACGTGGCTACTGATTTAAGACCAAGTTCCTTGGCTTGAAATATTTGTTCAGTACTTCCTATGAATAAAATGCCATCTTTTCTCAAAGAATCTGCAAATTTTCTATATAATCCTTCTTTAGTTCCTTCGGTAAAATATATAACTACATTTCTACATACTATTAAGTCGAAATTTTTGGGAAATACATCTCTTAATAAATTATGTTGCTGAAAGTTAACCATTTTTTTAATTTCATCTTTAACTTCATATCCTTCATCTAGGTTATTGAAATATTTACTTTTAATCTGAGCTGTTACACCTTCCATAGCTCGCTCAGTATAAATACCTTGACTAGCTTTGATTAATACATCTTTATCAATATCAGTAGCATATATACAATCATGTATTTTCCAACGATTTTCTTTTAACATCATCGCTAATGAATATGGTTCTTCACCTGTGGAACAGCCTGCACTCCATATTTTAAGACTTTTCCTTTCTTGCATTAGCAATGGGATAATTTCCTTTTCCATGACCTGCCAATGATTAATATTTCGAAAAAACTCCGATACATTAATAGTAATATGTTCTAAAAACCTTTTATATATTTGTTGGTCTTTATTTAACAAACTAATAAACTCTTTATAATTTTCGGAGTTAACTGATCTCATAAAGCTATTAATACGACGTTCCATTTGTGGTCTTTTATAAGCAGTTAGATCTATTTTGCTTAAGGCTTCAAACTTACTGATAAACCACTCCCAACCTAGATCTCCCAATTCTATCACCCTTACTTAAACTACTTTGTTAAGAGCTATATCAATAGCAGTTACTGTTTTCTCTATATCTTCTAAATCATGAGCACACGATATAAAACAAGTTTCAAATTGGGCTGGAGGGAAATAAACACCTTGTTTTAATAATTCACGATAAAACATTGCGTGTTTTTCCGTATCAGATGTCATTACATCAGCATAATTGTTAATTTCCTGCTCAGAAAAGAATATTGAAAACATAGAACCTAAACGGTTAATTTCATAAAAAAGTCCTTTAGATTCTAATAAAGTTTCAAGTTTATTATTTAAAACATGCCCCATTACTTCTAAGCGATCATACCAATCACGATCTTTTAAGATATTCAAGGTTGCCGAACCTGCTGCCATAGCGAGTGGATTTCCGGATAAAGTTCCTGCTTGATAAACATCACCTTCAGGAGCAATCAGGTCCATTATTTCTTTTTTGCCACCATAAGCTCCTACTGGTAATCCCCCACCAATTATTTTACCTAGAGTAGTTAGGTCAGGTTTAATGTTACAAACATCCTGAAAACCTCCATAACATACTCTAAAACCAGTGATAACCTCATCAAAGATTAAAAGGCTACCATTTAGTTCAGATATCTTTCTTAAGCCTTGTAAAAAGGATAAATCAGGTAGTACTAAACCCATGTTAGCTGCTACCGGTTCTACTATAATCGCAGCAATATCATTTTTATATTGCTCAAATAACTTTTCCACTGATTCTAGATCATTATAATTTGCCACCAAGGTATTTTCAGCATGTGCTATAGGAACACCAGGACTAATCGGAATACCAGATGTTAATAAACCTGAACCAGCTTTAATTAAAAATGAATCAGCATGTCCATGGTAACAACCTTCGAATTTTATAATTTTATTTTTACTAGTATATGCTCTAGCTAACCGTATAGCACTCATAGTCGCTTCTGTACCCGAATTAACCATACGGACTTTTTCAATAGAAGGAATCGCCTCACAAACAAGTTGTGCTAATTCCAGTTCGTGTATATTGGGTGCACCATAACTAGTACCCTTTTGAGCAGTTTCTGTAATAACTTTCACAATTTCCGGATGGCTATGACCTAGTATAAGTGGTCCGAAAGACCCTACATAATCTATGTATTCATTGCCATCTACATCATGCATTTTAGAACCTTGAGCATTATTAATAAACAAAGGATCCATCCCTACTGCCTTAAAAGCTCTTACAGGGCTATTTACACCTCCAGGCATATATTGTGTAGCAAGGGAAAAAAGTTCATTGGATTTATCATATTTGTACATATTAACCCCCATAATATCTCTAGCAAGCTAGAATTTCAATTAAATGTATTTCATGCTCACTTTTTTTAATTCCTTAATACTTTTTAGTACTTTATAGTCATTAATGCCAACTAATTTCGAAACATATTCGAGTGTCTCATCTAACTGTTGCTGGCTTTTAGCGTGAATCATGGTAAATAAATTATAGGCAAATTCCTCAGGAACATCCCTAAGATAACAGTGGCTTATTCTAGGGTGTTCAGCCATTAAAGCACCTACCCTGTCAGCATCATCTTCATCTACTAGCCAACCTACCATAGCATTAGTATCATAACCAGCTTTCTGATGTCTTAATACTGCACCAAATCGTCTTACTACACCATTTTCTTCAAGGTATTTTATCCGATTAACTAGGTTTTCTTCAGTTATATCTAATGATTTAGCTAATTCATGAAACGGGTTAGTAACTAATGGAATATCCCCTTGTAAAAATTCGAGTATCTTTTTATCTATTACATCCCAACTCATAAGGAATCACCCATTTCTAATGCCACTCTTATTTTATATAATTTTAAAGCTGGCATAGAATAAACTTTAATATTAGCCTGTTCTTCGATTAGTTCCAAAATCTCCATAACTTTCTCATAACTTTTGGCAGTTAGTGTAAACCAAACATTTAATTGATGATCTCTAACATAATTATGGGTTACCTCATCATATTGGTTTATTAAGGCGGCCACCTCATTTATTCTGTTTTCAGGTACAGTAGATGCACATAAAGTTGAGTAAAAGCCTAGCTTTTTGCCGTCTATGACACCGCCTATCCTTCTTATTATACCATTTATTTTAAGTCGGCTTATCCTTTGGATAACTTCGGGTTCAGTAATACCTATTTTATCAGCGATTATAGCATAAGGTTTTGGGTGTAGAGGATAATCTTGTTGCAGAATATCAAGTAATTTTCTATCTAATTTATCCACTTGTTTTCCTCCGTGGTTGGTAAAGACACCATTCATCCTCGGCCATATAATTTCCGCCACTATAATAATAAGCTCTAGCTCTACAACCTCCACATTTGTCAATGTAGTCACATTCACCACATTTTCCTTCATAATCTAGAGTTCTAAGCTTTTTTAATACTGAATTTTCGGCCCAAATTTCATCGAAAGGTTTTTCTTTTACATTACCTAAAGGAATGTCTAAATATGCACAAGGTTGAACATCACCTTTAGGGCTGATGATGCAATAGCTTATACCGGCTAAACAGCCACGACTAAAACGAGTTTTAACTCCTTTTTTCTCCGCTATTCTTATAAATTGAGGTGCACAAGTAGGCTTTATTTCAATGGGGCTAGTCTTTTGTTTAACCATTAAACGAGCGATAGTAGACTCATATTCTTCTACCCGCAAAGCTTCTTTTTCTATCTCAGTAGCCCGACCAGTTGGCACGAGAAAGAAAACATGGTGACCCATAGCCCCAATCTCTACAGCGAAATCAGTAATAGATTCTAACTCATCAACATTCCAATCCATCACTGTTGTATGAATTTGAAAAGGTAGGCCTACATCTCGCAAGTTCTTCATACCTGTTACAGTTAAATTATATGTATCATCGAATTTGCGGAAATTATCATTTTTAATCGGGTCAAGACTATCTAAGCTTACACCTGCTGCCATAAAACCGGCCTTTTTTAAATCTTGGGCAACTTGAGGGGTAATAAGTGTACCATTCGTTCCCATAACAGGTCTTAATCCTTGTTCAGTAGCAAATGCACCTAATTCAAAAATATCTTTACGCATTAAGGGCTCGCCACCACTAAATATCATGATTTGAAATCCCGCTTTTTTTATTTCTATTATAAGTTTTTTAGCTTGATCAGTAGTAAGTTCATCATCTAATTTAGCCCCAGCATCACGATAACAATGATCACAATACATGTTACACTGATTCGTAGTATTCCATGAAACTAACATTACCCTCCCCCTTTTCGTTAAAAACAAATTTATAATAGTTTGGCCACATCTTTAGCCGCATAAGTAATAATAATATCTGCACCAGCCCTTTTAATAGATGTTAGAATTTCCAAAGTAATAACATCTTCATCTATCCATCCATTAGCAGCTGCAGCTTTAACCATGGCATATTCGCCACTAACATTGTAAGCTGCCAAAGGAAGATTGTACTTTTCTTTTACAGCCCTTACAATATCCAAATAAGCTAATGCCGGTTTGACAATTATTATGTCTGCACCCTCTTCGATATCTAGCTCGATTTCCATTAATGCTTCATTAATGTTAGCTGGATCCATTTGATATGTTCTGCGATCCCCGAATTGTGGAGAAGAATCTGCAGCATCTCTAAAGGGGCCATAAAAAGCAGACGAATATTTTACTGCATACGACATTATAGGTATATTATAAAATCCATTATCATCAATAACTTCACGTATCCTACCGATTCGCCCATCCATCATATCAGAAGGTGCGACAATATCACAACCTGCCTGAATATGCGAAAGTGCTTGTTCTGCTAATAGTTTCACGGTTTTGTCGTTATTAATAGTGCCGTCTTTTTCAACTATTCCACAATGACCATGATTAGTATATTCACATAAACAAACATCGGTAATGACTAGTAATTCCGGATTTATATCTTTAATAAGCTTAATAGCCTCTTGAACTACTCCATTTTCCTCCGAGCCAGAACTACCTACTGAATCTTTATATGCAGGGATACCAAAAAGCAGAACGGCTGGAATATCTAATGAGCTTATCTCTTTAATTTCACTTTCTAATTTATCTACAGAATACTGATTAACTCCTGGCATCGAAGGTACTGGTATAACCTTATCATTACCATAAGTAATAAATAGAGGGTAAACTAAATCATCTACTGATACTTTAGTTTCACTTACCATTCTTCTTAAGTTTTCCGAACTTCTTAACCTTCTCATTCTTCTTTGAGGAAATCCCATTTTATCACCTAGCCTTGTCTTTCTTCCTCTGTTAAATAACAAGCTGGATCTTCTGCCCATATATCATCGTGAACAGCCCTTGCCCTAATTCTGCAACCTGAACATAGTAATTTATGATTACAATCACCACATATTCCAGTAACATGTTTTTCCTTTTCCCGTAACTTAACTAATAATTCATCATCTGAATTCCATATTTCACTAAAAGGTTTATCTCTAACATTTCCTACTGAATAATCTTGCCAGAATTGGCAGGGATGAACATTACCTAGGGAATCGACATTAGCAAATTTAGTGCCTGCTGAACATCCGCCATGCATATTTAACAACTGGACAACTTCGTCACTGCGCTCTGGCTGATTCTCTCTTATATTATTTAAAAGATAAATACCATCAGCATGGTTATCAGTAGTAAGTATTTCTATTTCTACACCTTTATTATGTAATTCTATAGTTTTTTTAATCACATAATCTATAATCTTACGTTTTTCTTCTAATGATATATCTAAATCAACCATTTCAGTAGCTCGACCAGCATAAACTAAATGATACATACAGAAACGGGGCACATTTTCTCTTTCTAAAATATCAAAAACTTCGGGCAAATCTTTTTGGTTAAGTTTGTTTACGGTAAATCTAAGCCCGGTTTTAATGCCGTATTTCTGACATGCTCTAAGGCCCTTTATAGCAGCATCGAAGGCTCCCTTTTTATTGCGGAAATCATCATGAGTAGCTGGTGCACCGTCAATACTAATTCCTACATATTTAAAACCTGCTTCACTAATTTTTCTAGCTACTTCATCAGTTATAAGGGTTCCATTAGTTGATATAACAGGTCTTAGACCAAGATCTCCTGCTAGTTTACCTAACTGAAAAATATCTTTACGCATTAAAGGTTCTCCACCTGAAAATAGCAAAACTGGCGCTTTCATTTCCGCTAAATCGTGAATAAACTCGATAGCTTCTTCAGTGGATAATTCACTATCATATTGTTTATCTTCAGCATCAATATAACAATGTTTACACCTTAAGTTACAACGATTAGTAGTATTCCATACAACTAATGGTCTATTGACTGCTGAAAATTGTAGCAATTCAGGGGGAACATCATCTCGTCCCTCATATTTAATCGCCTCAGAAACTGTAGCAGTGCCACAAAGTAATTTAGTGCATCCTATCATTTGTTATCCTCCCCACCCTTAGAATTTACATAGTTAATTATAGCTTCAATAAGTCCCTCTATAGTATAATTTTTAGCCATGACATCAATTGAAAAACCTGCCTGTTCTGCAGTCTTTGCAGTTATCGGTCCAATACAAGCTATCTTAGCCTTTTTATTAATTCTTAAAGCATTATCCTTACCTACGATATTAACAAAGTTATCTACAGTAGAAGAACTAGTAAATGTTATAAAATCAACTTCTCCATTAATAATTGTTTCGAACATTTCTTTACTCACACGCTTCTCAGCAACAGCCTTATACAAATGCACTTCGTTGACATTTATTCCCCAGCTTTTTAAAGTTTTAGGAATTATACTTCGTGCCCCTCGTGCACGAGGTAGTAAGACCCATTGATTAGGTAAAATCCTAGTCTTTAATTCTTCTATAATTCCTTCAGCCCTATATTCATCGGGCATAGTATCTACTATTATACCTTTTTCCTCTAAAACCTCTCTAGTCGCTGGTCCTATAGCACATATTTTAATATTTTGTAATTGCCTAATATCCATATTCACATTTTTTAATTCATCAAAAAATATCTTCACTGCATTTACGCTAGTAAAAATTAACCAATCATAATTACTAATATTTGCAAAAGCATTATGTAAGGCTATATAATTGTCTTCTCTTTCAATAGTTATCGTGGGAAATTCAATAGGTTCTGCACCAAGTTCAGCTATTCTCTCAACTAGATTGCTGGCCTGCGCCCGAGCCCTAGTAACGATAATTCTCTTTCCCCACAAAGGTTTATTCTCTACCCAGCTTAATTTTTCTCTAAGATTGACTACTTCACCTACTACTATTACTGCTGGTGGTTTAAACCCTACATTTTTCACTTGGATAACTATATCTTCTAAATTTCCGGTTAAAATTTCTTGTTCTGGTAGGGTACCCCATCTTATTAGGGCTATAGGAGTTCGGGGATCTTTGCCAGCATTTATTAAGCTTTCAGTTATATATTCTAAGTTTTCAACCCCCATTAAAAACACAACCGTACTGACACTATTAGCTAATTCATTCCAATTAATAGAACTCTCGTGTTTTCCAGGTTTTTCGTGACCAGTTACTATAGTCAAACTAGAAGTGCTATCCCGATGAGTAACTGGTATACCTGCATATGCAGGTACCGATATTGCTGAAGTAATACCTGGTACTATCTCAAAATCTATTCCATTTTCCCGCAGATATAAAGCTTCTTCCCCACCTCGTCCAAATAAAAAAGGATCCCCACCCTTAAGGCGAACAATTACTTTAGCAGCCTTAGCCTTTTGCACCAAAAGAGCATTTATTTCATCTTGTGACATAGCATGATTACCTGATATTTTTCCTACATATATTAATTCAGCATTTGAAGGGGCAAAAGCTAATATACGACTACTTACTAAGCGGTCATAAATTATTACATCAGCCTTTTCTAAAACAGTTTTGCCTTTAAGCGTAAACAAACCTGGATCCCCGGGTCCAGCACCAACTAGGTAAACTAATCCTTTTTTCTCCATCACTCATTCTCCTAGTTTTTTAATATCTTCTAGAATGCTTAAAGCACCCTTGTCAATCAAGTCTCGAGCTAATAGAACCCCTAGTTCATTAGCTTGATCTATATCACCTGCTACTGATGATTTTAGTAGTGTCTTACCGTCTAAAGATGCTACTAATCCTTCAATATAGAGTCGGTTTTCTTTTATAACCGCATTCGCTCCCATAGGTACTTGACAGCCACCTTCTAATTCCTTTTGGAAGGCTCTCTCCGCCGTTATCGCTATGTATGTTGGCTTATGATTGATTTGTTTAAGAATCTCTAATGTTTCCCCATCACTTTTTCTTGCTTCTACTGCAATAGCACCTTGTCCAACTGCAGGCATAATTTTATCATTAATAATAACTTCACCTATGTATTCATCTAATTGCAAACGTTTAACTCCAGCATAAGCTAAAATTATTCCATCTAATTCTTGTTCCTTCATTCTGCGTATCCTAGTTTCGATATTACCCCTAATATCAACAGTAATAATATCTGGTCTTAAAGCTTTTAATTGGGCAATCCTTCTAAGACTCGAAGTTCCTATTCGTGAACCAGGTAATAATTCATCAAAAGTTAAATTGTTTCTAGTTATAAGAACATCTTGTGGTTTTTCTCTTTCTAAAACTGCCCCAATAATAAGGCCGGGTGTTGTATCAGATGGCAAGTCTTTTAAGCTATGTATTGCTATATCAATTTCATCTTGTAATAGCTGGTTTTCGATTTCTTTAGTAAATAATCCTTTATCTCCAATTTTAGATAAGGCTACATCTAAGATTTTATCACCTTTAGTTTTAATAACTTTAATTTCAACTTGGAGATTAGTTAAAAGTTTTATTTGTTTAGCCACATACTCAGCTTGCCAGAGAGCTAAATTACTCCCCCTAGTTCCCAACCTTATTTTCTTCATGTAATTCCTCCTCTTCTAAATCAAAAAGGTTTTTCACTACTTCTGCATATAAATGACCTTCATTACTAGTTGCCATATTTTTTAAGTTCACAACTGGAGTATTTAACAATTGATTAACTATGGAGCTAGCCATCGAAGTAATTACCTTTTTATCACGATCTGATAATTCTCCTAAACGATTGTATGCTCTTTGAATCTCCTGTTGTTTGATAGCTTCACCTTTTTGTTTTAGAGAGGCTATTACCGGAATTACATATAAACTTGCCAACCACTCATTAAATTTTTCAATTTCTGTATTTATTATAATATCAGCAGCCCCTGCTGCTTTTTTTCTAGCAAAATAATTTGCATCTACGACATTTTTCAAATCATCTATATCATAAATATGTACTCCATCTATATCTTGCAAAGATGGGTCAATATCTCTAGGTACTGCAATATCGACTAATACTATCTTTTTACCATTTCTGTTTTGAAGTATTTCTCTACTATTTTCGGATTTAACTACATAATGGTTAGCAGCTGTACAGCTGATTACGATATCTGCCTTGAGTAATTCTGCAGATAATTTATCAAATTTAACTGCTCTACCATTAAATTCTTCAGCCATCTGTACAGCTTTTTCGTAAGAACGATTAGATACGATAACTGAACTTACCCCATTTTGCATTAAATACTTTGTGGTCAGCTCACTCATTTCACCAGCACCGATAACCATGACAGTTTTGTTTTCCAAAGATCCAAATATGTTTTTAGCTAAATTTACTGCAGCATAACTGACAGATACAGGGTGGCTATCTATCCCTGTTTCGGTTCTAACCTTTTTCCCCACATAAATGGCTCTTTGAAATAAGCTATTTAAAACTCCATCAGAAGATTTTAATTTTCTAGCATTATCATATGAATCACTAACTTGGCCTAAAATCTGCGTTTCTCCTAATATCATTGACTCTAATCCTGAAGTCACCCGAAATAAATGTGCGATAGTATCATAACAAGATGGTTGATAAATATATTTTTCTAAATATTCAGGATTAAAACCGGAACTTCTAACTAAGAAATCTTCTAAAGCTTTAGTTCCTTCCTCAATATTTTTAGATGTCGCATAAATCTCCATTCGGTTACAAGTATCAAGTATAACTGCCCCTTCAATCCCCGGTCTGTTGTTCAAGTAAAGATATGATTCAGATAATTTAGCCCCACTTATGGTAAAATGTTCCCTAATTTCAACTGGAGCTGTTTTGTGATTTAATCCCGCCATAAGGATATACATTCTTCAATCCGCTCCCTTGCCCTCTCCCTTTTTCCATCCTTCAGTATATCAAATATATCTGCATGTACTAAATCATGGAATATTTGTTTACGAATGTTTATATCTGAAAATTCCTCTTTAATACTCCCCCGGTATTCACCTAAAAGATCAACATACTCTGCATATTCCTCTACTAAATATCCTTCTAGTTCTTCTCTTAAAAGCTTGGCTAACATAGGACTTTTCCCTTCGGTAGATATAGCTAAAGCTAATGAGCCACGTCTAACGATAGAAGGTACATAAAAGTCACAATTTGGTGGATCATCTACAGCATTAACTAGTATCTGTTTATCTGCACAAAGTTTAGCAATGAAACGATTAGTTTCATTATCGTTTGTAGCTATAAACACCATAAAAACAACTTCTAGATCATCCGGTACAAATTTCCTTGGTTTGATTGTAATTAGACCTTCAGTAGCAAAACTTGATAAAGAATCTGTTACTACTGGGCTAACTACAGTAACTCTCGCCCCGTAGTCTAGAAGGCTTTCGACTTTTCTCTGGGCAACCGTGCCCCCACCTACTATCAAACAAGGCTTATCCATCAAGTTAATATAAATAGGATAAAAATGTTTATTGCTTTTCATAAACCCTCCCCCCCGCTCACTATCAGAATACAATATATAAAATATCTTTAAATATTAATTTAACTTCTTTTCTCTCTAATCTCTGTCTCTATCTCTATATCTTGCTTCGCGCCTTTTCGCTCTAGCCTCTTGCCTCTTCTTTTTTCTTCTTGCCTTTTCTGCTACCTTTTTCTTTCTGTGTTCTACTCTTTCAGGAGTCGGTTTAGCAGCTTTTGATACCCATATACTTGTTTCATATAAAAAATAGGTTGGAATTGCCATCATCAACTGTGAAATAGGATCAGGTCCTGGGGTTAAAGCAGCAGCTAAAATCACTATAATTAATATAGCATATTTCCTGTTGTTAGATAGCATTTCCGCTCGTATAATGCCCATCTTCGTCAAGAAGAAAACAATTACTGGCATCTCAAATACTAAACCAAATGGTAGGGCAAAGGCCATAACAAATGATACATATTGATCTACCTTAAACATAGTCTCCAAGTTTTCTCCGGCAATATAAATCAAGAAACTCAATATTAGTTTTAAAACACCAAAATATGCAAATAAAACACCTGTAACAAAGAGAAGAATGGTTATAGGAAATAATATGTAAATATATTTCCTTTCTTCAGGATATAAGGCAGGTTTGAAGAATTTCCATATAGAATAAGCAACTACAGGAAAAGCTATAATAAAACCTGATAAAAATGATAGTTTAAGTTTTACGAAAAAGGCTTCAGTAACTCCCGTAACTACTAACCCTTCATTTAAGCTAGATAAGGGTCTCATTATTATAGTTAATATCTGTTCACTATAATAAAATGAGAAAACTGCAGCAATTATTATAGCTACAACGCTAATAATAAGTGCATTACGTAATGCACTTAAGTGTTCAAGAATAGTCAGTTGTTGTTGTTCTTCTTTTTTCAAATCATCTGTAGGCAAAATATAACCCTCTACTTCCTTAATATTCTCGATCTAGCATGTAATTTGCTATATCATAAAAAGCTTTTTTTACTTCTGTATCAGGCAGATTATATAATTGTTCCTGAGCCTTATGAGCATAACGTTTACTAACATAGTAGGAAAAGTCAATTCCATTAGAATCAAGAATCATATCAATAATCTTTTCCGTAGAATTATTGCAAATTTCAGGAGAAGCTAACGCTATTTTAAGTTCTTTAGCATGTTTGCTGTTTTGCATGGCATATATTGCAGGTAAAGTAATTACTCCTTGCCTTATATCGCTTCCAGTCTGTTTTCCTAAAATCTCTTCATCTGCTACCAAATCTAAAATATCATCAGTAACTTGAAACGCCATACCTAGAAAATAACCATACTTCTGAATACTCTTTATGTCCTTTGGAGGTGCATTAGCAACTAAAGCTCCTAACTGACAACTAACAGCTATTAGTAATGCTGTTTTTCTTTGTATTCTCCTAAGGTAGTTTTTAAGACCTATATTTACATCAAAACTTCCTAACATTTGCACGATTTCACCTTCGCAAATCTGTACACTAGTTTTCGCTATTATTTCTAGTAAGTCACTACGCTTATATTGGGCAACTAGTGCTAAAGATCTAGCCAAAATATAATTCCCCGAGTAGATAGACAGACGATTACCCCAACCTTTTTTTACCGTAATAGTTCCTCTTCTAGTAAGTGAGTCATCTATAACATCATCATGGACTAGAGTCGCCATATGAACTAGTTCTAAAGCTACGGCCATAGGTATAACATCATCGATGTCCTCTTTAAATAAATTAGCTGCTAGTAAAGCAAAGGCAGGTCTTAACCGTTTACCACCCGCATCTATTAAGTGAAGTGAAGCTGCGTTTAATAGTTCTATTTTAGTATTGATGTTTTTGGTTAACTCATCTTCTACTATGTTAAGTTCCGTTTCCACTAAACTAAAAAGATTAAAATCAGACATATTTACCCCTTATACTTTTCTATACTATTATAATTACTCACATGGTTTTTCCATATATTATTGATAGCGGTCATATAACTTGTGTTCGATTCTTAATGCATCTAACACCTTACCTACCACAAAATTAATCATATCATTTATATCTTTGGGGTGGTTATAAAATGCTGGCATAGCCGGAATAATATGAACCCCTATTTCAGATAAAGTTAGCATATTTCTTAAATGAATACTACTAAAGGGGGTTTCCCTAGGAAGAAGTATTAACTGTCGTCTTTCTTTAATTATAACATCTGCTGCCCTTTCTAATAAGCTTTTGGATGTACCATGAGCAATATTTGATACTGTAGACATTGTACAAGGTATTACGACCATAGCCTCAGTTAGGAATGAGCCACTAGCTATAGGTGCTGCAATATTAGAGTTTTCATATAAAAACAGATTTTCACTAGGTAAATATTTTCTAAAGGTATCCTCTACAGATCCAATAAAGTCCCAGTTTAGTTCTTGTTTAATAACTATTTGAGCAGGATCACTAATGATTAAGTGAACCTCAAGTTCATTTTTCAATAATTCTTCAATAAGTTTGATCCCATAAACAACACCACTAGCACCAGTTAAGGCGACTATTAATCTTTTCAAAATATTAACCTCCAATATGAGATATCTTTTACATAGCTTTCCCTTAAGTTACTATAAGATATCGATTAATGTAGTAATAAAAATTATTAAACCTACATAACGATTAATCTTAAAGGAGGCAAAATTAACTCTACTTAAATCGCCTGGTTTTACGATTGAATGCTCATAAATAAGAAGTAGAGCAACAAATACTACTCCCAAATAATACACTAAACCTAATTTTAAGATCACACCAGTAAGGACTAAAAATATCACGGTAAAAATGTGGAAAAATGCCGAAAACATAAGTGCACCTTTTTCTCCAAACCGTGCAGGAATTGAATATAGCCCTTGCTCCCGGTCAAATTCAATATCTTGGCAAGCATACATAGTATCAAAACCTGCTATCCAACAAGCTACTGCTGCTCCTAAGACTATAGGTTGCCAATCAAAAGTGCCTGTGATGGCTATCCAGGCACCTATTGGCCCTATTCCAATAGCTATACCTAAAATAAGATGACACCACCAGGTGAATCTTTTGGTGTATGAATAAAGCCATAAAATTAATACTGCTAAAGGTGAAAGCTTTAAACATAATGGATTAAGTTGTCCAGCAGAATATGCTAACAAGATAAAGCATATGAAAACAAAAAACCAAATCCATTTTATCGATAACTGACCAGAGGCTAATACCCAATCTTCTGTTCTCGGATTCGCACGATCAAAATGTCTATCTATTAACCTATTTAAACATAAAGCTGCAGTTCTAGCACTGATCATAGCCATAGTAATCCAAAATAATTGAAAAAGTGAAGGTATACCTTTTATGGCTAAAAAAGCTCCTAAATAAGCAAATGGTAAGCCAAACAAAGTGTGTTCAATATCAACCATTTTTAGAAATAACTTTAACTTAGTCAAAACCGTACTCGTTCCATTTTTCATCTACCATCTTTTTAACTTCTTGGCTCATAACTATTTCATTTGGCCATTCCCGTGGATGTCCCTCACTTTTCCACTTTTTAGTAGCATCAAAACCCATTTTCGATCCAAAAAGAGGCATTGGTGCAGAATGGTCTAAAACTTCTAGTGGACCATCTACAATCATAGTGTCACGCCTTGGATCGACATTATTAAAGACTTTCCACATTACTTCAGATACATTTTGGACATCAACATCTTCATCGACAACGACTACGAATTTAGAAAACATCATTTGACCCATACCCCATAATGAAGTCATTATCTTATGGGCATGACCAGGAAAAGATTTTTTTATCGATACTATAACACAATTATGGAAGACCCCTTCCTGTGGTAAGTGTAAATCAACAACTTCAGGTAGTTGAAATTGGATTAATGGCAAGAATATGCGCTCAGTTGCATATGCCATATAACAATCTTCTTGTGGTGGTTTGCCCACAATAGTCGTGGGGTAAATAGCATTTTTTCGGTGAGTTATACAAGTAATATGAAAAACTGGATATTCACCAGCTAAAGAATAGTAACCGGTATGGTCACCAAAAGGCCCCTCTATTCTTCTTTCATCTTTATCAACATAACCTTCCAGAACTATTTCCGCATCTGCTGGCACTTCCATATCAATAGTCTTGCACTTGACTAATTCTACTGGTTTCTTTCTTAGAAAACCAGCAAATAATAGTTCATCAATATCACTTGGTAAAGGTGCAGTACCAGCATAAGTTATGCTAGGATCTCCCCCTAAAACTACAGCTACTTCAGTATGTTGTCCTAACTCAGTATGTTTGCGATAGTTTTCTGCTCCATCGTGATGCACATGCCAATGCATACCAGTACTTTTTTCATCAAATTGTTGTAAGCGGTACATGCCTATATTTCTTTTTCCAGTTTCAGGATTCTTAGTGTAAACTTGTGGTAAAGTTATAAACTTGCCTGCATCTTCAGGCCAACATTTCAAAATAGGTATTTTATCTAGTGATGGATTAGTGTCTACCACCTCTTGACAAACACCTGTATTAACCATTTTAGGGATAAAGTTTGAAACCTCTAGTAATTTCGGCAATAGTTTAACCTTGTCAAAAATTGATTGTGGGGTACTATCTGCTAATTTTAAGAAACTCAATATTTCATCCGCAATATCATTCAAACTTTCAGTTTTTAAACTCATTGCCATACGTTTTTCACTACCGTAAGCATTTATAAGAACAGGCATTTCAGAACCTTTTACATTTTCAAATAAAAGTGCTGGTCCATGTTTTTTACTAATTCGATCAGTAATTTCAGTTATTTCAAGATCGCTATCAACTTCAGTAGTTATACGTTTTAACTCTCCTGCTTTTTCTAAGACATCAATAAATTCGTGCAAATCCTTATATGCCATAAATTAAAACCTCCATCAACTATTTATATTGCTGCTACTTTATTAAGACAATCAGAAAAGTTGCTTATTTCTTCAATTGCTTTTTCCAAGTAACTATTCACTACCATAATCCTTTGGTTTATCGTCTTAAACAATTGATTTACTTGGATAATATTTTTACTTATTTCTTCATGAGGAGCATTAGTATATATTAAGTACATTACCATACCTAAACTAATACCTAACTCACTAATAAACACTAAATCAGCTTCATCGTCAATTCCAGATAATCTAGCTGCGGTAACAAAAGCAGTCTCGTAATAACTAGCTTTAGTTTTCCTGATTACTTCAGTAGAATCGGGTTCGGTTTTATATTTAATAACTAGTCCTTCATTAGTTTCTACCATCATATCGGCAAAGGAATCCACCAATCCGCCCCCATTAGCCTCCAAAAGCAAACTCATAATCTTACCAAATAGATAATCACCGATTAGTATAGTAAATTGCAGTTCCTGATTATGTTCTTGTCCTTCATCTTCATCTTTTATTGTTTCATGTATATAATTAGCTAAATAAACTATTTTAAATATTACAGCCATTTTAATCGATAAATCTTTTTCCATATCAAAATATTTATAAGCTAACAATACAAATTCTGGAATACTCATCCAGAATAAATCTGCTTCTATATTTTCGGCAAAACCATCTATGTCTCCCCATCTAGATTTTAGGGATTCCCTAAAAATGAGTTCTACTTCATTTATTTCCTTTTTTAGCCCTCTAGAAAAATCAAATTTCATCAAAACTTGTCCTCCTCGATATAACTCTATTAAAGTCCTTAATATCATTCTACAGAATAATTGTCATTCCTGCCTTGTTTAATTTTTTCTTTTTTTGAAATGTTTTGGGAAAGAATAATAAATATATATATGCCTATTATAATATATAAGGCACACTTTATAAAATTTTTAGATAGAAGAACAACATATAAGTAGAATAACAGCATAATTGTTGGGGTTGCCAATATTAATTATCCTTAATCAACTCCTTAATTAAAGGAATAAGAATCTAAATATAGAAAGTGATTAAGGTTGATATATTGGAGGTTTATTTGGATGAAGAAATTTTATATTTTACCTTTAGCATTAATAATAGTGATAGTTTCACTCTTTAATTCTAACATAAGTATCGCTGCAAATGTTTTTGCAGATAAAAAAGCGGTTCTAATCATCATGGACTACATCGATACTAAAGATTTAACTATGGCTAATACACCTCATCTAGAAACACTTGTACAAAATAGTGGTACAGGCTTAATGAACATACGTTCTAAGAATCTCTACCCATCTAGTGCATATATGTCTATTGCAGTCGGTTATCGGGTAGGTACTATAAATGGTGCTGAATTATCTTTTAATACTAATGAAAAAGTAAAGAATCTACCTAATGTTTTTGAAACAGATGAACCTTACTGGTCTGCAGGTGAGCTTTACAGTTTATTTACTAATTCAAAACCGAACGAATCTAACCTAGTTAATTTATATGCAGAAAATATTAAAAAAAATAGCATTAAATACAATCCACCTTATGAAATGGGACAAATAGGAAAGATAGCTAAAAACAATAACCTTTCCATAACTGTATTAGGTAATTCCGATACAGTAGATAAACTAAATAGAAATGCAGCTATTTTAGGCATGGATGAGAACGGTTTAGTTTTACAAGGTGATATAAGCTCTAAGCTCTATGAATATGATTCTTTAATGGCTGGCGGAACAAAAACTGACCATGATGTTTTACTAGAAAAAATCGAATCTTATCTTCCATCTACTAATTTGTTTATAATAGATTTAGGTGATACTACTAGAGTAGAAATGAGTCGGACTATTACAGCAGATCATATTGTTTTAAATCAAAGAAAAATGGCTATTGAAAGAAATGATGAATTTTTTGGCCAGCTACTTCCACTGCTAGATCAGGAATCGACTATGTTGATTATATTAACACCTAACCCTAATAAAGATATGTTAAAAGAAAAGAACTTTGGCCTTACCCCAGTTATTATATATGACCCCACACAATCAGATGGTCTATTATCATCAACGACTACTCGTCGTCCGGGATTAATTACTAATTTGGATATTTTACCTACTATTTTCTCCTATTTAGAGGCTGACTTTACAGCTCCTGGAGCTAATATTCATATTAATAAAGTTGATAATAATAGTATAGAAATGTTAGATGAAGAACTACAATTGCATAAGAATCTGAGAACTACACGAAATCCCTTGCATATACTTCTAATTAGTTTAATCCTTCTTGCCTTCGCTATAGGTCTATGGGTAAACTATTATAAAAGTTATGGTAACAATAAATATGTAAACATCCTAATTAATTGTGTTTTAAGCATACCTTTCTTATGGATGTTTATAAGTATGTCTAATTACACATCGCTTGCTATTTCATTACTTATCACTTTGATAGGTGGTCTATTTGTAGGGGGAGTACTATATCTCTTATTTAGACCTATTGACGCTATTCTTGTCATTACCGGGGCCACCTCAATACTTTTAACCCTAGATTGTTATCTAGGTTCAAAGCTGATGTTGTTATCTCCACTAGGTTCAGATGCTATAGCTGGTGGTCGTTATTATGGTGTGGGAAATGATTTTATGGGGATTTTACTCGCCTCTAGTGTTGTTTTTACAACTTTAATTTTATCTCGTATAAATATTAAAACCTACTGGAAGGCTCTTTTAGGTTTTGCCTATCTTTTGATAGTAAGTAATGCTATAGGCAACCCTTCTTTTGGTGCTAATGTGGGCGGTTTGATTACCTCATTAGTAACTGCTGGAGTTTTCGTACTTTTTATCACTGACCGAAAAATTAATTTAAATAAATTATTTATAGTGCTTTTATTAGCCGTAATAAGTGTTGTCAGTGTAGCTCAACTAGATGCCTTGTTCAGTACTAATCCCTCCCACGCAGGTAAAGCTATAAATTCATTACTCACCGGAGGTCCCCAAGTTTTCTTTTCCATACTTAGAACTAAGCTTGGCATTTTAGGTAATACTATTTATTCCTCCCACTGGAGTGTTGTGATGTTAGTATCTGCTGTCTTTTTGATATATTCATGGATTAGATTTAAAGAACAATTTGCCATCCTTGCTTTGAAAGCACCTAGTATTATGATGTGTGTCCGGATATTAATAATTTCCGGTATAACCGTTTTTCTAGTCAATGATACTGGAGTAATCGCTTCAGCTTTAATTTTCACTTATGCAATTTCATGTTTTTGGGTGGGAATTAGCGAAATCTAAAGAAGATAAAGGAGCGAGTTTAATATGAAAAAAACTTTAATTATAAGTATATCTATTTTATTATCCTTTTGCTGCTTTGCTTCGGAAGGATTAGCTAACGATAAACCTGATAATATTGCAACAAAAAAAGTTATTATCTATATGATAGATAACCTCAGCCTTAATGATATAACTAGTGACAATACTCCTTATTTATGGTCATTGCAAGAAAAAGGAGGTATTGGTCTACTAAATACTATTACTGGTGGAGAACGAACTATTAAAAATGCTTGTTCAACTATCTCTGCTGGCAAATTAGCTGTTGGAAGTAATGAAGCCCACTTAAATTTTCAAGCTGCAACTGTAAAGAACAACGAAAAGGTCGGAGATGTGTTTTTTCGCAGTACTAATTTCTTGCCTAAACCAGAAAATATTGTAGTCACTAATATAAATATTATAAACAGAAATAATGAGCAACGCAGACTCGGAAGTCCAGGACATCTTGGAGATTCATTACATACCCTAGGACTAACTACAGCAGTAGTAGGTAATTCCGACCGCTTTGATGTAAATGACCGACCAGGCGCATTAATTTTAATGAATTCACGAGGTATCGTCGATAATGGGATGATTGAAAATAATAACACGGGTTCTGGATCATATTGGACAGATTATGCGCTATTACATGAGCAAATTGAAACAGTTATAGATAATGATGTAATCTTAGTCGAATATGGGGATATGACTAGACTCGAAAGTATGCATGCCATGTTTTCTAAAACGGTTTACCAGCAAGAGCGAATAAAAATTTTATCTGCTATAGATAAATCTATTCAAAATATCGACCAAAAATTAGCTACGGAAAATACTACCCGCTATATTCTCAGTCCTAGCCCTTCCCGTAATGCATATATTCCTAGTGCTTTATTAACACCTTTAATAATTGTTGGACCTGATAATTGTGGGGTCTTAACTAGTTATTCAACTCGTCAAGATGGCATTATACTCCTTAGCAACTTGAATAAATCTATACTTAGTTGTTTTACTACTACAATTAAAAACCCAATCTACAATACCTCATATACTAACTCTTACAACTATCTTAAGGAGTTAAATAAACATGCTACATTTAATTATACTCACCAAGCCTGGATTTTAACTATCCTTATCAGCCTTTTAGTTTTGCTAGTTTTAATCGCTATTATATTGCTGTATAAGAAGAAACCTCGTATATACATTGAATCGCTTTTACTATTAATACTCTCCCTACCTCTAGTATTATTAATAATGCCTTTAATTCCTGTTTCTAATCGTTATATGTTTGTATTTCTAGCTATAATATTATGTAGCTTATTTACTATAATAACTTTAATTATAAATAAATTATTAAAAATAGAATCGATTATGGTTATCTTGTTTTTTACTATCCTTACTATATGTTTAGACTTAATTTTAGGTTTTGATTTAGTAGCTAGATCTATTATGAGTTATCAGATTATTAGTGGTGCGAGGTATTATGGAATAGGTAACGAATATATGGGCGTTTTAATAGGTGCTACCATAGGCTTTGCTACCTTATACATTAATCGCAAATATAGTATTACACGTCTAAACTTCATTGCAATCCTTTTCATATTAATAGTCTTTTTGATTGCTTTTCCTTTCTTCGGAATCAATGTCGGTGGTACTATAACAGCTTGTATAGCTTTAAGCGTTACTTTAGTCATGTTTTATAAATCTAAGATTAGGTTTAGGGATGTAATCGCTATTATAATAGGTACAGGAATTATAGTTTCCCTAATGGCATTTTTAGATGTTAGTCAACCTTCTGAATTGCAATCACACTTAGGAAAAAATATAAATGTCTTATTAAATGAAGGCATAAGCGGTTTGTTTTATATAATAATTCGTAAGTTAGAAATGCATTTACAGATTATTAATTATCGCTATCTCGGCTGGATTTTCCTGGTTATATTTGCAGCTATCTCTTTAATTATTTATAGGCCAAATCAAATGATGTCTCAGATGAAAGATTCATTCCGCTTCATTTATGATGGATTAAAGGGAATAATAATAGCAGCTATCATCGCCTTCATATTTAATGATTCCGGTATAACAGCTGCTGCTACTTTATCTATTTATTTTGTTTGTATTTTGATTTATGCCTTAGTCTACGACAGTAATTAAGTATTACTATTCTAGACCAGCTAAAAGATTTCTTATCCCATGAGTAAATTCTTTTTGATTCCCTTCACCAAGCAAATCGTATAATTTCACATTAAATTCTCTACCTATTTCGGTTACCTCTTCTGCCAGTGCTTTTCCAGCTGGAGTAATGAAAACACGAATCGCTCTTCGATCTTGTGGGTCAAGTTTTCTAGCTACTAACCCTTCGTTTTCTAATTTATCAACTAAAACCGTCATTGAAGAACTATCGATTAGAGAACGATTTCCTATTTCTTTCAATGTAATACCATCATCTTCTAACAAGCAAAACAAAATAAAAGATTGTGGAATACTAATCTCATATTCTTCTAGTCTTTCATTCAGGTTTTTATCAATTTTCTTCATGCAATGACGTAAAGTAAAACATAAATAATTATTTAACTCTGCCATAATTTCCCAGCCCCTTTGTTGTTGACTATATTATTTTATAGTTTAATTATATCACATATAGCCATAATATTATGTTATGTTATATTATGGCTATATAAATTCCATTCTAAGGATGGTTTTTATCAATACAACTTGCACACAATGCTTTATCATGGTATTTTAAAATTAAGATTAAGTCAAATTCACGAAAATTCTTATTATTCACTGCAAAAAATATCTTATAATAATGAAAAAGGTAGAGTAAAACCTCTGTCCATATTGGAATAGAGGTTTTATTATATTGTTGCTTTACCTTTACCAAGGAGGAAATTGTTATGCCCATAAACAAAAAGAGAATTCTTACTGGTGATAGACCTACCGGCAATTTACATTTAGGCCATTATGTAGGTAGTCTTAAAAATCGAGTTGACTTACAAAATACTTTTGAAAATTATATAATAATAGCTGATGTACAAGCATTAACTACCCATTGGGATAAAGATGATAATTTATCTAAACATATCTACCAAATAACTTCTGATTACTTAGCAACTGGATTAGATCCTGAATTATCAACTATATTCATACAAAGTATGGTTCCAGAAATTCATGAACTAACTATGTATTTCTCTATGTTTACCTCGGTAAATGTTTTACGCCATAACCCCACCATAAAAACCGAAGCTAAGCAACATGGTTTTGATGATATGACTTATGGATTCCTAGGTTATCCTGTTAGTCAGGCAGCAGATATTTCTATCTTTAAAGCTCATCTAGTACCAGTCGGTGAAGATCAAATACCACATATAGAATTAGCTAGAAGAATAGTACGGCGCTTTAATGACCTATACCAACCAGTCCTTATAGAACCAGAAGCCTTAATAGGAGATGTTCCTCGTCTAATAGGTCTAGATGGAGAAGCTAAGATGAGTAAAAGCCTTAATAATTGTATTTTCCTTAGCGATACTCCTGATCAAGTCAATGAAAAAGTTCGTAATGCTATAACAGACCCTGCCCGTATTCGTAAAACTGATCCTGGTCACCCCGAAGTATGTACCGTTTTTGAATATCATGGTATTTTTAATAAAATTGAGCTTGCTCAAATCGAAGATGAATGTAAAAAAGGTCAGATAGGCTGCGTTGCGTGTAAGAAAAACTTAGCAGTTAAGATAAATGAACTCTTAGAGCCTATGCATAATAGAAGAGCAGAGTATAATGACAATATGATTAAAGATATATTAATCGAAAGCACCAAAAAAGCCAGGAATGTGGCACAAGGAACTATGGAAGAAGTGCGTAGTGCGATGCAAATCAATTACTTTGAGGGCTAACTTCATGAAAGTTTAGAAGATTTTTTTGCTCACGACTACCCACAAAAAAGCCCTCGTTTTAAAACGAGGGCTTTAGGTTACTTAGTAATATTTACTTTTTATATTTTTCAGGTAACCAGCTATTAACTAAGTCCTGATTTTCTTCTACCCATTTACGGGCTCCAACTTTAGCGTCACCAGCTTCTTCAATCATGTTCATAGCCGAACCGATAGCAGCATCATCCCATTTAAAATTGTTGAATAGTTCGTATACTTCAGGCATATCTTCTTTCAAACCAAGTCTTACAACAGTATCAATGGTCTCTGCTTCTCCAAATGACTTTTTAGGATCTTCTAAATACTTTAAATCCCACTCAGCAAATTTCCAGTGAGGACTCCAACCTGTTACAGCTATCCACTCATTATCTCTAATAGCTTCTTTTAAAGAAACTACCATTGTAGCATCTGATCCTTCCATTACTTCGTAATCAAGATTATAATCTTCTAAAGCTTGATTAGAAGCTTTCATAATTCCTGCACCTGGATCAATACCGATTATTTTTCCATCAAATTTATCTTTTGCTCCATTTAATTCTTCAATAGAATCAATCTCTACATAATCGGGAACTACTAAACCTATTTTAGCCCCTTCATAATTAGACCCTAAATTTTCAACTTTGCCTTCCACTTGTTTCATATAATCTCCATGTGTAAGTGGTAACCATGTGGTAAATGTAGCATCTGCTTCATCATTAGCTAAAGCTTGGAATATTGCTGCAGCTGCTACTGAATATAATTCTGTTTCATATCCCATAATGTTTTCTAAAATATCAGCCATTACATGTGTTGAGGCATTAGCACAAGCCCACTCTACATATACTATTTCTACTTTGCCCTTCTCTTGATTAGCAACATCACCATCTGGTGTAGCATCTCCACCGCCACAACCTACTAACATGAAAACGAATAAGGTTAAAATAGATACTAATAAAATACTCTTTTGTTTTTTAAACATAAATTCCTCCTATTTATTAATTATTAGATTGTCCTAAACTCTGGGTTATGCGATCTAGAATTATAGCCAAAATTACAATTGCAATTCCTGCTTCAAACCCCATCCCCATATTAAGAGTTTGTATTGCTGTCCACACAACACCTCCTAAGCCTTTAGCACCAATCATTGCTGCTATAACTACCATAGATAATGACAGCATAATACATTGATTTATTCCAGCTAAAATAGTCGTTCGAGCTAAAGGAAGTTCAATTTTAGATAACATTTGAAAAAATGTTGCTCCAAATGATTTACCTAACTCTCTCAATTCTTCTGGAACCTCCTGAATTCCTAAACTAGTTAAACGAATAACAGGAGGCATAGCAAAAATTATAGTAGTAATAACTGCTGGCACTACACCTAGCCCAAAGAACGGTATAGCAGGTAATAAGTACACAAAAGCAGGTAAAGTCTGCATAAAGTCTAATATTGGCATTATTATCCGGTTTGCTACCTTGTTTTTAGCAGCAAAAATTCCCATCGGTATTCCGATAATAATACATAATGATACACCTGCCATTACCATTGCTATAGTCTGCATAGTAACATCCCACAGCTGAACATTGTAAATAAAGAAAAGTCCAAAAATGCTGAACAATGCGATATTTTTACCTGCTATTCGCCAAGCAATTAAAGCAACTAATATTATCAATACTTCAGGTGGTACAACTAGTAAAATGTCCCTAATTCCTAAAATAAAATCTTCTAAGACATCTGATACAGCTCTGGTTATATCTCTATAATTCACAGTTAAATACTCTATAGCAGTATCAGTCCACCGAGCTAATGGTATTCTTGGTATACTATTCATCATAAGGCATCCCTCTTTCTCCAGCTAAACCTGCTATAACTGAGCCTCTAACTAAAGTTCCCTTGATATGATTCTTCTCATCTACAACTGCAACAGGAATCTTAGTATGTGCTAAAACATCTAGCAACTCTGAAAGGTATGTATCGAGTCCAGTAATTGGTCCATCAGTTTCTATAGCTTCATCTAATACTCTATGTCCTTTCTTTACTAGGTCAGCTGCATTCTCTGCCCGAACATATCCTAGCAGTTCTCCTGATCTATCAGTTACAAAAACTGAAGAAATACCATACTTCTCCATTTGATGAAGAGTAGCCATCGGTCCATCTTTAGGGTGAACTACAGTTCGCGGTTTGACCATTACTGAAGAAGCAGTCAAAGCTTTAGAACGATTAATATTTTCTACAAATTTAGCTACATATTCAGTAGCTGGAGATAATAAAATATCTTCCGAATTGCCCATTTGTACTATTTCACCATCTTTCATCAAGGCAATTCTATCCCCAACTTTTAGAGCCTCATCTAAATCGTGGGTTATAAAGACTATAGTTTTTTGTAGTTTCTTTTGAATATCCATTAATTCATCTTGTACATCTTGTCTAATTAATGGGTCTAAAGCACTAAAGGGTTCATCCATGAGCAAAATATCTGGATCTGTAGCTAAAGCACGGGCCAGCCCTACTCTTTGCTGCATCCCCCCACTTAAGTTCTCAGGATAATAGTCTTCCCAACCCTTAAGACCGACTAGCTCCATTGCTGTAACAGCTTTTTCATACCTTTCTATCTTAGGCATGTCTTGAACTTCAAGCCCAAATGCTACATTATTTACAATAGAACGATTCGGTAATAAAGCAAAACTTTGAAAAACCATACCCATTTTCTTGCGTCGAACTTCAATAAGCTTTTTACCAGACATCTTAGTAATATCTTCCCCATCTATTAAGATTTCACCTGTAGTCTCTTTAATCAACTGATTAAGACATCTTATTAGTGTAGATTTACCACTACCAGATAAGCCCATAATGACAAAACTTTCGCCAGCATCTACAGTAAACGATGCATTTCTAACTCCTACTACGTTCTTAGTCTTTTCTCGAATTTCGTCATTTCCAATACCGTTATTAAGCATAGCTAATGCTCTATCAGTATTATTTCCATAAATCTTAGTTAAATTGTTTACCCTGATTTTTTCCATTTATAAACATCCCTTCTGCCAGGGCATGGCAGTATATTGTTAAGTTTCCTTTAAACGGTACTTTATATGTGTGCATTCAATTATCTTAGCATATCAAATGCAAGTTAATAAAATTTAAATTGTAAAAAGTATGAGAATAAGATATAGGGTGGGGAGCCTTCTTATAGTAAAAGCTATAGTTAGAAAGCTTTTTCAAAGATAAGTGGAAGGCAAAGTTATTCCCCATTCTCCCCTTACGCCTGCTTACGAGGTTAGCTGACGGGTTAGGGTTATAAGGCACCCCTCTTATAAAGATTCACCCCGAATAAATGGTTTCCCCGTTCTTGTATCTACTAAGATTCAGCAAGAGAATGGCAATCGCCAATAATTAACATATTTAATTCAATTTCCAATATAGTATTATACGCACACTTAAAGCTCAATCTCAAATACTGTGTGATATAATGAGAACGGTTCAGTATTGAAATCCTTATATAAGCTTAGATATGCTTGTATATGTTGGATAATCCATATACATATGTTTATTTTTTCATAAAACCTTTTTTTTATACCTGATTATAATATTAATTGTTCTCTTAATTCAAAAACTAGTTGTTTTAAGTTACCGAAACATTTAAGCTTATAATTAGTAACTGCAAGGAGTGATTATATTGACATCCACTAAGAAACAATCTTTTAAAATTGAATATATTAGAAATGAAAAACATCTTTTATTACCTAATGTTACATCCATTATTATAGCTCAAAACATATATGACATATTATTCCAATATGTTGTTACCCCAGAAAGAGAAGAAAAGCTAAAGTTATTTCTTTCCAAATTAGAAGCTCATATCAAAAGTAAGTCTCGTTCCCCCTTTTCTATCCCGTATCTTGAACTAGAATTTTTAGAAGAAGGATTACAGGAGCTAAAATTATTAAATTGGATAGAAATGGATGTAGCAGTATGCGAAGTTTTAATCGATGGAGATGAAGAAATACTCGAAGCAACATTAGAAATGTTAGAAAACTATATTATGTTTAACCGCGTAAGTAATACTAATACAATATATGTTTACCCATCTAATTTAATTAGATACTAACTAACATGCTCACATAAAACTTTATAAGCAAAAAGGGAAAGCTTTTTGCTTTCCCTTTTTAAAATCAGAACAAAATCTGTATTAATAATAAAAGCCCCAATCTAATACATAAGTAAAGCTTCCCTTAAAATCTTAGCTCCTAAAATCGATGTTAAATCACCTTTTTCATTAGGAGGAGAAATTTCAACCATATCAAAACCTACAATATTTAATTCGCCTAGTTCTAAAATAACTTGAATTAGTTCTCTCGATGTAAAACCTCCAGGTTCTGGTGTTCCAGTGCCAGGTGCAAATGCTGGATCTAAAACATCGATATCTAAAGTTAAATAAACTGCAGCAGTACCAACCTTTTCTATAACATCTGCAACTGCAGATTGTAGCTTATTTAGATACATAAAAGTATGATCTCGGGCAAACTCCATTTCCTCTTTGGTGCCTGATCTAATCCCTAGTTGATAGACCCTTTTTGTTCCTACAATATCTACTACATGCCTCATAACTGTAGCATGAGATAATCTCTCACCTAAGTAATCCTCTCTTAAATCAGCATGTGCATCTATTTGTATTACTACTAAATCGGGATATTTTTTCTTATAAGCTTTTATAAGGGGTAATGAAATGAGATGTTCTCCACCTATAGAAAATACCTTTTTATTCATTTCTAAAAGTTGGTTACAAATATCCTCTGTTCGCTCTAAAGTTGTAACTACATTCCCCCAAGGAATTTCAACATCTCCAGCATCATAAAAATCAATATCTTCTAGAGATTTATCTTGGTAAATACTATATTCTTCTATGCCTTCCGACACTTCTCGCACCCTAAATGGGCCTAAACGTGTACCAGGACGAAAACTTACCGTAGTATCCATAGGAATACCTATGATAACTTTTTCGCATGCTTCTATGTTATCTGAACTACCCATGAAAGGGATCTTCATTTTTAGATAATTACTAATATGTCTTTTCATTTTTATCTACTCTCATTAATTATCTGTTTTACAAAAGGTGGTAACTTAAATGCTGCCTGGTGAATTTCTTGCGAATAATACTTGAAATCTAAATCTAACTTACTATTTATCTGTTCTGGATCATACTTTTTGGAACCTATAGTAAAACTCCATAATCCACTAGGATAAGTTGGTATGTTAGCTAAATATAGTTTAGTTATGGGAAATATTGTAGCAATACTACCATAAGCCATTTGAATAACATCTTTATTAAAAAATGGTGATTCACTTTGTACTACTAAAATTCCATCCTCATGTAAACAATCATAAACATTTTGATAAAAACCTTTTGAGAATAATTCTATAGCTGGTCCAACAGGTTCCGTTGAATCTACAATTATTATATCGAAACTGTTTTTATGATTAGCAACAAAAGCAATTCCATCATCTATTATTACTTTAGCCTTTTCATCTTCAAACGAACAGGATAGTTGTGGAAAGAAGTCTTGTGCAGCAATAACTACCCGTTCATCTATCTCGACTAATGTGCCTGTCTCTACTGTAGGATGTTTGACTACCTCTCTTAAAGCACCACCATCTCCCCCTCCAATAATTAGCACTTTTTTAGGATTAGGGTGGGAATTTAAAGCAACTTGGGTAATCATTTCATGGTAAATATATTCATCCATTTCAGTAGTCATAACCATTCCATCTAATAAAAGCATCTTACCAAATTGTTCTGTTTCTATTACAGCTAAATTCTGAAACTCACTTTGTTCTGTTCTTAAAGTTTCTTTAATCTTACAACTAAAACCTAATGATTTAGTCTGATATTCAGTAAACCAGAGTTCCAATTATCTTTCCCCCTCAAACTGGTAATTCTAATACCACAAAGGTACAGCTGCAAATGCACAAGCTATCTTTTCAACTTTATGCTCAACAGTAGCTATTTTAACTTCTTCCAACTCAATTTCTCTTACTTCAAAAGCTTCTTCAACCATCATTCTTACTTGCCTTTCGGCTTCCTCTTGGGAACATACGCCAGAGAATTCCATAATAACCCCAAAATTATTCTTTTTTATACCTACCGCAACTGCTGCAGATATAATTTCACCCGGAACATCACTGACGATTGACCCATAAGCAATAGGAAGTAAAGCTCCAGCAGGGACTTCTAGATTAGGTGCATATTCACAACCTGGAGGTAAAATACTGCTTACTCTCAACAAATTAGTATTACCAACTCTTGCTTTTAACAATGCCCGGTCAAAGGCGGTAAGTTTACTTGCTCCTTCGGAAGCAGCGGCAGTCACAAAATATTTTTTAGGTAAAGGTAACATTTGAAAAACACCTCCAGAATTTATCATTTTCTATATGATAGGTATATTATATACAAAACCTTCCTGAAATCAAATACAATCTTTTCGCCATAAAAAGCTTAGAATTTCTAAGCTTTTCTCCTTAAAATTATATGAAAATTTTAAAAACTATTATTCTTTTGTGGGAGCCTCCAACTTTTTCAGATATTCCAGAAAATTGTTAACCGTTTTACGGCGAGATTTTTGCCTAGGATATATTACATAAAAGAACCTAGTAGCTTCATCACTTGCTATCTTAATGTTTTTTATCCTGCGATTATAATTATTTTTCATCGCCCATTTAGATACTACTGATATACCCATACCAGATTCGACCGAAGCTAAAACTACTTCTGTACTACCAGCCTCGATATAAACATTTAAGTCTTCTTTTTCAATGTCATTAACTATCATTAATTCTTCAACAGCTTTTCTAGTTCCCGAGCCAATCTCTCTAACAATCCATCTTTCCTCCAGTAAATCTTCAATTTTAACTTCTGGAAAACGTAATAGCTTATGCTTATATGGAACTACAACTACTAGTTCGTCTTCAATCCATTTAAAACCATCAACCTTACGGTTTTTTATCCAACCGCCAACTACTCCTATATCTACTTCTCTATCAGCAACCTGATTAAACACTTCTTCAGTATCACCTATATCCAAGCTTAGAGTAACATTGGGGTAATTTTCTTTGAAATTCTTGATGATATTAGGCAATATATATTGGCCAGGAATAGTACTTGCAGATAAATAAAGTTTCCCCTTACGACTTTCTGAGACCTCTTCCATGGCCAGTTCTGTTTTTTCTATTGCTTTTATGATTTCTTGTGCAAATTGATATAAGGTTTCGCCTGCTTCAGTAGTTTTAAGACTTCTACCAGACCTTTCTAATAGTAAAACACTATAGTACTCTTCTAGAGATTGTATTTGTTTTGTTATAGCTGGTTGAGATACACCAAATTCTTTTGCTGTTTTAGATAAGTTTTGGGTTTCAACTACTCTTACATAAGTTTTAAAAAAATTTAGATTCATTGAGTTTCCATCCTAACTCTATTATCGAAGAAAACCTTCTAATATAGTATTAATAGCCTCTGTTTCATTAAGACCTAAAGACATCAACTTAATCAACTGTTCACCAGCTATTTTGCCTATTGCTGCTTCATGAGTTAAAACAGCATCTGCACTTTCAGCAATTAGTTCCGGAATAGCTACAACCCTAGCATTACCCATAATAATAGCATCACATTCTACATGTCCATGACATTCAGTTTCACCTACCATGGCAGCTTTAAAGACCTGTTCTGAAAAATCTTTGGCCACTGACCTAGATATAATCTGGGCAGTACCACCTTGCCCTTCGATATAAATTCTAATATCTGATTCAGCCTTTTGATCCCCGTGTGTAAGTAGTCTTTCCATAACGGTAAGATTACCTTTTTTATCTACATAAGCTGTAGTAGTACGCATAGTGTCATCTACACCTTCTAATTGCACCATTTCTAGTTCTGCAGTAGCATTTTCTTCTACCCTGATGACAGTAGTAGGGTTAAATGTCCTTTTCCCTTTTCCTGTACCTTCTCCATAATGTCTTTCTAGATATTTCATATGAGCCCCTTTTTTAACGATAATTTCATGAGTACCATTATGGGCTGAATCTGCATGACTATCATTATGGATACCACAACCTGCGATAATAGTAACATCAGCATCTTCACCAACTATAAAAGTATTATAGACCTGATCATTAAAGCCAGAGCTAGTTAAAAGTACTGGTACATGTACTGATTCGTTCTTCGTTCCGGGTTTAACATCTACAATTATGCCAGGTTTGTCAGGAAATGTAGTTATAGTAATATTAGGAGATGAATTTCTTATTACCGCTTCTCCATCTTTTCTAATATTTATGGCTCCTTGAGGAACTTGCTTTAAACCTATAATAGAATTTAACAAATCTCGGTCTACATTATTGAGTTTCATATTGCATATCTCCTTGACAATCTATTCTTTGTTTACATTCTATATCTTCTCTTATCAATGGCCATATTTCATCAGGTTTTCCAATCGCAACTATTTTACCTTCCTCAACTACTACTACTTCATCACACATAGGTAACACATTTTCATTATGAGTAATTACTATGGCAATTGAGTTTTTACGCGCCTTAAAGTTCTGCATAATAGTAAAAATAAGTCTTTGAATAGTCCATAAATCAACACCGGCTTCCGGTTCGTCAAATATACTTACACCAGTATTACGAGCAAGAATTTGAGCGATTTCTATGCGTTTCATTTCCCCACCACTAAGAGCAGGCCCCAAATCTCTTTGCAAATATTCTTCCGGACATAAACCGACATCCCTAATAGTTTTACGCATTGTAAGAATATCAATATCTGGTTGGGCTATTTTTAGCAAATCCTCCACGGTTAAACCTTTAAACCTTGGTGGTTGCTGAAAGGCATAGGCAATTCCTTTTTCAGCTCGGTCTGATACTTCTAAATCAGTAATGTTTTCATTATTTAAATAAATACTACCGGTAGTAGGTTTATAAATACCCATAATTATTTTGGCTATAGAAGTTTTGCCACCACCATTAGGACCAGTTATCGCATAAAATTTATTAGGATCAAATGATATATTAATATCGCGCAAAATTTCTTTACTTTCACCATTATTGTTAACTGCTAAATTGATATTTTCTAATATAAGCATAATTACCTTCCTTCATTTGAAATACAATCTAATGATTCAATTTATTTTATCATAACTAACAGTTATATACTAACTAATTGGCCTAAGTGTAGATGTGTGATAGATATGTTTTTCGAGTTATTATTTTTTGATTTATTAATAAAAATAAGGGAGAAACTTTTATAATTCCCCCCCTTATTTGCAAATCCTGACTTGTGGAATAATGTATTGCTCTATCTAGTAATGCCAATAACATTATAATACTATTGGCATTTAGGACAATAGCCATAAAACTTAAGCTCATGCCCTATTATTTTATAACCTTTAGCTTCTAATTCTGCTTCTAAAGTATGCAAAAAATCTTCTTCTATTTCTATTATGCTATTACAACCTATACAAATTATATGGTGGTGTTGATGATCTTCATCAGCCCCAGATAATTCATAACGATACTTGTCACTTTCAAACATAGTTTTATAAAGAACTCCGAGATTAGTTAATTTGTCCAAAGTCCGATATACTGTAGCTATCCCAATATTAGGCATGGCTTCTTTTGCTTCAATAAATACTTCTTCTGCACTTAAATGTTCATCTTGATTATTAATCATAACTTCTAATATAGTTGATCTTTGTGGAGTTAATTTATAATTGGAATCATTAATCTTTTTCTTTATGTGTTTAATATCCATATATCCAACCTCATTTTGATAATGATTATCGAACTCATTATCTATGATTTTATGGTATATCATCTACACTTGCAAGTAACTATTTTCTTTTATCTTCTATCTCAGCCTTGTCTTTTAATTCTTGAAGATATCCATTGAAAAGCTCATTTCCCTTTTCTATTTCCAATTGGGCTTGGATATCACTTTTAACTTCTTCAAATGTAAGGGTAACAGGCTCTTTGTACTCTCCAGCCTTTATCAAGTGGTAACCAAATTCTGTTTTCACAGGAGCTTCTACCATTTCGCCACTTTTAAGTGCCAGAGCAGCTACTTTAAATTCTTCAACCATGGGAGATTCTTCATTAATTAAACCGAGATCTCCACCTTTTTCTTTGCTTGGGCAAGTAGAATGTTTAACAGCTAAATCGGCAAAATCTTCACCATTTTCTAATTTAGCTAAAATATCTTTAGCTTCGTCCTCTTTTTCAACTAGAATATGAAATACTTCCATTCCACCAGGTTCGGTAAACATTTCACCTTCTTCTGCGTAAAACTCTTCTATTTCCTCATCACTTACTACTACATCAGCAGTAACTTCATCTCTTAAGACCAGAAAAATCTTTTCTGCTTCAATTTGCTCTTTTAAATCAGCTTCTGTCATTTGCATCTGTTTTAAGAACTCTTTATAACCTTCCTCACCATGATGATCTTTAAAAGCTTTTAATTCTTCTTCTATTTCTGCAGCACTTATTTTAATATTTTTTTGTTCTGCGTTTTGCCTGACTACAGTTTGGAGCACTATATCTTCAAAAGATTTTTCTTTTAAATCCTCTATTAGTTCTCCATCTTCTTTATCAGTCAATTCCTTTCCCATCTGGGATTCATAGCCAGTCTTGATAATCATATAATGTTTATCAAGTTGTCCTTGAGTAATTTCTGTACCATTTACTACACCAACAACTTTATTAGGGTCACTATTGTCACCACAACCTACAGCCATAAAACTAAATACAAGTAATATCAAAAACACTAAACTTTTTCTCAATCTTTTCATCCTCTCAATTAAAGCTAAGAGATATTATAACATAGAAGTATTAACACCTAAATAGAAGAACCTTGTTTCCTCCTAAATATTTGGAGTTAATTAGTACCTTGAAGGTAGTCATTTATATTCATCGCTGCTTTTTTCCCCGCCCCCATAGCTAAAATAACTGTAGCAGCACCACTGACGACATCTCCCCCTGCAAAAACACCTGGTTTAGAAGTTAAGCTTGATTTGTCATCAACTATAACATTTCCTCTATTATTAACCTTGAGGTCTGGGGTAGTTACTGGAACTAATGGATTAGGTCCTTGTCCAATAGCTATAACAACAGAGTCAACTTTTATTTCATAATAAGAATCTTTAATAGGTATAGGGCTCCTTCTGCCTGATTCATCCGGCTCCCCTAATTCATACCTTTGACACACAATTCCTCTTACTCGTCCATCTTCATCTCCTAAAATTTCTACCGGACTAGTAAGGAGTTTAAAGATAACCCCCTCTTCCATCGCATGTTCTACTTCTTCCCCACGCGCTGGCAACTCCTTTTCGGATCTACGATAGATTATATATGACTTATTGGCACCAAGACGTAAAGCAGTACGGGCAGAGTCCATCGCTACATTTCCGCCACCTACTACTGCAACTCTCTTGCCTATATTTATAGGAGTTAGATATTCGGGAAATTTGTAAGCTTTCATCAAATTAACCCTAGTCAAAAATTCATTAGCTGAATATACGCCATTAAGGTTTTCGCCCGGTATTTCCATAAAATATGGTAAGCCAGCACCAGTACTAATATAAACCGCATCAAAACCTTCTTCATCTATCAATTCATCAATAGTCCATAATTGCCCAATTACACTATTAACTTTAATTTCTACCCCCAGTTTTTTGACATTTTCTATTTCTGTTGCCACTATATCTTTAGGCAAACGAAACTCAGGAATTCCATAAACTAATACGCCACCCGGAATATGCAAGGCTTCAAATATTGTCACCCCATGTCCCAACTTGGCCAAATCAGCAGCACAAGTTAAACCAGATGGTCCAGAACCAATTACCGCTACTCTTTTATCTGTTTTATCTGTAATTTTATGTTCCAAAACTACAGGTTCACTATTCTTTATTTCCCAATCAGCTACAAAACGCTCTAGCCGACCAATTGCTACTGGTTCGTTCTTCTTACCTAGTATACATAACTTTTCACATTGACTTTCTTGCGGGCATACTCGTCCACATATAGCTGGTAGACTATTCTTTTCTTTTATCTTATCAGCTGCACTTTGATAATCACGTTTCAAAATCAACTGAATAAAACTCGGAATCTCAATCCCTACAGGACAACCATCTATACAAAGAGGCTTTTTACACTGTAAGCATCTTTCGGCTTCCAAAAGAGCAGTTTCTTCACTATATCCTTGGGCAACCTCATTAAAATTAGTTGCCCTTTCTTTAGCATTTAGCAATGGCATTGAATATTTTTGTTTAATTACTTGTTTTTTCGTCATCGACGCTCACTTCCTTCATCACTTAATTGTTCTTATAATTAAGTGCCAAACCTTCTTGCTCTTTAAACATTTTCGCTCTTTGTTTAGCATTTTCCCATTCAACTAAGTGACCATCAAATTCCGGCCCATCAACACAGGCAAATTTATTTTCATTACCTATCTTAACTCTACAGGCACCACACATACCAGTTCCATCTAACATAATAGGATTAAGGCTAACTAAGGTTTTAATTTGTTTAAGCCTAGTTACTTCAGATACAGCTTGCATCATAGCTAAAGGCCCAATAGCCAAAACCATGTCAATATCTTGTTGGCTAATTATCTTTGCTAAAGCATCTGTTACAAGTCCTTTTTCTCCATATGAACCATCATCTGTCATAAGATAGGTTTCATGGCTAAAAGCTTTTATTTTTTCTTCCCATATAAGTAAATCAGAATTTCTAGCACCCAATATAGATATTATATAATTCTCTTTTTCATATAAAGCGCGTAATATTGGATGAATAGGTGCAACACCAATCCCACCACCAACACAAACTATTTTACCATATTTACCGATTTCAGATGGTTTGCCTAATGGACCCACAAAATCTAGAAACTTATCACCTGGTTCGAATTTCCCCATGTCTATAGTTGACTTACCGACCTCCTGAAAGATAATAGTAATAGTACCTTTGTGCCGATCGTAATCAGCTATAGTTAAAGGAATTCTTTCCCCTTGTTCATTATTTCGCACTATCACAAATTGTCCAGGCTTAGCTTTTTTAGCTATGTCAGGAGCATAAACCTTAAACAACTTAATATTATGAGCTAAATCACTTTTATGCACTATTTCATACATGTTTTCCCCTCCTATTAACTAAAGCTATTATCTAGTTTAGACAATAATCACTAGCTAACTCCACTATCTTATAAGTTTATATTAATTCTATTTGAAATGATATTAAAATGTAGTTTTTTATAAAAAATGAGCTACTAATTAATTAGTAGCTCATTTTTTATAA
>DASRMR010000029.1:0-75823 GCA_035647815.1 Syntrophomonadaceae bacterium
ATCATCGACTACTGAAGAATCTGCTGCTAGTACTGAGGAAATTACTGCCTTGGTAGACCAACAAGCTACAGCAGTCAATGAAATAGTAGCAATGATTGCCCAGTTAGAAAAAGCGTCAGATAAATTATCTGCAATGGCCAATAATCTAGATATGACAGACACTAAAGATAGTAATTAATAGTTAATAGTTAGCTAAGAAGAGTTTACATGTTTTAAGGGGCATTATTTTTATTATAAAGATAATACCCCTTTTGGCTTTTGGTGTGTAATTATTCAAGTTCTAATAAGCTTTTAAAATCATCATCTAAAATCTGCAGGTTTTCGTCTGAAATATTCTCCATGTCCGCGGGATTTGCAGGTGCCATACTGAAAATACGGTATGCGCCATTTTCGTTAATTAATATGGCGACTTCCATTCCGCTAGGCACATCATTTTCCCAAAAAGTATAGCCGACTAAGGCACTATTTGTAGTCTGTTTAGTAAGTTTAGAGTTGACTTCAATATGAAGACCTTCGGGGTATTTGGCATCACCTTCAATTTGTGCTATGATTTGAGCAATTTCCTTTTCTATTTCTGCGCGTTCCTCTATTAGTTGCTTAGGTGAATGATTATGATATTGGGGTAAAAACTGTACTGACCAGAATACACTTAGATTTTTTGCTACAGTATCATAATCTTTAGTGAAATAGGCCTGATAAAAATCTTCTACGGTTTTTTCCGCTGCTGGAGTATCTAAAAATATTGCGTAAGAAAACATGGAAACTAGAAAAACTACGATTATAACATATATCGACTTAGGGGTTCCTTGGGTAACCTTTTTTCCCAATCAAACTTACCTCCATCTGTTAGTATTATAGATAAAATTGTAACAGATTAGGAAACTATAAACAATAAAATGAATATAGAAAAAACCTAATAATTGGCAGGGGGGTTGTAAATTGCAAAAGATTATTGTGGTCGGTGGTGGACCAGCAGGTATGATAGCAGCTATTACTGCAGCGGAACATGGAGCCGAAGTTATTTTATTGGAAAAAAAGGAGCAAGTAGGTAAAAAGTTAAAAATTACTGGTAAAGGTAGATGTAATATTACATCTGCAGATGTAAATAATTTTATAGCAGGTTATGCTAAAAATGGCCATTTTCTTTATAGTGCTTTAAACGAATTTTCTAATTTCGATTTAATCGAATTTTTTAATAAACGTGGACTTATGACTAAAGTTGAAAGAGGGAAAAGGGTTTTTCCTGTAACAGATAATGCTGATGATGTGGTAAAAGTTTTATATGAGACTATGAAAAGGTTAGGGGTAGCTGTATATCCGCATGTAGCTATTGATAAAATGGGAGTAGTCGACAAAAAGCTAGTAAGTGTTTCTGCAGGAAATGACAATTTCCCATGTGATGCTGTAATAGTAGCTACTGGTGGCATGTCTTACCCTGGAACCGGATCGACTGGTGATGGCTACAAATGGGCTAAATCTGCTGGGCATACACTTATAGAACCTCGACCAGCATTAGTTCCTTTAGTAGTTCAAGAAGGTTGGATAAAAGAGTTGCAAGGCCTTAGTTTGAAAAATGTCCAGGTAAATGTATTTCAAGATGATGGCAAGAAAATAGGTGATGATTTCGGGGAGATGCTTTTTACTCATTATGGGGTATCTGGCCCAATTATACTCAGTTTAAGTCGTAAAATAGGTGATTATTTGGCAACTAGAGCAGGTAATGCTCAATTGATTATAGATTATAAGCCGGGGTTAACGGTGGAACAATTAGAGAACCGTTTACAAAGAGATTTTGAAAAGTATTCTCGCAAGCAATTTAAGAATGCTCTCGATGACCTCCTACCACAAAAACTTATTCCAGTAATAATTAAACTGAGTGGAATCGATGCAGAAAAACCGGTCCATCAAATAACTAGAGAAGAAAGAAAAGAAGTATTAGATTTGCTGAAAAAGTTTACACTTACTATTACAGCTACCAGATCGTTTAAGGAAGCTGTTGTTACGGCAGGTGGGGTGGAAGTAAAAGAAATTGATCCAAAAACTATGCAATCTAAGTTAGTAGAAGGTCTTTTCTTTGCCGGAGAGATTTTAGATATAGATGGCTATACTGGTGGTTATAACTTACAAGCAGCTTTTTCGACTGGTTATGTAGCTGGAAAATACGCAAGCAAGCTATATGGTTAAATCCTGCTATTATCAATGGATAAGAGCCGTTTAATCTAATTGACCATTACTAGTTTATTTGTTAAGATTTTAGATGATGTAATGTATATAGTGTATTGAAGTGGAGGAATAAAATTGAGCAAAACTGCAAGGTATAAGGGTTCATCTGATTATATTGTATCTGATGAGTTGATGAATAGCGTTAATATAGCTATGATTTTACAAAAACCTTTGTTGATAAAAGGAGAACCAGGAACAGGAAAGACTATGTTAGCACAAAGTATTGCTGATTCTCTAGATATGGACCTGTTAATATGGAATATTAAATCAACGACTGAAGCCCAAGAAGGTTTGTATGTGTATGATACTGTCCAAAGACTATATGATAGTCAATTTGGTGATCATGATGTAGCAGATATTGGTAAATATATTAAACTGGGCAAATTAGGTGAGTCTTTTGCTTCAGATAAAAAAGTCGTTTTATTAATCGATGAGATTGATAAAGCAGATATGGAGTTTCCTAATGATTTACTGTGGGAATTAGACCAAATGAGTTTTTATATTCCAGAAACTAAGGAAACTATTGAAGCTAAAGAAAGACCAGTTGTAATTATAACGAGTAATGCGGAAAAAGAATTACCAGATGCATTTTTAAGAAGATGTATTTTCCATTTTATATCATTTCCGGAGCCGGATACTATGCGGCAAATCGTGAAAGTTCATCATCCTGATGTAGAAAGGAAACTTTTAGAACAAGCTATGGAAACATTTTACTCGGTTAGAAATATACCGAATATGCAGAAGCTGCCTAGCACTAGTGAGTTAATCGACTGGTTACAAGCTTTAGTAGTAGGCGGAATTAGTCCTAATAAGATAAAACAAGAATTACCTTTCTTAGGTGTATTACTTAAGAAAAATGAAGATTTGGATAATCTATTAAATCAATTATATGGCAGAAATCAACAGAGAGCGCCGGGTAATATTACAGGATCATTAAATCGTTTCCGGCTTTAATAGATTTTAGGGAGACAAAAATATGTTTACAAAATTTTTCTATGAACTTAAAAATTATGGATTACCAGTATCAATGAATGAATGGGATGGATTACTAGATGCGTTAGAACTAGGTATGGCTGGATCAAGTCTAACTACATTCTACTACTTATGTAGAGCTATCTTAGTAAAATCAGAAGCCCATTATGATAGATTTGATTTAGCTTTTGCTTCCTTTTTCAAAGGTGTTGAGACACCCGAAGGCTTACCAGAGAAAATCTGGAATTGGCTAGATAAGGAATTGCCTAAGGTAGAGATAACTGATGAAATGCGAAGAAACCATAAGAAGATTGATTTGGAAGAAATGAAGAAAATGCTAGCAGAAAGGCTTGCTGAGCAAACAGAAGAGCATCATGGCGGTAATCGCTGGGTCGGAACTGGCGGAACTTCACCTTTCGGACATTCAGGTTATCATCCAGAAGGAATTCGTATAGGTGGGGAGTCACGTAATTTATCAGCAGTAAAAGTAGCTGGTGAAAGGCGTTTCCAAGAGTTTAGAACTGATGAAACTTTAGGGACTAGACAATTCCAATTAGCTTTGCGTAAACTTAGACAATTTACTTCTCGAGCAGATGGGGCTAAAACTGAACTAGATTTAGATGCAACTATAGATAAAACTTGCGATAATGCTGGTCGTCTCGAGTTAGTCTGGGATAGACCAAGGCAAAATAACATAAAAGTTTTACTATTAATGGATTCAGGCGGTTCCATGACTCCATATAGCAGACTTTGTAATCAGTTATTTACCGCAGTTCATAAATCTAACCATTTTAAGGATTTGAAAGTATTTTATTTTCATAACTGTATTTATGATTGGCTTTTCCATGATTCTCACTGTCATCTACCGAATTATACTGATACAGAACATATATTACGGACTCTTGATCCTGATTATAGGGTAATTATTGTAGGTGATGCTAGTATGTCGCCTTTTGAGTTAATGCGACAAGGTGGAATTATCGATTGGGATCTTCATAATGATAAGCCAGGTATCGACTGGTTAAGAAGGATTCGTCAACGTTTTGAATATTCAGTATGGTTAAACCCTATTCGCAAGGAACATTGGGAATGGACTGATGGCTTTTTTACTATTAGTAGGATAGCTGAAATATTCCCCATGGAAGAATTAACTGTTGACGGACTAGATACAGCAGTTAAGAAATTACGCAGCCGTAGTGCGACTGGGGTAATTTAGAAAATATGCTTCTTACAAAGAAATAAATACTGCCAACGAATGTATTAGAAAGAGTATGTTTGCAACAAGACACGAAATAAAAGGAAGAGAGCATATAGCCTCTTCCTTTTTGCATATTTTGATAAATAATTGAAGAAACTAAACAAGTGTTAGTTTTTTCACAAAGGAAATTGGAAGTTTTTGCAGGATATTATAAAGTAATAGAGAATATTACAGTTACATAATATTGACTGACGAAGTAAAGAAGTTAACTTTAAAATAAGGAGGAGAGATTTATGAATTTTTCATTTACTAAAGAACAAGAATTAATTCAAAAGATGGCTAAAGATTATGCAGACAAATTCATTGAGCCTATTGCACATCAAATTGATGTGGAAAACACTATACCAGAGGAGATTATTAAGGGGCTAGCGGAACTTGATCTTTTTGGAATTCCTTTTTCAGATGAATACGGTGGAGCAGGTGCCGGATATGCTAGTTATGTATTAGCTATGGAACAAATTGGTTCTAAATCATCTGGTGTAGGTATGATTGTTTCTGCGCATACTTTAGGTTTAGGTGCAATCGATGCTTTTGGGACTGAAGAACAAAAGAAAAAATATATGCCTAGAGCGTGTAAAGGTGAAGATATTGTTTCATTCGCTTTTACTGAACCAGGTACAGGTTCAGATCCTAAGCAGATAACATCAACTGCTAAAAAAGAAGGCGATTATTATATACTTAATGGAACTAAGAGATTTATTACTAATGCAGGCTATCATGGACCAATAGTATTCTTTGCTAAGGAAGAAGAAACTGGTAGAGTCACTGGTTTTCTAGTGGACAAGTTTTGTGAAGGTTATTCTATATCTGAGCCTTGGGAAAAGCTCGGTATGCATGGTGGAGCATTATTAGATGTGTATTTAAAAGATGTTAAAATTCCAGTTGAAAATATATTAGGAGGCTTAGGGCAAGGATATCCAATATTACAGTTTGCTATTTCCTACGGTAAAGTAGGTGTAAGTTCAACTGCTCTCGGTGGAGCATTAGCTGCTTTTAATGAGTCGGTTAAGTATGCTAAGGAAAAGACACATAGAGATAAACCGATTGCAGATTTCCAAGCTATTAAACTTTATATTGCTGAAATAGCTCAAAAATATGAAGCTTGTAGATGGTTAACTTATAGATTAGGTTATTTAGCAGATAATGTGAGAGATCCAGTTCAATTCGCTAAAGAAGCTGCATTAGCCAAAGATTTTGTTTGTGATCAGATTGTAGATATTTCTAAATTAGCAGTAAGTGTTCATGGATCTTATGGCCTCATGGCCGATTATAAGGTTGAGCGTCTCTGGAGAGATTCTATTATGGGACTGCAAATTGAAGGTGTATCTTCGATGCAAAAGATGATTATTGCGGGTGTCATTTTAGGCGGATAAGGCTTTAAAGTGGGGATGAGGGAGAGGGTGATAATTTCCTTTGTCCTCATTAATTAATTTTAAGTGAGGTGCAGAAGCCCATGGAAAAGTTTGATGCTATAGTAGTGGGAGGCGGCCTAGCCGGCATTGCTTCTGCCTATACATTGGCCCAAGCTGGCTTAGAAGTCTTAGTCTTGGAGCGGGGAGATTATTCCGGTTCTAAAAATGTTACTGGGGGACGCTTGTATGTTAATCCTATTCGTGACCTATTTCCCGACATATGGAAAAAGGCCCCACTAGAAAGGTTTATTGCTCATGAAGAAGTAGCTATGATGGCTGGTGAACGTTCAATAACCTTAAGGTATAGTGGTGATGAACTGAGTGATGAACCATATCAAAGTTATAGTATTTTAAGGGCTAAATTCGATAGATGGTTTGCTAAGCAGGCCGAAAGAAAAGGTGCTCTATTTGTTACTAAAACTAAGGTTGATGATGTAATAATAGAAGATGGGAAAGTAGTGGGAGTTCGGGCAGCAGGTGATGAGTTACGCGCTGATGTAGTAATAGCTAGTGATGGTGCGATGTCATTAATAGCAGAAAAGATTGGTATGAGAAAACCTGGACTACCCAAAGATCATGCCTTAGGTTTTAAAGAAATTATCGAGATTGATTCCACTGTTATAGAAGACAGGTTTAACTTAGAAAATAATGAAGGTCTAGCTCGTTTATTTATGGGGGAAGTTACCCAAGGTAAATTCGGGGGTGGATTTTTATATACTAATAAAGAAAGTATCAGCTTAGGAATTGTCATAGGGATTAAAGATTTGATGGAAGATGAAAAAGCTTTAGCACCTGATTTGATGGATAATTTTAAGTTGCGTCCAGAAATATCGCGTCTAATAAAAGGTGGTCAGACGGTAGAATATTCTGCTCATGTTATACCTGAAGGTGGCTACAAAGCAATCGGTAAACTATTTGGTGATGGAGTTTTAGTAGTTGGCGATGCAGCAGGTTTAGCTATGAATATAGGTGTTACAGTCAGAGGGATGGAATATGCTCTAGCTTCAGGTTATTATGCTGCTCAAGCAGTTATAAGTGCTAAAGAAGCGGGAGATTTCAGTGCGACTAAGTTGTCGCTTTATGAAGACCTTTTAAATAAAAGTTTTGTCATGCAAGATTTCAAGAATTTCAAGGAAGCTCCAAATGTACTCGATAATCCTAGGTTTTTCAATCATTATCCTGAACTAGTCGGCAATGTTATGAAAGATATTTATGAAATACCGGCTGGCTCTAAAGACCGAATATTCCCCACGGTTAAGAAATATATGAAGTTTAGTGAGTTGTGGGCTATGGCTGGGGATATGAGGAAGGTGATGAAACTATGAGTGAACCTTTAGGATTAAAAGCAAAACTAGGTTTAAATGTATTTAAAGAAGACAAGGAAGCTCATATTATTATAAAGCCGGGAATGGAAAAAGATCCACGTTTGAAAAGGGCAGTAATAGTTTGTCCTGCTGGTTTATACACTCTAAATGAAGAAGGTGGAGTAGATTTCACTATTGATGGCTGTTTAGAATGTGGTACTTGTCGAATTGCCTGTGGTCCAGAAGTCTTGGACTGGAATTATCCTGCTGGTGGTAGTGGGGTACAGTTTCGTTTCGGGTAATTCATTTTATTAAAGTTTATAAAGGAGGTTCAACTCAACATGAATATTGTGGTAGCTATGAAACAAATTCCTGATTTGCAACAAATACGTATTCGTAATCGCCAACCAGTATTAGATGATGTATCGTTAACTTTAGGCAGTATTGATAAAAACGCATTAGAAGCTGCAGTTAATTTAAAGGAAGCACAAGATGCGAATATTATTGTTATATCAGCTGGAAATGAAGAAGTTGAAGATACAGTAAAGGAAGCCTTGGCGGCAGGTGCTGATGAGGCCTTTTTAATATTAGATGATGATTTAGAAGGTGCTGAAAGTAGCCAAATCGCTACACTATTAGCAGCAGGTTTGAAGAAAATTGATGATATCGGACTAATAATTTTCGGTGAAGGTAGTGGGGACAACTACTCAGGACAAGTAGGTTCTAGAGTAGCTGAAATCCTAGACTTACCTCAGGTAGGTTATGCTAATGCCATCGAGATTAAAGGCGATGTTGCTATTATTACAAGATCTTTAGAAGATTCTGAAGAAATATTAGAAGTAGCACTGCCAGCAGTAGTTACTGTAATTGCAGATATTAATGAACCACGTATACCTGCAGTAACTCAGATTCTTAGAGCAGGAAAAAAACCTAAAGAAATACTAGAATTAGATGATTTAGAAGTAGAATTAGGCTCGCCAAAAACCGAAATTACTAGTAATCTTGCCCCTGAAAGCAACCGGAAAAAGATTGTTGTTAAATCGGTTGATGAGTTAATTTCTCAACTTCAGGGTGAAAACTTAATAGGAAGGTGATAAGGATGGCAGGAATACTCGTATTTAGTGATAAATTGAACTTAGGTCTAGAATTAATAACAGCTGCTAAAGCTATTAATCAAGAAGTTAAAGCTCTAGCAATTAATGATGATAAATTAGCTGAAGGTTTAGCAGCAGCAGGAGCACAAGTCTATAAAGTAGAAAATAATGATATTAATATAGCAGATGTTGCTGGAGTAGCCTCTACAATTCAACAGATAGCCGATCAAGAAGGCTTGTCTGTTATTCTTCTAGCATCTAATCATAGAGGGAAAGAGTTGGCAGGCAGATTAGCCCAGAAGATGGAGGCTGGCTGTTTGACAGATGTATCTAATATTGAAGTAGATGGAGATAAAATTGCATGTAGAAGAAATGCTCTTGGTGGAGCAACTATTGCTACTGAACTTATCACAGTAGATAAAAAAGTAATAGCAGTTGCACCTAGAAGTTTTGAACCTGCTGGGGCAGGTGCTGGAAGTATTACTAATGTCGAAATAACGGCACCAGTTTCTAAAATTAAGCTTGTGGAAGTGAAGGCTAAATCTACTGATGCAGTAGATATCGAAGCAGCTGAATTCTTAGTAACTGTGGGTCAAGGTTTAAATAGCCAAGATGATCTAGGGTCGGTAGAACAATTAGCTAAAGCTATAGGTGGCGAAGTTGCTTGTACTAAACCAGTAGCTACCGATAAGAAATGGTTATCTGAAGAAAGGGTAGTAGGCTTATCAGGTAAGATTTGCAAACCAGAATTAGCTATACTATTAGGCATATCAGGTCAAGTACAATTCACAGTCGGCATTAGAGATGCCAAAACTATAGTCTCTATAAATTCTGATGAAAATGCTAGTATGAACCAGATGGCTGACTATATTTTAACTGCTGATTTACATGAGGCAGTTAAGGAGTTAAATAGTAAATTAGGATAAGTGTAATGATAAAACCCCGGAAAGTTTTTTAACTTCCCGGGGTTTGTTTTTCGGCTAGGTGCTTAGTTTTAATTTAATTATTATCTAGAACAAGAGCCATCTCGCATTCTCATGCCATTGTCTCCTGAGTGCTTACCTGTACCTTTATTCATTTCTTTACCCTGACCAAAACCGGCACCTTTATTAATCCCTTTACCTTGACCAAATCCTAGACCTTTATTTTTATCCATTTGGTTCATTCTGCTACCATCACAGTTTTTCTGATTTTCTTCTAGATTAGTAATTCTAGTTTGAGCTTCTTGTGAAGTTATTTTACCAGTTTCAACTTGTTGGTTTACCCGGTCTTTTTTAATTTCTAATACTTCAGTTTTAAATTCATTAATTACGCCAGCTTCGTTAGCTATCGCTCCATAGGATTTACCTGTTTCAACCCTTTCATCAATAACACTTTCACTAGTTCTGTTAGTCAATCCCGCAACTAATTCTGCTGGGCTACTATAATTTGAAGCTGCTAGAGCTACAGATGATGTAGTCCCAATAAGTAGAGTTATGGCTCCTAAAATTATAGCTTTCTTGAATTTCTTCATTTTCTACCTTCTTTCTATAATATTATTTTCTAGCAGTTCTTATCTGCTAGCTTAAATATTAACTGTCAAATGTGACGAAGTTATGTCTTGTAGATTTTATTTTAAAGTTATAGTTACTATATAAGACATTTAAAAGCCATAATGAGATTATATAATAGAATTAAAGGTGGTGCTTAACATTATTAGTATATTAATTGCTGATGATAATCAACAGATTACATCTATTTTAGAGGAATATGCAAAAAAGGAAGGTTACATGCCAACAATTGCTTATGATGGATCTGTAGCCTTAGAACATTTTTATAATCAAAATCCTGATATAATATTACTCGATGTTATGATGCCTTTAATCGATGGTTTCGAGGTTTGTCGGCAAATTAGAAAAACTTCTAATGTACCTATTATTATGATAACAGCTCGGGGGGAAGATTATGAAAAGATTATGGGCCTTGATATCGGAGCTGATGATTATATAGTAAAGCCTTTTTCTCCTGCTGAAGTAATGGCTAGAATAAGAGCAATATTACGCAGAATCGGGCTAGATGATAATAAATCTAAAAATGAATTTAATTTTGATAATTTGTTTATTAATCTTGATGATTATACGGTAACTATTGATGATAATAAGCTTTCATTGACAAAAAAAGAGTTTGAAATATTATGGACCCTGGCTAATAATAAAAACAAGGTCTTTTCCAGAGATAATCTCTTAAATAGCTTATGGGGCTATGATTATTTTGGAGATAATCGTACCGTTGATTCACATATCAAAAGGTTGCGAGCCAAGTTAGATGAGTTCGAACATGATAATTGGGAAATCAAAACTATATGGGGTGTAGGTTATAAATTCGAGGTAAAAAATAATGTTTAGGAATAAAATAGCTGTTAAATTATCTATATATTTTGCCCTAGCCTTGCTAGTATTATCTATTATAATCGGTAGTATTTTTATGCTACTGTTTAAAAATCATACTATCGAGCTGCATAAAACTGATTTGGAAAAGCGAGCAGTAGTAATTGCCGAATCTTTATCTAGCTTTGTAGGCACAGACAATAAAGGTGGTGCTGGCGGGTCCGGGGGGCATGGTGCTTATTTGAGGTTTATAAATGATATTGCTATGACTGATGTTTGGCTAGTAGATTTAAACCGTGAATTAATGACTAGGGGCCCAGGTAAGCATGGCATGGAAGGTAATTATAACTATGCTGATTTACCAGCAGATGCAGATGCTGTAATTTCAGAAGTATTTACGGGGAAAACTGCATTTAGTGAAGATTTTAGCAGTCTACTCAATGTGCCGACACTTACTGTAGGTACACCTATTTACCAAAATAGCCAGATAGTTGGAGTAGTCTTACTACATTCACCAGTAAACGGTATAAATCAAGCAGTATTTGATGGTTTTAGCATTTTAGCTATTAGTATATTAGTAGCTTTATTTATAGGTAGTATTCTGGCGGTATGTTTTTCAATAACTTTTGCTAGACCTTTAAAAAGGCTGGAAAATACAGCTATGCTTCTAGCTCAAGGTGATTATACAGCTACTACAAATATAAAGCAGAATGACGAAATAGGTGATTTAGCTACTAGTATGGACATATTAGCTGATCAGCTTGATCTAGCTAGTAAAAAGAGTGAAAATCTCGAACAATTAAGAAGAGATTTTGTAGCTAATATTTCGCATGAGTTAAGAACACCATTAACGGTAATTAGGGGTTCATTAGAGGCTTTATGTGATGGGGTAATTACCGAACCTAAACTAGTTAGCCAATATCATCAGCAGATGTTGTTTGAAACTTTGTTTTTAGATAGGTTAGTAGGTGATTTGCTAGATTTATCTAGATTACAAAATTACGATTTTGCTATAGACAAAGAGCTAGTTAATATTTGTGATGTGATAGATGATGTTAGTCGGAGTATGGAGAATATAGCTAATGAAAAAGGGATAGTAATTAAGGTTAAGAAGGATAGGACCTTATATCAGGTATCTGGTGATTATGGAAGACTTAGACAAATGCTTATGATTATACTTGATAATGCTATAAAGTTTTCCTCTTCAAATGGAATAGTAAAGATTAGTTTAGAAAACAACATTTTATCAATTGTAGATAATGGGGTAGGTATATCTCCTGAGGATTTACCTTATATATTTGAACGGTTTTATAAATTCCGCTCTGAAAAAAATAAGAGTGGTACAGGTTTAGGTTTAGCAATCGCTAAGCAAATTGCCGACCGACATGATTTTGAGCTAACTGTCGCCAGCGAATTAGGAGTAAAAACTGAGTTTAGATTACAGTTAAACTAAGCTCGTAATCACAAAAACGGTGCTGATTATCGCTAGAAAATCAGCACCGTTTCTTCCTTGTAAATGATTATAATTGCTTAGCTAGTAAAAATGCTTGATGAATAGCATCTAAAGCTTTAGCTGGTGTTACGGCATCACCTACTAAATGGACATCACTAAACATTTGTTTAAGTTCCTGGTAAAGGCTTGTGTTGGGAGTACTACCTAAGGCTGTTACCACAGTATCAGTTTTTAGTAATATTTCTTCACCATTACGCAAAACTTTAACTCCATCTGTATTTACCTCTTTAACTATGGTTTCATTCATAATCTTAATTCCCATAGTTTGCATATGTTTCATAACTGTCCACCGAGTTGATCTACCCATATCCCGGGCCAAGTATTTTTCCATTTCAATTAATGTGACATTATAAGAACCCTTAGTTAAAAGATTATATAAGGTTTCTGGGCTTTCTGCTTGATGTAACATTAAGAACTTCAAAGTATCTGCATCAATTGTGCCTAATTCTGCAATATGAAGTGCAGTTTCACATCCTACTGAACCTCCACCGATAACTACTATCTCTGAACCTGCTATAGGCTTACCTGCTAGTACTTCCCAAGCCTCAACTATATTTACCTCTTTATCAATTGCAAATGGAGCCGTGCTGGGTGTGGCACCAGTAGCAACGACAATTTTGTCGGGGTTAATTTCTTGGATTAATTTAGTTTCAGCTAAAGTATTAAAAAGTATTTTAACTCCTAATTCAGGCAAAATATTTTCATAGTATATTAATAAAGAGTGGAATTCACTTTTACCGGGTGGAACGCTAGCTATATTCCATTGTCCGCCAATTTTAGATTCCTTCTCCAGTAATGTCACTCGATGTCCTTTAGTTGCTGCAACTCTAGCTGTTTCTAATCCAGCTGGGCCAGCACCGATTACTAAAATTTGCAAAGGGTTGCTAGTCTTGGTTATAGAGTTTTCTGCTTCTAGACCACAACTAGGATTGACGGTGCAGGTTACACCTTGGTTTATTGCAGTATGGTCAAAGAGTTTGTCTAAACAGATCATACAGCCGATACAAGAACGTATAGTATTAGCTCTGCCTGCTTCTGCTTTTACTGCCCATTCGGGGTCAGCGATAAAGCCTCTACCTACAGATACCATATCAGCTTTGCCAGATAAAAGTATGGCTTCCGCAGTTTCGGGATTATTGATACGGTTACTAGCTACAACTGGAATAGAAACTGCATCTTTAATCTTAGTTGCTAAATAAGTATAAGCTCCTCGTGGAACTTCAGCTTGGATTTGTGGGATTCTTGATTCGTGCCAACCACCAGTTACATTAATCATATCTAAAGAAGCTTTTTCTAATTCGCTAGCGAACTTAGTCATTTCCCGCCAGGTATTACCTTCTGGAACAAAATCACTTCCACCTAACCTAATACTTAAAGTCATATCATTACCTACTTGGTGGCGAATTTCTTTTATAACTTCTAAGCCAAATCTCATGCGGTTTTCTAAAGAACCTCCGTATTCATCAGTCCTTTTGTTAGTTACCGGAGAGTAGAATTGGTTTATTAAGTAGCCAGCACTAGCTATTACTTCGATTACATCATAACCGGCTTTTTTAGCACGAAGTGCAGCCTGACCAAAAAGATGAATTGTTTCTTGTATCTCATCTATAGTAATTTCTTGAGGAATTTGTTTGCTAACTGGTGACATAATTGCTGAAGGAGCTTTAATGTCATGTCCATATGCAAATGCATATGAATAACGTCCAGCATGGAAAAGCTGTATACCGACAAGTGCTCCATGTTTTTTAAGTGTAGTGGTAAGTTTTTGATGCCCCTCGATAAAACTATCATCATGTATAGATACAAAACCGCCCCATACTTCTTGGGCTTCAATAGCAGTACCGCCAATCATAATTAACCCTGCTCCACCTTTAGCCCTTTCTGTATAGAAGTTTATTAAACGGTCATTTACTTTTCCATCAGTACAGTAGCCTAAGTTTATAGCTGGCATGACAATCCTATTTTTGAGTGCAATATTACCAACATTAACATTTTCAAATAACATATAAAGACCTCCAAAATGTAAATACAAATTTATCTAGTTGAAACATACTCCGTTAACGGAATATTGTCAAGCATATCATTCAGAATATTGTTACATAATAATTTTTGTGAAAATTATTGAACAAACTAGTAAAAACATTACTAGTAATTTAATATGTGTTTGAAGGATTGAAGATATACGCTTACAATTATATATAAACGAATATATAAAGAATATATATGAATGAAAAAATTTGCTCTATGGCGAAAGGGGTATTAACATTGGAAACTAAGAATACGGTAGAGATAGTAGTTGATGGAGTTACTGGTGTGGGGAAATCGAGTTTGGTAAAAATATTATGCGAGGAATTCGAGCTTAAACCGTTTAATGAATTATTTGAAGATGAAAATCGCCTTTTACATAAATTCTTTTATGATCGTCCTAAATGGGCATTTCCGATGCAGACTAATTTTTTAACTAATAGATTTAAGCAATATCAACAAGCTATGAAGGTTGGTAAAGCGGTAATGGATAGGTCGATTTATTCTGATAAAATATTTGCTCGCATGTATTTGGAATATGGATATCTTAATCCAGAGGAATATGCAGTTTATAATAACCTTTTGAACACTATGCTAGAACATGTCTCCCCACCTAAACTTTTAGTATATCTTCGGGTTAATACAGATGAGGCTATAAGACGCATTCATAAACGTGGCAGACCAGATGAGCTAGATGTTGAAAGAGAGTATTGGGATCATTTGAACGAGTTTTATGAAGATAATTATAAGAATTTTGATCCGAACCGACTATTAGTTCTTCAAGTAGATGATTTAGATTATGTGCATCGATTAGAAGATCGTCAATTCGTAGTAAAAGAAACCCAACGAGCTTGGGAAAAGTTAGGACGAGCGATATAGTTGACAACAGGAGTCGAAAGGTAGTGAAACGATGAAAGTACTCTTAGGAGTATTAGCTGGAATGATATTTATATCATATTCATATTATTTTTTCAAAACAATGATAGGCAAACCTGAGGAATTTGAATATGAATTACTTAAAACACTCGCAGCTTGGATGGTAGAAAAAGGCAGTAAGTCTCGCCAGCAATTGTGGATGTTGTTTTTCCTCTCACTGATTTTAGAGATATTTTATTTTGCACTAGTATTTATTAATATAGAGCAGCCAGTCTTACTTATTATAACTTGTCTTTTTGCTGGATTTGAAGCGTTTCATTTATTTATAATTGGCAGAGCACTTAATAAGTTCTTTTCGGGTGCTGCTATGTTAAAAGATATATTTAACTGGAAAATTGAGCGAACTAGTGCTTTAATATTTTTTACTCATTCATTATTAGTGCTAGTATGTCTTATTTTCTATTAATATTTATAGTTGGAGGCATGGATAAACAGACTTATTTAAACATAATAGCAACTTCAGTAAAAGAGCAATATTAGGGGGGATTTAGTTGCCAGATTTTCGAGAGCCTCGATGGGGCTTTGTGGAAATCATTATCGTATTTATAGGTATTTTATTAATTAGTCTACTTTTTAGTATGTCAGATGATTTAATGAATACTTTATTTTCCATATTTAAAATGCCTGATACCTTGTTATCGTATTTCTATTTCGGTTTTGTAGTTCAATTTACTGCTACAGTATCTTTAGTATTGCTTATGACTGTGGGGATTCATAAGGCTAAGTTAAGTGATATAGGGATTGTTAATGTTAGTATAGAAAAATATATAAGATATGGTTTATTAGGTGGAGCATTTCTTTTTGTAATAATTATGTTGGCAAGTTTTTTTATTAATTATCTGAGTCCTGAAGTAGAGCCACAAGTTTTTGAACAGATGCTTAGGATGATTACAGGAAACAAGGATTTTGTTTTTCTGTTTATAATAGGGGCAGTTTTGGCTCCCCTGTCAGAGGAATTATTTTATAGAGGTATGATTTATCCGGTCTTTCGTCAGAAGTTTGGTCCTATACCAGCTATGATTATGGCTGGAATTATATTTGGGTTGGTACATTGGGATTTATGGCGGACTATACCTTTGGCTATCGGTGGTATGGTTTTATGTTATTTGTACGAAAAGACTAATAGTATTTTTGTTACTACACTAGCTCATGGAGTATGGAATGGTACCATGTCATTAATCGTTTATTATAGTATAATAAATATTTGATAATTAAGTTTAATATAAATGATTAGTTTAGATCGCTAGGGAGGGGGAGAAAAGTTGCCAGTTTATGATTATAAATGTGAAGAATGTGGAAGGTTTGAATATACTCAGCGTATTACCGAAGATGCACTTACCGTTTGTCCTACTTGTGGCCATAAAGTACAAAGGCTTATAAGTAAGAACGTGGCAATTATACTTAAAGGTTCAGGATTTTATAAAAATGATTCTAACCAAAATCTTAAAGACCGTGCCAGAACATTGAACCAAGAAAGACAAAAAGATAATGCAGCTATTCTAGATGGAGATGTTAAATCTTTTGTAGAGCAATCTGAGAATACGACTAAGAAAATATTAGATGCATAGAATAAAGAGAGGCCAAGCTAGTTTGCTAGACCTCTTTTCAGCTTTTTAAAGGTTTTTAGATTTATCTACAGTATTTATTAGGATAGGAAATATTCAACCCGGGAGTGACTATAATGAAAGTTATCAATGTGGTAGAGAGCTTAGTTTGGAACAAACTAGATGAGGTTTTACTACATAAGCCTGAAATGTGCCAGTGTGATAAATGTAGGGCGGATATTGCGGCATATGCTTTAAACCACCTACCTCCACGCTATGTAGTAAGTGATGAAGGGGAAATATATGCTAGGGCAGAATCTCTAGGGTTAGGTTCTAATGCCTCATTAGTAGTTGCTATAACAGAAGCTATTGAGATAGTAGCCAAGAACCCTAAACATATAAGGAGTAAGAATGAATAAAAAAGAAGTTATTATTTATACAGATGGTGCCTGTTCGGGAAATCCTGGTCCTGGGGGATGGGGGGCAGTATTATTGTATGGAGATAATAAAAAAGAAATTAGTGGTTTTGAGCCTCAAACTACTAATAATAGAATGGAATTATTAGCAGTGATTAAAGCATTAGAAGTATTAAAGGTAAATGATTGGTCTGTGACCGTTTATTCTGATAGTGCTTATGTAGTAAATGCTATTCAAAATAATTGGATAGGTAATTGGCAGGAAAACGGTTGGAAAAATAGTAAAAAAGATGATGTAGCAAATCAAGATTTGTGGCAAAGGTTATTAATCCTTATGGAAATAAATCAGGTTACTTTGAAAAAAGTAAAAGGTCATTCTGGTGATGTATGGAATGAGCGCTGTGATGAATTAGCTACCGATGCTGTAAAGGGAATAATAGTTTGAGTTAATTAACAGTTACTACAATCATAGTAAAGGGTAGGTGTTAATATGTTTAAGGTTTTGAAGGATCGTTATTCTACTTGGAGGGTAAAAAACGAATTATCTTCTTATGGTTCTAACCTACGAGCTCGAAATGCGGGAGAAATCTTTCAGGGTAATAATGCTGAGATTCATGTAGGTAATAATGTTTTGTTAGAGAGAAAAGTGCGTATATCTTTAGCTGATGATGCCCGGGTTTATATCGGGGATAATAGTTATTTAGGAGACTTTTGTAATATCTTGGCTGTAAAGGAAGTTCGAATAGGTACCGGTTGTTCTATTAGTTGGCATGTCTTGTTTATGGATACTTCTTCACATCCATTTGGACTAGCCGGGGAAGTTCCTCAGACTAAGATTGAACCGGTAATTATTGAAAATCATGTGTGGATAGGTTGTAGGGCGGTAATATTAAAAGGGGTAACCGTAGGAGAAGGCGCTATAGTGGCTAATAATGCTGTAGTCACAAAAGATGTTCCACCTCGGACTATGGTAGCCGGAAATCCAGCAGTAGTAATAAAAGAGGATGTTATTTGGGAATGAAAATTGAGCTATACCAAGCTAGTGAAGGTGGCAAATTAGGGATTGGTATTAAAGTATTGGATAGGTCTGCGAATTTGGCTGATTTATTAAATGCTTGGCAACCTTTATGTGATGATGTGGAGTTAATTCGACCTTATGGTAATGGTGAGTATACTTCTTGTAAAGGGTGTCAAATCAATTGTTGTAATACTGCATATGTCATACCTGATTTGATAGCTTTTAAGAAGATGTCTAATCATTTAGATTTAAGTTATGAAGATTTTATTGCCGGGTATTTTCAAGAGGAAAAGGTTAAGAACGGGCTTTTACGCATGGAACCGGAACCTTGCATATTTTTACGAGATAATATTTGCACTATCTATTCTATAAGATCATTAATATGTCGTTTTTATTTATGTAGTCCGTTATTACCAGCTACGGAACAATTAATATATTCTATAACTTGGACTGGTACGGCTGCTATGCAATTATTTGCAGAAGAATTAGGTTTAATAAGCCATATGTCTAAACATGTTTTGAGTAGTTTTGATCAATTATTTGTGAGTTTATTCGAAGAATATCGTTTTAATCCTAATGTTTTATTGTTTAGTGAGGCTGAAGATTATAAGGATGTACCATTAGAACCTTTTCTAGATTAGTTTGCTGCCAAATGATAATGTTTGGCAGTTTTTTTGCTTTTCTGCATTTTGTGTGTTTGTTAACTAGCATGTTCCGAGTATACTCTTTCTAATCGTTTGGGGTCGGTCTTTGGTTGGGGGTGGCGTTTTTTTGTGGGTGTAAGTAATTTGTTTGGTAGGTAGAGTTGTTGCTGGTTTTTTAATCGCCTTATTCCCCTCACTCTTTAGAAAGGTATACTCTACACATATGTTTGCTGTTTTGCTGTTAAGTTAGTCGTATAGTTTTGTCCATTTGGCCTGGGGGAAGTAGTGTTCGACTATTTCTTTGGCGGTCATTTTCTTTTCTTTTGCCATTGTATAGGCACCCCATTGTTCCATGCCACATCCATGACCCCAACCACTACCTTTGAAAATTATATATTCACCTTCTGGTGTAATACTCTGGAGGTTAGTCGAGTATAGGCGGTCAAATCCTGCTTTTTGTCTAAAATCAGCAGCAGATATTGTGGCTTCTCCAGCTTTAATTGTTAAGGTACGACCTGAGGGGCCTTTTTTAGCTATTTTTATATCATCTAATGAACCTGCTTTGTCTCCCATAATTCTTTTTACTTCCCCACGTGGAATCTTAACTGTCCATTTATGGTATTTTTCGGGGGCATTTTTTAGTCCATCAGTGTCAGTAGGAACTATATAAGGGGCTTTTTTAGCTAGTTTAGGGAATCCTTCCTGGATACTCGATGTTTTTTCTCCAGATGCGGAATGAAAAAACGCATAAACGAGTTTTCCTTTATTAGTAGTTAAGATTTCGCCTCTAGTTTCATCGACAGCTTGGGCTATGTTATCAGTTATGCGCTCACGATTATAAGCTTGGAATTCGGTATGATCATCACTAGCATCTGTGCCGTGCTTGCCTTTAGTACCGTTTTCATATTCTATTAAAGTTAATGTCATAGTACGGGCAACTATAGCTTGGGCCTTTAAAGCCTCCATGGGGTATTCTGCACCTATTTCGGCTGCAACTACTCCTTTAAGGTATTCCTCCAGCTTTAGCTCCTCCTTAGCCCCCGTAGCAGAGCGATATAAAGTGATGGTGGGCTCCCCAGATTTATATTTTTCGACTTCAGGTGCTAGTTTGACAGGTTTAGGTGCTGGCACATTTTTTTTGGCACATCCATATAGACCTGAGAGGGACATAAGGAAAACTATAATTAAGAAGTAGGTCTTAATTTGTCTAGACAAGTTGTATCTCTCCTTTAAAATAATTATTTATTTTCTAATTATAGTTCTTTGTTATGTTTATTAAGATTATGTATAATTAATCAAAAAGAAATGATGGTGGGTATTAAAGTGCATATTGTTTTAATGGAACCAGAAATACCGCAAAACACCGGTAATATAGCTCGTACCTGTGCTTTAACCAAGACGGTACTCCATCTAGTCAAGCCTTTAGGTTTTTCTACAGAAGATCGTTATCTGAAGCGGGCTGGTCTTGATTATTGGGATAAAGTTGAAGTGCATGAATGGGAAAGTTTCGCAGAAGCGCTGCAATATTTTACGGTAGGTAATATTTATTTTGCCACGACTAAAACAGATACAAATTATAATGAAAAGAGTTATACTCCTGATGATATTATAGTATTCGGGGCTGAAAGTAAGGGCTTGTCTGATGAGATACTAGACAATAACCTTAATAATAAAATTAGAATTCCTATGCTTGATATAGGAAGATCTCTAAATCTAGCTAATTCAGTAGCTATTATATTATACGAAGCTTTGCGACAGCAGGATTACCCTAATTTGGCTTAGGAGTGTAGAAGAATATTCGTATTTTTTGAAGCCTTAAAGTAAGTTGTTGAGGTAGAAAAACAATTAACTAAGTCCTAACGCCTAAAGGAGATAGGACTATTTACATAGGTGAAAGTTTTCACTATAATATGCTTAATATAGCAAATAACAATTTACAAGTATTGGACATATTGATTTCCTTAATTTCTAGGAGTTATATATTAAGTTGAATCATATAATATACTAGTTCGTAAAGTGCCTAATTATAATCAGGGGTGACAATATGCAAATATTAATAGCGGAAGATGAGCCTATATCAAGACATATTTTGGAGACCGCTTTGAAAGAGTGGGGTTTTGATTTTATTGTGACTAAAAATGGTGCAGAGGCTTGGAATGTATTACAACAAGATGGTAGTCCTAATATAGTTATTTTGGACTGGATGATGCCCGGTATGGATGGAATTGAGATATGCAGGAAGCTTAGAGAGAGGAATTCAGCTAATTATACATATATAATATTACTTACATCTCGTAGTCGCCCAGAAGATGTTATTAGAGGACTAGACTCGGGTGCTGATGATTATATAGTTAAACCTTTTCATCCAGAGGAATTAAAGTCCCGAATAAAGATTGGGCAAAGAATAATTGAATTAGAACAACGAATTTCAAGTTTAGCTCGCACTGATTATTTAACTGGTTTGTTAAACAGACGTGCTTTTATCGAAAGGTTAGAGGCAGAATTAAATAAGGGGATAAGAAAAGCAGGTAATATTGGACTAATAATAACTGATATAGATAATTTTAAATTAGTTAATGATACTTATGGCCACCAAGCTGGTGATCAAGTATTACAAGATTTTGCTCAAAGTCTAAAGAAATCTTGTCGGGGATACGATTTTGTAGGACGCTATGGTGGGGAAGAATTCATTATTGCTATGCCAGAGGCCGATTTAGAAATGACTGCTTTAACTGCGGAAAGAATTAGGAAACAGATAGAACAAAATGATACTTTTTTAAAAGATTTTCCTGTACGGGTAAAGGTTACGGCAAGTTTTGGCATAACTGCGATGGAAAAAGGTGCGCCTAATACTACAGATACGCTGATTAGTGCGGCTGATAATGCCTTATACCTAGCTAAAAGATCAGGTAGAAATCAGGTAATAAGAAGTACTGAACTTTAGATCGTATTTACTAAAAAACCCGTTAAAACGGGTTTTTTAGTAAAATCTATCTAGTTAGTCCTCTAAAGGTATACAAGCATCTGTTGGACAAACATCGCTACATGCGCCACAATCTGTACAAAGATCAGGATCGATTATATATTTATCTTCTCCCTCTGATATAGCTTCTACAGGGCATTCATCTGCACAAATTCCGCATGAAATACATTCATCATTAATTATATAAGCCACTAGACTGTTCCTCCTTTTTATACAAACCCAATGCTAATAGTATAATTATTGACTGGATATTTGTCAATTTAGTTCCCATAAAGATTTTGAATTTGTTTTATAGACTACATTTATAGTTGGGATTATAATTAAATTCCAAGCATAATTGATAGAATGAATTTTTTGGTATAAAATTTATAGTATTGTATAATAATCTCGTGAATAGGAGAATAATCATGAAATGTTTAATATTAGCTAATGGAGATTATGGGGACCTTGAAAAGTATTCAAAAGATATAATGAAGGCAGATGTAGTATTATGTGCTGATGGTGGTGCAAACTATGCTTACCTATTAAATATTGTTCCCGATTATATTATTGGGGACATGGATTCTATAAATAGTAAAGTAAAAGACTTCTTTTTAGAGAAAGAAGTAGGATTTAAAAAGTTTCCTAAAAAAAAGGATTTTACAGATATCCAGTTGGTAGTAAGTCTAGCAGAAGATTTAGGGGCAAATCGGATACTCTTTTTAGGAACACAGGGCAAGCGTCTTGATCATACATTATCTAGTATTTATAGTAGCATGGGGGCTAGTATAAATGCTAAAGAGGTTACACATTATAGTCCTGATTGTACAGTTCATATTGTTAGTAATCACTTAAAATTGGCTGGCAATATAGGCGATATTGTTTCAGTATTAGCCTTAACTGATGAAGTGAATGGGCTGAGTCATTGGGGCTTAGAATATCCTTTAGATAATGTACAACTCCAGAAAAGTAATCCTTATGCAATTTCTAATATTTTAATTGCTAATGAAGCCGAAATACAAATAGCTCACGGGATTATTGCAGTATTACATTATCACGATATTGCTGAGATATAAATAGATGGAGGCATATACATGGACTTAAGTTTTTTATCGGGAATATTTGCTAGTCCATGGAGTATTATTCGCAGTTTACTGGACATAGCTATAGTTTCGTATGTATTTTATAGAATACTAAGATTGGTAACTGGTACTAGGGCAGAACAACTTCTTAAAGGACTAGTTCTGCTCCTAGCCTTTTCTGCTGTAGCTAGTTTTTTAAGATTTGAAATGATTAACTGGTTAGTAGGAAAACTATGGATACTATTTGCGATTACCCTACCTATAGTGTTCCAACCGGAATTAAGAAGATTGCTGGAACAAATTGGGCGGGGAGGTTTTTTTACCCCCCGGCGTTCTGCAGTCGATATGCAGGATTATGACCATATTATAGATGAAATAAGTGAAGCAGTAGCAATTTTGTCTCGTAATAAAGTAGGTGCTTTAATCATATTAGCCCGTGAAACTGGGATTTCAGAATATATGGAGAGTGGAGTAGAGCTTGATGCCCTAGTAACTTCTAGCCTTTTAATCAATATTTTTGTGTTAAATTCTCCTTTGCATGATGGAGCAGTCGTAATTAGTGAAGGCCGGCTAGGGAGGGCTAGCTGTTTTCTTCCCTTGAGTGATAATCCTTCTCTGGAAAAAAGTTTAGGTACACGCCATAGAGCGGGGTTAGGTATTACCGAAGTATCTGATGCGGTTGCTATTATCGTATCAGAAGAAACTGGCACCATATCTATTGCTATGGAAGGAAAACTACAACCATATTTAGATGTTCAAAGTATGCAGGACACTTTAACCCGTGCCATGGTAAACCGACCGAGGCGGAGTGACACTTTCCGGAGGAGGTGGACTGGTGAAAAAGAACAGTCTTAAGGTAATATCAGTATTAATGGCAGTTTTACTCTGGTTTTATGTAGTAAATCAAGGTGATTTGAATCCGCAACAAAATGTAGTTACAGCTAATTTAGAATATATAAATCTTCAAGAAGGTTTAAGTATAATAGCTCCAGAGACAGTATCAGTTAAAATATGGGGTCTATTTCAGGAGCCTGAAGAAGTAGTCGCTTATATAGATGTAGAATCCTTAACTAAGGGAACCCATAATGTGCCAGTTCAAGTAAAGCCAATAAAAGGTGCAATATTTACTAGTGTGGAGCCTGATAAAGTGGAAGTAATTATAAAAGGGGAAAAGGAAAAACATTTGTCTATATCTCATCTTGTCACTAGAAATCCAGCATTAGGTTATGAGTTATTAGATGTTATGAAAAACCCGGATAAATGTATAATAAAAGGTGAGGAAAGTATAGTAAATCAAGTAAATAGCGTTATTTGTGAGATAGATTTAGCTGATGTAAGAGGTATTAAATCTATAAATATACCTTTAAAGGCATTAGATATTTCGGGTAATGTTATTACTAAAGGTGTAAGGCTAGTGCCAGAACAGATTAATGTTTATGTAGTAGTTAATCAGAATATGGTGACCAAAACAGTAACTGTGAGTCCGACTATAATTGGAGATCAATCAGATGAAATTCAGTTATTATCTACTAAAGTAATCCCAGATACAGTTAATGTTATTGCACCAGAACCTATTGCTAATACAATAGATGAGCTAAAAACGGAGCCGGTTGATATAACTGGTAAAACTGAGTCGTTTCGTCAGGAAGTAAAAGTTATTATACCTGAGGGTATTGATATCTATCCTACTAAAGTGTTAGTAGATGTTAATATAACTAAGCATAAGGAAAAAGATGAGGAAGAAGAATTAATAGATCCATAGCATGGTATATTATTAACCAAAACAGATTGGTTAGCATAATAATAAATTATAAGTACAACATAAGACATTTTACGTTTTACATCTTATATTTAAAAATGGAGGGGCTAATAGTGGGAGTATTATTTGGCACTGATGGTGTTAGAGGAATAGCAAATATAGAATTAACCCCAGAACTGGCCTTCGGTTTAGGTCGGGCTGGTAGTTATGTACTAGCTCAACAATCTGAGGGAACTAGACCACGCATTTTAGTGGGGAAAGATACTAGGATTTCTGGAGATATGTTGGAAGCAGCTTTAATTGCAGGAATATGTTCTACAGGTGCTGATGTACTTACAGTAGGTGTTATTCCTACACCAGCAGTAGCTTACCTAACTAAGATGTATGAGGCTTCTTGTGGTATAGTAATATCAGCTTCTCATAATCCCGTGCAAGATAATGGGATTAAATTCTTTGGGTCTACTGGTTATAAATTACCTGATGAGATCGAAGAAAAAATCGAGGAGTTAGTAGTAAAGGGAACTCATAGTTTGCCTAGGCCTATAGGAGAAGATATAGGCAGGGTTTATGATGTTGAAGGAGCTTTAAGTAATTACCTCAACTATCTAACTAGTACTTATTCTCTAGAAGAAAATTTACGCGATTTATGTATAGTTGTAGATTGTGCTAATGGGGCTGCATATGAAGCTGCACCTAAGATGTGGGAAAGATTAGGTGCTCATGTTATATCTATAAATGATATTCCTAATGGGTTAAATATTAATGATAAATGTGGTTCTACACATACTGGTAGTCTTAAAAAGGCGGTAATCCAGCATAAGGCTAATATAGGGATTGCCTATGATGGTGACGCAGATCGCTGTATATTAGTAGATGAACGTGGTAATGAGTTAGATGGCGACCATATAATGTTGATTTGTGCACTAGATATGTATCGCAGGGGTAATTTAAAACCTCCTACAATTGTAGCTACTGTTATGAGTAATGTAGGTCTGGACATCGCATTACGACGTGAAAACATAGCTATAGATAGTTGTGCAGTCGGGGATAGATATGTTCTAGAAAAAATGCTAGAAACGGGTGCTATTTTAGGTGGCGAGCAATCAGGCCATATTATTTTCCATGATTATGCGACTACTGGGGATGGACTCCTTACATCTTTAAAAGTTGTGGAAGTGATACAGAGAACTGGTTTACAATTATCAGAATTAGCTCGGGAGATGGAGAAACAGCCACAACTCCTAGTTAATATAAAAGTTGACAAAAAAGAAAGGATGTTGTCTCATGGTTTAGTAGTGGAAGCTTTAGAAAGGAGTGAAAAGAGATTAGGAGAATGGGGTAAACTAGTTGTAAGACCATCTGGAACAGAGCCATTAGTAAGAATTATGGCACAAGGACCAGATCATTATTTGTTAGAGGAGGTAATTAATGATATTAAGGCAGCTATAGAAACTGTAGAACAAATGAATGAATAGCCCCTTAACGGGCGAAAGCGCCGGGCCCTGATTAGCTTTTAGGTTCAGGGTGACGAGGTGAGGGTTTATCGAATAATCGGCGGATAATCCTCCGGTGGCTAAGGTCATCGACAATGTAGTACAAATCCAGACAGTAATGTCTGGGACAAAAAGCTACATTTAATTAATTTTGATAAAAATGATAATAATATATAAACATTTAAAACTAAAAAATAAATATATTCTTCGAGGGGAGAAAAAACTCATGACTAATATACAAATGCATGGGGAAAATCCCATATCTTTAGATTTCCAAAAGGGAGTCTTTAAGCATTTTATGATAAAAGAAATACATGAACAACCAAAGACAGTAAGACTAGAATTAGATGGACGCATTAAAAAAGGTATTGTAGATCTTTATGATTTAGGGATGGACGACATTTTAGCTAGGGTAGAAAAAATATATATGATAGGTTGTGGAACTGCTTACCACGCAGGTTTAGTAGGAAAAGATATTATAGAAAAGCTAGTACGTGTAAATGTAGAGAGTGATATTGCCTCAGAGTTTGGCTATAGAGATATTTTGTGGGGCGAAAATCAACTCATGATTGTTATAAGCCAATCTGGCGAGACGGCTGACACCCTAGTCGCACTACGAGAGGCAAAACGACACGGGATACCAATTCTAGCGATTACTAATGTTGTGGGAAGTACGGTCGCACAAGAGGCCGATAAAGTGATATACACACTTGCAGGACCAGAAATATCTATAGCGTCTACTAAAGCTTATACTAGCCAATTAGTTGTCGTATATTTATTAGCTTTATATATGGCTCAATTGCGTATGAGTCACGATGAAAAAGCACTTAGAACAATTGGTAATGAATTAAGCCATATAGGTGATTATTTAGAAGAAGTTTTTGAACAAGAGGAAAAAATAATAAAACTTGCTTGGCAACATCACCAGATGCAAAGTGTTTTTTATTTAGGACGTGGTTTAGATTGTGCGGTAGCGATGGAAGGGGCATTAAAACTAAAAGAAACATCTTACATTCATGCTGAAGCATATGCTACTGGAGAATTAAAACACGGGCCTATTGCGCTTATTACTGATCAATCTCCAGTTATAACTTTATTAACCCAAAACCACATGGTAGAGAGATCTATGTATAATATTCAAGAAGTTAAAACTAGGGGTGGTAAAGTAATAGCAGTCTGTAAAGCTGATTTACAGGAACAATGTAGGGATTGTGATGATATTATTACTATACCTAATGTAAACTCAATTATTACACCTATTTTATCTGTTGTTCCATTACAGATGTTTGCTTATTATATGGCAACTTTAAGGGGTAATAATGTTGACCAACCTAGAAATTTGACTAAAAGTGTACAAATCGAATAGAGAGCTAAGATTACCAATTTATTAACTTAACTATAAACCCCCATCTTCCGATGGGGGTTTATTTATAAAATATTCTTGAGATTGATTTTCTCTTTACTAGCTATATGTTCGAGCATAAATTTAAGTTCCGATAATTGCCCACGAGATAGTGCTGTGTCTTGGCTTTTGATATATTCCTTAGTCTTAGCTAATGAAAACTCAATATTATCAATTTCCAGGTGATCTATAAAAATAGGCCACCATTTTGTTTCCTCTTGCCATTTTTCTTCTACTTCATCCATTTTTATAACTGCCTTAACCCATTCTTCTTTTTTTACTTCATTACTTACTCGCTCAATTTGCTTGGTTAGTTCATCTGTTGATACTTCAAGTGAGTGTTCCATCCAAAAACCGAAACTGATAATTGAAGCAAATATTATTAATAATGATGTTAGTAATCTCATTATATTAAGAATACTCCTTTGGCTAATTTTTTGAGGATGATTTTACTTGATAAAAAATCTGGCCTTGGGTATCAAGACTAGCAAAAAATACATCTTTTAGATCAGTTATTCCATATTTATTTAGTTCATTTTGCAAATATTCAACGGTCAAGTTTAGGTTTTCCAGATTTTCCTGAATAACATGGCCATCCATGATTAAAGATGTGGATAGGCCTTCATATGGAGTGTCTATACCTAAGTCTGCTGGTTGAACAGCTCTTTTTTGAGATTTTAAGAAAACACTAATTTCACCATTAGTTTCTAAAACGGCAAATTCCACATCACTAATATCTGTTACACCTTTTGAACGCAATTGTTCTAATAAATCATTGATATTATAGCGTAATTTTCGCATTTCCTTTTCCTTGATTTTAGCCTTTTCAATTATTATGCTAGGTTTACCACAGATTATTCCACGCGCCCTTTCACTCTTTAGGGACAGAAAAGATAAAGCAACTTGTGCAGTGAATAAAACAAAAATGGGTATAAGGCCATTCACTAAAGGAATACCCGTATCTTGCATGGGAATAGCACCTAATTCTGAAATCATGATAATTACTACAAGCTCATATGGTTGAAGTTGACCAATTTGTCTTTTACCCATCAATCTAAGAAAGATGATGATAACCCCAAATAAAATTAGTGTGCGAATAATTATTATATTCATTTATTCCCCCTTAAGATTATAAAAGGTTGTATATATATCATCTACTCCAAGTGCTATTTTTATGTAAGTTTGTGTTTTTTCAGTTAATAAACAAAAATTAAATAACTATAAATTTGGAAAAATAGTTTGATTTAGTTATTAAAATGAGTATAATTGAGTATATATTAAACATAATAAAATAAAACTAAATATTACTTAGTTAATTTCGCTGAGTCCTCGGAAAAACCGAGGAACGGGGGAACCAATTTTGGGGTGAATCTGGATTATTCCAGTAGGGCTAACCCTAGTCCGAATCCGTCAGCTAACCTCGTAAGCGTGAAGGGGGAACTAAAGTGTCTGTATTTACATGACCAAAGGTTTCTGTCCTTTGGTCTTTTTAATTTCTGTAAAAGAAATTTTCATGAAGTTGTAGACTAAAGTGTCTAATACAAGATTTGGATAAAGAGTTAAAAAGGAGGAACATATAATGAGAAAAAAAATACAGTTTCTTAATAACGATAATATAGAGTTTTTGCAAGGTATTAACATTTCCCATGAAAACCAAATAAAAGCTAAATTTTTACGCAAATCTTTAGCAGTAATAGTAAAAAAACATCCTGAAATAGAAGGCAGTTTAAGAGGCCAGGGGCTTAATCAAGGAATAGCTTGTGGTATAGAAGGATTAGCCCAAGAAATATGTCTAGTTGCCAAGGAGAATGGTCTATTTGTAGAGACTTCTGGGGTTAATAATGAAGTCATTAAGATCATGCCTGTGCATACTTTAGATATATATGGTTTAGAAAAGAGTTTGGAGATTTTAAGAGATTGCATCAATAGTTCGCAGATACAATTAATAATAAGGCAACATAATTCAGCAAAGATGCCTGAATTAGCCAGTTTCTAATAAAACATGTAATATTTAACTATCAATTTAATAAATACCTTGCAAATTCGCTGAATCCTCAAAATTATTGAGGAGCGGGGGAACCAATTTTGGGGTGAATCTGGATTATTCCAGTAGGGCTAACCCTAGTCCGAATCCGTCAGCTAACCTCGTAAGCGTGAAGGGAGACCAAGGTGACAGTTGCTGCAAAGCCAAAGGTTTCTTCCTATGGCTTTTTTTGTTTTTTTAGGTGTTTTATCATTATTAATTAATTAATTACTTAACTATAGAACCGGATTTAGTAGGGAAGGAGAATCTAGCGTGGTGGATCTATCTAAGTTTACTTTCGAAATGCCAGTAGAAGAAGAAGGTGCGGAAATCTGGGAACTTATTAAAGATACTAAAACATTGGATCTCAATTCTGCTTATAGCTATCTTTTATTATGCAAATACTTTTCCGACACTTGTGTAATAGCAAAATCTGCAGATAAAATAGTAGGATTTATTTCCGCATTTAATCCACCCCATAAACCAGATGTATTATTTGTCTGGCAAGTTGCGGTAGATTCAGCATTTCGTCGTTATGGTTTAGGATTAAATATGTTAAAACACCTACTTGCTCGTAAAACATGTGACAAAATTCGTTATTTGGAGATTACAGTAAATCCATCAAATAATGCAGCTTATTCACTTTATTATAAGTTAGCAGATGAACTGCTTACTTCTTGTGAAGAGGAGATCTGTTTTCCCTCTGGAATATTTCCAGGAGCTCAACATGAAGATGAACTCATGTTGCGTATTGGTCCCCTTATATAATAAATAAGGAGGAACAAGTTACATGAATAAGGATTTAAAAGTTTTCGAGAGATTGGAATCTGAAGTTAGGAGTTACTGTCGTAGTTTCCCCACCGTTTTTACATCAGCTCTGGGTTATAAAATGAAGGATAGGCGAGGTAGAGAATATATTGATTTTTTCTCTGGTGCAGGAGCCTTAAATTATGGTCACAATCATCCCCGTTTAAAAGAAAAGCTATTAGATTATATAGCAGGTGATGGCATCACCCATAGCCTAGATATGGCTACTCGTGCCAAAGAAGGTTTTATACAAAAATTCAATAATATTATTTTACAACCACGAGAAATGAATTATAAAATAATGTTTCCTGGCCCTACCGGAACTAATGCGGTAGAAAGTGCCTTAAAGCTAGCTCGCAAAGTGACTGGACGAGATACAGTTATTAGTTTTACTAATGCTTTTCATGGTATGACTTTAGGCTCTCTTTCCATAACAGGTAATGCTAGCAAAAGAGCTGGTGCAGGGATACCTCTTAATAATACCGTCTTTATGCCTTTTGATGGTTATTTAGGTGAGGGCAACGATACTATTGAATATATAGCTAAATATTTAGAAGATAGTTCTAGTGGCACCGCAATACCTGCAGCAATTATATTAGAGACGATTCAAGGTGAAGGTGGACTTAATGTAGCCAGCTTTGAATGGCTAAAAAGTATAGAAAAGATATGCCGAGAATGGGATATTCTTTTAATAGTAGATGATATCCAAGCGGGTTGTGGGCGTAGTGGGGACTTTTTCAGTTTTGAACCTGCCATGATTAGCCCAGATATTATTTGTCTTTCTAAAGCGATAAGTGGATATGGTTTACCTATGGCAATTAATTTAATAAAACCAGAATTTGATATATGGTCACCAGGTGAACATAATGGGACATTTCGAGGGAATAATCCAGCCTTTATTACAGCTACAGAATCACTGGAATTTTGGCAGGATGAGAGATTTTCCCAGCAAGTAAAAATAAGAGAAAAATTCTTAGAAAACTATTTAAAAACTATTATAAAAAAACATCCTGAAATAAATGGAGAAATGCGCGGAAGAGGACTTATGCAAGGAATTGCTTGTGATGTAGAAGGATTGGCAGCAGAAATATCTGCAGTTGCTTTTGAGAAGGGACTTATAATAGAAACTTCTGGAGCTAAAGATGAAGTAGTCAAAATCATGCCTCCTCTTAATATAGAGGTAGCTGGCTTAGAAAAAGGCCTAGAAATACTGAAAGCTAGTATTGAGGATGCTAAAGTGCAATTATTGATTAAGACAAATAATTCTAAACAGGCTAAATATCCGTCAGGTTTTTAAGAAAGGAGCAGATCTATGATAGTTAAAGAATTACAAGATATAAAAGGAAGCGAGCATGATATAGATACTCCTACTTGGAGAAGTTATCGCATGCTTTTAGAAAATGATGAGATGGGTTTTTCTATGCATCATACGATAATAAAAGCGGGGACTGAAACTTATATCTGGTATAAGAATCATTTGGAGGCAGTATATTGCATCCAAGGAGAAGGCGAAATTGAATTTATTGAAAATGGTGAGACATACATGATTAAGCCTGGTACTTTATACGCACTCAATAATCATGACAAACATTATTTAAGGGCAGATTCTGATATGCATATGGTATGTGTTTTTAATCCACCCCTAGTTGGCGATGAAGTACATGGTGAGGATGGCTCATATCCATTAACTAAATAATGCAAAAGACAAAAAGGCCTTTCCTTCTTTAAATACAAGGAAAGGCCTTTTTAGTGCTGAAGTATAAGGGCATTTAAATGTTTAGTATCTAAATTGGTTAATCTGAATTTGCATATTTTCAGCTAGTTTAGCTAGTTCTTGACTAGCGTTAGCAATCTCCTCAACTGAAGCAGTCTGCTCTTCGATAGATGCAGCAGCTTCTTCAGTTCCGGCGGCATTTTCTTCTGCGATAGCTGAAAGATTATGTATAACTTCAATTATTTCGTTTTTCTTTTGATCCATTTGTACTCCAGAAGAATCGAGAATTTCAACAATTTTTTGTGTTTGTTCTATAGCTTCTGCTATACCTTCAAATTTTCCTTTAGTATCATCTACACTTGCTGCTTGTGCTTCTACAAATGTTTTTACTTGATTCATAGTATTTACAGCTTGATTAGTCATTGAAGTAAGTTCATTAACAATACCTTCTATCTCTTGTACAGAGTTATTAGATTGTTCAGCTAACATTCTTACCTCTTCTGCTACTACTGCAAAACCTCTACCATGTTCACCAGCTCGAGCAGCTTCAATAGCAGCATTTAAGGCTAATAAATTAGTTTGATCTGCAATATTTTTAATTACTGCACTAGCAGTTTTTATACCTTCAGCACTATTATTAGTATTAATGATAATATCATATATTTGTCCAGCAGCATTATTGCTTTCCACAGTTTTCTCCATGAGGTTTTCTAAAGCGATAAATCCTTCATCTTTTAGATTAGCTACTACTACAGCAGAATCGTTTAATTCTAGAACTAAGTTCTGATTATCTTCTATTATCCGAGCTAGTTCATCGACTCTATGAGCACCTTGTTCAGTGTCAATAGCTTGGTCACCAGCACTACCTGCCATCTCTTCAATAGTTTTCGCCATTTCCTCAGCAGCTATAGCAGTCTGCTCACTAGTAGCAGTCATTTCTTCTGATGCTGCAGCAACTTGAGTAGATTCATTATTTATTTCTTTAAGAATCTGCACAAAACTATTTTGCATAGTATTAATAGCTTGAGTCATAGTACCGATTTCATCTTGTCGGTTTATATATTTAACTGCTTCGCTATCATCATCAAAAGTTAGGTCAAAGTTAGCTAATTTCTCTAGGATATTAGTTAAAACGCCAATAGGGTAAGATATTTGCCGACCTGCGTAAAAGGCTATCAATAACCCTAAGATAATAGCTATAAGTGTAGCTATTAGAGTGCGTTTCTGTAAATCTTTTAACCCTGACATTACATCTGTCTCTAGTGCTGTTACTCCAATACTCCAATCAGTACCATCAACTGGGGAAAAGCCAGTGTAAGCTTCTTGTCCGTCTAAGTTTTTATATTTAGCAAAACTTTTTTCACCATTAATCATTTTAGTGTTGACTTGGGCTAAAGATGTATAATTATTATTTTCTTTAGCTTCTTCTATAAAGTTATTTTGTTCCATTACTAGGTTATCATCAGGATGGGCGATAATTGTGCCTTCTCCATCGAGTAAATAAGCATATCCAGCCTCACCAAAATTAATCGAGTTAGTTACTTCACTTAAAATAGTACCAGGTTGTCTAGCCATTACTACCCCTACAACTTCATTGTCTTGATATATAGGGGCAGCAAACATGATAACTGCTGAGTTTGTAGCCCTACTTATAACCACATCAGAAACATTAGCAACACCATTAAAAGCAGTAATTATATAATCTCTATCACCTAGGAATAAATCTTCTTCCCCACCTATGTTTTTAGCATAACCATCTTTATCTACTATCCACATAGTAGCAAATCCATGTCTTTCAGTTTCCTCTATCAGTGCAGGTAATTGCACTTCCCAGTCCATGCTTTTAATCACATTCCGGTTAGCAATCATATCAATTACAGTAATATTGGCCTGATAATCCCTAGCCACAATAGCTGATGCTTGCTCTGCTAGTTGAAGCAAGCTTTCTTGTGAATTATTTTCCAATCCCTTTGATGCAGTATTATAAGACATTAAACCTAACCCTAATCCTACTATTAAAAGAGTTATAGTAAAATAAACCATCAATCTGCTTCCAAGACTTCTCATATAACCATTCCTTTCTATAATCTAACAATTTTTTTGCAATGTAGATTTGCTGTGAAAAGCATGTTTAGTAATTCAGATGTCACAATTATTCGACAATGAAGTCGAAACCCCTTTAATTTTACAGAAAAATGTGGGAAATAAGAGAATGTAAGGAGGAGTTTGACATAGTGCTAATGCTTATAATTCTCGCTTAAGTTCCATATTTAAAGATATACACATGCCTAACATAATAATGGAAAAGGGTAAGGCTACTATTATGGAAGCAGTTTGTAAGCCACCTAAGCCACCACTTAAGAGCAGGACGATTGCTATAGCAGACTGCAACAATCCCCATACGATTTTAACACTATTTCGAGGATTTAGAACTCCATTTGTAGACAACATTCCTAATACAAATGTTGCTGAATCAGCAGAGGTAATAAAGAAAGTAGTAATTAAAAGTATAGCTGTAATTATCATCAATAAACTAAAGGGGAATTGTTCTAACATTATAAAGAGTGCAGAGGTAATATCATTACTTACAGCTTGGGCTATAGGAACACCTTGAAACATTTCCAAATGAAGAGCTGCTCCTCCAAAAGCTGTGAACCAGAGAGCAGCTAATATAGAAGGTACAAATAAAACTCCTAATACAAATTCTCTTATAGTTCTGCCTTTAGAAATTCTAGCGATAAATGTTCCTACAAATGGAGCCCATGCAATCCACCAAGCCCAATAAAACAAGGTCCAAGAAGCAATCCAGTCACTTTTTACAAATGGGGTTAATCCAAAACTCATAGGAATCAAGTTACCTAGGTAGCTCCCGATTGTTGCAATAAAATTATCTATAATAAATAATGTTGGTCCAAATAATATGACAAATAAGAGTAATATCGCTGCAATAGTTAAATTAAGATTACTTAAATAACGAATACCTTTATTTAAACCAGTAGTAGCAGATAATAAGAAGAGTACTGTTACTAGTGCAATGATTCCTATCTGAACAATAATATTGTTAGGAATGTTAAATAAATGAGAAAGACCACCATTTATCTGCAGTGCTCCTAATCCTAAAGATGTAGCTACTCCAAAGACAGTAGCAATAATAGCTAGACTATCGATACCTTTACCGATAGGACCATTGACTTTATCACCTATCAATGGACGAAAAGTAAGACTGATTAATCCAGGCTCTCCTTTGCGAAACCTAAAATAAGCTAAGCTTAAGGCAACTACTGCATAAATTGCCCAAGGGTGTAGTCCCCAATGGAAGAAAGAGTAACGAAGTGCAATTTTGGCAGCTTCAACTGTTTCGGGTGTTACCCCTTCAGGTGGAATTAGATAATGGGTAACTGGTTCTGATACTCCCCAAAACACTAAACCAATTCCCATACCAGCTGAAAATAACATAGCTAACCAAGTGTAAAAATTATATTCTGGTTCATCATCATCTTTGCCTAGTTTTATTTTACCGTAAGGTCCAAAACCGAGGTAGATTACGAATACTACGAAAATGATTGTAACTAAAAGATAAAACCAACCAAAAGTTTGAGTAATGAAATCTAAAGCTGCTTGCATTATATTTCCCATACTTATTGGCGATATAATGCCCCATAGAACAAATAATATTATTATTAATACTGAAGCAAAAAAGACGCTTCCTATTTTTTCGTGTTTCATATTTTTAAAAAACCTATCCTTTACATTTATAATTTTTAGTTTAAAAAGCTCCTTTCTTTTTAAAGAAAGGAGCCATTTATAGTTTAACATTAAATTTTAGGATGTAAATTTATTTTGTTGTTTTGTATAGGCAGAACTAACTGTTTTATCTCGGTAAATTATTGCTAGGCAATAGATAATTAGAAGTCTTTTGTCGTAGTAGTTTATTAGAAGATTGCCTAGTAGCTTCTATATTCTTAAATGCTACTGAAAGCATCAATTTAATACGGTTAAGCTGGTTAACTTCACTAGCTCCAGGATCGTAATCTATAGCAGTTATATTAGCTAAAGGATAATTACGTTTTAATTCCTTAATCATGCCTTTGCCAGTAACATGGTTAGGAAGACAACCAAAAGGTTGCACACAAACAATATTAGGAGCTCCATTATTGATAAGGTCTATCATTTCTGCAGTTAAAAACCAGCCTTCACCACAATGATGACCTAATGACATAATAGGTCTGGCTAAGTCTGCCTTATGGAAAATAGTAGTTGGACTAGTAAAACGATTACTTTCATCCAAATATTTGTTCATAACTTTGCGACCTTTTTCTAGGTAACCTATTATTAATTTACCAATCATTTTTTGGCTAATTTTTCCGTTCAGAAATTCAGATTTATAAATGTAGTCATAAGCAGAATATAAAAAGAAATCCATGAAATCGGGCATAACAACTTCTGCACCTTCATCTTCTAATATTTTGATAATATTATTATTAGCAGTAGGATGGTATTTGACTAGAATTTCACCCACAACTCCTACTCTAGGTTTTTCCTGGTTAGTTATTTCTAGTTGGTCAAATTCTTCCACAATATTCTTTAGATTATCCTCGAAATCTTGTTTGTTTCCATGATTAATTTGAGCCTTACAAGTTTCTGCCCATCTTTCGTAGAGTAAGTTTGCCGAGCCCGGAATTTTTTCATAAGGTCTAACTCTATGCAAAACTCGCATAAGTAAGTCACCATAAACTACAGAATCGATAGCTTTTCTTAGGAGTTTATAAGTAATTTTAAAGCCGGGATTTTTTTCGGAACCATAAACATTCACTGATACTACTGGTATATTATCAAAGCCAGCTTCTTGTAGACCTTTTCTAAGTAGGCCTATATAGTTAGTAGCTCGACATCCGCCCCCAGTCTGACTAATCATAACCGAGGTATTATCTAAATCATATTTGCCTGATTGTAAGGCTTCTATTAGTTGTCCGATAACTATAATAGCAGGATAACATGCATCATTATTAATATATTTAACCCCTTCATCAATAGCTTCTCTATCTACCGAGGGTAATAATTCAATATTATATCCTTCAGTCTTGAATGCTTCTTGTAAAAACTCAAATTGTATAGGAGCCATTTGGGGGCATAATATAGTATGATTTTCCTTCATTTCTTCTGTAAAGATTACCCGGGTAGGTTTTTCGGGGATCACCTTGGGAAGTATATTTTCGCTACCATCTGATCGGTTTTTTATCACTGCTAAAAGTGAGCGAAGTCTTATTCTTGCTGCACCAAGATTAGAACCTTCATCTATTTTAAGAACCGTATAGGTTTTGTTTTTAGCTTTTAGAATTTCCTCAACCTGGTCAGTAGTAATAGCATCTATACCACATCCAAAAGAATTAAGCTGAACTAATTCAAGTCTGTCCTGGGTAGTTACAAAATCTGCTGCTGCATACAATCTGGAATGATACATCCATTGGTCTACTACCCTAATAGGTCTTTCTACTTCACCTAAATGAGCAACAGCATCTTCGGTAAGAACAGCCATACCTAAGGAATTAATGATTTCAGGTATGCCATGGTTAATTTCCTGATCCAGGTGGTAAGGTCGCCCTGCTAAGACTATTCCAGTTTTATCATGTTCTTCTAAATAAGCTAGGATTTCTTCACCTTTTTGTTGTATATCTTTTTTAAAGTCTATATCTTCTTGCCAAGCCTTATTTACTGCTCGTGTAATTTCTCTCTTAGATATTCCTTTATAGGCAAATTCCTGGTGTAAGCGCCTAATCAGTTGTTTTCTATTTTCATAAGGCAGGAAAGGGGTCATGATTTCTACATTGTTTTCCTTAATCATGTCCATATTATTTTTAATTACTTCTGGATAGGAGATAACCATAGGACAGTTAAAATGATTATTAGCGTCTTCATGTTCTAAGCGCTCATATACAATGGAAGGATAAAAAATCAGTTTTACACCTTTTTCTATAAGAGCAGCTATATGGCCATGGGCAATTTTGGCAGGAAAACAAGCTGTATCTGAAGGAATAGTTTCACTACCTCGTTCATAAAGCTTTCTAGAGGAACGAGGGGAAATTTCTACTCGAAAACCTAGTTCAGTAAAAAAGGTGAACCAAAATGGATAGTTTTCATATATATTTAAAACTCTAGGTATGCCTATAACCCCTTGAGAAGCTTTTTCTATAGGTAGGGGCTTATAGCTAAAGAGCCGTTTATATTTATAATCATAAAGGTTAGGTAGCTGTGAATCTTTTTTAGATTTACCTAGTACTTTTTCACAACGATTACCAGAGATAAACCTCTTACCATCAGCAAATTTATTTATAGTTAGTAAACAATTATTATTACATCCCCCACAACGAGTTAAGCTAGTAGTACTAGTAAATTCTTCTACTTCAGTGGGTGATATTATAGAACTTTGCTTACCTGGCTCAGCACGATCACGGGCAATTAAAGCTGCACCGAAGGCTCCCATCAAATGGGCAATATTAGGCCTAATTACTTCTTTATCAGTAAGAAGTTCTAAGCTTCTGAGAATGGAATCATTTTGCAATGTTCCACCTTGTACTACAATCTCTTCTCCTAGGTCTTGGGGATTTCTCATTTTGATAACTTTAAATAAGGCATTTTTAACTACTGAATAAGATAGTCCTGCTGATATATCTTCTATAGTGGCCCCTTCTTTTTGGGCTTGTTTTACCATAGAATTCATAAAAACTGTACAACGAGAACCGAGGTCAACAGGTGCTAGTGAATTTAAAGCTAATTCAGCAAAATCTTCAATCGGGGTGTTAAGTGAATGGGCAAAACCTTCAATAAAAGATCCGCACCCAGATGAACAAGCTTCATTAAGCATAATATTGTCTATGGCTCCATCTTTTATCTGGAGGCACTTCATATCTTGTCCGCCAATATCTAAAATTAAGTCTACTTTAGGATTAAAAAACTTAGCTGCAGTATAGTGGGCCATAGTTTCAACTTCACCGATATCAAGTGAAAGAGCAGATTTAAGCAGTGCTTCACCATATCCAGTTACTGATGTATTAGCAAGTCTAGCAGTTGATGGTAGACGCTTATATAATTCTTTCAATATATTAAGGGCAGAATTTAAGGGGCTGCCACCATTATTTACATAAAATGAAAATAGAAGAATTCCATCTTCGTCAATTAGAGTAGCTTTAGTAGTAGTAGATCCAGCGTCAATACCTAGGAAACAGTCACCGACAAAAGTATCTAGATCTCCCTCTTTTACTTTATCCATATCATGTCTTTGGCGGAAATTTTTTAATTCATCCATGTTATTAAATAAAGGTTCTAATCTTTCTACTTCCTGATGTTCAGACATATCTAAGTTTTTCAATAGATTTATTAAACTAGGTAAATTAATAGGATTTTCCGAGCCAGATGCTAATGCAGCACCCATAGCTACAAAAAACTGAGCATGTTCTGGAAATAATGCTTTATCATTATTGAGCTTTAGAGTTTCTTGAAATCTATTTCTTAGTTCAGATAGGAAATAAAGGGGGCCACCTAGGAAAGCTACATGACCTGTAATTGATTTACCGCCGGCTAGACCGCTTATTGTCTGATTGACAACAGCTTGAAACACGGAGGCAGCAATATCTTCTTGTAATGCACCTTCATTTAATAGTACTTGAATATCAGTTTTGGCAAAAACACCACACCGAGCTGCGACAGGATATATAGTAGAATGATTTTTGGATAGTTCATTTAGACCTATAGCATCTGTCCCTAGCAAAGTAGCCATCTGATCAATAAAGGCGCCGGTTCCTCCAGCACAAATTCCGTTCATCCTTTGATCTAATCCACCGCGAAAGAAAGTTATTTTAGCATCTTCTCCGCCTAGTTCAATAGCTACATCAGTTTGGGGAATCAATTTTTCGATGGCCTTATTACAAGCAATTACTTCTTGAATATGTGTAACTTCTAACCAAGATGAAATTGCAATTCCGGCTGATCCGGTGACCATAACTGTAATTGGTCTATCGCCTATTTCTTGCAAAGCATTTATTAATAAATCTGTAGTACATTGTCTAGTTTCGGTATAATGTCTCCGATAATCTTTATGCAATACAATTCCGTTTTTATCAATAACGACTAATTTTACCGTCGTTGATCCTACATCCAAACCCATATGCAATACTTCGATCATTTATATCCCTCCACCTTAAATCAGCGTTTGAAACAATGTTTGAATAAGGGCTAATTTTATGCTAATTTAGAAATAGAGTATTGTCAACGCTAAATTATAAAGGTATATGTTATCTTTTTAATATTAACAGCTACTTAAAAAGTAAGGAGATTAAAACATGAATATTCAATTAGACAGCCTTACGACTAAAGAAAAAATAATAAAAGTTACTATGGATATTATAGCCGAAGAAGGATTTCAGAATATTACTATAAGAAAAATCGCAGGTCGTGCCCAAGTTAATATAGCAGCTGTTAATTACCATTTTGGTTCAAAAGATGTGGTAATTAACGAATCTCTTAAAGAGGTTACCGACCAGTTAAAAAACACCTTCGAAAATCTCAAAATAGGCGCTGAAAACCCTAAAGACAGATTATATTTATTTATAATCGAATATACGGAACTACTATTTAAGTATCCAGATATAATTAAGAATATGATATATTATACTATCCAAAATAAACCATTAAGTAAACACATGGAATACATTACATTTATACAAAACGAAGGTATTAAAATATTGAAACAAACTATTGCTCAAATACAGCCAGATTTAGACGATCACACACTTTACTTGAAGGTATTACATTTGTTGAGTGGTTTATCATTTCCTTTCTTGATGGGGAAGTATACTGAAAGCATTATAAAAGTTGACTTAGATAGTGAGGAAATGAGGAAAATGCATATTGATATGTTGTTAGAAAATGTCTGTTCTCACCAATAAAGTGAGTGAGATTCCTGAAGCTGTAATAAATGTTTGGTAGTTTGATTCACTTTTTAGATATTATGTGGTATAAGCTTTAATATGAAAGTTATAATTTTAAAAGATTATGTAACTTTAAGGAGGTTTTTATGAAATCATTAAAAGGTACTAAAACTGCTGAAAATCTAATGAAAGCTTTTGCTGGAGAATCACAAGCTAGAAACCGTTACACTTTTTATGCTTCAGTTGCTAAAAAGGAAGGCTATGTGCAAATTTCTAACATATTTTTAGAAACAGCCGCCAATGAAAAAGAACATGCTGAGAGGTTTTATAAGTTTTTACCAGAGTCTATGAATGGGGAACCGATAGAAATATCTGCTGATTTTCCTGTGGCATTAGGTGATACAAAATTCAACCTTCAAGCAGCAGCAGATGGTGAAAAAGAAGAATGGGATGAATTATATCCTGAATTCGCTAATATAGCTGATGAAGAAGGTTTTCCTGAAATTGCAGAAGTCTTTAGAAGGGTTGCTGAAGCTGAAAAACGCCATGAAGCAAGATATAGAAAATTATTAGCTAATTTGGAAAATGGCAAAGTGTTTAAAAGGGATGAAAAAGTAGAGTGGAAATGTGATAATTGCGGATATGTTCATGAGGGTAAAGAAGCACCTGAAATATGTCCAGCTTGTGCACATGACCAAGATTACTTTGAACTATTAGCTGAAAATTATTAAGGTTTAGAATACAAGCAAGCTCTCTAGTTAATAGATTCTATTAACTAGAGAGCTTTTTAAATTTAGCTATTTATTTAAGCAGTTTTTTATCACTTATAATTCTTAGTAAGGAAATGTTAGATTAGATATACTAAACTAAGATCATGCCGGATAAAAACAGGTTAAAATATCCATATTATATAAAAACCACATCTATTACTTATGTGGGAAGGGATAGAGATGTTTTGCTAATTCAACTACTTGTATTAATCCTCTTAATCGCATTTAATGCATTTTTTGCGGCTTCAGAAATAGCTCTTATATCTTTAAATGATAATAAGATTAAAGTATTAGCAGATAGGGGAGATAATAAAGCCCAGATGATAGTAAACCTTTTAGATGATCCGGGACGCTTTTTAGCTACTATTCAAATTGGGATTACTTTATCAGGTTTTTTGGCTAGTGCTTTTGCCGCAGAAAATTTCGCTGGGCGGTTAGTTAGTTTAGTTGAAAAATCAGGGCTTGATGTTTCAATTGCGATTATAAAACCTTTAGCAGTTATTTTTATAACAATAATTTTGGCTTATTTTACTTTAGTTTTAGGTGAATTAGTTCCGAAAAGAATTGCTATGCAGAAATCTGAACAAATTGCTAGGTTTTCTATAAGAGGGTTAACTATAATTTCTATTCTGTCAGCACCATTTATTAAATTACTCACTGTTTCTACTAACTTTTTTATTTACATATTAGGTGGAAATCCAAATGCTGATGAGGAATCTATCACAGAGGAAGAAATTAGAATTATGGTAGATGTAGGAGAGCAAAAGGGTGCTATACAAGAAACTGAAAAGAAGTTGATTAATAATATATTTGATTTTGATGATAAAAACATTTCGGAGATAATGACACATAGAACTGATGTAATAGGTTTGAAATTAGAATTAGGGTTTTTCGAAATAGTTGATATTATTAATAAGCAAAAGTTTACTAGGTTTCCTGTTTACCATGGTTCACTAGATAATATAGTAGGAATTTTACATGTTAAGGATTTGCTTAGATTCCTAAATAAAAATAATGTGGAGGGATTTGATTTATCGCAAATCATTAGAAAACCTTATTTTGTACCTGAAAATAAAAAGGCTGATGATTTACTTCAGGAGTTACAAAAGAGCAGGCTTCATATTGCAGTAGTAGTAGATGAATATGGTGGTACAGCAGGAATAATAACTATTGAAGACTTGTTAGAAGAAATTGTAGGTGATATTGAAGATGAATATGATAATGAAGATAATGAGTATGAAAAAATAGATGATAATACTTATATATTTCAAGGTATGATTAGTTTGGATATGGTTGAGGAGATATTAGAGGTTAAATTACCTTCCGACGAGTATGATACTTTGAGCGGGTATATTATAGGGCAACTAGATAGAATCCCGATTCCTGGAGAGAATCCTACGGTGGAATTAGATAATATAATATTAAAAGTAGAGGAAATTGAATCTAAAAGGATTACTAAGATAAAAAGCTGTAGAATTTAGGCCTACTCGCGAAATCTTCGGGGTAGGCTATTTGTTTATTTTATTTTTTCTTGTTACTTATGGTATAGTATCTCTTGATGAAAATAGGTAGAAAGGTTTAAAAGGGATAAGAGTATGGATAGATCAAACGAAATGGGAGTAGGAAGTATACCGAGTTTACTACTAAAGTTCTCCCTGCCGGCCATAGTCGCTATGTTAGTTCACTCTTTGTATAATGTCGTAGATAGTATATTTGTAGGTCGAGGCGTAGGAGAACTAGCTCTAGCTGGAGTTACAGTATGTTTCCCTATTGTGATAATCTTAATGGCTATGGTTATGTTGATTAGCATGGGAGCGACGACACTGATATCTATTCGTTTAGGAGAGCAAAGGGGGGAGGAAGCTGAGCAGATAATTGGTAATGCTGTAGTATTATTTCTAGTAATTGGGTTTAGCATGACTGTTTTGGGGTTAATCTTTCTCGAGCCGATTTTAAAATTCTTCGGAGCAAGTGCCAATGTATTACCGTACTCACTTGCTTATATGAGAATAATTTTATCCGGTAGTGTGTTGCTGGCAATCGGTGTAGGGATGAATAACTTTATCCGGGCTGAAGGTAATCCGAAAATAGCTATGTATACGATGGTAACAGGTGCCATTACTAACATCATATTAGATTATATATTTATCTTCATATTTCAATGGGGAATTAAGGGAGCCGCTTTTGCTACAGTAATATCTTATGCTGTAACTACTAGCTGGGTATTATATTATTTTTTATCGGGAAATAGTCTATTGAAAATTAGGCGTAAGAATTTTAAGCTTAAAGGTTCATTAATTACAGGGATGATGATAGTTGGTTTTCCGGCATTTGCTATGCAGATAACTAGTAGCATTCAGAATTTAGTTCTCAACCGCAGCCTAGTTTATTATGGAGGGGATTTAGCATTAGCTGCTGTAGGCATAATAATTAGTATTGCCTCCTTCATAGTAACACCAGTTATAGGAATTACTCAGGGTGCTCAACCGATTATAGGATATAATTACGGAGCTAAACAGTTCGGACGAGTTAAATCTACTGTAATATTAGCAATTATCGGAGCTACTGCTATCGTGACTTTTAGTTTTATTATTTCTAGGATTTGGCCGATTCAATTAATAAGTTTATTTAATCAGAACCCTGAATTGATTAAATTAGGGGCACATGCTATGCTAATATTCTTTGTATTTCTACCATTAGAAGGTATACAACTTGTCGGTGGAGGTTATTTCCAGGCTGTAGGTAAACCAGTACAAGCTACTATATTAACCTTATCTAGACAAGTAATTATTTTCATACCCCTAGTATTAATTCTTCCTCATTTCTGGGGTTTAGATGGTGTATGGGTTTCATCACCTTTAGCAGATTTTGGTGCTTTCATACTCGCCGTTATTTGGCTAGTGTATGAGTTTAGGAAGCTGGGTAAAATAAAAGATGAACCTGCTGTAAATAATCCGCAATTAGATAATTCTTAGTTTTTAAGATTACTACTGTGTAGCTACAATGCTGTTTACAGTGCAGTGAATCGACATTTTCTGGTCACAACATCTTTTTAACATTGGAATTATGGTATAGTTGCTTAGGTATTAAATAAATAGAAGATTTCAAAGGGGTAAATAGATGGATAGATCAGAACAAATGGCAATAGGGACTATTCCGAGTTTGCTACTAAAGTTCTCCTTACCTGCCATAATCGGTATGCTAGTCCAAGCTATGTACAATGTAGTGGATAGTATATTTGTAGGTCGTGGTGTAGGGGAATTAGCTTTAGCTGGAATTACGGTAAGTTTTCCTATTATGATAATATTTATGGCTTTTACTATGTTAATTGGCATGGGTGCTACTACACTTATATCGATTCGTTTAGGGGAGGACAAAAAAACTGAGGCTGAGCATATTGTGGGCAATGCTTTAGTTTTATTTATAATTGTTGGTATTACTATAACAACACTCGGCTTAATATTTCTTAAGCCACTTTTGAGCTTTTTTGGTGCTAGTGCCAATGTATTACCATATGCAATTGATTATATGAGAATAATTTTGCTCGGAAGTATATTATTAGCTATTGGAGCAGGGATGAATAACTTTATTCGTGCTGAAGGTAATCCGAAAGTAGCTATGTATACTATGTTAATCGGTGCAGTTACTAATGTAATATTAGATTATATTTTCATATTCATATTCTTTTGGGGAATTAAGGGAGCTGCTTTAGCAACAATAATATCTTATGCTGTAACTAGTACCTGGGTATTATACTATTTTCTTAAAGGCAACAGTCTATTAAAAATTCGTTTTAAAAACCTTATGCCTAAAAAGACTATAGTTTTAGGCATTGCGGCAGTAGGCTTTCCGGCTTTTGCTATGCAGATAACTAGTAGTGTGCAGAATTTAATTCTCAACCGTAGTTTAGTTCATTATGGTGGAGATATGGCCTTAGCTGCTATAGGTATAATTATGAGTATTGCTACTCTGTTAATAATGCCGATTATAGGCATTAGCCAAGGTGCTCAACCGATTATAGGATTTAATTATGGAGCAAAACAATTAGGACGGGTTAAAGATACCGTAAAACTAGCACTTGTAGGAGCTACGGTTATAATAACTTTTGGTTTTATGCTTTCTAGGATTTGGCCAGCCCAATTAATAGGCTTATTTAATAAGAATCCCGAATTGATTCAACTAGGCACCCATGGGATGCTAATCTTTTTCATATTCCTACCTGTGGTAGGGGTACAATTTGTTGGTGCAGGTTATTTCCAAGCGGTAGGTAAGCCAGTACAAGCTACTATATTAAGCTTATCTAGGCAAATACTTATCTTTATACCACTTTTATTAGTTCTTCCTCGTTTCTACGGTTTAGACGGAATCTGGTGGGCCGGTGCTTTCTCTGACATAGGTGCCTTTTTATTAACTGGAATATGGTTATGGTATGAAATTAGGCAGATTAATAAAAAATTAGCTGCAGATAAAGAACCAGATGAAGATAAGCTAGAAGCAGCTAGTACTTAATTCATAAGCCTAAAACTGAATCGGTATAATATAAAAATACACCATAAAACTTAATCTGTGATAAAACACTAAGCCCAGCTTTGCTGGGCTATTTTAATTACTAGAAAAAGGAGTTAACATTTATTATGAAGAAATTATAAGTAACAATAAAATAAATCCATATATATGGGAGGCAATCTGTTTGGGTAATGTTATGGGAATTGATGCAGGAGGAACTTTTATAGATTATTACTTAATTGACGAATTCGGACAATACAAAAGTTATAAAAAGCTTCGTCAGTTCAATGAATTACAAATAGATATCATAAATGGATTGGTAGAATTTGCTGTAGAGTTGGGTTTAGGAGTTTCTGAATTTATGGAGCAGGTTAACACTATTGTACATGGTACAACACTAACTACTAATGCAGTTCTAACTAGAACAGGTGCTAGGACAGCTTTATTAACGACTGAAGGATTAATTGACTTGTTGGAAATGAGACAGGGCGCAAGGGATGATGTATATAATAATCATCGAACTCCTTGGATACCACTTATTGCTAGAGATTTAAGGATACCTATTAAAGAGCGATTAAATTACGAAGGGGCTACAATTGTTCGTTTTGATCGTAAAAAGAATTTGGAGCGTATAAGGAGGCTAAAAGACCAAAATATTGAATCATTCGCAATTGCCTTTGCCCACAGTTACATTAATCCTAAATATGAATTAGAAATGGCAGCCTTAATCAGAGAAAACTGGCCGAATGTTCATATATCTATGAGCAATGAGATATTTCCTCGGCCTCATTTGTACAGGCGTGTCAGCACTACGGTTCTAGATGCTTATGTTGCTCCTTTATTAAAGAATTATTTGGGTTCACTTCCTCAAAGTCTTAAAACTATTGGTTTTAAGGGGCAGTTATTTATAATGCAATCCAATGGAGGAAGTGTAGAAGTCTTAGAAGCTAACCAAATTCCGGTGAAGAGCATTTTGTCAGGCCCGGCGGCTGGTCCATCGGCTTTAAAGATGATGGAGCTTAATGGGGAGTCGGATGAATATATCGTTATGGATATGGGAGGGACTAGTTTCGAGGTTTCTATAATAAAAGATGGTTATTCGGTTTTGGATGATAATAAGTCAGTTAACGGTCATTTAATAGGTGTTCCCTTAATAGATCTCCACACGATTGGTTCTGGGGGAGGAAGTCTGGCCGGCGTTGATTTAAATGGGATGTTATTTGTGGGGCCGGAAAGTGCTGAAGCTATACCTGGACCGGCATGTTATGATTTAAATGGAACACATCCTACCTGTACGGATGCTGATTTACTTCTTGGGTTGATAAACCCCGAGTATTTTTTAGGGGGACGTTTGAAGTTGAAATATGAAAAATCTTGGCAAGCGATAAAAACTGAAATAGCAGACTGTCTTGGTATAAATGTTATTCAGGCAGCTGTAGGTATTTTTAAGCTAATAAATGTTGAAATGGCCTTAGCTATAAAAGAGGTGACATTAGAAAAGGGATTTGACCCTCGCCATATGAATTTATTTGTAGGGGGAGGTGCAGGGCCGATTCATGCTGCTTACTTAGCTGATCAACTAGGTATTAAAAAGCTTATTATACCGAGGGAGTCTTCTGTTATGTGTGCAGCGGGAATGTTGAATTGTAGTTATCGCCGTGAGTATTATAAGTTTTTTCATAAAAAAACGGAAGGTATGGATTTAGCAGTTTTGGAAGAAACATTTCAAGAACTTTGGTTAGAAGCCAGAGAAAATGTAATAGATTTCATCTCATTATATATTGAAAGTAAAAAAGTCTATATGCGTTATGAAGGGCAGCATCACGAATTATTAGTAGAATGTGAAAAAGATAAAAAGCTAGATATAGAATGTATCCAGGAAAACTTTCATCAGCAACATTTAAAAGTATATGGTTACAATTTAGCAGGTCGTCATACTGAAATAGAAATTGTTGGGGTTTTGCTTACCGTTGGAGGGGAACCGCATTACATTCCCCGTTCTAAAACTGAGGGTGACTGGCATGTTGATAAAACACTAATAAAAGGACATCGACAGGCTTATTTTGATGAAATGGATAAGTTTATTAATGTGCCAGTATATGATGGAGATACGATGACAGATGGGTACAAGGTTAATGGTCCTGCAATTATTGAACAAAAACATACTACTGTAGTTGTTCCAAGTGATTATTATTTGGTGGCAGAAATGCATAATTTTACTATGTGCAAAATGCAAAAGGTTCTTAAAAAGAATTAGGGGGAGCCGGAAACATGGTTTTTGATAAAATATCTGCTGTTATTATGCAAAGAAGATTAAAATCTATTACTAGACAGATGGCGGTTTCATTGTCTAAAAGTAGTCGCTCGCTAAATATTAGTGAGGCTAAAGACTTTTGTACTGGTATTTATGGGGTTAGAGGTGAGATATGGGAGCAGACTGAATTTATTCCATTGATGTCTTATACGGTACCAACTTCAATTAAATATATTGCAGAATATTTTGGGGCAGATATTCACCCAGGGGATATTATCATTCATAATGATCCATATACAGGGGGAAATCAAACTTCCGATGTTAAAATTACAGCTCCAGTATTTTCTAATGATGAGCTGATGTGTTTTGCAGCCATCAATGCTCATCAAGCGGATATTGGGGGTGCTTCTCCGGGGGGTTATAATCCACATGCCAAAGAAATATGGCAGGAAGCTCTTCGGATTACTCCAGTAAAGATTATCGACCAAGGCGTATTAAGATATGATGTTTGGGATTTTATCTTTGCTAATATTCGCTTGACGATTGTGGAAGAAGATATAATGTCTATGATAGGTGCCTGCGAAAATGCAGTGCATGAAATCAACTCCATAATTAGCCTATATGGAAAACAGGAATTTATAAAGAATTTATCTTATTTGTTCGATTGTGCTCAGGTATCGTTAAAAAAGCAATTATCAGTAATTAAACCTGGAATATATGAAGCATCTCATCTAGTTTTTGGCGATGGGATAGACCCTGACCAGAAAATGGTGATTAAATTAAAAATAATTAAAGAGCCTGAAAAGCTGATATTTGATTATACTGGCACTTCTGAGCAGACTGCAGGTTATGTGAATGCACCTTCAACAGTAACTATTTCTGGATCATTAATGGTATTATTAATGTGTATAGGCGAGGTTTTTCCAATAAACGGTGGAACATTTAGGGATATTGAATTCATTATTCCTGAGGGCACAATACTAAACCCCTATTATCCGGCAGCAACTGGTTTTGGTAATCATTTGACTGACCAAATTGGGGCAGTTGTCCAAAAAGCATTATATCAAGCTATACCACAACAAGTTTCAGCTGGATGGAATGTTTTGTTATGTCTGATGTTAAGTGGTTATGACAATAAACGAAACAAACATTTTTCGGACATGCTGATTAATGCTTGTAAAGGAGGAGCAGGTGCTACTTATGGTTATGATGGATGGTCGCATCTTGGCTTAATTGGAGGGGGTGGAGGGATTACAGCCCAGGATCCTGAGACATTCGAGATGGAATGCCCTGTAATTTTCAAGAAATTCGAGTATGCACCTGATTCAGCTGGTAAAGGCCAATGGAATGGGGGATTGGGAGTAGAAACCATATTGGAGCTGTGTGAAAGTGATATATCAGTCAATATATTTGGTGATGGGATGCACGAAGAAAGCAGGGCCTTTGGTCTTGCTGGTGGCAGTCCTGGCGGTAAAAACAGTATCGTCTTACAATTACCAGACGGAAACATCTTGTATCCGAACAGTAAAACTATAATTAACAAACTGCCTAGGGGAACTATCTTACACCAGATTGCTGGTGGCGGTGGTGGATATGGATCACCGGAAAAGAAAAATCGTGAAATTAAATGAATGTAAATCTAGTCTTGTTAAAAGAACTTTAGGGATAAAGCACTAGCAGTAAATTCAAGGGGGAATAAGCTTGGATAAATCTGTTGATATTCTTTCTGTAAGTGAGCAAATTGTTGTAGACATCCTTAATTCCATTTTAGGTGGAGAGATTAAACTAGGCCAAAAATTGCCGACAGAAAGTTTTCTGGCGGAAAAGTACGGAGTCAGTAGGCCAACTGTAAGGGATGCATTAACCAGTTTGGAAGATTCCCTTGTATTACAGCCCAAAAAGGGATGTCATGGTGGCTGGTTTGTTAAAAATAGTAATAATAAACATATTGCTAGATATCTAGAAAGCTTTCTTACTATGCTTTTGGATAGTGAGCAGATAAAAAGCGAAGATCTACTGGAAATGAGGTTAATTTTGGAGGTAAAAGGTTGTGGTATAGCAGCTATGAACAGAACTGTGGAAGACATACAGGCTATTGCAGCAGCCATACCTTTAAACTATAATGAAATGACGGACTATGAATATCATAGTCAAGACATCGAATTTCATCGTAGGATCGCGGAAGCTACTCATAATCCGCTAATTATTGCTTCGATTAAGGTTACTACCATGGTTCAAGAACTTTATGCTATGACGACTGATGCACCACCGACAAGGCGAAAAGAATTGAATAATAATTTGTTAGATATTTTTCAGGCGATTGTTAAACAACAGCCTCGTGAAGCAGAAGAAGCAATGAAAATTCATTTATCATTTGCTGATGATATGACATCAAATGCAAAACTCTAATTTATAGTTTTGCTAAAAACAGGTTTTAAAACCTCTTCAGAATTGAAGGGGTATTTTTTTTGGTAAATGTAAAGAAAATTTACAATTTACGACAAACAATTTTACCTAACGCAGGAGCTTCTATGCCCGGTATGTAAAGCTTATAGTATAAAGATTTTATAAGCTAAAGGAGGTATCAAAAAGGATGTTGAAGTTGAGAAATTATAAAATATTGACTTTAATTGGATGTCTTGGGTTCTCAATATTGCTGAACCAGGCCTTTGCACTGCCTATTGCCCGAGGTGATTCTCTTCCGGTGGGCAATACCAAAGCAATAGCTATTCATCAAAATGCAAACGATTTGAGTGCTGAGATAATGCTAGAATCTGGAGTGCAATTAGCTTGAGGAAGAATAGAATATTGCCCTCCGGTGGGGAAGGCACCAAGTGTTTCAGAAGAAACTTTACCTAAAACGGGAGTAACTACTATGCCGATGCAGCCAATAGGATTAGCTTTAATCATTATAGGTTTAGTCATAGGGAAACAAAGATTTAAAAAGACTTTAAAAAGACTTCATGTATAGGAGAAGAATTATAGCTGACAGTATAAATTATGCTTACTGTAAAAGGGGGGGAGAAGATGTTAAACAAGTTATTGGACAGGAACAGAATAAATAATATATATGATCACTTGTGCCTCAATGTTCGTAGCGGAAGAATGATATGTCAAATATGTGAAACTACTTGTCCTGTTAATAGTATTGACCTAGATGGCAATAAAATCGAAATACAAGAGAATTGCATAAGGTGCGGATTGTGTGCAACTGCATGCCCAACAGGGGTTTTTGATGATATGTGGGCTGCATTTACTAGAGTAGTGAATATTAGAAAAGAGCAACGGTCATCTTGTGTAATAAAATGCCATAAAACAGAATTTGTATCTGGTGCTATAGTTATCAATTGCCTGGGAGAACTGACTCCGGAGTTAGCATTCTATATAGTCCAGCAAGGAATTGATAAAATAAATATATTTTATCAGCCCGAAGCATGTAGCGATTGCGAATGTTCAACGGGTCAGATTCTATGGGAGGATAATCGAAAAAAGCTGAGGTTGATTTATCCAGAAACTAAGGGAATATTTATGGAGCAAAATGATCCTGCTAGTTTTGAACTTTCTAGCCATCAAGAGATTAATTATAGTCGCAGGTTTTTGCTAAGAAACTTAAGTATAGATGCTAAAGAAATGATGGCCGATTTAATTGTTGATAGAAAAAGCCAAGGTGGAATTCAGGAGACATATGCTCAGAATATTTCTTTGCGAAGAGAGCTTTTGATTAAAATGCTTAATAAACTGGAGCCTGAGATTAAGGAAAAAATCGAACCAGGATATTTGAGACACCCAGAGATTAGCGCTGAGTGTACTTTTTGCGGTAGTTGCGCTGTTCTTTGCCCCTCAGGAGCTATGAAAATCACTAAAGATGAAGAAAATATTGTGTTTTTGAGCAATACTCCCTCTGAATGTAATATGTGTGGATTGTGTGCTGTAGTTTGTCCCGAAAAGGCTATTAATATGGAGGTAGATGGGCAGAACTCATCTACTAGTAATATTATTTTACAAAAAACTACAGTTCGAAATTGTGTTAGATGTGACAGAGAATATTATCCTAAAAACGAAGCAAGTGCTTCTCTTTGCAAGGATTGTGAAGGTTCTAAATTTAAACCAGATGAACTCTGGTTTATGAAATAAAGGTAATTATAACAAATGGAGGTGTTTCTTAGTGGAAAAGAACATGAAAGGAATTACTAGGCGGACTTTTATTAAAGGTTCAACAGTTACAGGGGCATTAGTCTACAGTTCTAGTAAATTTACTAGTGTATTTAAACCTATTGCTGCAAATGCTGCTACCGAAAAAGAAGGTGTCAAGCTAGTACGTACAGTATGTGCTCCAAACTGTGTAAATAGCTGTGGTCATCTTGTTCATGTTAAAAATGACAGAATTATTAAAGTTGAACCAGCAGAGTTTCCGGATCCTGACTTTAATCGAATATGTCTTAAAGGTATATCTAATGCCATGCAAAAGACTTATTCTCCAGATCGGGTAAAATACCCTATGGTTCGGGTTGGGGAACGAGGTGAAGGCAAATGGAAACAATTAAGTTGGGAAGAAGCTTTTACTCAGATTGCAGACAAAATTACTAAGATGCAGAAGGAACATGGGGATGGAGCGATGAGCTTTATTAATATGACTGGAGATTATGGTGTGTTTGGGCAGTTAATCTCTCAGAAGATTGCTAATGTTATGAAGGGTACTATCTTGACAAACCTCGGAATAATGGGTGATTTGGCTTCTAATATTGCTTTTGTTCCAGCAACTGGTATGTTGCAAGAGGCACATCCTTGGAAAGATCTTATGAATTCAAAACTGCTAATATTGTTTGGGTGTAATTATGCTGAGACTGCTTTAAATGACATCCGTTTTGTTTGGAATGCTAAGGAAAATGGTACGAAAATAATTGTAATAGACCCGCGTTTCTCCAATACGGCTGCTAAGGCTAATCAATGGGTCAATCTAAGACCGGGAACTGATGGAGCTTTAATTTTAGGTATGATGAATGTTATTTTGGAAAAAGGCTTGCATGATGAGAAATTTTTAAATGATAATACTACTGCTCCTTATTTGGTTAGAAGTGATAATAAGCAATTTCTCCGATCCGGTGATCTAAATGGAGATGAAACTATCCAATACATGGTTATCGATGATGAGACATCTTCAGTACGTGAGCGTAGTTTGGCAGCACAAAAACTATCCGGAACAGTAACAGTGACTTTAAGTGATGGTAAATCGATTGAATGTAGAACAGCTTGGGACTTAACAGCCGATTATATCAATGATTGGACTCCAGAAAAGGCTAGCGAAGTCTGTGAAGTGTCTGTTGAAGTGATTAACCAATTAGCAGTTGATTATGCTTCATCAGAGGCAGCAGCTATCAAAATAAGCCAAGGTGTAAACCGCTATTACAATGGACACCAGGGATTCCGTAATGCCCTAATACTCGGTGGTATATGTGGAAATCATGGGAAGAAAGGTGCAGGTGTATCTTGGGCTGGAGGCACATTATTTAAAACAATTGCGGCAACTTCTAGTAGCTGGTTAAACCCGCGTGAAGATGAAGGGTATGAACCTAAAAAGGTTGTTGGCAGTCATCTTTTTGAACTAATCCCTAAAAACGAACCGTGGCCAATAAAGGGAATATGGTTTAACCATTATAACTATGGAACTCAGATACCGAATTATAATGAGTTTATAAATGTAATTGCCCCGAAGCTTGATCTAATAGTTGTTAGTGAACAAGTATTCAATGATGCTACAGCTCACGCTGACTATGTTTTACCAGCTTGCTCATGGTATGAACAGGAGTCAGAATTAGTATCTTCTTGGTCCAATTACTATTTTCAATTGCGTAAGCAATGTATTACTCCCATGTGGGAAGCGAAACAGGATTTCGATATTTTTGCTGGTATATCTGAAAAAATGGGATATGGAGAATACTGGGGCGATATAGAAGATGAAATAAATTATATTATTGATACTTTTACAGAAGACAAATTAAGAGACATCGACAAGAAAGAGTTGTGGGAAACAGGAGTTACATCGGCTCTTTATCCGGATGATTTTATTCCTTTCGAAGATCAGGTATATTTTACCCCGTCCGGGAAACTGGAAATATATCTAGACTTTTTAGAGAGCTTTGGTGAAGCATTACCGGTTCATTCAGAGCCTATCGAAAGTAACCGTCAGCCACAGGCAAAGAAATACCCTCTTACCTTTATGAATGTCCATAACGTTTTTACAGTTCATTCACAACATGCTACTTTGCCTTGGATATTAGAGGTCAATCCTGAACCAGTAGCTGATATTAGTTCAGTAGATGCAAAAGCTCGTGGTATCAAAGGTGGAGATATGGTAAAGGTGTATAACGACCGTGGTCATGTAACTTTAAAGGCACGGGTTACCGAGGGAATAAAACCAGGATGTATAAATATATATGAAGGTTATTGGAAAAAGCAATACCAAGATGGTCATCTGCCTTCTTTGACACATATGAAATTAAACCCAGTTCAGGATGCTGTTCTTGAAAGTAATTATGCTCCTTATGATGTCTTAGTAGAAGTAGAAAAAATATAAGAGGAGGGGAGATAAACTATGAGCAAACACATTGCATTAGTTATAGATATGTCCAGATGTGTCGGTTGTCGCACTTGTACAGTGGCATGTAAAATGGAGAACAATGTAGTAGAAGGCAATATGCGGATGCGAATATTCGATCCTCATGGTAATTTGCATTTTGATAGACCTATAGGTATTTACCCGGATTTACAAATGTATTGGACACCAGTTCCTTGTCAACATTGCGAAGATGCACCTTGTGTAACGGCATGCCCGTCTGGAGCTATGCATGTCAGGGAAGATGGTATCGTTGATCTGGATAAGAATAAATGTATTGGTTGCCGATACTGTAATTGGGTTTGTCCTTACGATGTTCCTCAATTTGACTCGGTAGCGCGTGTTAGCGATAAATGTAATCTTTGTGCGCATTTGATTGATAAAGGGGAAGATTCAATGTGTGTTACCTGTTGTCCCGCACGTGCGATACACTATGGTGATCTCAATGACCCAAATTCTGAAGTATCGAAGCTTCTGCAAATTCGCGACAATAAAACACTGGCACCTGAGCATGGCACCAAGCCTTCGACTCATTACATTTTGTAAAGGAGGGAATATGAAATGGAAGTAGCGTACAGTTTAGTAGGCAGTTATCTTTTACTTGGAACTGCTATTGGTCTGATAATATGGTTTACAGCGGCTCGTCTTTATCAAAATGACGAATTAAAGCCGGTCAGTAAAAAGATAATATTAGTAGCAATAGTTCTCGCGGTTGCTGGAGTTATACTGGCAATGCTTCATCTAGGAAAAGTCGAAAGATTTTTCTATTTATTACTAAATCCTTCCTCATGGTTAGCTCGAGAAGGACTTTTTGCTGGTGCTTTTACTGGTGGGATAATTCTTTATTTTATCTTGATTAGAAATAAAGTTGAACAGCTAGAGAAATTTGATATTTTACTTTATATTAATGTGTTTACTGGTTTTTGTACATTAGTAAGCATGGGCATGATTTATGCTTCAGCTAGTGCAGTTCCAGCTTGGAATAGCATATGGAGTGTTTTAGTAAATGTTAGTTCGGGACTTCTTTTAGGCGGTTTACTCTTTATGTTTTTGATTAAAGAACATTTTAATTTTGATTATCAGAAAATATTGGGCAAAGGAATTCTAGTTTTGGCGATTGTTACTTTGCTTATTAATGTGGCTAATGAAGTGCAGGTATGGATGGCGTTATCGGCTATAGCTGCACAGGGTGGAGAAGTGCCCGCCATATTGCTCAGTTCTTTGCTACATATTCTGGTGGGCTTTTTAGTTCCCTTGTATTTGATTATTTTATTTATCAGACAAAAGGAGACCAAGCCAACTATATATTTAACTGTAGCATTTGTTTTTGTAATTTTAGGTGAAATTACAGGTAAGATAATGCATTTTATAGCCGGAGTTAAGGCACCATTTATTTAAATCATTAAGGAGGTGAAAAAGATGGCTCAAGAACGCTATGAATTGCTATCTTTGGCTTTATCCTACCCTAGCCAGGAACTAATGGATCTTATTGAAAAACGTACATTCGACAAAGTATTTAATGAAGTTGCCCCTTTTACTGGCAGTTTAGAAGACTTAGAGGTAGAATATTGTCGTCTCTTTGTTGGTCCTGCCCATGTGGAAGTGCCTCCATACGAATCAGTATATCGTGGACACGGTAATAGTATGCAAAAAGGTAATGTCAAAGGGTCAGCCTCAATACAAGTAGCAGAAGTTTATCGAAAAGCTGGACTTACCCTTAATCAGGAATTCACCGATCTACCTGATCATATTGCAGTAGAGACATTATTCATTGCCTACTTGGAGTCTATGAAAGTGGTTTCGCCTGATGAAGGCTTTGATGAGATACAAAATCAATTCGTCAAAAACCATTTGGTGCAATGGGCACCTGTATTTGCAGATGATGTTATTAAAAAGACTCGCAATCCTTGGTATTCTTATATTGCAAGTTTGTTGACGGATATTGTTATAGAACAGTTGAGGGTAGAATAATAAGATTTTAATCGAATTCATAAAAATTGATGACAGTTATCTAAAGTTTAGAGGGAGTACTCCCTCTAAACTTTTTCACTATTCATAAGCCTAAACCTGAATCGGTATAATATAAAAATACACCATAAAATAGTGACTTAAGGTTCCTAGAACGATAAAAACATGAAATATTCCGTGGAATCCGATAGTTTTAGGGAAGAAGTTGAATGATTTTGTGGCATATATAATTCCTCCGATGGTATAAGCGAGGCCTCCCAAAAAGAGTAATAACATTGCTTCTAAGGGGAGGCTTTTTATTAGTTTGGCAAATGGTATTACAGCTAGCCAGCCTAAGGCTATATAAAAGATAGTCGATATTATACGAGGTAAATTCATAAACCAAATTTTCATACTTATCCCTACAAGTGCTAATACCCAAACAGAGATTAACATAGTTATTCTCCATGCCCCTTCTAATCCAAAGTAAAGGATAGGGGTATAAGATCCGGCAATAAGTAAGAAGATTGCAATATGATCAAGCTTACGTAGAACTAATTCCTTTTCCGGGGTAGTTTTAACCCAATGATAAACTGAACTAGCTCCATATAATAGGATTATGCTAACCCCAAAAATAGTAGTAGTTACTAACATAGAGGGATTATGCTTAGACTCTAATATTAAAAAAACTAAACCAACTATTCCTGCTATTAATGCAATGAAGTGTGTCCAAGTATTTACAGGCTCTTTCATTTTTAGAAAATTCATCTTAGTTTCCTTTCTAATCCGTAAAGACCAACTTGTAAATAATATCGTATAATTTTAATACAATACTTCAAGTATAATATATTTGCAGTAAAGATTCTTTTTTTGTTTCATCATTTTATCAGAAAATTACAAGGATCCTGACAATATTAGGTAAAATACTCTGATAAGGCTTTTTTGCTCTTATGTTAAAATAGATTAAATGTTGTAGAAAAACGCAATTTAAACAGTAAAAGGAGAAATAATGTTTTTACCTATAAATAAAAGTGATGTAAATAAACGAGGCTGGGATGAATTAGATATTATAATTGTTAGTGGTGATGCTTATGTTGACCATCCAGCTTGGGCAGCAGCGGTATTAGGTAGGCTTCTAGAAAACCAGGGCTTTCGCATAGGAATAATTCCTCAACCAGACTGGAAAAGCATAGATGATTTTAAATCTTTAGGTAAACCACGATTGTTTTTTGCTGTTGCTGCAGGTAATGTAGATTCTTTAGTTAGCCATTATTCAGCAGAGAAGAATCCTCGTAGACATGATGCATATTCACCTGGGGGTATAGCAGGTCTGCGTCCAGATCGGGCGACTATTGTATATAGTAATAGAATAAAAGAAGCTTATCCCCAAACTCCTATATTAATCGGGGGAGTAGAAGCGAGTCTAAGAAGATTAGCCCATTATGATTATTGGAGTGATCAGGTAAGGAACTCCATTTTAATCGATAGTCGGGCAGACCTATTAGTTTATGGTATGGGAGAATATATTTTAAGTGAAATTGCAAAAAGGGCAGCTGATGGCGAAGAATTAGCTTCTATGCATGACATACGGGGAACCTGCTATGTAACGAGAGAAATCGTAGCAGATAGTATTTTACTTCCCTCAGTTGATAAGCTAAGAGATGACCCCCAAGCTTTTGCGGATATGACTAAAACTATATACCAATCTATAAACCCCTATAATGCTAAGACCCTAGCGCAACCATATGGCAACCGTTTTATAGTGCAAAACTTGCCAGCTTACCCTTTGACTTCCGAACAACTGGATAAAGTATATGAACTTCCATATATGCGCAAGGCTCATCCTATATATGACAAAGCTGGGGGGATTCCCGGACTAGAAAGTGTGCAATTTTCTGTTGTTACTCACCGGGGATGTTTTGGGGGTTGTTCATTTTGCTCCCTGGCACTTCATCAAGGTAAATTTATTCAAAGTCGCAGTCAAGATTCGATTATTAAGGAAGCACATCATTTAACACTTCATCCTGATTTCAAAGGGACTATCCCCGATGTAGGTGGGCCATCAGCGAACATGTATGAACTAAGTGGTCAAGATGCTAGTCAGTGCGAATCTTGTAGGCGTAATAGTTGTATTTATCCAAATATATGCAAAAATCTAAATACAGACCATTCCTCTTCAGTAGATTTATGGCAAGAATTACGCCAGATAAAGCAAGTTAAAAATATTTTCATAGCTTCTGGAGTAAGGTATGATCTGCTTTTAAAAGACACTTCTCAAAAGTATCTGCGAGATCTTTGTCAGTATCATGTTGGTGGTCAATTAAAAATAGCACCTGAACATATTAATGATTATGTGGCCGGACTCATGAATAAACCAGGCAGATCCGAATATGTTGAATTTACCCAGAAATTTAAACGAATTAATCAAGAGCTAGGAAAAGAGCAGTATCTAATACCATATTTTATAGCTGCTCATCCAGGTTGTAGTTCCCGAGATATGCTACAACTGGCAGAATTTATTAGGGATCATCTGCAATATTATCCGGAACAGGTGCAAAACTTTACCCCAACTCCTATGACTATTTCAACTTGTATGTATTACACGGGGCTAAACCCTATGAATGGTAAGAAAGTTTCTGTGCCTAAGGGGAGGAAAATTAGAAGTAAACAACGAGCCCTTTTACAATATAGAAATCCGAGTAATTATGATTTAGTCTATGAAGCGTTACAAGAACTTAAAAGAGAAGATTTAATCGGTAAAGGTAGAAGATCATTGATACAAAATAGGACACCAAAAGTAGCGAAAGGGACTAAGAAAAAAAAGCGAAACCCTCGATAAAATATTAATCGACAATTTTTTCAATTGCTTAATTTCCTCCTACAACTTATACTAACCATGTACTAATAGACATTAAATTAAATATTAGCATAACTTCGAAGATGTTTTATTGATAAATGCTGAAATTAAGATAGGGGAGGCGAGTATGGTATGGGTTGGTTAGGCAGATTGTTATTTAAATTAGTCGGTTGGAAAGCTGAGGGAGAAATACCACCAGAAATTAAAAAATGTATTATAGTAGCAGCTCCGCATACCAGTAATTGGGATTTTTTCTATGCATTATTTGCATTCTATATTTTAGATTTTAAGGCGAAATATTTAATCAAGAGTAATTGGATGGTTTTCCCGTTAAATATATTTTTCAAACTTACTGGAGCTATAGGCGTAGAGCGTAAAGTAAAAGGTAATGGTTTAGTAGACGGGATAGTCAAGAAGATAGAGAAAATGGAGCGAGTATCTATTGTTATAGCACCAGAAGGTACTCGTAAAACTGTTACTAGATGGAAAACGGGCTTTTATAATTTGGCCTTAAAAGCTGAATTACCCTTAGTATTGGCTTATCTTGATTATGATAAAAAGACTGCAGGAGTTGGGCTAGTAATTCATCCTACTGGCGATTACTATAAAGACATGTTGCAAATTCAGAATTTTTATAAAAATATAACTCCTAAGCATCCTGAAACTTATACTGTCGATATATTACAAGGACTAGAAGTAACTAAAAAAACAATTCCGGAATTATAGAGCAGTAGAATAAAATTAGTCATTAAATATACAAGAGTCACTAGATATGTGGAATCATATTTAGTGACTCTTTTTTAGTGTTGCTAGAAAATTATGGGGTATTAGGACATTATGTATTAAAATTAAACAATAGAGGAGGGATATTGTATAATTAGAAAAAAGAAATTGATGGAGGGGAAAGATGAAAAAATTAATTATCAGTTTATTACTCATTGTTAGTAGTCTAACATTTTTAGGTTGTGCCCAGGAGCAGGGGACTCCTGTGCCAGAACAAAAGACTATACATATAGGTGTAATGCCTGATGTGGAGTCTATTCCATTTATAATTGCTGAGAAGAACGGCTATTTTGAAAAGGAAAATGTTCAAGTAAAAATAGAACATTTTAAAAGTGCCCAAGATAGAGATAGTGCTTTACAAAGCGGACAATTAGATGGGGTAGTTACTGATGTATTAGCAGTAGTTTTTGCTAATGAAGGTGGATTTGAACTTAAAATTATCGCTAAAAATGATGGCAATATTGAATTGATGGCTGGAGCAGATGCAGGTATTAATTCTATGAATGATTTACTTGGGAAGAGTGTTGGGCTTTCAACTAATACAATAATGGAATACACTGTAGATAAAATGCTAGAAACAAAACAATTAACCTCAGATGATATTAAGAAGCAAGCAATTCCACAATTGCCTACTAGATTAGAGATGTTGCAAGAAGGAAAAATTGATATGGCAATTCTTCCAGATCCTTTAGCAAGTCTGGCTATAAAAAATGGTGCAAAATCGTTAATTAGCACTGACCAACTAGGTAATAAAGCAGGTGCAATTGCATTTACGAAGAAAACCTTACGGGATAACGAAGAGGAAGTAAAAGCTATCTTTAGGGCGTACAATGAAGCCGTAGAATATCTGCAAAATGAACCACTAGCAGATTATATTGATTTCCTAATAGAAAAGCAAGGTTTTCCTGCTACAGTCAAGGACATTCTAGAATTACCCGAGTATACAAAGGCTGTAGAACCTAATCCAGAAATTATAGCCGATGTTGTACAATGGATGAAAGCCAAGGAACTTATTAAACAAGATTATAAATATGAAGATTTAGTTGATGATAAGATTTTGAGGTAATATAAAAGTGATAATAATTGAAGATTTATCTGTAACCTATCCTGGGAAAAATCAGGATATAGTCGCAATTGACAACTTAAATATAAAAGTAAAATCAGGGGATATATATACTGTTATAGGGCCTTCCGGTTCCGGTAAATCAACACTTCTATATGTATTATCCGGCATAATTAAGGATTATACTGGAAGTGTTTTAATAAACGGGACTGCTATTGACCCGCAAAAACAACGCATTGGCTTAGTCTTACAAAACTATGGGCTATTACCATGGAAAAATGTTTATCAAAATGCTATGTTAGGTGTAAAGATTAAAAAGGGTTCTAAAGTTTTAGATGAATATAGTCATTATATTTTAAAACAATTAGGCATAGAAAACCTTTTAGATCGATATCCAAAAGAATTAAGTGGAGGTCAACAACAACGAGTTGCTATAGCGCGGGCATTTTTATTAAAACCAGATTTATTATTAATGGATGAACCATTCTCGGCTTTAGATGCTATGACTCGAGAAGAAATTCAGGCATTATTTCTAGACATTTGGAAACAAAATCGGGTGACTACTATTTTTATAACTCATAGTGTAGATGAAGCACTTTATTTAGGTAATAAAATCGTTGTCTTATCATCTGCACCAGGTAGAGTTTTAAAAATATTAGACAATCCATGTTTCCAATTAGATAACTTAAGATCTCGAGATGAGTATTATATGATGTCAACTAAAGTCAGGAATATTGTAGATGAGGGATGATGAAGGTGTTCTCGCAAGATAAATGGCGTGGGGCTATATATGGTCTTATAATACTAATTATCATATGGTATATCGTTTCCATGTTAGTAAATTTACCGATTATACCTAATCCGACCATTGTTTTTATTAACCTAATACAAGTATTCAAAGCTAAAATCGCTATCCATGTATTTTATAGCTTAATTAGAATTTTGGAAGGGATTGCTATTGCTCTTCTTATCGGTGTTCCGCTTGGCTTACTGATGGGTTATTTTGAAAAATGGGATAAAATCTTATCACCTTTACTTTATTTTGCCTATCCAATTCCTAAAATTGCTCTTCTGCCAATAATAATGGTGTTATTCGGGTTGGGAGAAGCTTCTAAGCTTATAATGATTGTTTTGATTATCGTTTTTCAAATTATTATTACATCAAGAGATGCAGTTAGAGATATTCCTGATGAAACATTTCATTCACTACAATCGCTAGGTGCTAGCAAGTTACAAATTATTTTCGAGATAATAATTCCTGCTACACTATCTGAAATATTAACTTCGACTCGTTTAGCTCTTGGTACAGCTATATCTATACTTTTCTTTACAGAAACTTTTGGAACAGAATTTGGTATGGGATTTTTCATTATGGATTCTTGGATGCGGATTAATTATCTAGACATGTATTCGGGAATTATCGTGCTTAGTCTTATTGGATTCTGCCTTTTTATCATTATAGATATGACTGAAAGGCGACTCTGTTCTTGGAGGTAGTAAATACTTTGTAGTTAGCTTTAGATATAAAGGATTTTTTATTTGTTTTGTAGAAGAGGTATATATTGTAATGTGGAATAGTAAGGTTTATTTTGATGGTATAAGTTTTATCTTTAGACAGGAGTGTTTTCAGAATATTCCAAATTAAGGTTTATGATGGCTGTAACAAATTATTATATGATATAATGTAATAAACATATTTTAACAATAGGGAATGTTATTTAGTTGGTATATTGCGTATTGGGGGGGGTGTATATTAAAAAAACGCATTTTCTAGTATAAGAAAAACCGGAGAATAATTTTTGAAAAAGAAAAAAATATATAGAATTGAGGGGGACTCAGTTCTAGAAATTGGGGGAAAAATGAATGGCGTCTAATTTTGCTTATTTGAACACGCGTGACTTTGAATTTATAATCCAAGAGTGGCTCCCAACCGAAGAAGTTTTTGCATATAAGGAGTTTGTTGATTATTATTCTAAAGATGATGTTAGATCAATTTTAGAACCTTTTCGCAAAATGTGTAAAGAGGTAGTAGAACCTTCTAATGAGGTTGGCAATGACAATCCTTGTACTTTTGAAGATGGGAAAGTAACAACTCCACCTGGATTTGGAGATTTATTCCATAGCTTGCAACAAGATGGCTGGGGAACAGCCAATATTGATGACAGTGAAGATGCTATGACTATGCCGAACATCCTGTTTGTAATGTGTCAGGAAATGTTATCTGCGGCTAATCCAGCTTTTATGCCTTATATTGGGCTAACTACTGGTGCTGCTGATCTTATTCAGACTTTTGGTGATGATAAACTAAAAGAGATGTTCCTACCTAAAATGATGGATGGCACTTGGGCTGGTACTATGTGCTTAACTGAAGCTACAGCAGGTTCTGATGTAGGTGATATGCTTTCTAAAGCTTATCCAACTGATGAAGACGGAGTCTATAAAATTAAAGGTGGTAAGATTTTTATAACTGGTGGAGATAATGATTTCACCGAAAATATTATCCACTTATATATGGCTAGGATTGAAGGTGCTCGTGAAGGAACTGGTGGAGTTTCGTTGTTTGTGGTACCGAAATACTGGGTTAACGAAGATGGCTCCTTAACGGATAATGATGTTCAGACTACTGGTATTGAACATAAAATGGGACAATTTGGTTCTGCTACTGCAGCACTTGCCATGGGTGAGAATGATGGTTGTCGTGGCTGGTTAATTGGTAATCCCCCAGATGAAAAAGGTAAAGCTGAGGGAATGAGACAGATGTTCCAATGCATGAACTTTGCCCGTTTAGGCACAGGTCTTCTTGCTTTGGCTTGTACTGCTAATGCTACATACAATGCTCGTGATTATAGTAAAGACCGAGTACAAGGTCGTCCTATAACTGACATGAGGGGTGAGCGTGTAGCTATTATCAACCATGAAGATATTCGCCGTTCTTTGTTAGAAGGTAAAGCTCATGTAGAAGTATTCCGGGCGATGGTTATGAAAGCTTATTTCATGTTTGATGTTCGTGATAGAGATCCAGATCCAGAAAAATCGAAGCTAGCTAATGACTTTATCGAAGTAGTTACACCACTTTGTAAAGCATATCCAACTGATGAAGCTTGGCGTTTAATTGGTGAATCAATTCAAGTTTATGGTGGATATGGTTATTGTGAAGAATATCCAGTTTCTCAGATTGCTCGCGATGTAAAGATATACTCGATTTGGGAAGGAACTAGCTACATCCAAGCTTTGGACTTAGTAGGCCGTAAGTGGACTATGAAACAAGGCTCTGTTTATGCAGCTTGGTTCAAACAAATTCAAGATTTCTATGAAGCTAACAAAAACACTGCTGGATTTGAGAAAGAATTCGAAAAATTTGGCCAAGCTCTTACTGCTTTAGGAGAAACCCAAATGGCTATCGGTGGGTATTTCGGAGAAGGTAAAATAACTCTGATGCCTCTTTATGCGCGTCGTATATTAACTGCGACTTCGATGGTTTATGGTGCTTGGTGTATTTTAGAACAAGCTCTTATTGCTAATAAACGAGCTGAAGAATTAGGAGCAGATCATTTCGATTATGAATTCTATATTGGTAAAGTTTATTCTGCTCGTTTCTTTGTCCATAATGTAATACCACAAGTGTGGTCTATTGCTGAAATGGTGAAAGACGCTGATACCTCAGCTTTAGAAATTCCACTAGGAGCTTTTGATTACTAAAAATATTTATGTATTTAAAATAGCTGACCATTAATGGTCAGCTATTTTTTTGCAATAGTAGGGGAGGTATTTATAAATATGAACATTGATTATTTTGATCAGCTATGGGAAAAAGAAAAAGACTACAAAGAAGGTTATAAAGCAGGAATTCGAGATTCATGGGATAAACGGGCTGAAGAATTTAATAGAAATGAACCGGACGAACGCATTCACAAGATTAGTAAACTATTACTAGAAAAACATATGCTAGAAAAAGAGAGTACGGTTTTGGATATCGGTTGTGGTCCAGGCAAATTTGTTCTAGCATTTGCCCAAAAAGCGAAAAAGGCTGTTGGGGTAGATGTTTCACCTAATATGCTAAAATATGCATCTGAAAATGCAAGTGCTCTAGGCCTTGAAAACACTGAGTTTAAGGAATTAGACTGGGAAAAAGCAGATGTGACAGCTTTAGGTTGGAGGAAAAAGTTTAGTCTCGTAACAGCGATCATGTCTCCGGTCATCAATAGCAGAAAAAATCTAGAGAAAATGATCGAGGCTAGTAATGAATATTGCTTGCTCACACATTTTCTGGAGCGGCAAGACTCGATTAATGATGTTCTAAAAAAGGATGTTCTAGGTTGGGATCATGATGATAAATACGGAAATACAGCACTCTATTGCAGTTTAAATATTCTTTGGCTTAAGGGGCTTTTTCCTGAAATTTTCTATTTTGATTCGACAAGAGAGAGGAAATGGGCTTTGGAACGGGCTAACAAGCATTATATAAACAAGCTGGAGATGAGAAATACCTTGACTGAATCCCAAAAGCTAAATATCTTAGAATATTTGGGCAGTATCGCTAAAGATGGGATGGTTGAGGAAAAGATTACTTCTAAAATTGCTTGTATATACTGGAGAAACGAAGAGTCTACAAATGACATATAAAGCAGAATCGATTGATCCTGCTTTATAGTTTCACGATTTGCACCAAGTCTTTAGACCATTTTTGTCTGTTGATATGAAATATCCTTGTTTTCTATTGTTTTGGCGAAGAAATCTCTATTTTTTAAGATTTTCGTCGCGAATATTTTGAGCAAAGGCACCTGGTCCGTCAGCAATCGCAGGATTAACAGGAGAACCTTCGGGCAAAGAATATTTAAGGGCTCCCGAAGGACAGAGATCAATAGCTTTAATGATTTCTTCCGGGGTGTTTCCTTCCCTATTAAACCAAGGCCGAGCTTCCACGTCAAAAATCTGAGGGGTTCTGATAAAACACTGGGTGTCATGGATACATTCTGCTGGATTCCAGTAAACAATGAGATCTTCTGCCTTATACTGTTTAGGATAGTCTTCAGGACGGAGATGAGGCGCTGTCTTCTCTTGGCAAGGGGAAGCCGGCGTAACAACTTCTTCTCCTCGTACAGCTCGCCCGAAAGCTCTACCAAAGGCAATAGCATTTTGCATCTCCTCTGAGGAAGGTTTAAATTTAATTCTTAGGCCTGCTAACACTTTCATGCGCAGCATTTTTAGGCGAGCTTCGATGTGGGGAACGGCTTCTCCGCTCCATCCATAGGATCCAAAAGCAGCTGCAGGCATATCTAAATGTGTAATCGCAGAGATATTGCTTAAGAACTCACCGATTGGTGGGAGAGCGTCTTTATTGATGGTGGGAGATCCAACTAAGAGTCCATCTGCAGTTTTGAGTTCGTCTAAAGCTTCTGTCAAGCCGCTTCCTCCCTCTAGATCGTATTTAATAAGATTGAATGAACCTATTTCCTTCAAGCCTTCTTCTATCGCATGGGCGATCATTTCTGTATAGCCATAGGCACTTACATAAACCAGGACAATTTTAGGAGATTTTTCATCTCTCGGCTTGGGGAGCGCCCACTGTCTTTGCAGGTTAAGGTATTTATCGATATCCTTTCGAAGAATCGGGCCGTGTCCGGGACAGATAGTTTTGATTTCGAACTCTTCTAGCTTATCTAGAGCCTTTAGCATCTGATGACTAAAAGGTGCCATAATCATATCAAAATAGAGTTTTTGGTCTTCAATTATATCGTATTCAATCTGATCTGCAAACAGATGCTCGCTTGAATAATGGCTACCAAAGGAGTCGCAACTGAAAAGAACTTGATCTTCGATTACATAAGTAAATAATGCATCTGGCCAGTGGAGGAGCAAAGCACTGATAAAGCGAAGCGTTTTTCCCCCTAAGTCTAGTGTAGAATGATAACCGACTGTTTTATTTTTAAAAGGAATGTTCATAATATCGTTTAAAAAATCAATGGCAGGACCGCTACCCACAACTGTTAAATCTGGGATGAGTTCTATTAGTTTTTCAACGGATCCAGAATGGTCTGGTTCGGTATGATTCATAATTAGATAGTCAATCTCTTCTAAGGGGATGATTCCTTTAATCTTTTGGATATACTCATCAAAAAACTCGCTCTTGACGGTATCGATTAAGGCGTTTTTTTCGCCACCCTTTACTAGATAGGCATTGTAACTAGTTCCATTTTCGAGTTCGAATGTGATATCAAAAAACTCTAAATTAGGATCTTCAACGCCTACCCAGAAGATGTCTTCTGTTATTTTTTTCATATGGAGACCTCCTTTTATAATCTGCTTATAGTTTTTATCCGGTTGTCATCCAAGGAATCCGGACGGTTTGCAAATTCCCTTGAATATAATTATGATAACAGTTTTGGTGTGAAGTTAAAACTATGCAAAAAGAATCTTCAGTAGAAATATACACAAGATAAAGTGCTACAGCGAGTAGTGTTCTCGCTGTAGCACTTTACTATCCAAAAACTTAAGTTAATTACTAACCTTGTGCAATCCCTATTCCGATAGCACCTGGCCCCGAATGTGCCCCTACTACTGCACCGACCTGACCTTGATAGATATGATCATGATAATTTAGTTTTTTCTTTAATTCGGAAATTAAAAAGTCAGCATCTTCCTGGCAAAAGGCATGTTGTACACATATAACTGCATCTTTAGCATGGTCAAATCTTCTGACTGATTCATCTATGAGTAGTTGTAAAGCTTTATTTCTACATCGAACTGGTTTGATAGTATGGACAACGCCATCAATGAATTCGCAGACCGGCTTGATTTTGATTAATTTACCTAGAAAAGCTGTAGCTCCACCTATTCTTCCACCTGCGTGCATATAAGTTAACTCATTTACGGAAAAAAGTGATATTACTTGGGGTAAAAAATCTTTTATTCGTTGAACTATTTCTACTGCACTTAGTTCACCTTGATTTATTAGTTTAGCAATTTTTATTTCTAGAGCTGCTTGGCCTCCTGCACAAGTATTTGAGTCTATAATATGTATATTAATATCAGGGTGTTTTCCAGTAAATTCATCAGCAGCCATAGTAGCTGATTGAATACTAGCTGAAAGAGGCTTAGCAATAGTAGTAACTATTAAATCCTTATAACCTTCATTATACCTATGTGCAAATGCTTTAATCCATTCTAATGCACCTGGTACTGAAGTTTTCGGAACCTGATTAGGATTTTTTAGCATACGCTCATAAAATTCTTGGCTAGTAATGGTGCGATTTTCTCGGTATTCTTCTATGCCAAAAGTGATATGAAAAGCAACTTCACTAATATTATATTTAGTCAACAAATCTCGAGGGATACTTCCAGCTGAATCGACTATTAAAGCAGTTTTATGTTGCATTTTATCCACTCCTTTAATGTTATTTTATTAGAATAAAATAATAAAAGCAACTTGCTAATAGGTATTATTCCCTTTTGTTGACAATTATATTAATGTTCTAGCAAGAATAATTCTTGCTAGCGCATCTTAACACCTAGAAACGTAGTTCTACCTTAAATAAATCTCCATCTACGGTGATAGAGAATTTTCCCCCACTAATTTCTGTGAAACTTTGGGCAATAGCCAGCCCTAATCCTGACCCCTCACTAGATCGTGATTCTTCACCTCGGACAAAGCGTTGTAATATCTCATCTTCGCTAAAATCCATTTCATAATTAGCTGTATTTTTTATAGTAGCTATCACTTCTCCGCCATCTGCGATTAAATCTACGAATACTCTGGAACCATCTAATGAATACTTTAAAGCATTAGTAATCAAGTTCTCCCAGACCCGGTACAGTTTTTCCCCATCACTTGTAATGTAGACTGGCTCATCAGGTATGTTGAGTCGGAAAGTTAGGCCCGAATCATTAATAGGTTCCTCCATATCTGCTAAGGTTTGTTTGATTAACCGTGCTAAATCAAGTTGTTTCATATCTAGACTAATATCCTGGCTACTAGCTTTAGATAGATCAAATAAATCTTCGATTAGGTTTTTAAGTCGTTCTGATTTTTGTTCTAGTATTTTTATATAATCATTAACTTGCTCAGGTAGATTTTCTTTTTCTTTACTCAAAAGCTCCACATAACTAATAATTGAAGTCAAAGGAGTCTTTAAATCGTGTGACACATTAGTAATCAGGTCTATTTTCATACGCTCAGATTTCATCTTTTCAGCTATAGTTTTGCTCATACCTGTTTGGATAGAGTTAAGGTTGTGACTAGCTTGGTATACTGGGGAAGCTTCTGCAAGCTCTAAGCTACTTTCCATATCACCATTTTTCATAAGTTCAATATGCTCGATTAGTTTACCAAAATCATTTAAAGCTAGATCATAATGTTTTAGATACTTATAAATAAGGTATAAGCCTAGGACTGCTATTAGAACAGCTATTAGCACATTCACAGTTAAAAACATAAGCGAAATAGGTGCTAAGATTACCTCCGCTGCGACTAGCAAATAAGCTCGTCTTAACATTAACTTTTGCCAGGGATATCTTTTTTCATATTTCTGATACCAATTTAATAAGGAATTAACAGAGTTATGGGTAAAGAAATTCTTACCATTGAAGATTAGATCGACTACTATTAAATAAAACCACCATAAAATTAAGACTGTTAACAAGCTAGTAGTCGTAATAGCAAACAAACTATCTGTTAAACTTGGTATTGCCCTATAAAAATCAGATCGCATATAATGAAAAGAGTGCATAGCTCCAACACTTAGAGGTATTAAAGAAATGAATATTTTTACTTCCAACCACATCGACCCAGACCAACTTGCAAGTTTACGGTCAAATTCCAGCTTTTCACGATGTCTGATTAGCGGATAAATTAAAAGCAATAAACTTATAAGCAAAAGACCGATAAAGACTTTGCCCATTATAGGTAGAAGCTGTTGTTCTGCATAATACTCTGATTTTCCATAAGGGTTTTCTACTAAGGTATCATTGACAGCTAGAAAGACTTCCATATTAGCTATTTCATCTAGATTATCACTATACCTAGCTATATCTAAAATAATGTCTCGATACTTAATATCTATTTGGCTGATATTAGCTAATATGCCATCTTCAAAACCTTTTATTTCTTCCCCATCAAAATACCAGTAGTTTTCATATCCGGCGGGAGGATTTACAGTTCCGTCTGTGTCTACAATAGAGTTAATATCACCTGAGATGTTTTTGGATAAAAAATTATTCTCTTTATTAATGGCATAATACTTTAGATTTTCACCTTCTTGCTCTAAAGGGTATGTACTTGATTTTCTAGACCCAGAACTATCAGTTACTGTTGATAACAAAAGTCCTTGAAAATATCCATCTGTACGTTCCTTAAAAAAAGAGCTATCTTTGTAATCGACGAAGGGGGCTTTAAAAACTGCCCAATTTCCATTTACACTTTGCAAAATACCGAGACTAGTTAAAAACAGTCCAGCAATTAAACTAAGACCTAAAAAGAAAGAAAGCCAAATTATAAACGGTTTAGATTTTCTCGATTTTGTATCCAATTCCCCATACCACCTTTAAATATTTTGGCTCTTTCGGGTTAATTTCTATCTTTTCACGAATACGGCGTATATGTACCATAACAGTATTCTCCACTTTGTAAGCAGGTTCTTCCCAGACCCGTTCGTAGATTTCCTCAGTAGGGAAGATTCGCCCCGGAGAACGCATAAGAAGTTCAACTATTTTAGTTTCAGTCGCTGTCAACTTTATTAGATCACCATCTACTGTTAAAGTATGACTTTCTAAATCAAAACAAAGTCCTCCAGATTCTAACAGATTAGATTTATCTGAAAAATTAACATCCCCAAGTTTTAAATATCGCCTAAGCTGAGATTTTACTCGTGCCATAAGTTCCATACTATTAAACGGCTTAGTAACATAATCATCAGCCCCCATCGATAAACCTAAGATCTTATCTGTATCTTCTGATTTGGCTGATAAAATTATTATAGGAATATTCCTTTCAGCCCGTATCTTGAGGGTAGTTGATAAGCCATCTAATTTCGGCATCATCACATCTAGAATAATTAAGTGCACTTCTTGATTATTAATTATATCTAGTGCTTGTAAACCATCATAAGCTTTTAAAACTTCGTAACCTTCATTTTGCAGATTAATCGTAATAGCATTAACGATTTCTCTATCATCATCAACTACAAGAATCTGCAGTTTATCCAAACATATCACCACCTATCATAATGAAAAACTAAACCCGTGAGCCTAAGTTAAATATTAAATGGTAGAACTTACGGAAAACTGGCTAAGTTTCTTAAGAATATCTTACATTTATAAATCGAGAGAGTGCGGGTATGACAAGGGGACGGGGTTGTTGACACAAACAGAAGAAACTCCTAGATTTGTTATTCTGAACGCCTAAATTTGTCATTCTGAAAGCAGTGAAGAATCTTCCCCCCTATTATGATGTGCCAGGGAAAGATCCTTCGTTTCTCTCAGGATGACTATTATGTTTTAATAACCCCAGTCATCAACTTTCCAATCACTAGTTTTATCATCTCTTATTAGTATCCATTGATAATCTGTGTAAGTTGAATCTGGATTTAAAACAGGATTATCTCCTGAATCATCAACATAAAAGTTTGATAATAATACCATAACATTTTCAGGTTCAATTCCACTTCCTGCACCTTTACCATTTTCTAAATAGATTTTAGTGATTTTATCTGAATTTTCTTCGTTATACCATACCTTGGTTAGAGTAGAAGCAGGAAAACTAAAATTGTCTTTTACAACTTTTATTGCTGCATTTATCTCTTCTTTAGTAAATTGAGTAGAGTTGCCAATACCTGTTACTTCTTTATTACTAACCTTCTGGTGTGAAACAAACAGGTACTCCCCATTTCTTTCCTCTAGAGTAAGCACTCTATCTCCACCACTAGAAAAAGTATCATTATAGAAAAGTCGAATTAAATTGCCTTCATGCTCTCCTCTGGAAAACTTTATGTTTATTCTGTAATTTGTATCACCATGTAAGTGATAATAAGCATCATATTGAGGAAGGTAGATAAAATTATCCAATCCAACTTCATTAGTATCAGCAAGCCTTATGCCCATACACTCTGTAAGTATTTGATCCATATTTGAGCGACTATTTTTCTCACAGCCACACGGTAGTTCTTCAATACTGCCTGTCATTCCGCTTTTTGCCATGACTGCCTTCAGTTCGTCATCTGTCATTGTTTCACTAATTCCACTACCACAGTAAAACAATTCGAATAAGTCAATATCTGCAGGCTCATCATAAAGTGAACTCAAAAACTGATTATGGATATTTAAATAATCCCTATTAAAAAACAAATCACCATTAAAATAAGAGAGCTCATCTTCAGTTAATACAACTGTAAGATCTGGTGAAAGTTTTAAGGACATGCTTTTGTAAAGCACTACTGCAGCTTCTGCTCGGCTAGCATTTCCTTTAGGTTTAAAGGTGTTGTCTGGGTAACCTGTTATTAGGTCATTTCCTACAGCTAAATCTACAGAGTCTTTAGCCCAATCGGAAATGTTCTGACTGTCGGCAAAAGTTTTCTTATTTATTAGTTCGGTTAGTTTTGCGGCCTTAACTGCCATTACAGTCATCTGCTCACGAGTTATGAAATCATCAGGCCCAAATTCCTTGTCACTATATCCACTGCTAATGCCATGGGCAGCAACAATGCTAATGGTATCTTTCGCCCAGTGTTTCTCAGTGTCGGCAAACACTTTACCAGGTTTTGCTTCTAATTCAAATGCCTTGGCAACTATAGTCGCAAATTCAGCTCTAGTAATAGAATTATCCGGTTTAAATGTGCCATCAGGATATCCAGTTGTTATTTCTTTTCCAAGCATTTTATTTATAGTTTGCTCTGCCCAATGTCCATGGATATCTGGATATCCTGGAACTAATTGCTCTTCAAGCATTCCGGGTACATCATTTAGGGTGCTAGCATATGTGACTGGAGCGATGAAAGTTAATGCAAACATTAACATAACTAATAATGCGATTGTTTTGTTCTTCTTCAAAGTTTGTTCCTCCCTAATTTAATAGTTTAATAATAAAGTGGTAGTCCGTAATTTTACCCCCATCATAACATTCGACAATTTATTTCTATCCCCCTGTCTAGTTTACAGTTTAACAGAACCTTATTTAGAAAAGAAATTAAGTAAAAATATAGCAGGGCATATAAGAAACTAGCGTCTTGATGGAGGGGGAGGTATATGTTAATATAAAACTATCATATAGAAATAATCGGAGGAAAATAATGAGCAAGTAAATTCTGGCTTAAATAAAATATACAGTCTTAACAGAAGGTTTTAAGCTTTTCTGTTATATCTGTTATACCCAGAATGCTTGGTTACTATTTTCTAATCATATATTTTCTGAATTTAAGAATATATACTGTTTAAATTGCTATTAATTAACATAGCTTTGAAAAGCAGTAAGTAACGGGCGTTACTTACTGCTTTATTTTGTTTTCTGGAGGTATTTAAATGTTAATTAGTTTTCGTAAAATTGACAAAAGCTTTGCCGGTATAAAAATATTAGATGGTGTAGATATAGACATATGTCGTGGGGATAGAATTGGACTAGTAGGTCGTAATGGTGCGGGTAAAACAACTATAGCTAATATTTTAGCTAGTGAACTTAATGCTGATGCTGGAACTATTACTACTAGCCGAGAACATATAAGTATAGGCTATTTACGCCAAACTGAGTCTTATCCTGAAGTGACGTTTAATAAGATGATCCCAGAACAGGAGAGGGGCGAATTTCAGAGAATTACTAGTCATCTAGGGCTAGATAAAGTACGCAATTGGTCTGAGGAAAGATTGCAAAATCTTAGTGGTGGTGAACGGACTAAGTTTGCTTTAGCTAAAGTATGGGCTTCTAAGCCGGATTTGGTTATCTTAGATGAACCGACTAACCATATGGATTTTGAAGGTATGAAACACTTAATATCAAAGTTAGAAAATTATCAGGGAGCAGTAATTATTATTTCTCATAATCGTTATTTTTTAGATCAAACTGTATCTCAAATAGCTGAAATAGAAAATGGAATTATTCGCATATTTCAAGGTAATTACTCTTCATATCGGGAAGCTAAGCAAAAAAATTATGAAAGCAAGCAACACGCTTATGAATCACAACAAAATGAACAAAGAAAGATTGAAACTGCTATAAACCAGTTACAATCTTGGTCAGGCAAAGCCCATCGGGAATCGCGACAAAAGGCTCGGCGAACGGGAGGTAGCAAGGAATACTATCGTGCCAAAGCTAAAAGGACTGATCAAGCAGTAAAATCTCAAATTAGAAGATTAGAAAGGATGTCAGATGAGGGGATAGAGCGTCCGACAAAAGGCAGGAGAGTTAATTTTGTTTTGCAAGCTCCAAAAAGAGGTGGTAGGCGACTACTAGAAGCAGATAGAATTAGTAAGTCTTATGGAAAATTACTCTTATTTACAGATAGTTCATTCTATATTAATCGCGGTGAGAAAATAGGCATATTAGGTCCTAATGGTTGTGGCAAGACAACTTTGATTAAAAACATTTTAGGACAAGAAACTCTAAGTGCCGGAGAGCTATCTATTAGCCCCACAACAAAAATAGCATATGTTAGCCAGGAGTTACCAGAAGAAGAGAAACATACTCTTAAAGATAAAATTGAAAAGTGGAAATTAGAAAAGCAAAAGGAAGTTTTTGACCTTTTAATACAGCTAGGATTAACTTATGATCGCCTAAGTGTAAACCTAGAAGATCTTAGTCGGGGTGAGAGAATGAAGATAGATATTGCTTTAGCTATCATGGGCGAATACGACTTACTTATTCTCGATGAACCGACTAACCATCTCGACCTACCTAGTCGTGAAGCTTTAGAAGATAGTCTTATAATGTTTCAAGGTACTATAATTATCATTTCTCATGACCGCTATCTTTTAAAACGAGTTTGTGATCATATGTTGGTTTTTGATAAACATAAAATTAACCGCATAGAAGGTAACTTAGAAGATTATTTAGCTAAACAAAGTGAGAATAAAGGTGGAGCAAATATAGATAAAGCAAAAAGAGATGAGGAACTACTATTATTGGAAAATAATATCTCCCGAGTAATTAGTGAATTAAGT
>DASRMR010000030.1:0-23828 GCA_035647815.1 Syntrophomonadaceae bacterium
TTTCTAAGTTCTCTAAAAACAATTGCGGTTAACTCATCAGCACGAACATTAGTAAACCAAGATTGTCTTCCTGCACGAGCAACAGCTGTACGCGCAGCTTCCACTACATATACTTCTCTCATTTAGAAAATTCCCCCTTAAATTTTTTTAGGTGTCCTACACATAAGTATTAACTAACTGAACCACTCATATGTATATATTCTACAATGGTAATAAAAACCCTCTTTTACAAGAGCATTTTTACTAAAAAAGAATATATGAGAAAAAGGAAAGTCATCGGTCAATTATTTTCATGTTTTAAGGACTTTTAAATGTTTGTTGAAGGAAATTTATGCTTACTGTCGAAAAGAAAGATAATATAGACGGAGGAGATTTCTTATAATGAAAGAATATATATTTTATGTTTTATTAGTTTTTTTACCTATTTCCATATTTATGGTTAAAATATTATATAGTAATGGACTGCCTAAAAGAAATATAACTTATATAATTTTAATATCATTAGCTATTATTGTAACCTTTCCAATAACTTTGGAGAGATTAGGTTTCTTATGGGCATTTATGTCTTACGCTATTATTATCTTTTTAATAATTATGTATATGCTTAATAGTGAAGATGATATTGGTCTTGAAGCTAATGCGAATAAAATTGAAACATCTAAAGATACTACTATTGTCAATAATTTCGAAGCAAATGTACTTCCTCATATAAAAAACATAGAAGAAACGAATATTGCATATGCGGGAATGATGATAACTGATTATGTTGACAAAGAGGAAGATCTTGTAAAATCGGGTCAACATTTGTTAAATAATAATGAAGAGGCGGAGTTAATAAAAACTTTACTTATAGACGAAGAAACTATTGAGCTGGAACTTTTGCAAGAAACTACTATAATAGATGAAGAATCTCCTACGGATATTAACATAATTGTAAATGCGGAGGAACCTATGGCTGTACTGGAAAAAGTAACCGTGGAAGAAGAGGAAACTAGTATTGAACTAGAAATTCTAGAAAACAAAACTAAGAGTGACTTAGATCAAAAATTAATTACTTATATTGATGCAGCTTTTCAGTATAAAGCTGCTGGTAATTATGAAAGTGCTACTGATCAATTTTCACTTGTGTGGGAAAATAGTGAGAATTATGATCTGAAATACCTTGTTACACTAGAATTGGTCCAGATATATAAAAGAAAAGGATTCTATAGTCTAGCAGAAGAACTATTAACCCAGTTTTTCGATGAGGTAAAAGATACAAATACTCACCTAGCACTAGAGATTGAAAAAGAATTAAAGTATATAATGTTGCTTAAACACGAAATATCTAGATTAGGCATAGAGGAAATACCTTTTGCACAGTTGCCTAGATGGATTAAAGTTAAGGTAGAAGAATTACTTAACTAGTTAGTTTAGACGAAGGGAGTAGGAGAAATGAAAAAAAGCCAAGAAATTATCGGTCTACCTGTTTTTTCCATCATTAATGGCATGAAAATAGGTCAAGTAAAAGATCTGGTCATTAATCCTGAAGAAGCAAAAGTTGATTTCATATTAGTCGGCAATGATACATGGTATGTGGGGGCGAGGGTTTTACCTTTTAAAGATGTTATGGGCATAGGGGAACATGCTGTAACAATTGAAAGCGAAGCTACGCTTATGACCATAACTGATGTTGGTACGGCTAATAATTTATTAGAACGTAATATTGAAGTCAAAGGTAATAGAGTTTTAACTAATAAAGGTAACCTTATCGGGGTGATAAGCGAATATGAGATTGATGAAAATACAGGGAAATTATATAAACTTGAATACAAAACTGCGCAAGATGAAACGAAAATTGATATAATTATGGTTGCAGATGTGCTAACTTTTGGAGCAGATGTAGTAGTAGTTAAGGAAAGACCTGATAATAGTGATGGTGATTTAGCAACTTTTACTCAGGAACTTGATCAAGATACTACTAACTTACAATCTTCTGGTGCAACATTGTTTAAAGAAAAACAGAAGGAATACTTAATAGGCCAGACTTTGATTAAGGATATCAAAGACGCGGATGGTAAGATATTATTTGCCATAGGCCTTGAAATTACTGAAGAAGTTTTAGAACTTGCGGAACAACAGAATAAATTTATTGAATTATCCCAAAGCATAAAATAGTCTTTAAACATAGGTGTGGTAATAATGAAAAGCAGCCTAAAGATGAAGGTTTTAGTACTAATAATAAGCTCGATAGTCTTTACCCTAATATGTGTTTCCGTAATATTAGCCATAAGAGATAATAATATATATCCATCTAACCTAAATGTAAACAATTTTCCTCTAGGTAATGTACAGAAAAATCAAGTGATTGAGGATTTAGAAGGTTTTTATGCCCAGCAAAAACTTATATTAGTTACACCAAACAGGACGGTTCAATTAGGGCTAGAGGATAACGGAATATATTTAGATACTAAAGCAACCCTAGATCAAATAGAAGATGAAAGGTGTTTCCCATTAAAAAACATTATTAACCGAGGTGCGAATAAGGTGATTAGCCCATTGTTCAAATGGGATGATGAACTTTTAAATAACATTTTAAGTGATTTTGTGAACGAAATAAATAGGCCTGCAGTAGATGCACAACTGATTATTTCCGATTATGACTACATTCAGTTTGTTGCTCATAAAATAGGTTATAGCATTGATTTGGAACAGACTATAAAAAAGGTGGAAGAATCTTTAGCTAGTGGGCAGTTAGGGCCTATTGAAATATTTGTAAAAAAGTTAAAGCCAGCGGTAACATTAACTGACCTGCAAAAAAATATAACTATTTTAAATGAGGAAACATTAATTCCACCCCCAACTAATACTAAAATAGATGAAAGATTATCTGCTGGAGAACAAAAAGTTGTGCTTGGTAAAGATAGTAAAATAGTTAAGCAATATCAGGTAATAAGAGAAAAAGGTGAGATAGTAGACAAGGTTCTTGTAGATGAGAAGTTATATCCAGGTTATGATACGATTATATATATAGGCACTGGAACTATTAATAAATAAAAGTGGTGATTTAATGAGTTTAGATGTATTGGTAGATAAGGTTTTGATGCATCCTAGACCGTGGATACTCACAGGGGCTGGGATATCAACCGAAAGTGGTATACCAGATTTTAGAAGTGCTGACGGCCTTTGGGAAAAGGTAGATCCTATAGAGAATTTTTCCACTTGGGCATTATATAATAATCCCGAAGGATTTTACACACATGGCATTCCTTTATTTAAACAAGTCTTAGAAGCTAATCCTAACCTAGGTCATATTATTTTAGGAGAACTACAAACTAAAAGGTTTTTCGGACCGATAATTACTCAAAATGTAGATAGCCTTCATCAAAAAGGTGGCGCAAAATGGGTTTATGAGATACATGGACATCTTAGAACTGCGACTTGCATCAGTTGTCATAAAACAGTTGTTACTTTAGATGAGTTATTTAAACTAGTTGAAGATAAAGAAATTCCTCCAAAATGTCAATGTGGCGGGATATTAAAACCGGATGTTATTTTATTTGGAGATACTATGCCAGAAGATTTTCAAGATGCTATTAGATTAATAAGATCTTATCGGACTACTGATAATATGATTATTACAATCGGTTCTAGCCTTACAGTTTCACCTATTAATACATTTCCTTCTGAATTTGACAGTCTAGCTATAATAAATAAATCTGTAACAATTTTAGATAGAGATGCAGAAATTATCATTAAAGGTTCTGCTGGAGCAATAATGCAGAAGATTAGAGCTAGGTTAGTAGAATTAAATAATGGTGAGGAATTAGTATCTCTACCAGCAGGTTTTTTACCAGGTAGGTTGACAACGATAATTTTAGATTTATGGGAAAGTTTTTTGACTAAAAAGAAGACTTTTAATAGAGGAGAACAGCTGAATAAAATCATGGCAGATTTACTATTAGTTGAAAAACTATTTTTAAATTATCCACGCATGGATAAAAGATCTGGTATTGAAAAATATATGATTAATAGTAATCTAATAAAATTACAAAAGATAAAAAACGAAATGATTGAAATGCGTGGGAATGCGAAGAATACTAATGGTTATATGCCTAGGAGTATTAATGATATTATAAATAGTCATTATAAAGCTCTTATAATTTATACTCGTCAATATAACTCTGAACCTGAGATCGTTAAAGAATTAGTATTGCAGATAGTAGGTTTTATCGGCTTATATAAACATATGGAAATTTTAGATATGCAAGAATTTGAGAATAGCTTTGTAGATGAGTTATATGATAAAATATTAAAGATTACAAATAAGTATGAATTAGATATAGATATGGTTAAAGCTTTAGATAATTATTAGTAGAAACATGACATATTGTTAAAAGATTTCCAATATAGGAGGATAACTATGGAACAGTTAGCGAAACAAGTAAAAAGCGATTTGCTGCGTACTTTACTTTGGTTGGTAGTAGCTTTAGGTGTTGCAATCGGTATATATTTTATACTTTGGTAGAAATTAAATTAATTAAACAATTAAAAAAAGGGAGCTTATGCTTCTTTTTTTTTGACTAAATACTATTAAATATGTAAAAAAGATAGTTGACAAAAGTTAATTAAACAAATTATACTATAAGCAACATACCTAGAGGGGGTATAATTAAAAGTGGTCATAGAGGTGGATAAGGATAAGAGAAATGTGATTTTAAGACTTAGGCGAATTGAGGGGCAAGTTAGAGGCGTACAAAGAATGATCGAAGAGGACTTCGATTGTAATGAGGTTTTAATTCAGGTTGCAGCAATCAAATCTGCAGTTAGTCAAGTAGGTTTAATAGTTTTTGAAAATCATGCACATGAATGTATTGAAAAAGCTATAAACGAAGATAATGAAAAAGATGTATTTACAGAAATAGTTAATATGATGAGTAAGTTGATGAAATAATAATTTTTAATAAATTAGGAGGGATTTTTATGGCAGACTTAATTACGGTAACAGATAAGAATTTCAAACAGGAAGTATTAGAATCAGAACTTCCTGTGTTAGTAGATTTTTGGGCTCCATGGTGTGGCCCATGTAAAATGGTAGGTCCTATTGTAGAGACATTAGCAAGTGAAAATGATGGCAAAATCCTCGTTGCTAAATTAAATGTTGATGATAATAAAGAAGTAGCAACAGAATATGGTATTCGTGGTATCCCGACATTAGCATTTTTCAAGGATGGTGCTGAAGTAAAAAGGATAGTTGGTGCTCAAGGTAAACCTCAATTACAAAAGGTAATAGATGAGGTAGTAGGCTAAAGATTATTAAAATCTAAGTTATATTTTAAAACCCATATGGCAGAGCTAAGCTGACCATATGGGTTTTTGTGTGTAATGAGAGTCCATATACTATGTCTTTTCCCCTCTTAGTCTTTTTAAAAGCTCTACTATATTTTTCTCGTGTCCGTTTGTAGTCGGTATATAAAACTGTTGTTTTTCCATACCTGCGGGTAGATAATTTTGCTGCACATGTCTATCATAATCAGGCGGATATTTATATCCTTTGCCTTTACCTAATAAAGGTGTAGCTTGAGGATGAACTGCACATCCAATATGTGCGGGAACTTGTAGATTAGGGGATTTGCGGACATATTGAATAGCATTATCAATAGCTATTAGGCTAGAGTTGCTTTTAGGTGCAGTTGCAAGATAAAGGGTAGCTTCAGCTAAAGGAATTCTAGCTTCTGGCAAACCAATGAACTCTACTGCATGAGCAGTTGCCATAGCTATATTTAAGGCTTGTGGATCTGCTAATCCTATATCTTCAGCGGCATGTACTACTAGACGGCGAGCAATGAAAACTGGATCTTCGCCACTTTCTAACATAACAGCTAACCAAAAAACTGCAGCATCTGGATCAGATCCTCTTATACTTTTTATAAAGGCGGAAATAGTATCATAATGGTAGTCACCAGTAGAATCGTATTTATATATCGGTTTATCCAAAATACTTGCTAGTAGATTAGTAGTAATCTTTATGCTGTTATCTTCCTCTAAATAAGAGTTTACTAGTGTTTCCAAGAGATTAAGGACTATTCTAGCATCACCTCTAGCATGATTTATCATAAGATCTAAGCTACCATCATCGAATTCAATATTATACTTACCTAGTCCCCTTTCTTTATCCTCGGTGGCATTCATAATAATAGTAATCAAATCTTCCTTTTCTAAAGGTTTTAAAACATATAATTTCATGCGGGATAATAAGGCATTATTAAGCTCGTACAAGGGATTTTCGGTAGTCGCCCCTATCAAAAGTAATGTACCATCTTCTACAAAAGGTAATAGAACATCTTGCTGAGATTTATTAAAACGGTGTATTTCATCAACGAATAAAATAGTTTTTCGTTGATAATAACGCAATCTGTCTTTTGCATCTATGGCAATTTTCTTAATATCTTTTACCCCACTAGTTACTGCTTGTAGTGCTTCAAAGTGGGAATCAGTATTATGGGCAATCAGTTGGGCAATAGTTGTTTTACCAGTTCCTGGAGGACCGTATAAAACGAATGGATGCAATTCATCTCTTTCTATGGCATTTCTGAGCATCTTTCCAGGAATAAGTAAATGCTTTTGCCCTACTATTTCTGAAATATTACGCGGTCTCATGCGATATGCTAATGGCTGGTAGTTTGTTTTATTAACACTATAATCTTGATCAAATAAATCCATGTTATTCCCTCCGAATGAATGGAATTGTAATAATTATAGAATAATCAATATTAAACTGCTATAGTAATTAAGACTTTAGCTTATTAAAAGAATATTAGCAAAAAGGAGAGGTAAATATGAAGATTGCTGTCTTAATGAGTGGTGGTGTAGATAGTACTTTAGCAGCAATTTTATTAAAAGAACAAGGTCATGAGATTCTGGGTCTAACTATGGTTAATTGGGATCTTGACATAGGTATAAAAGCAAAACAAGTAGCTGATTATATTGGTATTGAACATAAAACGATTGATCTGCAAGATGTTTTCAGAGAACGGGTAATAGATTATTTTTGTAATACTTACGAAAAAGGTGAAACCCCTAATCCGTGTGTAGAATGTAATAAACAGATAAAGTTTGGATCTTTGTTGAATATAGCTCTAGATGCTGGGATGGAATTTATAGCTACAGGTCATTATGTGAGAAAAGAATTTAATGCTGATACTAATCGTCATGTTATAAAAAAGGCTCATGATTTAAGTAAAGATCAAAGCTATTTTTTATATGGTTTAACTCAAAAACAGTTAGCTCACAGTATTTTCCCTTTAGGTGAACTTACCAAAAAAGAGGTATGGGAATTAGCTGGAGAAAAAGGCATAGAAGTTATAGAAGGTAAAGAAAGTCAGGAAATTTGTTTTATAGAAAAAGATTATCGTGATTTTATCGAAGATAAAGTCAGATTTAAACCAGGTCAAGTTGTAGATAGAAATGACAAAATTTTAGGAGAACATAAAGGTTTGCCTTTTTATACTATCGGACAACGCAGAGGGTTAGGCATAAGTGCAGGTCGCCCCATATATGTCATAGACTTAGATATAGAAAAAAACAAATTGATAGTTGATGATGAAGAAAAGTTAATGCGAAAAAATCTATTAGCCAAGGAAAACAACTTTATATATATTGACAAGCTAAAAAAGCCCATGAGAGTGGATGTTAAAATTAGGTATAGGGCAACTTACGCTCTTGCTACTATTTATCCAGAAGGAAATCTAGTTAAAGTTGAATTCGATAATCTGCAAAGAGCTATTACAAGAGGCCAATCAGCAGTTTATTATATAGGTGATTATCTTGTAGGTGGAGGGATAATAGTATAATCTTGAGCTTTTTAATTAGACACTGATTTTCATGCCCCAGGGGAAAAAATCAGTGTCTAATTTTTTTCTGCACATTTATTTCAAAAAACGGGGAAGATAATTAATGCAAAGGAGATAAAAAATGAGAATAAGGAATTTGAATAATGCTCCAGTATTTAATGAGCTTACAGCAGAAATTGTAGGAAAAGTAGAAAAAACGGTAATAGGTGATGATTATAAGATTGCCTATTTAATAGTTTCTATTAATGGTTCAGATGCAAAAATGCTCAACTCCGAAGATTTTATATTAGCCGATAAAGTAGTGGTTATAAATGATCCTGATTGTATTAAATCATACCTACATGGGGAAGAATTATCTATATACGAGAAAAAGATGGGTGATATGGTCTTTGATAAGCAGGGTAATGAATTAGGGGTCGTGAGCGACTTTATTATTTGTCCTGAAACTAAGCAAGTGTGTGCTGTAGAAATTTCATTAGGTCTATTACGAGATCTGTGGGAAGGCAGAAAAGATTTGGAGTTAGCTAATATTTCTTGGAAGAGTTTATATAGCGGAATTACTGGTGAGAAAGGAAGCGAGGTAAATGGAGGTTAACAAGTGTCCAGTATGTCGTGGTCTACAAGTTGGTAGGGTGGGAAGTGATCAATATTATTGTTGGAATTGTTTCTTAGAATTTAATTTCAATAAAGGTAGAATTAATTTATACGAAGTGGCAGAAGATGGCAGTTTACAATCATTAGAAGCAACACAAATATTATAATAGTTGTGGAGGTAATAAGATGCGAAGCTATTTAAGTGGAGCAATTGTAGGTGCTTTTGTAGGTTCCATTATGACCTTTTTATATATAAATAATAATGGTGAAATAGAAGATAAAACCAAAAAATTTAAAAACACATCCAGAAAGCTAGCTAATTTTGTCGCTAATCTTGGAGAAGAAATGAGTGATAATATAAAAAGGTAGGATAAAGATGGTTAATCTGAAACGAATAACTAGATATGTGATTTTTACAATGGTGGCTTTAGCCACCATTTACTTTTTATTTTTAATCAGGGAAGTATTATTTACTTTTCTTTTTGGTACTTTCCTAGCTTATATATTATTTAGACCAGTTTTATTTATAGAAAAACAAGGTATAAAAAGAGTCTGGGCAATACTCCTTATATATCTTTTTTTAATTGTTTCTATAACTATTGCACTAATTTTTATAATTCCAAGTCTAGTCAAAGAATTGGGCGAATTAGCCAAAATAATTCCCGAATACGCTGATGAGGCTCAGGATATGGCAAAAAGAATCGAAAACTTAGCTATGCCTACTAAGCTAAATGAAATCTTTCAACAAAATGTTCACAAAATCGAAACTTATATATATTCAGGTTTAAAAAATTCTTTAAATGTTTTATATAATATGTTAGGTAAAGTTGTAGCATTAATTTTTTCACCTATTTTAGCCTTTTATATAGTCAACGATTGGGAAATGATGCGAGATGGTTTTTTAAATTTCTTCTCTCCTTCTGGAAGGCGTGAATTAATCAATTTAAGTGAAAAACTAGATACAGTATTAATCGAATTCTTAAAAGGTTATTTAATGGTATCTACTTTTGTGGGGGTTTCAATAGGTCTAATCGCAGCAATTTTAGGTGTTGATTTTCCACTGTTATTGGGTTTATTATCAGGTATAACTAATTTTATTCCTTATTTTGGTGCGTTTTTAGGTGGTATTCCTGCAGTAGCAGTTGCTTTATCGGGTTCCTTTAAATTAGCTATTTATATGACTATCGGTATATTTATTGTGCAACAAATCGAGAGTAATTTAATCACACCTAATCTGATTGGAAGTAAAATTGGTTTACATCCATTAGTTATAGTTTTTGCTCTTTTGGCAGGTGGGAAACTATTTGGTATATGGGGGATCTTATTAGCAGTGCCTACTGCTGCAATCTTAAAAATTGTGATTGGATGGCTGTATTTAAAACTTGTTGAACCCTAATATATTAATACTGTATTATTGACACATAGGGGTTAATCAAAGAAAATAGAAGGAGTAAAGTTTTTTCATGTAAAAAGGGAGGCTAAATTGTGTGGACTAGTGATAAAGTAAGAAAAACCTTTTTAGATTATTTTGCAAATAAAGGGCATACAATTGTAGCGAGCTCATCACTCGTACCAATTAATGATCCGACATTGTTATTTACTAATGCAGGTATGAACCAGTTTAAAGATGTTTTTTTAGGAATAGATAAACATAATTATTCACGGGCTACCACTTCACAAAAATGTGTTAGAGCTGGTGGCAAGCATAATGATTTAGATACAGTAGGCAGGACTCCAAGGCATCATACTTTTTTTGAGATGTTAGGTAATTTTTCTTTCGGGGATTATTTTAAAGAGGATGCTATTAAATATGCATGGGAGTTTTTAACCGAGATAGTCAATATTCCAGAAGAACAGTTATGGATTACTGTTTATAAAGATGATGATGAAGCATTTAAATTATGGGAAGAATCAGTGGGTATTAGTCCGGATCGCATATTGCGGTTAGGGGATGAGGACAACTTCTGGAGTATGGGTGATACAGGCCCATGTGGTCCTTGTAGTGAAATCATGTATGATCGGGGTATAGAGCACCGATGCGGTGATGAATGTGGTTTGGGTAAGTGTGATTGTAATCGTTGGTTAGAAATATGGAATTTAGTTTTTATGCAATATAACCGAGATGAAGATGGAACAGTAACTCCTTTGCCTAGACCTAGTATTGATACTGGAATGGGCTTAGAAAGAATTACCTCAGTATTACAAAATCACGCTAGTAATTATGATACTGATTTGTTTGTACCGATTATTAAACAGATTGAGGATATAACTAATCTTAAGTATGAATCGGGAGAAAAGGGGTTTCCATTTCGGGTAATTGCTGACCATTGTCGTGCTTGCACTTTTTTAATTGCTGATGGGGTTTTACCTAATAATGAAGGTAGAGGGTATGTTTTACGAAGAATACTACGCCGTGCTATACGCTTTGGACGATTACTTGGAACTAATGAGGCCTTTTTATATAAAATTGTTGCGACGGTGGTAGATCTGATGCAAGATGCTTACCCGGAATTAATAGATAAGAAACCATTTATCGAAGATGTTATTCGGATGGAAGAAGAAAGATTTATGGTTACTTTAAATGATGGCATTAAAAAAGTAGATGAGATTATTAAAAACGGGAAACAAGTAGGGCGTAATGCTATTTCAGGTGAAGAGGCTTTTATGTTATATGATACTTATGGTTTTCCTATTGATCTGACTGAAGACATGGCAATAGAGAACGGTTTTACAGTTGATAAGACTGGTTTCGATCAGATGATGGAAAAACAGCGAATTATGGCTCGCCAAGCTAATAAAGGTGATAGTGCTTTTACCGAAGATTTATTAGTATCTGAACTATTATCCTCAATACCTAAAACTGAATTTGTAGGATATGATCTTTTAAATCATGATGGTAATGTTTTAGCAATCATTTACGATGATAACTTAGTAGATGAGGCTACTAATAAAGAAGTTATATTAATAACCGATAATACTCCTTTTTATGCTGAAAGTGGTGGACAAGTAGCAGATCTAGGCTTGATAACTGGTCCGAGCGGAGCTATGACTGTAAAAGATGTTAAAAATGTAGCAGGTTGGAATCTACATATAGGGAAAATAAAAGGTGCTATAAGAAAGGGTGAAAAGGTCACCTTAAAAACGGATGTGGCACATAGGACTGAAACGGCTAAAAATCATACTGCAACACACCTATTACATAAAGCATTGCGAGAAGTCTTAGGTGAACATGCTCAACAGAAAGGCTCATTAGTTGAAGATAAAAGGTTAAGGTTTGACTTTACTCACTTGTCAGCATTGACAAGTGATGAGCTAAAAAAAATAGAGACTATAGTAAACCGAGCTATTTCGCAAATGTATGAGGTAGAATCTACTGTTACCGATATAGATACTGCTAAAGATATGGGAGCGATTGCTCTTTTTGGAGAGAAATATAGTGATGAAGTTAGAGTTGTACAAATTAATGATTTTAGCATGGAATTATGCGGAGGAACCCATGTGAAAAACACTGGTGAAATCGGAGTTTTTAAAATTATGAGTGAAGGAAGTATAGGATCAGGCTTAAGGCGCATAGAGGCAGTTACTGGTCAAAATGCCATTGATTATATGAACATGCTTGAAGAAGAATTAAATTACGCCGCTGATTTACTCAAGTCCTCAACCCAAGATGTAGGGAAACGTATAGCAGCATTACAAAAATCCTTAAGAGATAAGGAAAGAGAATTAGAGAAGATAAAAATGGAAATGACAAAATCATCTAGTAAAAATTTAATAGAGAGAACTGTTGATTTTAAAGGTGCGAAAATACTTATTGAAACGGTAGAAAGCAATGATGCTAATTCATTGAGACAAAATGCAGAACATCTGAAAGATAAGTTAGGCACTTCAGTTGTTTTATTAGGCTCAGTGATCGGCGACAAGGTTGCCTTTGTATGTTTTGTAAGTAAAGATTTAGTAGAAAAAGGCTTACATGCTGGGAAGATTGTAGGTGCAGCTGCTAAGGTAGCAGGTGGCGGTGGTGGTGGTCGTCCCGATATGGCTCAGGCCGGTGGTAGAGATATCGACAAACTAGGCGAGGCTTTAGCTAAAGCGAAAGACATGGTAGAAAATACATTTTCATAAAAAAAGGTTTTTATAATAAAGATATAGAAATCATCCTATATAGGAGGTGTTATGCCATGCCTCGGATGCCAGATGAGACGGTAAGTTTTAAGATTGAAAAAGATGGCGAGGAAAAGGTATTAAGTGTCCTTAAAGCTGTTTACCAAGCTTTAGAGGAAAAGGGCTATAACCCTATAAATCAATTAGTAGGTTATATGATATCAGGTGATCCGGCTTATATTACTAGCCACATGGGGGCTAGGAATATGATTTGCAAAGTTGATCGGGATGAAATATTAGAAATAATGTTAAAAAAATACTTATTGTGATTTTATATCCTTATGCCTAGGCATAAGGATATATTTTATGAGGCTAATTATAATATAGGAGTATCTATAGATGAGAATATTAGGTTTAGATTATGGCGAAAAAAGGATAGGCATTGCTTTAAGTGATGAGTTGGGATGGACTGCCCAAACTCATTCAGTATTAACTAGGACTAATTTAGAAGAAGATTTAGAAAGCATTATCAAAATATGTCGAGACAATGAAGTGAAAGAAATAGTTTTAGGTTTTCCTAAAAACATGAACGGAACTATTGGTCCAAAAGCTATGGAAGTTCAAAAATTCGGCGATATCTTGTGTGAAACATCGAGTCTGCCTATAATTTATTTTGATGAACGATTATCAACTGTAAGTGCGGAAAAACTTTTGATTAAGGCTGATGTATCGAGGAAGAAAAGAAAAAAAGTTATCGATAAAATTGCTGCAGCTCACATTTTACAAAACTACTTAGATGGACGCAAAAACTAATGAGGTTTGACAAGCATATCTGTAAACATTAGAATTACTTTATTCTGGTGAAAGAGGTGTGAATATATGAAAGATGAAGAGCTTTTTGAAGAAGAATTTCCGGTTCTAGTATTAATTGATGAAGAGGGCTTTGAACACGAATTTGAGTTATTAGCTGAGTTAGAAATTGAAGACGAGGTTTATCGAGTTTTAGTTCCCCTAGGTGACTTAGATGATGAAGATGATGAAGATGACGAAATAGAGGTTGTAATATTAAAAGCAATATTGGATGATGAAGGGAACGAGATCCTAAGTGACATTGAGGATGATGAGGAATGGGAAAAAGTTGCCGATGCATGGCAAGAATTAGTCGATAGCGAAGAAATATAGTCTTTTTGTAAAAGATAAGCCCGGCATAGTCCGGGCTTTCTCCTTTGTAAGTTGCTTTAAATTAAGCGTATAGTGTACTATAATGGAGGTATTAATTGATTCTGGGGGTTGGGTGTTGAATAGTAACAAATTAAAAACTACATTACTTTTTATATTAATTATTGTCATCGGTATATCATCTGCACTAGTATTGTATTTTTATCAAAACTTTCATAGGTCTGAACACTATCTTCCCGGAGTAAAAATTGCTTGTCTTTCTATGCAAGGTTATACTATAGATGAGGCTGTAGAAAAAATCAATGAAAATTTAGATGTTTTTTTGGATACACCAGTAACATTTTTCTATAATGATTATAATTATGTAACCGAGCTTAAAGAAATATGTCTTGTTCCTTCCGTTCAGAAGATAATAGATGAAATATGGGCTCAAGAACAAGAACGTGATATTTGCTCTAAAATAATTAACTTAGATGGTTCCAAACCTATTTTATATCCTATAAAAGTAGAATATGATCCTGATAAAATTGGCGAAATGGTTGAAGAATGGAATAAGAGCCTGGCAACTGAGTATGTTAATGCTCGTCTTGAAATAGATCAACAAAAAGGATTAATAATTATTCCAGGTTTATCTGGTTTAAAAATAGATGTAGATAAGACTTTAGAAGGTTTACCCCAAGAATATATATTGAATCAAGAACAAAGTGAAATTAATTTACCAGTAGTAGTTCAAGAACAACAACCTTTAATTACAGATATAGACTTACAAAACATGGGGGAAATAGCTACTTATAATTCCTGGTATAATACGGGTGAAGTTGATAGATCCCATAATGTTAGATTAGCCTCCAATAGTATAAATGGTACTGCAATACTACCAGGTGAAAGTTTTTCGTTTAACAACATAGTAGGTCAGAGAAATTATCAGAATGGTTACCGAGATGCTTTGATTATAATCGGAGGATTATTTGAACCGGGTTTAGGTGGCGGAATATGCCAAGTATCTTCGACTCTATATAATACTGCTTTATTAGCTGGTATGGATATTATCGAACGTCATAATCATACTTTGGCTGTGGCATATGTTCCACTAGGTAGGGACGCAACAATTGCTTATGGCTTGCAGGATTTAAAGTTTAGAAATAACACTAATTATCCTATCTACATTAGGTCAATTGCTCAAGGTGGAAAATTGACTATAAATATATATGGAGATATGAATTATAAGCAAAGAATTAAGATAGGACATATAGTCGATAAAGTAATCGATTATAATGAAGTTATAAAAACAGATGATACTTTAGAACCAGGAAGCGAAAAAGTTGTAAGTAATGGAACACCAGGATATATTGTAAGATCTTTCCGTACTTTTTATGATCAGGATGGTAACGAGGTAAAAAACCAGAGATTAGCTACCGATAAATATGCACCATTGAATAAGGTCATCTTACTAGGACCTAAACTTGTAGATAAACCTATTGATGAACTTTTGCAAGATAATGATGAAGAGAGTGACGAAGAGATAAAAAAGTCGGAACTTTCAGAAAAAGAGGTGAAGAATACAGAAGGTTTTGTTGAACCTGAAAGCCAGGATTTATATTAAGCAACAAACTAGAAACTAGGTGAGAGTGATGAGAATAATTGAACTAAAATCTGGCAAAACAAAGTTAGCGTTTTTATTAGCAATAGTTTTTCTAGTGGGATTAGTTTTTATGGGCAATAAATTAATTAGTGCTCAATATAAACCGGTTGATACAAAAGACAAAACAGTTAAAAGGGTAGTAATCCCTGAACAAAGCTCTGCTCGCCAAATAGCTAAGATTCTAATGGAAAACGATTTAATACATAATGAAAAAGCTTTTTTGAAATATTGTCGTCGCCACGGATACGATAGCAATTTAAAAGCTGGTCATTACCAACTTAATCGTAGTTTATCGTTACAAGAAATTACTCGAATAATAACGGAGGGGCAAACCCTCGCTTTTACTCTTACAGTTCCTGAAGGTTATACGGTAGGGCAAATAGGGGATCTTCTTGTTAATAAAGGAATATGCACTATAGAAGAATGGAATGAAGCCATAAGTTTAGAATACGATTTTGATTTTTTACAATATGGAAAAAATCTAAAACAGCCTTTAGAAGGTTTTCTGTTTCCTGACACATATAGAATTGAAAAAAAGGCTAGTGCAGAAGTTATTGTAAAAACTATGTTAAGAAACTTTGATCTAGTATGGCAAGAGAACTTCGCAAAACAAGCAAATAAAACAGATAAAGATATTTATGAGATTATTACTATTGCTGCAATGATTGAGAAAGAAACTGTGGTAGCAGAAGAAAGATCAACTATTGCTGGAGTAATAGATAATCGTTTAAAGATAAATATGCCGTTGCAAATAGATGCCACAGTTCTTTATGCACTAGGAAAACATAAAGAAAAAGTTTATGAAATTGATCTTCTTATTGATTCACCATACAACACTTACAAATATAATAGCTTACCACTTGGGCCTATCGCCTCCCCAGGTAAAGCAGCTATTGATGCAGCTTTAAATCCTGAAGAACATGACTTCCTTTACTATGTAGCAAAGGGAGATGGAAGCCATCATTTTTCGCATAACTACGATGAACATCTTCGGGCTAAAGCTAAATATATTGATTAAGGAGAGGGTGTAATTAAAATGAATAGACCAGAATTAGTAATTCCAGCTGGTAATTTAGAAAAACTTAGAACCGCGTTTATTTATGGTGCCGACGCAGTGTATATAGGTGGAAAAGAATTTAGCCTTAGAGCATATGCAGGAAACTTTAATATGGACGAAATGAAAACAGGGTTAGAACTAGCCCATCAAGAAGAGAAAAAGGTTTATGTAGCAGTAAATTTATTTGCTCATAATCAGGATATTACCGATTTGCCTTCTTATCTAGAAAAACTTCAGGAATTAGAAGTAGATGCTATGATTATTGCAGATCTTGGTGTACTTAGAATGGCGAACAAGTATGCACCTCTCATTCCGAAAACGATAAGCACTCAAGCGAATATTACTAATTACGAAACAGCACTTATGTATAAGGAATTGGGAGCTACTCGTCTAGTTTTAGCTAGAGAATTATCCTTAGAAGATATGCAAGAAATTAAGGAAAAGGTTGATATCGAATTAGAAGTATTTGTACATGGTGCTATGTGTGTCTCGTATTCAGGGAGATGTTTGATTTCTCAATTTATGACGGGTAGAAGTGCTAATCGTGGTGCTTGTGCTCATCCGTGCAGATACAAATATAACTTAGTTGAAGAAAGAAGATTACAAGAGTATTATCCCATTGAAGAAGATGGAAAAGGCGTATATATTTTAAATTCCAGGGATTTATGTCTTATTGACTATCTTCCTAAACTTATGGATATTGGTATTGATGCTTTTAAAATTGAAGGAAGAATGAAGAGCCCATTATATGTAGCTAGTGTTGCTTCAACTTACCGCAATGCGATTGATAGATATATGCTAGACAAAACAGATTATACAGAAGAAGAAATAGCTCTGTGGTATAAAGAATTATATAAGACTGCAACTAGGCATTTTACAAACGGTTTTATAGATGGGGAAGAGCAAGTTCTACAAGATATCGATAATGAAGCAATGTCAGGAAGAACCGACTTTAGTGGTATGGTATTAGATTATGCTGATGGTATGGTAAAAGTAGAACAAAGATCTAATTTTGGACCAGGTGATAAGATGGAGCTTTTATTACCATCTGGGGAATCTAAGCGGATATCTATAGATAAGATATGGGATGAGGAGATGAACGAACTAGATCGTGCCCGACATCCAAAACAAATAGTATCTTTTGCTAGTGATGAAGAAACTCCTGAAAATACGATATTAAGAAAAATTAATGACTAAAATGCCTGAAGGAATATATATACAAATTAATCCGCCTGAAATCGATTTACTAACTAAACTTATTGAGGCTTATGATAATTTAGGTATAGTCACGACAATTGACGGTAAAAAAGGTATTCTAGCAATTCGGGGTACAAAAGAGACTTATCCAGAATTACTGGGGATTCTTAAAAACCTTCCCATAAAGGTTAAGTTTATAAATCGTCTAACAGTATAATATTATAAATAAAGAATAACAGCCCCCTTTCAAGCTAATCATAAAGACAAAGCTGAAAGGGGGTTTATTATGCGTGTTTATAGGATATTTAGCTTGATGTGCATATTTCTAGTTTTATTTACATTGCTTTTAGGCAAGATATTTTACTACCAAGTTATTTGTGGTGAAAAAATAGCTAAACAGGCTACTACTATGCGTAGTAAGCAGATAACTTTAAAAGAATATTCACGCGGGGATATATTAGATAGAAATGGTTTAGCTTTGACAGATAATACTGTTTCATCAGCACTTTATTGTCTGCCATATGAATTAGCTAGAAATTATTCTGCAGTGCACATGACTAGTCCTGAACAGGCTTTCAATTATGTAGCTAACCAATTAGCTAAACAGATAAATAGTATTGATGTAAAAGAGCTAGCTACTAATTTGCATAATGCTACAAAAAAAGGAACCCCTCTAGTAAGAGTAGCTACCAATTTGAGTGATGATGATATAAATAAAATCAACTCTTGTAACCTTGAGGGTGCAGTAATAGCACCATTTATTAATAGATATGAGTCTAATGGTTTTTGTAGTCACATAATCGGTTATTTGCAGGGTAGGGATAAAAGTCAAGGGGTAGCAGGTATTGAAAAACAATATGATGATGTTTTAAATAGTAACCTTTTAAGTCCTAAACTAATTTCGGTAAATGATGCTAGAGGAAAGGCTATCCAAGGTTTAATGTTTAAAATAAGTTCTGATTATAAGCCGGACAAAGGATTAGTAGTTTTGACTATAGATAAAAGAATACAAAAAGTTATAGAAGAAAATATGGACAAAAGAGTAAAGAAGGGTGCAATAGTAGTAATGGATATCAGGAGTAAGGAGATTCTAGGTCTAGCTAGTAGACCTTCATTTGACCCTAATGATATGTCTACAGCTATTACTAGCAAAAAAGATAGTCCCTTCTATAATCGGGCTTTAAACAGTTATTATCCCGGTTCTTTGTTTAAAATACTAGTAGCCACGGCTGCACTAGAAGAAGGAAAGGTATCATTAGAGGATAATTTTAATTGTGATGGTGCCTATGATTTTACCGAGAGTACTTCTATATCATGTTGGAAAGAAGAAGGGCATGGTACTCTGAATTTTTTGCAAGCTTTCGCCCAATCTTGTAATCCTACATTTATCGAAGTAGGTTTAGATTTGGGGCGAGATAAATTGAAACAATATGCAGATAAATTACATCTTACTGATGAAAACATTAATGGTTGGTTAGAAACGAATAGCCAGAACAGCTATGTAAAAATCAATTCTGGGCGAGCAGGGATAGGAAATGCTTGTCTAGGGCAACAAGGTATTATGCTTACCCCTGTTCAATTGACTAATCTTATTGCTACAATTGCTAATGATGGTAAATGGGGGCCTCCTTCTATAACTAAATATTCTGTTGACCAAGCGGGAAGTAAGCATATTACTAAGACAAATACTTTAGAACAAGTGATAAGTATTGATACAGCACGAAAGGTACAATTATTGATGGAAGGAGTAGTGACAAATGGTACTGGAAAAAGTGTTAGTTTGCCGAGTATAAAAATTGCCGGAAAAACTGCTACTAGTCAAACTGGAAACTATCAAGCAGATCACCAAGAAATTCTTAATACTTGGTTTGGTGGTTATTTCCCAGCTGATAACCCCAAATGGGCCTTAGTGGTGATGGTAGAAGAAGGAACATCAGGAGCAGTTGATGCTGCACCTATTTTTAAAGCTGTAACTAGCGGAATATTAGATATATTTTCTATAATCGATTAGAAAATAGACTGATAGCATATATTAAAGGATAACCATTATTTTAAATAAACTAGAAGATCTCATAGCTAGCTAATATTTTAATCTCTCTACATAGTAGACGGCTAAATAAAAGTTTTTTTTACGACCATATAATATGGTATATTATATTTTGATGTTATTTCTCCAAAAGGAGGAATCCTAAATATTAATTAATTGCCAAACTAGCAGATTATAAAAATGTTATAGTATGATTGGATTTTGTGGGAATACAAGTATCATTTTGATATTTTCGAGAATCAGGGTACAATTATCATAAGGTTTGCACTCTTTTTGTAAAAATCAATTGAAAGGTGTCGATGAAAATATATGGGCGATATTACAAACTGGCAATATAAACAGAAATTAATAACTGCAGAGCAAGCGGCACAGTTAGTCAAATCAGGAGATAATGTTTGGTATAGCGAATTTGCTATGTTTCCTGAGGCTATAGATGCAGCTTTAGCAGAAAGGGTAGAAGAATTATATGATGTAAATATAAGATCAGTTAGTTTTACTAAAGTACCAAAGGTCGTGGAAGTAGATCCAAATCGCGAACATTTTGTTCTGGAAGATTGGCATTTTAGTAAAGTATCACGCATGCTACACGACCGGGGTCTTTGCAATTATATTCCCATAACTTATCACCAAGGTCCCAGAATTATTAAAAAATATGAAAATTTTGATGTAGTATTTGTTAAAGTTGCCCCTATGGATAATAAAGGATTTTTCAATTTAGGCACTTCTAATTCTGTTACACCATCGGTTTTCATTAAGGCAAAAAAGATTGTAGTTGAAGTTAACCAATCAGTACCAAATTGTTTAGGCGGTAATCAGGAAAACATTCATATTAATCAAGTTGATTTTGTGGTGGAAGGTGAAAATGAGCAATTACTACAAATTCCTAATGTACCACCAAATGAATTAGATTATCAAATAGCTGAATATGTCATGGATGAAATAGAAGATGGTTCTTGTCTACAATTAGGTATCGGAGGTTTACCGAATGTCATAGGAGAAAAAATTGCTAATAGTGACTTAAAAGATTTAGGTATTCATACCGAGATGTTAGTTGATTCGTGTGTAGATATGTATAATGCGGGTAGAATAACTGGTGCTAAAAAAAATATAGATACATTCAAGATGACATATACATTTGCCATGGGTACTGATAAGCTTTATGGGTTTTTGGATAATAACCCCATGTGTGCTTCATATCCAGTAAACTATACTAATGATCCGCGTATAATTGCAATGAATAGCAAAGTGATAGCGATAAATAATGCTTTAGAAATCGATTTATTTAGTCAAGTATGTTCCGAAAGTGTTGGAACTAGAAATGTTTCAGGCACTGGTGGACAATTAGACTTTATATTTGGAGCTTTTGCATCAAGACGTGGTAAAGGATTAATTTGCATGAGTTCAACTTATACTGACAAAGAGGGTAAGATGCATTCACGGATTAAACCTTTCTTAACACCAGGTGCTATAGTAACAGTGCCTAGGTCGATTGTTCAATATGTAGTTACCGAATTTGGTATAGTCCAACTAAAGGCAAAATCTACTTGGGGAAGAGCTGAAGCTCTAATAAGTATTGCTCATCCCGATTTTAGAGATGAACTGATAAAATCAGCAGATGAGATGAATATCTGGACAAAAAGCAATAAAATAGATTAGTATATTAAATAGCTCGCCATATGGCGAGCTATTTATGTTAAAAGGTAAGAAGTTTTCTTACCTTTTAACATAATAACTACTATTATAAATCTTTTACTTAAAGCTATATTAGCTTTTAAGAATGGAGGAAACTATAAAATGACCCAATTACCGAATTGCCCTAAATGCAATTCAGAATATACTTATAAAGATCAAAGCTTTTTAATTTGTCCGGAATGTGCTCATGAGTGGACTATAGAAACGGAGACCGGAGCTGGAGAAGAAACGAAAATATTTAGAGATGCGAATGGTAACATTTTAAACGATGGTGACACTGTAACAGTCATCAAAGACCTGAAAGTTAAAGGAAGTTCATCACCTATAAAAATGGGCACTAAAGTGACTAATATACGTTTAGTCGATGGCGATCATGACATTGATTGCAAAGTTGATGGCTTTGGCCCCATGCAGTTAAAAACGGAATTTGTTAAGAAATTATAGTAGGGGCGAGTTTCATTCGCGCCTATTAAAAATTTATTTTTTAAGGACCTAATATTTAATTGGTGTACATTTTTTCAACGACATCCTCGTAATTCTTTGCTACGACTTTTCTTTTTATTTTAGTAGTCGGAGTAATTTCATCTTTTTCAACAGAAAAAAGTTCAGCTAGTAGAGTGAACTTTTGTATTTTCTCATGATGTGCTAGGTCTTTAGTTTGTTCCTCAATTCGTTCAGTGTACAATTTAATAATAGCAGGGTCTTTTATTAAAGCTTGAATCGATTCATATGTAATTTCGTTCTCTTTTGCATAGTCTTCAAGTGCTGCAAAGGAAGGTACAACAAGTGCGGTTAGGTATTTTTGTCGATCTCCAAATATTATTACCTGTTCAACATAGAAATCTTGTCCAATTTTAGATTCAATTATTTGGGGAGCTATGTTTTTACCATTTTTAGTAACGATTATATCTTTTTTTCTGTCTGTAATTCTAAGGAAACCATCCTGGTCAATTTCTCCTATATCACCAGTCATAAAATATCCATCTTCTGTCATTACCTCTTTAGTTTCCTCTGGCTTGCCGTAGTACCCTTTAAACACATTGTCACCCTTAATAAGAATTTCACCATCAGAGGCGATTTTTATATGATTACCAGCGATTGGCTTGCCTACTGTACCAAATTTAAAATCTGTAGGGGAATTACATGAACCCATTGGTGCTGTTTCGGTTAGGCCATAACCTTGAGCAATAAAGATATTTGCAGCAAAGAAAAATTCTTCTATATCTTTGGCTAGTGGAGCCCCACCAGCAGAAAAGAAATTCAGCTTTCCTCCGAGCAAGTCTCTTATATTTTGCAAGACTAGTTTGTAAGCAATATTATGTTTTAACTTCAGCGAAGTGGGAATATTCTCACCCCGGCTTTCCGCAAACCGGTATTTTTTACCTGTTTCTATTCCCCAGTCAAACATCTTTTTCTTCAGTCCTGAGGCTTTTTCCATATTAGCATAAATAGCTGCATACATTTTTTCATAAAGTCTAGGAACTCCGACCATATATGTCGGTTTAACCTCCTGAAAATACTCTACGATTTTATCAGTATCATTACAAAAGTATTGAGTTGCTCCTGTGGAATGTATCCAATAGAGAGAACATTTCCCGTAAACATGACTTAATGGTAGAAATACTAGCTCTATATCATCTTCTCCCATCGGAAAACTTGCATTCAGTGCATCAAATTCAATAAAGAAGCTTTTATGAGCATGTAAAGCTCCTTTCGGATCACCTGTTGTTCCAGAAGTATAGATAACAGATATGATATCATCGGGAGTAATGGAGTCGAGTCGTTTTTGTAGTTCTCCTTCTTGCTGGGATTTTTTACCTAACTCATAAAGATCATCTAAATACATTATATCTTTACCTTTATCAATTTCTACCGATTTATCGAATACAATGATATGGGTAAGCAAATCACCTTCTTTAAAGAATTTCATAATGTTGTCGTACTGTGTTTGACCTTCAACAAACATAATTTTGGATTTTGCATCATTAACGATATATTGAGCTTGTTCAGAAGTGCTAGTATCATAAATAGATACAGAGGCGCAACGGATACTCATAATCGCGTAATCGCATATCGTCCATTCTGGTCGGTTGCCTGAATATATCGAAATCATGTCATTTTCTTCAGTCCCAAGTTCAAGAAGTCCTTTGGCCACATTGTCAATCCAATCACCGAATTCTTTCCATGAAATGCCCTTCCACACATCACCCTCTTTATAATATAGTGCATTTTTATCTTGGTCAGAATATTTCTGCACTTGTGAATGAATTGTTGCTGCTAAATTATCGCTTTGCATTATATACCTCCTTAACATTGAAGAGTATTCAAGATAATAAACCAATAAGTTGTATTTGTCAAGCCAAAAGTGGTCCACTGTTTCAATTGAAAAAGGGTCCACTATTCTTTGGCCTTTAACCATGCGACCGTTTCTTCAAACCTATGACTATTTTCTCTGGCAAGCTCAATGATATGGGCTTTATGGGCTAA
>DASRMR010000031.1:0-73737 GCA_035647815.1 Syntrophomonadaceae bacterium
TTATTTTTAACATTTACTCTTACTTCTTTTCCTAGCTACTATGATGTTGTTATTATTTATATACCAAGACCCTTCTGACATCAATTGTGTCATTAGTTCTTTTCGAAGAAAACGGACCTAAGAAACGGCTGTTTTTAGGAATAGTTTTTCTGTATTTGGTTAATTATTGCATATTGTTTTATTTATTGCTATCATTTTTTTCTTACAATATGCTTTATTTCCATCCTTCTCATTTTAAGAAAAACCTGTAACCAAAAAAGCCTTTTCATCAAATGCTTAGCACCGCCTAAGATTCTTCGCTTTCACTCAGAAAGACAGAACTACCACCCCAACCGCGGGGACTGACCCCGTGGCTAGTCTCTTAAAGTGACAGTAACCCCGTCCCCGCGTCATAATAAATTATGCGTATCCTGGCAGGAGTTTACATTTTTTTCTAGAATATTAGCTTAAATTGTAGAATGGAGAAATGTTATGCTTGCCATTACGAATACATTAGTCCTTACCGGCATTGAAGCTGTTCCCGTAAAAGTAGAAGTAGACATACAAAACGGGCTTCCAGGTTTTGAGATAGTAGGTTTAGCATCAACTGCTATAAAAGAAGCTCGTGAAAGGGTACGTTCAGCTATAAAAAACTCCGATTTCGCTTTTCCTAATCGTAAAATTATAGTTAATCTGTCACCAGCAGATATAAAAAAGGAAGGTAGTCACTTCGATTTAGCTATAGCTATCGGTATACTCATAGCCTCAGAACAAATAACTAATATTTTACCTAATAGTAATGACATTTATATAACTGGCGAGTTATCACTCGATGGTAGTGTGCGTAAAGTTCCGGGGATTTTACCGATGGCCTTAGAATTATCTAGAACTGATAATTCTAATATTAGACTTATCGTACCTATAGATAATAGTCAAGAAGTTAGCTTAGTAGATGAAATAACTTCTTATCCAGTCCATGATTTAACCGAAATGTGTAATTATATTAGCGGTGAAGATACTTTATCTAGTCTTCCTGTTTTTAATTATATAGATAACTCTGTAACAGATGATATTTATGATTTTTCTGATGTAAAAGGGCAAGAAGCTGCCAAAAGAGCTTTACAGATTGCTGCAGCAGGGCTTCACAATATACTTTTAATCGGTCCTCCAGGGGGAGGTAAGACTATGTTAGCTCGTCGTATTTCTAGCATAATGCCTGAAATGGAAAGAGATGAGATTTTGGAAACTAGCCGGATATATTCGGTAGCTAATCTGTTAACACCTGAAAACCCTTTAATAATGAAGAGGCCATTTAGAGCACCACATAAAAATGCTTCTAGTGCTAGTATTATTGGTGGAGGACGCATACCGCGGCCTGGTGAAATAAGTTTAGCTCAAAATGGAATATTATTTTTAGATGAGTTACCCGAGTTTAGCAGAGATGTCCTCGAAGCTTTAAGGCAACCATTAGAAGATAAAGTAGTTACAATAGCTCGCACCCATTCTACTTATACTTTTCCCGCTAATTTTGCTTTAGTCGGCGGTATGAACCCGTGCCCCTGTGGTTTCTTTGGTTCGGAACAAGAATGTATATGTTCCCCCTTACAAATAAATCGTTATCTTAACCGGGTTAGTGGACCATTATTAGATAGGATGGACCTACATGTAGAAGTAGGCAGAGTTAAGTATGAAGAGCTAACCGATAAAAGTAAGAATGAAAATTCAGCTACGATGAAAATGCGCGTAAAAAAAGCCCGTGATATACAGGCTAGTCGCTTTAAAGATACTCCTATTAAACTTAATTCCCAGATGGCTCCACCAGATGTTAAGAAATATTGCCGTATAGATGAAAGATCAGAACAATTATTAAAAACAGCTTTTGAACGCTTTAAAATGAGTGCTCGGGCATATGATCGTATATTAAAAGTAGCTAGAACGATAGCTGATCTCGAAGCAAGCGAAAGTATTAAGCTTCCCCATTTAGCCGAATCCTTACAATACCGGGGGCTTAATAAATACTGGTAGTAATCAGGTGGATATCTTGACCGTCTTGTAGAGAATTAGGGCTATTATGGCTGGTAGGATTGCGCAAAAATACATTATGCTATAGCCAAAAGTTTGAGCTATTATTCCCCATACTATCGCACCAAGTCCAAGTCCTAAATCAAAACCTGTAAAAAAGGTCGCATTTGCCGAACCTCGTCTTTCTGGTGGTGTATCTACAATAGCTAATGCTTGTAAGCTAGGTTGTACCGCACCAAAACCAGCCCCATATACGACACCTGCAATTAAAAACCACTGTAAATTACTCGCACTATATAGTAGGAACATGCCGATTATGATAAGAATAATACCTGGTATTACTACAGAATCAAATCCACGTTTATCTGCTAAGCGTCCTGAAATTGGGCGTGAAATAGCTAAAGCTATAGCATAAACAGTGAAAAATGATCCAATATTGCTAATACCCAACTGGGCAGTATGGAGCGCTAGAAAGGAAACAATAGCACCATAAGTCATGGTAACAAAAAATATAACTATAGAGGGACGAAGTGCAGCTTTTTCAATTAGGGTAAACTTATATTCTATTTTAGCATTTTTTTGATTAATTTTTTGGTATTTTATGAAGAAAGCTAAAATTATTGATATTACTACCATAGAAGCTGATATTAAAAATAAAATATCAAAACTATAGCCTTGTATAATAAAAAGTCCTAAAGCTGGGGCTAAGGCCATAGCTAATGTGCCAGCTAGACCATAATATCCCATACCCTCTCCCATTCTAGGTTTAGGGATGATATCTGCTGCAACTGTACTAGCAGTAGTACTAGTAATTCCCCAGCCAAAGCCATGAATAAAACGAAGTAAAAGTAATATTAGTAATGTTGGTGCCCAAATATAAGCTAAGACACATGCCATGAAAATTAACATTCCTGTAAAAAAGAATCCTCTACGACCATAGACATCTATAGCATAGCCAGTAAAGGGTCGTATCAATACAGCAGCAAAGGTGAAAATCCCAATTACTAGACCAGCATGTGCAGCACTTCCTCCTAATTTTATAGCATAAACAGGCAGTGTAGGAAGGAGCATTTGAAAACCCACAAAAGTAAAGAGGCTAATCAAGGTGATAAGAATAAAATCTTTTGTCCATAGCTGTTCCTTTTGTTGCAAAGGTCTAGCTGCTTGATTCATTTTTCATCCTCCCTTACTATTGTAATTACTACTATAAATAACTCTGCTTATTTATACTACCTTAAAACGACGAAGACGAAGGGAGTTGGATACTACAGTTATGGAACTTAGTGCCATAGCCCCACCAGCTATTATCGGAGATAAAAAGCCTAAAGCTGCAAAAGGCACACCGATCATATTGTATATAAAAGCCCAAAATAGGTTTTGTTTTATATGTTTCATCGTAGTACGGGAAAGTCTTAAAGCAGTCGGTATTCCCCTAAGGTCACCACTCATCAGTGTTATCTGAGCAGCTTCCATAGCTACATCTGTACCCGTTCCGATCGCTATACCTAAATCAGCTACAGCTAATGCTGGTGCATCGTTAATTCCGTCACCTACCATAGCTACTTTTTTACCTGCTTCTTTTAGACTTATAACTTTAGCTGCTTTATCTTGGGGTAAAACTTCCGCAATAACATTACTAATGCCTACCTGCTTAGCTATAGATTGTGCAGTATTAAGGTTATCACCTGTTAGCATATATACTTTTATCCCCATATCTTTAAGTGTAGTAATTGCTTCTACAGCATGTTCCCTTACTTGGTCACTTAAAGCGATAATTGCTTCAATATTATTATCAACCGCCATTATGATAGCTGTTTTACCAGCTTTCTCAAGTTCTCGTAACTTATTATCGATCTGATTTACTTTCAAATCTAAATCATACATCAAAGTTCTATTACCCATAATAATTGCTTTATCATTATATTTAGCTTTTAAGCCCATCCCAGGCAAGATTTCTAGCTCTTGAGGTGAACCTATATCTGATAATTCTTCCCGAGCCTTATTGTATATTGCTTCTCCTAAGGGATGTTCCGAACCTCTTTCAGCAACACCGGCTAGAGTCAAAACTTCATTTTTAGATAGTTTTCCTATACTAATAATATCAGTTACTTCTGGTTTACCTGTAGTGATAGTGCCGGTTTTATCTAAAACTAAAGTGTTTATCTGGTGAGCAGTTTCTAGATATTCTCCACCCTTAATAAAAATTCCGTGTTCAGCACCTATGCCAGTACCGACCATAATAGCAGTAGGAGTTGCTAAACCTAATGCACATGGGCAAGCAATAACTAAGACTGCAACTGCTGTAGTAAGAGCAATAGCCATATCTAAATTAAAGAAGTATTGCATAGCAAAAGTAAACAATGCTATACCGATAATTACTGGAACAAAAACACCCGAAACCCGATCTGCTATCTTTTGTATAGGTGCTTTCGAACCTTGAGCATCTTCAACCATCCTTATTATCTGAGCCAAAGTAGTATCTCTTCCTACCCGAGTAGCCTTAAACTTAAAAATGCCGCTTTTATTTATAGTGGCACCGACTACCATATCGCCTATCGTCCTATCTACTGGAATACTTTCCCCAGTTAACATAGATTCATCTAGCAAGGCATGTCCTTCAATTATCTCACCATCAACCGGAATCTTTTCGCCTGTTCTAATGAAAACTATATCACCGGCTAGAACATCTTCGACCGGGATGTCTATCTCTATATCTTCACGAATAACTCTTGCAGTTCTAGGTTGTAAACTACTTAAAGCCCTAATAGATTCAGTAGTTTTATCTTTAGCTATTGCTTCGAAATATTTCCCTAATAAAACTAAAGTGATAATAGTTGCGGAAGCTTCGAAATATATATCACTAGTCGCCCCGATAGTAATATTATAAATACTATAGAAATAAGCTGCTGAGGTACCTAAAGCTACTAAAACATCCATGTTGCTTCCACCAGATTTCAAAGCTAGGTAAGCATTTTTATAAAATCTGTAGCCAACTAAAAACTGTACTGGTGTAGCTAATAGTAATTGTAGGTAGGGGTTATGAAGTATTGGCACATGAAAACCAAAAATACTCAAAAACATCCCTATTATCATCGGAGCAGTTAAAACTGCTGATACAATTACTAAATACTTTAATTGTTTCAGGTCTTCTTCCACATCGAAAAGACTATCATCATCATCTAATAAAGGTTCAGCTGTAAAACCTAATTTCCCGATAGATTCGGTTATAAAATCAATCCCTAAGACTTCATCGTCAAACTCAACCACAGCTTTATTAGTAGCTAAATTAACATTTGCATAGGTTATTCCATCTATGCTGTTCAGCTTTTTCTCAACCCTAGCCGAGCAAGCTGCACAGGACATGCCCGAAATTTTAAGATTAGTCTTTTCTGCCAATATTAACACTCCTTACATTATGAGTTTGCACTAGGAATTTATCTTAGTATATTCGTTAATATAGACTTCACAAGCAAATGGGTAAAAAAAATGGTCCATATGGACCATTTGTAAATTAATCTAACTAATCTAGCATACACAAACTTGCAAATAATTCAGCAACCGTAATGACACCTACGCCACCAGGTACTGCGCTAGCATAACTAGCTTTAGCTTTAGCTTCCTCGTTAACATCTCCGACTAGTTTGCCTTCAGAAGTAAAGTTAATTCCAGCATCGATAATTACTACATCATCTTTGACCATATCAGCAGTAATAAATTCGGCTTTTCCTATAGCAGCTATTAGAATGTCTGCTTGCCGAGTTTCACCAGCTAAATCTTTAGTTCGTGAATGACACAATGTTACAGTACCATGTTCTGCGGTCATCATATTAGCTAAAGGATGTCCTACTATAGTACTTCGCCCTACGATAACTACCTTCTGACCTTCTATGGGAATATCAAATTCTTTAATCATAGTTACAATAGCTTTAGGTGTAGATGGATAAACTCCTTTTTGTTTGCTAATAAGTTTACCTAAATTATAATTATGTACCCCTTCAACATCTTTTCTAGGGTCCATACAGTCAACTACTAAATCACTATCGATATGTTTAGGTAGTGGCTCTTGAATCATAATCCCCGTTACTAGCGGGTCATTATTTAGATCATTGACTATTTCGATAAGCTTTTCCTCGGTAGTTTCAATATCCAAATTAAGAATTGTTACATCTACACCAGTTTCAGTGCCGAATTTTTTTATATTCCTTATATATACTTCAGAATCAGCTTCTGCACCAACCTGAATAATAGTCATGGCTAATTTTCTTTTACTAGCCTCATCTTTTACCTGAGCCTTAATCTTATCCCGAATATCTCTTCCATAAATAAGCATTAACATATCCCCTTCTTCTGATAATCTTTATTATTTGCCCGAAAATCATGGTTAAGTAGTTTTTCAAATCCTGCGGCAAAAATATGACAAGTATCATAACATACACCTATTTTATCCGCATATTTGATATTCTGCAATATTCTATTTAATTCGTCAAATGTGCTAGCTATTTCCCTTCCTTGTCCTGCCATAGTTTCTGAAGCGAAACCGTATTTTATCACCTTTCTAGAATGCATTTGTAATATGATTAATTTCTATATCTCCTGCTTGTATTAGGATACCTATAAAATCAAACTGTAATTCTTTAAAAAACCTTTTTTCCTTATCCAGGTATATAAGTGCCGCTTTTTTAAAATGCTCTATTTTCCTTGCAGTCATAGCTTCTTCAGGAGTTCCATAAGTAGTACTACGGCGGGTTTTCACTTCCACAAAAACTAAAGCCCCTGCCTTCTCACATATTATATCGATTTCACCATAGCGGGTATAAAAATTCCTAGTTATTATCTTATACCCTTTCTTTTTTAGATATTCAGTTGCCATATCTTCACCTTTTATGCCTAGTTTTCTTTTCATTTAAAACTCCTTATAGCTCTTTATCCATTCTATATATAAAAGCTAATACTTCGGCAATTACAGGATATAAATCGGGAGGGATTTCTTCGTATAATTTTAGACTCATCAAGTAATCAGTTAATTCTTTATCTTCTTTTAATGGTACATCATTTTCTTGGGCAATTTTAACAATATTTTCCGCAATAAGGCCACACCCCTTAGCAACTACTACTGGTGCTTGGTCAGTTTCTAAATCATATCTGAGTGCAATAGCCTTTTGGTTAATCAGGTCATCCATAATGCATCCTCCTAATCAAACCCGGATATCTATAACAAAAGGTTTTACAAGGTCGGGGATTTCTTTTAATTGTAAGCGCATTGGATCTATTTCTTCTTCAACAATTTTGAAGTTTTCAAATTCTACTATATATCCTAGAGTTTCAAGAGCTTTAATTAATCTGTCCACATTAGCTGTGAGGTGTTTATGAACTAGTTCATTTTCTACCACACCTTGCATTTTTAGCATATTGCTCTTATGCCACTCTATATGAAATAATACTATACCTAACTTACCAGTTTCTAGTGATACTATGAATTTTATATTATCCATATCTTTCAATGCTTGGTTTCCTATGTTTTTATTAATTTGAACTTGTAATAATCTATATTCATCATCAATTTTGACCGGAAAAGATAAATAATAAAAATCCGGGTTATTATCTATGGAGTACCTTGCCATTACATTTAATAATTTTTGTCCCACTACTTCCTTTTCTACTGCGCTAATATTATTAATTAATAAATTAATTAAGGTTTTTTCCATCCCGGGAATTTCTTTTTGTTGCAAAACATCTTTTACTAATGTAAGTCCTCTGATTAGATCTGGTTCACTAATAAGATTGTTTTTCATTGCATTTATAATACCTTTGACTTGTTCCTCAGGTGATGTCGAGCTCATCGGTAAAAGCAAGGTCTCAGTTAACTGGGTTAATAATTGAAAAACCGGAAAGTTAATTAGACTAGTTTGTGTTTGGGGAGTAGTGCTTGCTTGTGTAGATGTAGTTGCTGCGTGAACAGTTGCTTTATCTGCTATCACCTGCTGCTGAATAGATATAGGTGTAGTTTCACTAGGTTTATTTAAAAGAGTTCCACTAGTTTGGCTTTTAGAACTTTCAGCTTCTGCAGAAATAGACATCGTATTAGTCGGCATAAGTCTATTTTCAGTAGCCCTTAAAGGTGGACTAGCAGCTTGCTCTATTTTGTTCAGAATGGTAATTATTTCTTTAAGTAAGCCGGCTAAATCCTTTTTACCATCTACAAACTGAGCTAAGGCCGATAAAGTAGTTTTATTAATTGGAAGGTCTTTAGCCATCGCTACACCAACAAGCTCAAGGTTTTTAGCTGATACTTCCCCGAGTAAGTTTACCCCTTGCAAGATAGTCTTAAGATTTGCGGCTGTAACTGGTAAGTTATGTTGTATAAGTTTTTTTGCCATTAATACATTATTCCGATCAGCAGGCAAACCAATATCTCTCAGGGTAGTAGATAAGTTTCTATTCTCTATTTTTTCCAGCATTTCCGGGGTCAAAACTTTCAAGATAACTTTACCTGCTTTGGCTTCATCAACCATTAAGAATAATTGTTGCCCTTTATTGACTATCACTTCGCTTAATGCTTCAATTAATCGCCCTTTGATAAATACTGAAACTAAACCATTTCCTTTTACTTCTTGTACTTCTCCCTTTAAAATCTCACCTTTATTAAAGGTAATCCCTGATCCTGCAGAAGTGGATATATTAAGTACAAACTTATCTAAAGGTATTTGACTGTTTAGCTCCACTTCGTTCTCCTCCATTTAAAATAGATTTTACCGGTTCAAAACTTCCTCTATGTATAAGGCAAGGCCCTTTTTCCCAAACTGCCTCCATATGTTTTTTCGTTCCATAACCTTTATGTTGAGCAAATCCATATCCCGGAAATAGTCTGTCAAAGTTCTCCATAACATGGTCACGGTCTACTTTAGCTATAATAGAAGCACAAGCAATAGATATACTTAAACTATCACCTTTGATAATGTTTTCTTGCTTAATAGTTATATCGTTTAAACTGATCGCATCGATTAATAATAAGTCTGGTTTTATATTAAGTGATAATATAGCAGTTTTCATAGCTTTTTTAGTAGCATTCAAAATATTGATATCATCTAGTAATGGTGGAAATACGAAACTAATTGCCCAGTCTACTGCTTGCTGCTTAATTAGGGCAGATAATTCTCCCCTCTTTTTAGCAGTTAGTTTTTTAGAATCATTTATACCCTCAATAGAGAAGTCTGGGGGTATAATTACTGCTGCAGCTGCTACTGGCCCCGCAATCGGCCCTCTCCCTACTTCATCAACCCCTGCTATGTAACGATAACCTGATTTGTAAGCTTCCTCTTCGAATTTCCTCATTTAGATAAACCTCTTCCCATCTATTAATATATTAAGTCATTTTTTTATTCCTCAATTAACTTATCAGCATAATAAGGCTCACCTAATCTCGATGTAGTCGTATCTAGAATTGATTCTAATACAGGGAGATCTGTTTTGCTTAAAAATGGTTCATCATCGATCACGATTTTCTCAATAGTCTTTTGAACAGGCACTACCCTAAATTCCTTTTTACCATTATTATTGTAGTGATGGGAAAAGGTAGGAGTGTATGATACTTCCTCAAGTGTGATTCTACCATCATTAAAATCTTTGCTGAATTTAAGTTTTAAAACTATGCCACTATTTCTTTCCACACCACGTTGATGGCTAATGAAATTACCAATAGCATAAGCTATCACCTTTTTTTGACCATCTATCTCTACAATTTCCATCGGTTGGATAACATGAGGGTGACTACCTATAATAGCATCTGCACCTGCACGAAGAATTTCTTTAGCTAAGATTTCTTGTTCTTGAGTAGGTTTGATACTATATTCAACCCCCCAATGTAACATAACTATTAATATATCGACTTCTGAACGTATTGCCTTTATATCGGCTAAAATCTTATCTTCATCTAAAAAGTTAAAGAAAAACTCATAACCTTTAGGTACGGGTATTCCATTGGTTCCATAACCATAACCTAAGTAGCCCACCTTAACCCCTCGAATATCTTTAATCAAGAACTTTCGGCTTTCTTCCTCAGTCATATATGTACCTACAGTATCTAAGCCAACATCCTTGTATATTTGCATAGTTCTTAAAGCAGCAGTAATGCCTTTATCTAAGATGTGATTATTAGATGTTACTATAAGGTCGAATCCGGAATCTTTGAATGTATTAGCTATTGCATCCGGGCTATTAAAAACTGGATAGCCAGTATAGACCTTTTCCTTTCCTGCCATAGGTGCTTCAAATGTAACCGCAGCATAGTCTCCTGCCCTGATTAAATCTTCTACTTCCCTAAAGTAAGTATCAAAGTTATAGGTGCCATCAGCTTGCAAACCTGCCATTATTTGCGTATTATGCATCAAGCAATCACCAGCTGCAGTTAGTGTTATAGTTTCTAGCTGTGTTTCTACTTCCTCTGAAGCTATTTCATCACTAATTGCGAGTTCAGGTTCATTATTCCACGGTTGAAAATATATTAATGTGGAAGCAATAATTCCCAAAAAGATTAGCCCACTGACAAAAAGAATAGCCCTTTTCACATTATAGCCCCCATTTTCCTTAAAATAAACTTCCCTCTTATTTTACCTTTTATCATCTACTTAGTCTTTAAGAAAGTCATAAGTATAGTTAAAATATGAATAAAAAAAGAGTGTCCCTCTATATTATTAGGAAGGAAACCCTCAGGTTTAGATTAACTCATAAATTAATAATCTGATAAATTCTCGGTCTTATTTAATCTAAGCAAATATGTGCAATGTTGCCTTTTCGAAAATCATTTAACAAGACTGCAGAAGTCAACTCGAGGTTTAATTCTCCACCTTTGACTAGGTGCCCTTTTTTACGCGAAATTGCTTGAAGTACTTCTTCACTAGTTCCATCGATAGAATCTAATTTGAATTTACTTTGCAATGCTTCTGGAGCAATTTTCCGCAAAACTCCGATTAAAAATAATGCTACATTATATTCATTATAAGCATTTTCGCCAATTATATTTAATAAGCTCAACTTATAGCCTTGTTCTTCATCTTTAATTTTAGGCCACATTAATCCTGGTGTATCCATAAACTCTATATCTTCTCTTACCCGAATCCATTGCTTACCTTTTGTTACTCCAGGCTTAGCACCAGTTCTAGCAATTTTTTTACCTACCATGCAGTTTAGAAATGTTGATTTACCAACATTCGGTACCCCTACTACCATTACACGAGCCGGCCTTACTCTCCTACCTCTTTCAAGCATCTGATCAGCGATAGGTTTATAAACTTTTCTTAGTTCATGCAAAACTTCCTTAGATCCTTTTCCCGTAATGGAATCAATAGGTACTACTGCAAAGCTTTCACTGCGTAATGTTTTTAAATAACTTTGTACTTTTTCGGGTGCAGCTAAATCCATTTTATTTAAAACTAATATTATCGGTTTATTACCGACAATCGCTTCCAGATCCATATTCCGGCATGAAAAAGGTGCCCTAGCATCTAGTAGCATAACTACAACATCAACTAGTTTTAGATTTTCTTTTATTTCCCTTTTGGCTTTAACCATATGTCCAGGATACCAGTTGATTGACATTTCTTAACCTCCACATATAAAAAAGAATACCATATGGTATTCTTTTTCGAGCAAATTAAATTTAATATCTTCCTTTTTCCTTAACCCTAGCTTTTTTACCTGCTAAACCACGTAAGTAGTACAGACGTGCTCTACGCACTTTCCCCCTACGAGTAACTTCTACAGCAGCAATCTTTGGTGAATGCATAGGAAAGGTTCTTTCAACTGCTACACCGAAGGAAAGTCTACGCACAGTAAAAGTCTGTGATAATCCATCACCACGGACCTTCAGAACTGTTCCTTCAAATATTTGAATTCTTTCCCTAGTTCCTTCAACTACTTTATACATTACTTTAACTGTATCACCAGGGGCAAAATCAGCCATATCCTTGTTTAGATATTCGTCTTCAATTGATCTAATTATATTATTCATCTCGGTACCTCCTTCCAGTAAGGTGTTCTTACATTTTATATAATGCAGCGGACCACCATAATGCATAGAACACAGGTTATTATATCATAGTACTAGGGACGACTTCAAGAAGTTTTATGGATACCTAATCTTTACTCTCCTTGAAACCAATACTCCCCTAATAAACGGTCTAATATTATAGCAACTGCACTTCGAACTGAAAGGTGATTGTAACTTCTATCTTTTTCAATCGGCTCTAATATATAATCACTTTCTTCTAAAAGTTCGGCTTGAAGGCCCCAACCAGTTCCAAACAATATTAGGAATACTTGTTCTTCTTCATATATTTCAGACTTCAACCTCTTATATGTGACTGTATTAAAATGTGTCTTGGCATCTGTAGATACTACAATAACTTCTTTACCAGTTTTTAATGCAATCTCTTCTTTTGCCTCTTCTAGAGTGTTTATAGGAGCAAGAATAGTAAAAGCTTCCTTGCGATCTGGATTATATGTGCCTCCATAACCATCTTGCCAATAACTAACTATCTCTTTTAATAATCCATGTTGGTTATCATAAGGATGTACTATGAAAAATTTTTCCACATCATAAGTTCTAGCTACTCTAGCAATATCATGTAAATCTAAATTCGTAACCGAGGTTGTCACTATCTCCATTTTTTTATTGTACACAGGGTAATGTAGTAATGCTATATATACTTTCGCTTTTCTCAAACTACTTACTCCCTATCGAATATTATTTCCATTAGTAGCTTTTTTTCTTCTTGAGTATACTCTCTATTAATGAGCAAATCGGGTCTTTTTAAAAAGGTGTTTAATAAACTCTGTTTTTTTCGCCATAATCTTATGTTTTCGTGATGACCTGATAGTAAAATTTCAGGTACACTTTTATCCTCATATGTCTGGGGTCTAGTGTAATGCGGGTATTCTAACAAAGAACTATCAAAGGATTCTTCCTCGACTGATCTATCATCACCTAAAACACCCGGAATTAATCTTACTAGTGCATCTACTAATACTAAAGCAGGGATTTCTCCCCCAGTTAATATATAATCGCCGATAGAAACTTCCTCATCGATTAAGTCCATTGTTCGGTTATCAATACCTTCGTAATGACCACACAGAAGTACTAAATGTGGTTTTTCGCTTAACTCTACAACCTTTTCCTGTACTAATGGCTTACCTTGTGGTGACATGTATATTGTCCAAGTATTTTCTTTTTTCAAGCTCTGGATGGCCCTACTTAATACATCAGCTTTCATGACCATGCCACAACCACCCCCATAAGGGGAATCATCGACTTGGCGATGTTTATCTATGGCATAATCACGAATATTGACAGTGTTTAGATCAACTAATTCCTTGGCTCTAGCCCTTTTTATAATGCTATTATCAAATGGAGAATCAAACATCTCCGGAAATAATGTAAGTATGTCAACAATCATAGTTCCTCCGCATAATCTTATTCATCTATTAACCCTTCTAATAATTCTACTCGCATAATATTAGTTTCTACATCGACAGCTTTAATAACTTGTTTAATAGCAGGAATTAGGATTTCACCATACTTTTCCGATTTTATTATATAAACATCATTAGCACCTGTTTCTAAAACAGCAGTTAATTTACCTAAATGACCACGTTTATCATCATAAACATCCATACCTTCCAGCTGAAAATGATAATAATATCCTTCCGGCAATGGATAGACCTCATCTTCTGTTATTTTCAGAAAAGCATTCTTGTATTTTGCCGCTAATTCCTTGTTTTCAATTCCATCCAACTTTATCAAGATTAATTGATTATGAGCTTTAGTAGCTTGCACTAGAAATTCCTCAATTTTTTCTCCGTGAGCTAAGTGCACCTTTTCCAAACTATTAAATCTTTCCGGAAAATCCGTTAGAATTTGTACTTTCATCATGCCCTTATAGCCAAAAGTGCCCACAATTTTACCAATAGCTATGAGCTCATTTTTATCCAACCTAGCATTCACTCCTATTATATTAAGGTCCGAATAAAACGGATAGGGCTATATAGCCCTATCTTAATATCTCAACTGCAACTCTTTTTCCTTCTTTTGTAGCTGTCGCCCGAGTCATGGCACGAATAGCTTTAGCGATTCTTCCTTTTTTACCTATTACTTTGCCCATATCTTCTTGAGCTACCCTAAGTTCTATGATTATTGACCTTTCACCTTCAACTTCGGTAACCTCAACTTCTTCGGGTTTATCTACTAGACCTTTGGCAATATATTCAACTAATTCTTTCAATTATTTCACCCCCTGAACCTAATGCTTATTTGCGAGTCTCAGCAAATTTAGCCATAATACCTTGTCTTTTAAAAAGGGATTTAACTGTATCAGAAGGCTTAGCACCATCAGCTAGCCATTTCAATGCTCTTTCTTCATCAACTTTTATAATTGCTGGATTAGTAGATGGATCATAATGACCAATTTCTTCAATAAACTTACCATCTCTTGGTGCACGCGAATCTGCTACTACCATTCTATAGAACGGTCTTTTTTTAGCACCCATCCTTTTCAATCTAATTGTAGTCGCCATATATCTTCACCTCCTCATCATCTGGTAATTATTATATCTAAAAAGGAAATTTCATAGGTGGCATGTTGCCTTTTTTTCCCTTTTTGCCTAAATCGGTAAACTGCTTCATCATTTTTTTAGATTCTTCAAATTGTTTAAGCAAGCGGTTAACATCTTGCACTTTCGAACCACTACCACGAGCAATTCTCTTTTTTCGACTACCATTTATAATACTAGATTCTTGTCTTTCCTCTAGTGTCATAGATCTTATGATAGCTTCTATACGTAGTAATTCTCTTTCATCAAAATCACCCTGGCTAGCTTTTAGTTGCTTTTTCATACCAGGTATCATTCCTAGTAAATCTTCTAGTGGCCCCATCGATCTGACTTGTTGGAGCTGATCTAGAAAATCTTCTAAGGTAAATTCTTGTTGCCTTATTTTTCTTTCCATTTCTTTAGCTTTATCTTCATCTATATTAGCCTGAGCCTTTTCCACCAAACTTAAAACATCGCCCATCCCTAGTATGCGTGATGCCATACGATCAGGGTGAAAAACCTCTAAAGCATCTAACTTTTCTCCCATGCCCACAAACTTGATAGGACAGCCTGTAACTGCTTTTACTGATAGTGCCGCCCCTCCCCTAGTATCACCATCTAGCTTGGTTAATACTAGACCAGTTAAACCTAAATCTTCATTAAAGGATTCAGCTATGTTAACTGCATCTTGTCCTGTCATGGCATCTACTACTAGCAAAATTTCATCTGGATTAACTGCTGATTTAATCTGTTTGAGTTCGCCCATTAATTCTTCATCAACATGTAGGCGACCAGCTGTATCTATTATCACGATATCTCTATTGTTACTTTTAGCGTTTTCTATTGAAGCTTTAGCAATATCTATCGGATTACCCTGTCCCATCGAAAATACAGGTGTTTTAATCTGTTCACCTAAGACTTGTAATTGTTTAATAGCAGCAGGTCGGTAAACATCAGCAGCTACTAACAATGGTCTTCTGCCTTGCTTTAATAAGCTTTTGGCTAATTTAGCAACAGATGTAGTTTTACCTGCTCCTTGCAAACCAACAGCCATAATTACTGCAGGTGTTTTAGATGATAAACTAAGCTTACTCTCGGTGCCCCCCATTAAAACAGTCATTTCATCATGAACTATTTTAACTATCTGCTGTCCAGGGGTTAAACTTTCTAGAACTTCTTGCCCTACAGCTCTATCTTTTACTCGATTAGTAAAGTCTTTAACTACTTTAAAGTTTACATCTGCTTCTAGTAATGCTAGACGAACCTCACGCATCGCTGTTTTTACATCATCTTCACTAATTTTGCCTTTGCCACGCAATTTTTTGAAGATATCCTGAAGTCTATCTGACAAACCTTCAAATGCCACTTTATCACTCCTTTACTATCTACACCTCTTCTATAATCTCTCGCAAAATCTTTAAAGCATTGCTTATATATGGCTCATTCGATTCCTCTTCACTATTAAGTAACATATATATTTCTTCCAGTTTTTCGCTAGTGTTAACAAATTTTCTAACTAAGCCTAATTTCTTTTCGTAGCTTATTAACGAATTTTCAGATCTTTTCAATAAATCGAAAATAGCTTGCCTAGTGACATTTAGGCTTTCACCTATTTCTGAAAGTGACCAATCATTTTCATAATATAAGTTTAAAACATGTTGCTGTTTTTTAGTTAATAAAGGTCCATAAAAATCTTTTAATATTACCATATTGGCAGTCTTTTCTGGCATCTTCTATTAGCTCCTTAGCGTAAAGCATATTCCCTTTACGTTATGGAGTTTATCCTATAAAAATAGATTAGTCAACTAAATCCAAATATTTCTGGCCCTTGACTCGTATTTACTTTAAATTATGGATAAGTTGTAAGGAAGTTTTCATAATAAGGCAGCTGGGCCTTAGGAGTAAGTTGCTATAAAGTACAAAAAGGCGGCTACTTTGTGGTAGCCGCCTTTTTTCTATTTATACATTACTTCTATTTTATCTTCGTAATGTTTTGTAACTACTTTACGTTTAATTTTCATAGTAGGGGTTAATTCTCCATCTTCTTCGGTAAATTTTCGAGTTAAAATTGAATAAGCTTTAATTTGCTCAAAATCTTCTAAATACTGATTTATACGTTTGACTTCATCATCTATTAAGTTTTTAACAAAATCATTATTCACCACATCTTCGCCTACTTCAATACAAGTCTGAACCCCATTGATTTCGGCAAATTTCAGCTTGCTTTCATCAAATTTTGTACCTTTATCACCTAGCATAAATAAAATCATATCAAAGGCAGGAACTAACAATGCTGAAATAAATTTCCGATTATCACCTACTACCATTACTTGTTCTATAACAGGACTATCAGTAAATTTTAATTCAATTTTAGCTGGTGCCACATTTTTACCTGTATCCATAACTAAAATATCTTTCTTACGGTCTACAATCCGCAAGAAACCTTCATCATCCATTTCGCCTAAATCACCTGTCTTAAACCACCCATCATCAGTAAAAGCCTCTTTAGTCTCTTCGGGGTTCTTATAATATTCAGTTATTATTCCAATTCCTTTTACTAATATTTCGCCATCTTCGGCTAGTTTGACATCTACACCTGGCACTATTTTTGATAGCCATCCGACTTTAGTTGCATTAGGATAACCATGACTTATACCAGCCGCTGTTTCCGTCAATCCCCATCCATTTAATAAAGGAAAGTTAAGTACCATGAAATTATAATGTAGGTCAACTGGTAAATGTCCCCCACCAGAATAAGCTATCTGGAGGTTTCCACCTAATAATTGCCTCAGTTGGCTAAACACCATAGCATCCGCTCTTTTAAAATCAGCAGCTAAAGCTTCATCTAAACCGATAGTCGGATCTGCCGTAAAATCTACTGCACCATTTGGATTAGTTCGGGCTGCCAAGACCTTTTCCCCTATATCAAAAGCCCAATCAAATATTTTTTTCCCTTCTGGACTACTTACAAAGGCTCCCTTAAAACCTGAAAAAATTCTATCCCACAAGCGAGGTACTAATAGTACCCAAGTAGGTTTAATCTCTTGAATATCTTGTAATAAAGTAGTCGGTTTTTCAGCAAAACCTATTAGCCCACCGACTGCAATCATAGCTAAATAAGAATTGTTTCTTTCCCATATGTGGGCTAAAGGTAGTAGAGAAAATGCTACATCATTATAACTAGGATTATAGCCGCCTATTATCAGATGTTTAACACTACGGGTTAAGGCACCGATTAATTCATTATGAGTTAGCAAACTACCTTTTAATTCCCCCATGGTACCCGAAGTATAAATAATACTAGAAGGATCATCACCTTTTATGGACTGCCATTTATTCTTATAAGCTTCAGGATTTTCACTAGCATATGTTTTACCAAGCTTCTTTAATGTAGTTATGTTAATTACCTTTTCATCTTCTAGGTCAGATTTAGAATCTAAAACAATCACTTTTTCTAAACCAGGCATCTCATCCCAAACACTCAAAACCCGTTTAGCAATATTATCATTTCCGGCCATGATAAATTTAGCTTCGGAATGATTTGCTATAAATGCTGTTTCTTCACTTGATAAAGTGGGATAAATAGTAGCTACTATGCCACCGACATTTTGAATTGACCAATCTGCCCAACCCCATTGTTGACTGGTATGAGCCATTAGCCCAACACATTCGCCCGGTTTTAACCCTAAACTCATTAGTCCCGTTCCCATTTCTTCAACAATATTAGCAAAACCCCGGTAATTCAGAGTGACATAAGTTCCATCAAGCTTAAATTTCATAGCTGGTCTTTCACCAAAGTTGTCTACTGTATTATAAAACATTTGTGGCAAAGTATTAACCGATCCAATAAAGCTTTTCAACATTACTAATTCCCCCTTTTTTAATATTCTAAAGATTCAATTATATATATATATTATATTGTAACAGAATAAGCCGTGATATATATGACAAAATGTCGTTTTTATTAGTTTATTTGGTATTTATAGGAATAATGTAGGCGACAAGAAGTCTTTTGTTATTTATTACCATAAGGTTATACTATTAAATATGAATACTAAGAAAGGAAGGAAAGATATGTATTATAAAACTTTGTTGGTTATCAGTTTGGTGTTTTTCTTTAATTGTAACCTAGCTTATAGTTCTGATTTACCTATCTCCAAAATTGTATTTACTCCTTCATCTGAAGCTACAGCATTAGAATATGAAAATATTGTTAAGGTTACTGAGTGCTTTGATGTCTATACAGCCTTTTTTGAAGATATCTATTTTATAGATGATAAAATTATATCTTTACATAATGAAAGTGCAAACAATGCTCTTGTGTTTCTCCAGAAAGGCTTTAATGAAGAGATAGCCTTTAATATATTAGATTACTATACTCATTGGGATGAAGACATTAATAAGCTGACTATCGTTCCTAAGGAGGGTATCCCAGTTTTTACAGAAAAGGATATTGAAAATTGCAGTTTTTATTATAATGATGAAAGTTTGACCCTAAAAATCAACTATTTCGATCCCTATGGATTAAATATTGATTTCACTTATTATGTTACGGCTTATAAAGTTGATGATAAATATATTATTAACGACCTGCACTGGCGAGAATATCATTCACCAAATCAAATACCTAAGAACTGATAACAGAAACTTAAAAGAGTCTGCATAATTATGCAGACTCTTTATGTTTTTAATATGGTGGGCGATGACAGGCTCGAACTGCCGACCCCCTGCTTGTAAGGCAGGTGCTCTCCCGACTGAGCTAATCGCCCAAATGGTGACCCCTAGGGGACTCGAACCCCTGATACCGCCGTGAAAGGGCGATGTCTTAACCGCTTGACCAAGGGGCCATGTTATGGTGGGCCTACCAGGACTTGAACCTGGGACCGACCGGTTATGAGCCGGTGGCTCTGCCAACTGAGCTATAGGCCCAGGCTTTACTTCGTAAACCCCGCAAGAGTTAGTATAATAAAGATTCACCAAAAGGTCAATAGTCTTTTAAAATATTCTCTTTCAGGTTACTTTTCAAATAAAAAGCGGTACCAGATTGGTTACCGCTTTATTTTTTTAATGGCTCCTCGAGTAGGATTCGAACCTACAACCCTTCGGTTAACAGCCGAATGCTCTACCGTTGAGCTATCGAGGAATGCCCCAACGAAATATATTATATAATCTCATTGCAGTATTGTCAACCTATCATTGCAAAGAAATGAACTAAACGGGTAATTATTCTATATAATCTTTTAGCTTTTTGCTACGAGAAGGATGTCTTAACTTTCTCAGTGCTTTGGCTTCTATCTGCCTAATTCTTTCCCTAGTCACACCAAATTCTTGTCCTACTTCTTCTAAAGTTCTAGGTCTTCCATCATCTAGCCCAAATCTTAAACGCAGAACTTTTTCTTCTCTTTCAGTAAGCGTATTAAGTATACCATCTAAATGTTCTCTTAGTAAAACGAATGAGGCTGACTCTTCTGGGGATTCTGCTTCCTCGTCAGTTATAAAGTCACCTAAATGGCTATCATCTTCCTCGCCAATAGGAGTTTCTAGTGAAACGGGCTCTTGGGCCACCTTCATTATTTCGATAGCCCTGTCGACTGTAATGTCCATCTCTTCTGCTATTTCACCCGGAGTAGGTTCCCTACCTAAATCTTGTAGTAGGCTTCTTTGTACCCTAGATAATTTATTGATAGTTTCCACCATGTGCACAGGTATACGAATAGTTCTAGCTTGGTCGGCTATAGCTCTAGTTATGGCCTGTCTTATCCACCAAGTTGCATAGGTGCTAAATTTAAAGCCCTTTCGATAGTCAAACTTTTCTACGGCTTTCATGAGCCCTAGATTTCCCTCTTGAATTAAATCTAAGAAAAGCATACCACGACCTACATAACGCTTAGCAATACTAACTACTAATCTTAAGTTAGCTTCTACTAATTGTTTTTTAGCCTCGTCTTCACCAGCTTCATTTCTGATCGCTAGATCAACTTCTTCCTCGGCAGTTAAAAGGGATACTCTACCGATTTCTTTCAAGTACATTCTTACAGGGTCATCTACATCTACCCCTTCAGGAGGTGATACAGCCTCTTTTTCAACATCTTTTTCCTTTTCTTCTTCTTCTTCGTCCTCATCTTCTTCATTATCTAACTCATTACTAACACTTATCCCTAAGGTTTTAAAATGCTCAAGTATATCATCTATCTCATCTGCCTCTAAATTAAAGGCCTGCAAATACTCGTTTATCTCCTCATAGGTTAAACTTTTTGTTTTTTTACCTTGTTCCGCCAAGACAACTACTGCTTCTGCAAGGTTTTTATCTGCTTTCATAATATCCTCCTTTCCCGGGTAGTATTTATTATTGAATCAAGACTTAAAATGAAGTTTAGCATAGATTCAAAATCGCCATTTTGGCTTATATTATCTAGTTTTTGATACATTTCATGCCATTTCCTTTGCTCTTTATTTATAGCAACTCGTTTTAAGAAGTCATTTATTTCATATTCTTTTAAAGGTTTTTCTTCCGAACATAACATTATTCGTGCCCAAATTGTTTCTAGACCATGTTCCCTGATTATCTTTTCTAACTCTATATTATTCTTATAATTCTTTATTATATAAGCCAGTTGTTTCACATCAGGTTGGGAAAATAATTTGGATACATCATACTGTGCTATTCGGTTAAATATGTCATCATCGACAATCATAGTTGCTAATATCTTCTCTTCTAAGCTATAATTAATGTAATATCTATTATCTTTAATTATTTGCTTTTTATTCCTTTTTATACCTACACTAGAGATTGTTTTGCTTTTCAAGTTAAATTCACGATATATTAAGTTTTCTTCGGTTTCTAGTTTTCGAGCTATTAGTTTAATAATATAATCTTTTTCTAGTTCGCTGCTTATTCTCGAAAAATCTGAACGTAAATTATTTATTATTTTTATTTTATCGTCTATATACAAGTGTTCTACTTTACTTATATATCTATTAAGTTTAAATTCTATAGGATTAACCTTGTTATTCTTTAAAAACTGCAAAAAATCCTCTTTTCCGTATAAATCTAAATATTCATCAGGATCTATAGAGCCAGGTAAAGTTAAAACCTCAATTTTAATATTATCTTCAACTAATACATCAATTACTCTTAATGTTTCCCTTTGCCCAGCTTCGTCACCATCGTATAAAACTATTACTGCTTCTGCATACTTTTTTATCAGCTGAGCCTGCTCATTAGTAAAAGCAGTTCCTAAAGAAGCCACAACATTTTCAATTCCATATTGATTCAACTTAATGCAATCTGTATAACCTTCTACTAAAATAACTTGGTTACTTAGCCTTATCAATTGTTTGCTTTGATAAAGTCCGTAAAGATTTCTCCTTTTTGAAAAAATATCTGTTTCAGGACTATTTAAATATTTTGGCATACTATCATCTATAGCCCGACCCCCAAAGCCCACTATATCCCCATTATAAGCAAAAATAGGAAATATTATCCGGTTTCTAAAAAGATCATAATACCTTTTAGCCTTTTCACTATATTTTATTAACCCTGCCAACTTAAGATCCTCTATGGAAAATCCCTTCTTAACCATATAGTTTTCCAAACTGTTCCACGCCTCATCCGCATATCCTACCTGGAATTTATCAGCAGCTGCTAAAGTTATATTGCGGTTAGCCAGATACTCTAAAGCAGGATTATCCGGCTGAGTCAGGCATTCTTGAAAATACTTAGCTACAGCTGAATTAATCGCAATTGTCTGTCTTTTACGATTATATTCTTTATTAGAACTCGCTTTCACCGGTTCAATACCAATTTTTGTAGCCAAAGATTCCAAAGCTTCCGGGAAATCCATGTTATTACTTTTCATTAAGAAGGTAAAAATATCTCCACCAACATTACAACCGAAACAATAAAACATGTTTTTCTCTGGGGTAACACAAAACGATGCAGTCTTTTCCCCATGAAAAGGACATTTACCCCAATACCTATTTCCTTTTCTAGTCAATTCTACAGTCTCAGATACTAATTCAACTATATCTATACGAGACCTAATTTCTTCAACAATATCGTCATTGTAGTATCTTGTCATTACTTCACCTAATATTCTATAAGTTTATAATAATTCCTTCTATATTTTCGAATTTTGTCTAAAATATATTCATTTAACTATAATCGGGGAAAAATTTAAGCGTATCTGGCACCAAAGATTGGGGAATATATATATCCTTAAATACTGCTACACAATAAGCATCACTCATACCAGAAATATAATCTACTACTGCTCGCTCTAATCCTTCTTCATCAGCAATTTGTTTATATAGGGGACTCATTTTGCTAGGGTGTTTCTTGTAAAATTTAAAAAGATGTTCAATTATAAACATTGCCCTAGTCCGTTCCGCTTTACATACTGGTCCTCGATATATAGTTTCAAACATAAAATTCCTCAGTTTCTTAAAAGCTTCTTCAATAGTAGGGCTTGGCTCTACTTCATAATTTTTCACTGAAGATATTTGTCTCCTAGTATGTTTGATAGTATCAGTTACTAAAGTCCCTATACGTTCACTATGAGAATATCCTAGTATCTCCAGATATTCACGAGGAATATCTTCTATTTTTAGAAGTCCTGCCCTTATAGAATCATCAATATCATGTTGTACATAAGCGATTTTATCACTTATTCTAATTACTTGCCCTTCTAGAGTGTCAGCTTGCTTAGCACCTGTTCCATAGCCGCTATGGTGCAGAATGCCATCTAAGACTTCTAGGCTTAAATTAAGCCCGTTTCTATCCCGGCGTTGCTCAATCCTAGTTAAAACACGCACACTATTCTCGTTATGACGAAACCCTGTATCGATTAAATCATTTAAAATTTGTTCACCTGCATGTGCAAATGGTGTATGCCCAACATCATGCCCTAGTGCTATCGCCTCAATTAAATCAATATTTAGGTTTAATCCTGCACCAATAGTCTTTGCAATTTGATTAACTTCTAATGTATGAGTTAAACGACTACGATAATGATCACCTGGTGGTGCTATGAAAACCTGGGTTTTATGTTTTAGTCGGCGAAAAGATTTGGAATGAATAATACGATCCCGATCAACCATAAAACAGGTTCTTATTTGATCTGGTACTTCCTCTGATTCTCTTCCCTTAGATGCAGTCGCCAAAAGTCCATAAGGAGCTATTGTTTTAGCTTCACGTAGTTCAATTTCTTCCCTGATCAACACTAAATCACCCCTAAATAAAGAAAAACCTTATGCCTATGGGGGCTTAAGGATTTAAAACATTACTTCAAATCACTAATAAAGGCTAACTTGTTCTCAAACTTTTGGTTGTTCGTGCTAGCTCAATTATTCCTTTTCCTAATATACCTGTTCTTTATAAAGCATATATATCTTCATTAAAAGGTTTTTACTGGCACAACCAAAGTACCATTTACTACTACGGTTAAATTATCAGATATTTCCCACCTATATACTTAAATTCTACAAAAGTATCATTAATCCTTTAAGTGAAAATAAATATTGCATTACAACTGATGAATAAGATAGAACAAGGGTGGGACAAGGGGACAGGGTTATTGTCCCTGCGACACCCATAACTCTTAGGACTATTCATTATATCAAAATATGCTGTATCGAGCAAGAAAATATTATTACCTAGGATAGTGTTAACTATTTTAAATGAAAAAGCTGTTATAGGAAACTGATGGCATAAAATAAGAATTAGCCAAGGAGTCAGACTCCTTGGCTAATTTATGGGATGTGTGACAAACGAAATGTCCCCTGCCACGGTGGGATTTTATAGTTTCAGCTGGCAATCAAAAATCTGCCCTGCATATTACTTATTATTGCTCTTTTTCCTTAACCGCCGCTTGGGCTGCTGCCAATCTAGCAATAGGAATACGGTATGGTGAGCAACTTACATAGCCTAAGTCTAGTTTATGACAAAATTCTATAGAACTAGGTTCGCCACCATGTTCACCACATATACCTATTAAGATATCAGGCTTGCTAGCACGACCCTTTTCTACTGCAATCTTCATCAGACTTCCTACTCCCACTTGATCAAGAACTGCAAAAGGATTATCTTTTAAGATCCTTTTATCTAAGTAAACAGGGATGAATTTGCTTTCAGCATCATCGCGACTAATACCTAGTGTAGTCTGAGTTAAATCATTAGTACCAAATGAAAAGAAATCAGCCTCTTGGGCAATTTCATCTGCAGTCAAACATGCTCTAGGAAGTTCAACCATAGTGCCGATAAGGAAATTAAGCTCTAAACCTGTTTCTTGTTTAATCTCTTCATATACCTCATTTATTTCAGCTTTAAGTATAGAAAATTCCTTTATATCCATTACTAGCGGAATCTCAATTTCTGCTAGAATAGCAATACCTTCTTTTTTCAACATTACCATCGCTTCAAATATAGCCCTAGTTTGCATACGATATATTTCAGGATAAGTTATTCCTAAACGACATCCCCTATGTCCTAACATAGGATTATTTTCTGCTAAGTTACCCAATTTGTATAGAACTTCTTGTTTCTCTAATAACAACTTTTTATCAGAACCTTTGTTTTTTAATTCTTCGACTTCTAAAAATAATGTAGTGTAATCAGGTAAAAATTCGTGTAAAGGCGGATCTAATAATCTAATAGTTACTGGAAATGGAGCCATTGCTTTCAAAATTCCATAAAAATCATCTCTTTGGACAGGTAAAAGTTTATCTAAAGCAATATTTCTCTCCTCTAATGTATCAGCCAATATCATTTCCTGAACCACAGGCATTCTTTCATGAGCCATAAACATATGTTCAGTACGACATAACCCTATACCCTCCGCACCGAACTCACGAGCCTTCAATGCATCTTGGGGACTATCCGCATTAGCCCTAACTGCCATAGTTTTTATTTCATTAGCCCAATCTAGTAGTGTTTCAAAATCATCAGATAAAGTTGGTTCTATCATAGCTACTTCGCCAACCATCACTTTTCCGGTAGCACCATCAATAGTTATAATATCCCCTTCTTTAACTACTGTACCATTAGCTACAAATTCCCCTTTAACTCGGTCTATTTTTATAGCTTCACATCCACATACACACGGTTTGCCCATTCCTCTTGCTACTACTGCAGCATGGGAAGTCATTCCCCCACGAGAAGTTAATATCCCCTGAGCATGGATAATACCATGTATATCATCAGGAGTAGTTTCACTGCGAACTAGAACTACCCTTTCACCTAATTCTCCATGCTTTTCAGCTAAGTCAGGATCAAAAATAACTTTGCCACTAGCAGCCCCAGGTGAGGCAGGTAAACCTTTAGCAATAGGATTTAGTTGTATACTCATATCTATTTGCCTATGTAGTAATTGATCAATCTGTTCAGGGTCTATTCTTAATAAGGCTTCTTCCTTACTGATAACTCCTTCTTTGTACATATCTACTGCTATTTTTACTGCCGCAGTAGTAGTACGCTTTCCATTTCTAGTTTGTAACATGTATAATTTACCTTTTTCCACGGTAAATTCAATATCCTGCATATCACGATAGTGAGTTTCTAGTTTTTCGCAAGTATCTAGAAACTGGTCATAAACTGTAGGGAGTTCTTCTAATAGTTTCGATATAGGAGTTGGAGTTCTTATTCCTGCAACTACATCTTCACCTTGAGCATTTACTAAAAACTCTCCATAAAGTTCCTGACCCCCATCAGAAGGATTCCGAGTAAAAGCTACACCAGTACCACTATCTTGTCCCATATTACCAAAAACCATAGACTGTATAGTAACTGCCGTACCTAATTTATCTTCTATTTTGTTAAGTTTTCTATATGTAATAGCCCTCTGGTTATTCCAGGAGCTAAATACAGCTTGAATAGCCATTACTAGTTGTTCTTTAACATCTTGCGGGAAATCAAAACCTTTTTCCTTTTGTACTATTCCCTTATATTCCTCAATAATAGCTTGTAATTCATCTGCTGGTATTTCATAATCAAATATTAAACTAAGTCTTCTTTTATATTTCTCAATTATTTCATCGAAAAGTGCTAGGTCAATACCTAAGACTACATTGCTAAACATCTGAATAAATCTCCGATAACAATCATATGCAAATCTCACATCACCAGTTAAAGAAGCTAAACCTTTTACTGCCACATCATTTAAACCTAAATTAAGAATAGTATCCATCATGCCGGGCATCGATACAGCTGCACCCGATCTCACCGATACTAAGAGGGGATTATCTTTATCTCCATATATTTTATTAGTTTTTGATTCCAAGGTTTTTAATGCTATAAAAACTTCATCTAAAATCTCATCAGGAAATTTATTTCCCGATTCTAGAAAAGTATTACAGGCTTCGGTCGTAATTGTAAATCCGGAAGGTACTGGTAATCCAATACGGCTCATTTCTGCCAAGTTAGCACCTTTTCCTCCTAACAATAATCGCATATCAGAATGACCTTCTTCAAATAAATAAACATACTTGCTAGACATTGCTTAACCTCCTGTAGTATATTTCAAGAATTTTACTAGCCGTTTCCTCTACCGCTTTATTAGTTACATCTATTACTGGACATCCGAGTCTTTTCATAATTCCACTGGAAAATTCAAGTTCTTCTTCAATTCTATTTTCATTAGCATAACTGGCTTGGCCTTTTAAACCTAGAGTTTTCAAACGTTCTGTTCTAATATGAAATAAGAGCTCTGGTTTTACGGTTAGCCCAATAACTTTGCCTTTTTCCGCTAGATAAAGTTCTTCCGGCGGATTAACCTCAGGCACTAGTGGAACATTAGCTACCTTCAGCCTTTTATTAGCTAAATACATCGATAAAGGTGTTTTAGAAGTCCTAGATACTCCTACCAATACTATATCTGCTAATTTGATACCCCTAGGATCTTTTCCATCGTCATATCGTACCGCAAATTCAACTGCTTCAATTCTACGATAATACATTTCATCAAGTTTACGTAACAAACCAGGTTCTTTTCTAGGTTCAATATTACTGACTAATTTAAAAGCATCTATAAGAGGACCTAAAATATCAACACATAAAACATCATGTTCAAATGCCTTTGCCCTTAGATGTTCAGCAAGTTCATCGACTACTAAAGTATATGCTACAAGAAAACCATTTTCTGTAGCCTGCTTAATAATCTCATCTAGGGTTTCAATATCAGAAATATTAGGTACACGACGTATTTCCATAATACCAGAATTAAATTGACTTGCTGCTGCTCTAACAACCATCTCAGCAGTCTCGCCAATAGAATCTGAAACGATGTATACTCCCGGTAAATGTTTAGCCACAAGCAAACCCCCTAATTTTTTGTACAAGCTAAGTCCAAGAAGAGCCGAACTAAAGTAGTTTTAGTAATTCTACCTACTACCTTAAGTTTTTCCTCACCTTCTTTATCTATAAAACATTTGACAACTGGTAGGCTGTCCACCTCATGTTCTACTACTTTCCTAACTGCTTCAACTACCATTTCTTCAGCTGTTGTAGTTACAACATTTGGCATTCTAGTCATAATCACACTAACTGGAACCTTATGAATATCTACATTGCCCATAGTTGTTTTCAAAAAATCCTTCCGAGAAACTACTCCAGTTAAATAGTTGTCTTCACCAACAATAAATACACTACCAGTATCTTCGATAAATAATGCTACAATCGCATCATAAATACTGCTAGTCTCTTTGACCACAACCGGTAAAGATTGAATATCTTTTACTCGATATTGATTTAATATTTTTTTAACCCTATTTTCGACCCCTTCAGGTCTATAGGTATATCCTACACGAGGTTTTGCCTCTAAATAACCTGACATAGTTAAAAATGCAAGATCTGGGCGTACAGTAGCCCTAGTTAATGACAACTGTATGGCAATATTCTCGCCAGTTATAGGGCCATGTTCTTTCACAATATTTAAGATTGTTTCTTGTCTATCTGTCAACTCGATAATTTCCACCACCCAATTATGCTATACTTTTGGGCCAACAATTACACATTTATATATACTATATCATTTTCAAAAACATTTTTAGAATATGTCTTTTTAACTAACAATTTTATTGAAATCCGCAAAATTCATACATAAATCAGCAATACATTTAAGTAAGCTTAATCTAGCTGATTTCAAATTCTCATCGTCTACCATGACCATTACAGCATCAAAAAATTCATCAATGTAAGGCCTCAATTGTATAATAATATTTAAAGCTGCTAAATAATCTCCAGAATCAAATAAACCTATAACTCTATCCTTACGCTCAGCAAAAGCTTTATGCAAAGATATTTCACTAGGGTCTACTAATAGATTCTCATCAAAATCAGTTTGATTCCACTTTTTAGATAAATTATAGGAACGATTAAATACTACCATAAAATCTTCAAAACCTGCAGAGTTCTTGAACTCTGTTAATATTTTACTCTTCTCAACTAATATATTAATATTATTAGATGGAACTGCAAGGACTGCGTCAATAACATCATATGAAATATTTCGCTCCAGCATTACCCCTCTAAACCTCTGTAGTATGAAATCATATACTTCATCAACCGTTTTTTCCTGATTATTAATAAGAGTAATATTGTCAAATGTTTGATAAGCTTTTCCTAATATAGCGGGTATATCAAGCTGTATCTCAGTTTCTAAAATTAGATTAACTAATCCCATAGCTTGTCTTCTTAAAGCATATGGATCTTGAGAACCGGTAGGTTTAATTCCTATGGCAAAAGATCCTACCATGTTATCGATTTTTTCAGCTAAACTTAGGACTTTACCAGTATCAGTCTGAGGCATAACATCACCAGCAAATCTAGGTAAATAATGTTCTAGTATAGCTTCCGCTACTTCCTCATCTTCACCACTTTTAATAGCATAATATCTACCCATTACACCTTGTAATTCCGGGAATTCATTCACCATATTACTTACTAGATCAGCTTTACAAAGTAATGCAGCTTGCGTAATCTTACTTGGAGTACTCAGTTGGTTTTGTTCTCCTATATATAAAGCTATTTTTTCTAACCGTTTGACTTTTTCTAATAAGCTACCTAATTTCTCATGAAATAAGACATCATCTAGTTTTTCGGTCAAATTATTTAAGGGTAACTTAGTATCTTCATTCCAAAAGAATAGGGCATCTTCTAATCTAGCTTTTAGAACTCGTTCATTACCTGCTTTGACTACATCTAAATTATAATCAGTACCATTTCGTACTCCGATAAAACCATTTAACAATTCACCTTTTTGGTTAAATACCGGAAAATACCTTTGATGTTCGATCATACTTGTAGTTAACACTTCTACTGGTACATCTAGATAAGATGTGGAAAAACTCCCGTAAAAGGCAGTCGGGTATTCAACTAGGTAGGTAACTTCTTCCAACAAACTTTCGTTTTCCATGGGACTACCATCTACTTTATCTGCTACTTCCTTTATCTGTTGCCAAATTAGCTCTTTCCGCTTATTTTGATCAAGAATTACATAATTATCATTAAGTAGTTGAAAGTAAGAATTTATATCCTGGACTTTTAAACTTCCGGAAGACAAAAACCGATGACCATAAGTATAATTAGAACTGTTAAGATTCTCGATAGTAAAGTTCAGTAATTCATTACCGTATAATGCTAATATCCATCTAATCGGTCTAGCAAATCTTAATGTATAGTTTCCCCACCTCATAGACTTAGGAAATGAGAGTTCCGTTATTAAGTCAGTCATTATATTAGGTAAAAGATTAATAGTCTTTTCACCTTTTTCAGTTTTAGAGACGAATAAATACTGGGCACCTGCTAGCTCGCGTATCTCCAAATCTTCAAATGCTACTCCTTGACCCCTAGCAAAACCTAATCCTGCCTTACTAGGTTGACCTTGAGCGTCATATGCAATCTCTTTTTTCGGCCCTCTATTTTCGATAACAGCATCTGTTTGTGTTTCACTTAAGTTTTCTACATGAATAACTAAGCGTCTAGGTGTACCATAAACATCAATTTTTCCATAAACTAAACGTTTATCCTCGAATTTAGCAACTAGGTTTTTCTTTAAATCTTTAATTGCCCCTGCCATATAACCCGAAGGTAATTCTTCCACACCAATTTCTAACAATAAATCTTTTACCATCTCTAAGAAACCTCCCCGTCGGCTAACAAATACTTCCTTAATTTTTCATCTTTTAACAGGGGATAACCTAAACTCTTTCGTTGTTTTACATATTCATGAGCAACCATTCTAGCTAAATTCCTTACCCTGCCAATATAACCAGTTCTCTCTGTTACACTAATAGCTCCCCGGGCATCTAATAAATTAAATAAATGTGAGCATTTTAAAACATAATCATAAGCTGGAAGGACTAAATGCTTTGAGATTACTAGTTTAGCCTCTTCTTCACACAGATTAAACATAGTCGTAAGAGTCTTAATATCAGCTATTTCAAAATTATAGTGGGAATAATCTACTTCCCCTTGATGGTGAATATCTGCATAACTTATGTTATCTACCCATTCAATATCGTAAACACTTTCTTGGTTTTGAATATACATAGCAATACGCTCTAGTCCATAAGTGATCTCTGCAGATACAGGATGACAATCAAAACCACCACACTGTTGGAAATAAGTAAACTGGGTGATTTCCATTCCATCTAGCCATACTTCCCACCCTAGACCCCAAGCACCTAAAGTAGGAGATTCCCAATTATCTTCTACAAATCTAATATCATGTTTTTGGGGATCAATCCCTAGATTTTTTAGGCTATCTAAATATAAATCTATTACATTATCAGGAGAAGGTTTTAGAATTACTTGATACTGATAATAATGTTGTAAACGGTTAGGATTATCTCCATACCTTCCGTCTGTAGGCCTTCTTGAAGGTTCTACATATGCTGTCTTCCAAGGCTCAGGTCCTAAAGCTCTTAGAAACGTTGCAGGGTTCATAGTTCCAGCGCCTTTTTCCACATCATAAGGCTGTCCTATTATACACCCTTGTTTAGCCCAGTAATTCTGAAGTGCTAATATTATTTCTTGGAAATTCACTAAGCTATTCCTCCCTTATTAAATAAAGATTAATCGACTGTTGGAATTAAAAAATGTTCATCGTTTGGGTCTCCACTTTGACTTATCGCAGTCTTTACTAAGAATTTATGTTTTATAATTAAAAATACAAAAAACCCGTCCTTGTACAAAGACAGGGACGGGTCTACCCGCGGTTCCACCCTGATTGGCTTTCATTTAGCCCACCTTAAGGATTCAGGCTTTACTCACCTATAAGCTTTGAATATAGGTTTTCCTCCTGTAAACTCCAAAGTGCCTACAAAAATAACTTTCTACCAGCTCCCACCCTTACTGGTTCTCTGTAAGAAAACTTTTTATTGTATTCTTCTTCATCGTTTTATTTTATGCAATTATGTTATCTTTTTATTTTAACAACAGCTTATAAACATGTCAATTAGTTACAGATAACCTGCATTTTAATGTTTTTATAGTATCTTTAACATTTAGCCTCTGTTCTAAATAATATTCTAAATATTTCTCCAAAACTAGCTCAATTTGTCTTAAAGATCTTTCACTAATTTTAACTCTTGCTAAGATAGTAACATTAGAATGAGCTAATAACCTCAAAATAGCTAAACTCTCACCTGATATGGTTACATTATTTCGAGTCTGTTTGGCACACACATCACAAACAGTGCCACCTTCACTAATACTTAAAAAGTTTAAATTTACATTTGACTTATTACATGAAACACACTGATCTAGAAGGGGCATGTAACCTAGTTCTTTTAACAAAGACATTTCGTAATATCTTAATAATAAAGGATTATAAGGTAATTCGGGATTATTTAAAGTTTCTAATACATTAACCGTGATTTGATAGAGTCTAGCTAGGGGAGCATTTTCCATTAATGATTTATCTAATAATTCCATGAGATATATGGTGTTTAAGCTCAGACTAATATCGTCTCTAATAAACCCATAAAAATCTAATAACTTACCTTGAGTTATTAGACCTAATCCCCGACTTCGACTGAAGGAAAAAAAGGAATGTCCAAAAGGTTGCACACATGCCCTTAAACTACTATTTGGCTTTTTTATTCCTTTAGCTATGGCCCTGACCTTCCCTTGTCTCTCTGAAAACAATGTTACTAGTTTGTCAGCATCTTTGAAATCTATAGTTTTAATTATTATACATCTACTTTTTGAATACACTTATGACCCACTCCAAAAACCATTACTTACTTTCTTAGCTTCATTCACCCGTAAAACTTTAATCCCAGTATGCTCAGAAATTGTATTAACATAAGCAGTAGCTTCCGCAACATTTATCCATTTATAATCAAAAAAAGGACTATCTCCTTAATAGTCCTCCCCTTAGCTCATTCCCTCAATTATGTTTTTTGCACTACTAGTTCCTATGCGGTCTACACCTAAATTAATTAACTCTAAAGCGAAATCCAAACCTTTTATTCCACCACTAGCTTTAACTTTTAAAGCTTCTGATTTATGTTGATTAATTATTTCAATATCCTTAACACTTACTCCTCGTGTGGCAAAACCAGTTGAAGTCTTTATGTAATCACATTCCATGCGGCTAATTAACTTAATTAAATTAATCAATTCCTTTTCAGTTAAAAGAGCAGTCTCTACTATTACCTTCAAGACAAACTCATAAGTTTTATTTAACTCTAAAACAGATTGCAATTCTTTTTCCACTAGATTGTAATCGCCATCTTTTACAGCACCTATATTTATGACCATATCTATTTCCTCGGCCCCATCTTTTAATGCTTGCTCAGTAGCAAAAACTTTAGTTACTATATTATCTGCGCCTAATGGAAACCCGATCACAGTACATGTTTTTACCCCAGTATCTTTAAGTAGATTACTAGCTAGACTAACACGGTGAGCTAACACACAAACAGAAGCCATTTCATAAAACTCAGCTTCTGTACACAGCTCAACTATATCTTGACGACTACTATCACTTTTAAGGTTGGTACTATCTAAATATGAAGCTAACATTGGTTCCCCCTATTATCTAAAACCAAATTGGTTTAAATGTTTCTCACTACTTCGCCAATCCTTCTTGACTTTTACCCATAAATCTAAATAAACAGATGCATCTAACATTAATTCAATATCTTTTCTAGCATTTTCACCGATAGCTTTTAACATTTGTCCATTTTTTCCTATGATAATACCTTTTTGTGAATCTCTTTCCGTGTATATTACTGCTCTTAAATATATCTTCTCATTTGGCCGGTCTCTAAACTCTTCTATTTCAACTACAATAGAATGAGGTACTTCATCACGAGTCAAAATTAATACTTTTTCCCGGATAAGTTCCGCAACAATAAATGATGCCGGCTGATCCGTAAAATCTTCCTCTGGATAGTACAAAGGACCTTCCGGTAAATAAGCAAAAGTCTTTTCTAATAAAAGCGGGATATTACTCCCTAAAGTCGCAGATAATGGTATGATTTCTGCGAAATTCATATATTTAGTAAAATCAGCCACATGGCTTTCGACTTTTTCTTCACTTACCAAGTCTATTTTATTAACTATTAAAAAGACTGGTGAAGCTGCTGCTTTAAGTTGGTCAACGATAAACTTTTCTCCACCGCCAAACGGTTTTGTAACATCAATCATATAATATATTATATCTACTTCTTTTAAACTGCGAGTAGAAACTTTGACCATATATTCTCCCAACAAATGTTTCGGCTTATGAATTCCTGGTGTATCTATAAAAATTATCTGCCCATCAGTACTCGTATAAATTCCCTGAATCCTGTGACGAGTGGTCTGTGGCTTTTCCGAAACTATAGCTACTTTTTCGCCAATTACCGTATTCATTAAAGTAGATTTACCTACATTAGGCCTACCTATTATACTTACAAAACCTGATTTCACACTATGTCCCCCTCTTGTTGATTAAGAAGAAAGATTTGCGGTAACATTTCTTTTAACCTAAACTTTCTAATCTTTTCTTGTTCATCTATTACTATTATTGTCATTTCCGGCGAAAATTCAGCCAAAACTTGCAAGCAAGCTCCGCAAGGATAAGGATATCCTAATCCAGAAGCACTTATAAGGATAGTATCAAACTCTTTTTCTCCTGAAGTTACCGCCTTAAAAACGGCTATACGCTCTGCACAAACAGTTAAGCCAAATGAAGAATTCTCAACATTAGATCCAGTAAAAATATTACCCTCTTTAGTCAACAGTGCAGCACCTACACTAAACTTCGAATAAGGACTGTAAGCGCAAAGTTCTGCTTCACGAGCTTTTTTAATGAGATTGGGAATGTTTTTCATAATGTCCCCCTATAATTTATTACCATAAGTAAGGACCAAAAATAATAACTCCCATTATTATAGCATTAATAGCACTTAATAATACTGCACCTGCAGCTAAATTCTTAGCACTTTTGGCTAAAGGGTGATATTCTTTAGTAACTAAATCAATAGTCTTTTCTATAGCAGTATTAATAGTTTCTGCAATAACTACTAAAAATATTGTAAATAGTAGTAATGCCCACTCCCATCTATTTATGCCAAAATAACACCCTACACCTATCATCGATACTGCTGCCAGCAAATGTATTTTTAAATTACGTTCACTAGAAAAACCATATATTACACCTTGAAAAGCATAATATAGACTTTCTAATAAATTTCGTGATTTCATCCTTTTACCTTTCCAACTGCACCGCTTTCATAACTTTTTCTTCTAAATCCCTCATGACTTTTTGTTCTTCCGGTACTTCGTGATCATAACCTAGCAAATGCAACATACCATGTGCAACGAGATAGCCTAATTCCCGTTCTAAACTATGATTAAACTCTTTACTCTGCTCTAATGCCTGTTCCAAAGATAATACTATATCACCTAATACATTTACCTCGCCATCAAAATCTAAATCTGGTTCATCCTCAGTTAATTCATTCATAGCAAAAGAAAGTACATCTGTCGATTGGTTTAGACCACGATAAATTAAATTGAGTTCTTGAATATAGCTATTATCTACGATTAAAATACTTACTTCCGTATTTTCGGGTAATTTAGCTAATTTAGCCAAAGTTTTAATTACATTATTAATTACATTTTGCAAATCCTTATTGTAAGCAATTTTACTCTGTTGGTTGATTATCATTATTTCCATAATCTCCACCCCTCTTTTCTAACTCTTTTCTAACTCTTTTTTAACAATTGCAGGGTATTCTATACGTTTATGATAAATGCCTTCTAACACATTACAAAAAGATGCGGAAATAATATGGAGATCTCTAAAAGTCAAATCACATAATTCTAATTGACCATCATCTAATTTGTCTTTAATTATTTTATCCACCATTTCCTTAATAGCCTCCTCAGTAGGCTCTTTAAGGGATCTAACTGCTGCCTCAACTGAATCAGCTAGCATTACTAATGCTACCTCTTTACTTTGGGGTTTAGGCCCTTCATAGCGGAAACCATCTTCACTGATTAGCCCGTCATTATCCTCTTTTAATGCCATGCTGTAAAAATACCGAGCTAAACTAGTACCATGATGTTGTTCGATAAAATCTATAATTAATTGAGGTATATTTGCCTCACGAGCAAGTTCAGCTCCTTCTTTGACATGGGAAGTTATGATTAGTGAACTTAGTGCCGGAGCAATCTTAGCATGAGGGTTATCAAAGCCTCTTTGATTTTCCACGAAATATTCCGGACGTTTTACCTTGCCTATATCATGATAATATGCCCCGACCCTTACTAACAAAGGATTAGCACCTATAGCTTCGGCAGAAGCTTCCGCAAGGTTACCTACCATCAAGCTATGGTGATAAGTACCTGGTGCCTCTAAAAGCAAGCGTCTAAGCAAAGGAGCATTAGGATTAGACAGTTCTAACAATTTTACCATACTAGTTATAGAAAAAGCACTTTCTAAATAAGGTAGTGCACCTATCATCAAGACTGCCGATAAGATACCATTTATAGCACCTACAATCACTCCCACTATTAGAATATCTAAAGAAACATTTCCACCTATAAATGATAAAGTTGTAATCGTGGCTATATTAACTAAAGCTATATACAAGCCAGCTTTGGCTAGATCCGAAGTTTGGTTAACTTTATGAACCCAAAATATTCCTACAGACCCGCTTATAAAAGCCACAATCGCGTAAAACAACTGATTTCCATCAGTTAATAAGCCTACATAAATAGCCATAATACTAGTCAAGAAATATGCTAAACGGTTATCTAGTAATATAGCCAAGAGCATAGACCCAGCAGCTACAGGCGCCAAATATCCCATTAGAGCATTCAATTCCGGTTGACTACCCAATTTAATTACAGTCACAAAACGAGTTATTAATATAATAATTATAAATATTAATCCGATTAAGAGCATTTGTAAACTATTACGATATATCTCTTTATAATATCTGCGTATGAACTCTATAATTAGCCAGAATGTAAGTAACACGAAAATAATAACTCCGAATACAGTTAATGGATAACCTTGACTTCTCTGTAGTCCCAATTGTTCCAGAACAGATATTTGTTCTGCTGTAACCCGATCACCTTCTCGTACTATTATTTCACCAGCTTTGATAGTCTTTTGTACCGATTGCACTTCATCTTTAGCTTCCTTTATTGCTTTATCAGTCGCTTCTTTATTAAAAATCAAATTAGGTCTTATAGAGTTTATAGTAATTATCTTAATTATTTCCTTAGCTTCAGAACTATATGAAAGATTCGATATTTGTTGCTCTGCTTGCTCATAGATTCCGGTTAAGGCCTCTTCTGTAATAGGCTTGCTCATTAAACTCCTAGTAATATCATTAGTAGCATCTTGTAATAATATAAAATCTTCTAGGTTTATGCTTAGCAAATAATCTGCTAGCTGGTTAGTATCGAGGCTAAGTTCAAATCTCTTCTCTTGATTAGTAGTATTTAAGAAATCAATCAATTGTTCTTTATTTCCTTCATCTGTATTCAGATGATTGTTAATGATAAAAAACGAATCATCAATATCACTTATCATATTTGATAAGGCGTATTTATCCTCTTGATATACCTTTTGCACCCGATTAGTTGCTTGATTTTTCAGTTCTGCAGTCTCTTGTTCATCTATAATTATGGCATTGATATTAGATTGAATATTTCGCCGTGCTACTTCATCAGGACGAAAAGAAACCTGGTTAGGGGTAAAATTACTAACCAAAATAACCACTGTTAACGAAAATAATAACAAAACCCCTAATATGTTCTGTGTATTAGGGTGGGTTAACAAAGGTTTTATGTTTGTCCAAATATTGTTAAAAAACCTTTTAATCCTCATATACGCTCCTTAGTCTACTTTAGTACTAAATTAATAATCGCCTTGTTCAAACACTTCATAAGCATTTATTATATCCTGTACTAAAGGATGCCTAACTACATCTTCCTTGCTTAAATATTCAAAAGAAATACCTTTTATATTTTGCAAGATCTTTTGCACCTCAATCAACCCTGAATAGTCACCTTTAGGTAAATCTACTTGGGTAACATCACCCGTGATTACCGATTTAGAACTAAAACCGAGCCTAGTTAAAAACATCTTCATCTGCTGTGGAGTTGTGTTTTGAGCCTCATCTAAAATAATAAATGCATCATTTAAGGTTCGTCCACGCATATAAGCCAAAGGTGCCACTTCTATAATGTTTCTTTCCAAATACCGTTGAGTAACTTCCACACCCAAAATTTCAAAAAGGCTATCATATAAAGGTCTTAAATAAGGATTAACTTTTTCAATTAAATCACCAGGTAGAAAACCTAGTTTTTCTCCGGCCTCTACTGCTGGTCTTACTAGAATAATACGTTCTACCTGCTTATTCTTCAAAGCCCTTACCGCCATAACTACAGCCAAATATGTCTTGCCTGTCCCAGCAGGGCCTATACAAAATACTACATCATTTTTAAGTATTGCTTCAATATATTTTCTTTGTCCAATAGTCTTAGGTTTTATATAATTACCTTGCACCGTTTTAAGAATCGGACCTGATACAATATCAACATATTTACTTTTAACTCCACGCTTTTGCAGTGTATGTATATAGTTTATATTATTAATATTAAGCTGACCTTCATTTTCAATAATATCTATCAAACTGCTTATTAACTCCTGAGCCTCAGTAACATGTTTTTCTTCACCCCGGATAAAAAGATCACTACCTCGTGCATAAACTTCTGCATTAAATAGCCCTTTTAAATATTTAAAGTTTTCATCCCCTGGGCCAAAGAAAACTGCTGCATTTCTGTTATCACCTATAGACACTTTCACTTCATTTTCTAACAAAAACATAGTCCCCCTAAATCGCAATTCTTCCAAATAATTATAACACAAGAAATAGAGCAAATATACGCAACCTTTAGCTTGTAAAAAACTTCTGCACTTTATCTATTAATCTTATAGTTTTAATCCACAACATTTATAGGTTCGGGGATAGCTATATTTTCTATCGCTTCTATCGACACCTTTACTCTTAAAATAGGATCACTAGGTGCTGAAAGAACCTCCACTTTAGTATTGATAACCTTCTGAGCACCCATAAGCTTTTCTTGTGCAATTTGGGTAGCTTTATCTTGTGCTATTTTAGTTGCCTCTTTTTCGGTATACTTCTTTATATTTATTACCTTTTCTTGCATGATTTCTTTATTTAAGCCAAATTTACCTATCGGTGTATTCCAAACCTTGGTATCAATCTTTTGCTCTGCTAGATCAAAATCATTACTGTTTTTACCTTTGACCATAAAGGTTTTCCAAGGAGTTTTTAAAAATATTCGAGTTTGTTTATTCTGGGTAAGTGTTATTTCTTCTGATTTTAATTTACATTCTCCATAGCCTTCATACCATACTACAGCTTTAACTTCTCCCCTAGCTCTAACATAGTAAGGTTCTGTTTTTTCAGTTTCTTCCGTTTCTTCCGTTTCTTCCGCTTCCGGTTTAGTAAAATACATGTTTTCCTCAGGGAATATTAAGCCAGATATTAATATGTCCCCTTTTGCTACGACATCTCCTTGTATAGTATTAGCTTGCCCCTCTAGAATTAAAACTTGCTCAACTACTCCATTTTTGGATGCTACCATATGACAAGGACCAGTGATTTCTTTTTTAGCTAGAACCTTTTCTACCACCTCAATTTTGGCTTTTACACCTTTAATGCCTACTTTGACATAGGTTAAATCACTTAAATCCCTTAATATAGCTTCTTCAACATCATTACAGCTAAAATTCCATTTAGCCGCACCTTGGTAAACTCCATGTTTAGCTGCTATCAGCATTATTTTTTTTGTTTCTATTTTCTCATTACCACTAACTTCTACAAACCAAAGAAAAGAGGAAATAAAATAAAGGGTTAAAACAAAAATTAAAGCACCCGAGAAAAAACCTATACGCCTTTTAAAAACATTTTTAAAAAAAGGTAAACCTTCCTCACTGACTATTTCTATTTCATTTCCACTCTCATCAGCAATATGTTTTAACGCTTCTAAACTATTATTCCTAATCTTAAACTGAATATTATTATCAGTCCTCTTAATTCCCCAGATATAAATTCCGCGAGCTAAAGCCATATTTATGACTTTTTCTTGCTTTTTGCCATTAAGTTTAACTTTAATTATCCCGCTTACTTGGTCAAAAAACTTATTGCTCACACTCCTGCCCTCCTTAATCCATGTATTTAAATGATTTAACTTCCCCTGTTATTTTCATCTCCTCCGGCATTAAAGCATTTATCTCTAAATTTCTTCCCTCAATTTCTAAAAATCCTCGGCTCAAATTAATTCTTATGCGGTTCAAATTATATTCAATAATTCCCCGATGATTTTCTATATATATATCTTCCCTGCCAACAATCGTAATTTTGGGTAGGTCTAATACCAGATCTTTTGGAATTTCCAGAAAATCTGCCATAATCTTATTAATTGCATTTCGGCGCTTTCCCATAAATCTACACCCCATTCTCCGGCCAGAATATGTTTGCCCGTTTTAAAATATATGCCTTTAAAATCACTTACATTCATAAGATCATAAACATAAAAAAACTCCTAGATATTTATCTAGGAGCTATCTATAACTATATACACAATTTTACAGCCAACCTATTTTTTTAGCCTGAAAAATTAGTTCATCTCTAAAATCTGGGTGAGCTATTTGAATTAAATCCCTGACCCTTTCGGCTATCCCTTTAAATCTTACATTAGCTACCCCATATTCTGTTACCACATATTGAATATCATTTCGTGAAGTAGATACAATAGTTCCCGGAGGTAAAAAAGGTACTATTCTCGATTTTATCTTTCCTTCTTTATCCTTAAAGGTAGAATTAAGAGCAATAATACTTTTACCACCATTAGACATCAATGCGCCTTGTACAAAGTTGTTTTGTCCTCCAGTTCCACTATATTGCTTTTCTCTTATAGATTCGGAAGCTACTTGCCCAGTAACATCAATCATCAGAGCATTGTTAACCGAAACTAGATTATCGTTTTTAGCAATAATATACGGATTATTATTATACTCAACTTCTGTAAAAAGGAAATCCTCATTTCGATGAACAAAATCCCATAATTCTTTATCCCCTACACAAAATGTTGCTAAAACTTTACCTGGATAAAAATTCTTTTTACTACCATTAACTACACCTAATTCCATCAACTCTTTAAAAGATTTTTGTACTACTTCCGAATGAACACCTAAATCCTTTTTATCCCGTAAAAAATAACCTATAGCATTAGCTAAGCCACCTAAGCCTAGTTGTATAGTAGAACCATCTGGAATCATATCCGAAATATAGGCAGCTATTTTCCTTTCTATATCAGTTATTGGAATATCAGGTATTTCGGTAAGGTCTGCATCACTTTCTAAAATATAATCCACTTCAGAAACATGTATTTTAAGATCATCTCCTGCCAACCAGGGCGTTTTATCATTTACTTCCACCACGACTATGTCTGTCTTGCTTATAGCTCTATTAGGAACTAACCCTCCAAAACATGATCTATTCATAAATCCGTTTTCATCTGGAGGCGTAACTACCATAGCAGAAATATTTGGTTTACGATCATCTTGCCAAATAGCTAATTGGTTTAGATGTACTGGGATATATTGAGCAGTCCGCCATTCTAAACACATTCTTTCTATCGGACCAACAAAAGGTGTTTCAATTAATATGTTTTCACGATATTGTGGTTGCATAAAATCATATAATTTTAAGGCTAAGCCTAAACAAATAGTAATGTTTTTAAGTTCGGTTACCCTATTACTAATTGCAACAGAGAGATCGTGCGGTATGTTAGTACCTCCAGGATACAAAATTACATCATTGCTTTTCACTAACTTTGCAACTTCTTCTGCAGATGTCAGTTTTTTCTGATATTCCTCCTTCCAACCATGAATATTCATCTGATTAAGTTCTTTCATTGCCATTATATCTCCTCCCAAGTAATTATTACTCACCTACTTGGGTAGTATTGCATTTTTCATGCCAGGCAAAGAATCCCTTGCTTTCGGTCTTTGGGAAGTGCAATATGGAATTAATTATATCAACCCAGACACACATATTAGTAAAGCTGTATAAAATGCCTATTATAACTGTACAGTATCTCGCACAGTTAGTTTGAATATTCACACACTTTCGAATAGTCCGTTAATTCATAATTTTATATAACTTTAATTTAGTATATAAAGTACTGCGACTAATACCTAGTAATTCAGCAGTTTTCTGTTTATTGCCCTTAGTCTGTTGAAGGACACTAATAATCGCTTCCTTTTCAGCCTTTTGTTTTATCTCTTCCAGACTAGCTTGCTGACCTGATTTAGGAAGGTTTTGCCGGTTAGTAAACCGTAATAAGTTGTCAGGTGTTATACTACCTATTCTTGCGTCTATACAGGCTCTTTCCATCACTGAATAGAATTCCCTTACATTACCTGGCCAATGATAGCTCATTAAGATTTTAAGGGCCTCTGGTGTAACTCCATCAATTTTTGTACCTGTCTCTAAGTTGTATTGATTAATAAATGTTTCTATAAGTGGAATTATATCTTGTAATCTTTCTCGTAATGGCGGGATATAAATAGGGAATACATCTAAACGAAATAATAAATCTTTGCGAAACTTCCCTTTGCGGACTAAATCTGTTAAGACTAGGTTCGTTGCAGATATTACACGTACATCGACTGGAATAGTAGTAGTGCCTCCCACTTTTTCGATTTCTTTTTCTTGTAAAACTCGCAATAACTTGGCCTGAGATATTAAAGATAAATCACCGATCTCATCTAGAAATATACTGCCTTTGTTGGCTAATTCAAACTTACCGGGTTTTCCTTTTGTTCTAGCTCCGGTAAAAGCACCTTCTTCATAGCCAAATAATTCACTTTCCACTAGATTCTCTGGGATAGAAGCGCAATTCACCTTAATAAAAGGATAATTACGACGAGAACTTTCAAAATGAAGAGCATGGGCGATTAGCTCCTTACCCGTACCAGTTTCACCATATATGAAAACGGGTATGCTAGATGGTGCAACTAGTTTTACCCTTTCCTTTACCTCTATTATGGCCTCACTAACTCCTATGATGGAGGCTAAAGTATATTTTACTGAAAATATCCTTTTAACTTCTTCTTTATAATATTTAAGCTCGGAGAACATGTTTGAAATACGAGTAGCAAAACCTTGCGCCTCATCTAAATAGCGGAAAATATTGAATCCAGCTACACCTACTATTTGCCCATTAGCCGTAATGGGGACCCGGGAGACTATTTGTGACTTGCCTTTTAGTTCCCAAATATCAGCAATAATCGGTCTTCCCGTTTCCAATACTTCCAACATACGAGTAGTCGGGAATACCACATCAACCCTTTTACCTAAGACCATTTCCTTTTCCAGCCCAGTTTCCCGAGCATAATAGTCGGTAAACACCCTTATTATTCCTCGTGCATCGACAATCAACGCACCATCAAACCCATTAAAGATAGTATCGATGATACGTAAGTAGTGTTCTGGTAACTCACTTAATTTATACACCCCAACCCCTCCCCTACTGTCATGTTACAGTTCGGTTTATTTGATGGAATATTCCGAATAATCTAGTTAGAGGTCTGCTATTTTATACTAAAAACACTGTATAAAATAGCAGTATAATTAAATAAATGCTACTCCCACAATACTGACTAAAAAAGATATAATTACTACCCCGACTATTATATAAACAGCTCTCTTTTGTTTCTTGCTTTGCATACCCCTATTCATGAAACTCAAAAAACCCACCTCCTCAAGATTATAGAAATCAACTTAAAGTATGTCTTTAACTAAACTATAGTTTTTAATCATTATATTACTATTAAGCTCCTAAAATCATATAGTTAAATAAATATAAGCAAAAAGTCTGGTAAAAATATACCAGACTTTTTGTCTTATAGAAGTATTTCTTTCATAAACTGTTTTATGTCGGCCCTATTTTTTAAACATTCTATAAATATTTTTCTAAATTCACATGTTTTTATGTTATTAAGCCTGATCTTGTGAACTAGTTAATTTTATTTAGCTCCTGTCTAAAACTTTTTCTTCTTACGGGCTGCTTCTGATTTCTTCTTCTTTTTAATACTCGGTTTCTCATAATGGTCATGCTTTCTTATGTCTTGCATAACTCCTGATTTTTGGCAATTACGCTTAAATCTCTTAAGAGCACTATCTAGGGATTCATTTTTACCTACTTTTATTTCGCTCATGGTTTCCCTCCCCTCATATAACTAGGCTCATAAACGCAATTCTATTGTACAATTCTTAAGGCGGGTAGTCAAGTTTAGCCAGGTGGCCACCCTAACTGTCTCCCCCCTATAAGATGGTAATGTATGTGTGATACAGTTTGCCCACCTAGTTCTCCACAATTATTTATTAGACGATATCCTTCTTCTGCAATATTCAGCTCCTGGGCTAGTTTCCTAGCAACAATCTGAATATGTCCCATCAGTTGAATATCATCATCTAAGACTTCATTTAAAGATGTAATATGTTTTTTAGGGATTAATAGTACATGTATAGGTGCTACTGGGTTTATATCTTTAAATCCTATTAATTGCTCATCTTCCCAGACAATTTCAGCCGGTAGCTCTTTAGAGGCAATTTTACAAAATAAGCAATTGTCCATCAATTCACCCCCCTATATGGCTATTTTTATTATACCCTTTAATTCATATACTTTAAAATAACTTATAATTGGCTTGCTAAAATATGTCTATGTAGATAGTCACTACCAGCTATCATAGATAACATTTGAGCATCCCGCAAATACTTTTCGGCTGGGTGTCCTACAAAAAATCCTAATCTACCAATTAAATCTACCGCAGTAGATGTTACATGTTGCGCTACTTGGGTTGCATATAATTTTGCCATGATGGAAACTCTGGCATAATTCTCATCAATATCTATGTAATAAGCAGCTCTCATTACCGCCAATCTAGCAGCATCAATTTGAGTTGATAAATCAGCTAAGGTAGAAGATACATAGTGACTATAAGAATTTGTACCACTAAATATCTGATTACTTCGAGCAGCTTCTAATGCCATTTCATATGCAGCTTTCGCTACCCCAACCCCAATCGCTCCTATTAATGTGCGATTACGATCAAAAGTTTGCATAAGAAGTAAATAACCAGCACCATCTCCGACTTTATATTCTTCTGGAATCGTAACATTATGAAAATCTATTTTAACCGTATGACATGCCCTCAAGCCTGATTTCCGTAATACTTCCGCAACATCTATACCTGGGGTTGTATTAGGAACTAAATAAAATTGTAGTCCAGATTTTTGTTTAGATTCACTGCTTCTAGCTAGAGTTAACATAAATTTAGCTACTGAACCGTTGATAATATAATCTTTACTACCATTTATAATAGCAGTTTCATCCTTATGTTCAGCAAAAGTTAATATTCTAGTAATATCTTCACTACTCATCTCAGGTCTTTCTAGATTATAATCAGACCTAGTCTCATTTATAGCTGTACAAGCTAGATTAGGACTCTTAGTAGTGAGGTAAGGAAGAAATTCGTTTTTCAGTTCTTTACTTCCCGCAACTAATATTGGGGTTACAGCATAGTTGTTAGCAACTACAATTGCTGCTGCACCTGCACAACCTGCAGCTAATTCCTCGACTAAAGCTGCGTGCATACACATCGAAAGTTCTCGTCCCCCATATTCTCTAGGGATGGCAGGTGATAACATATTACGCCTAGAAAGTAGTTCTGGGATAACCCAGTCTTGTGTTTCATCACCAATCGAATCTAAATAAGTAGCCCTTTCGGCAATTTTCGTAGTAGCTAACTCCCTAATTTCATGTATTAAATCTATTTCTTCTTCTGTCCAGGTAAAAGTATCCATTGCCTTCACCTTCCTTATTATCTATTACTTAAAACTGTGCAGCTATAAGACTTCTATGGAATTGTTCACTTCCATCAACAATGGAAAGCATTTTGGCATCTCGCAAATATTTTTCCGACTCGTGTCCATATAAATATGCCCTTCCACCCACAATCTCCATAGCCTTAGCCGTTACTTCTTGAGCTACACTGCTTGCAATTACCTTAGATTTAGATGCAGCTTGAGAAAAATCTAGATCACTATCAATTAATGAACAAGCTAGATGTACACTTAACCTAGCCGCATTTAATTTTGTCGCCATATCTACTAAAGCGTAACTTACCGCACTTTCTTCAAAACTAGGTCTACCCATATACATCCTAATTTTAGAAGTTTTTAAGGCCGTTTCATAAGCTGCTCTAGCTACCCCTAAACATATAGCCCCCGTATAAGCTACACTCCTATCTAGGTTTTGCATAAATACTAATAAACCACTACCAGGTTTACCAATTTTATGGTTATTGGCAATTTCAACATTATCAAAAACTACTTCATTAGCACTACACGACCTTAACCCTAGGGTGTTCCTAACTTCTCCTACTGCCACACCTGGAGTATCCATCGGTAGAACAATAACTTGTAAATCTTTTTTATCGCCGTAAGGAGTACTTGAATACATAGTCACAAAAAAGTCAGCTATATTGGCATTCATAACATAGTCTTTATGTCCTCTTAAGACTGTACACCCTTCTTCTGACCCCTTCTTAACTTTAATAGATGAGCGACTAATACTCATAGCTTCTGGATGTGCAAATATATCCAAATTTGGTTTATGTTCAATTAGTGTTAATGCAGCTAAATGAGGAGTTTTATTAGTTAATTTAGGTAAGTATTCTTGTTTCTGTTCTAAAGTACCTGCCGTTATAATCGGACTTATTGCATGAAGATTAGTAGATATAATAGTTGCTATTCCAGCACAACCAACAGCTATTTCTTCTAAAATCATAGCAGTAGCCAAATGACTTATTCCTAAGCCTCCATATTCACTAGGTAAATTAGGTGCTAGTAAATTATGTTCTGCTAAAAGGTTAATAGTCGCAAAATCAGTACTACCACCAACTCTCTGATCAAGCTCGATTGCATTTGGGCTTATAAAGTTCTGTGTAATTTCCCTTGCCATCATTACCAAGTCAGTTTCTTGACTAGGAATAGTATGTCTAAACATATTAGCCCCCCTAATTAACGAGTCTTTTGCCAAATAATATAGTCCATTACTGAACGTCTTCTTTCTAGCGGCAATTCATATAAAGCATTGACAATCTTAAGCAATTCAGGCTCCCCATCTAACACATTGTTAATATGGTTCATGTTATTGGAAGAATCTGGTCTTTGGGTGTTAGCACGATTACTTTCTAAAAAATACTCAATAGGTTTTTCTAGTAATTCAGCAATATTCTCCAGCTGAGTTAAATATATTCGTCTTTTGCCTTTTTCATAATTGGAAAGTGTAGATTGAGCACATCCCATCATGCCGGCAAGCTGTTCTTGGCTTAAACCTGCATCTTCTCTCGCTAATTGAAGTTTTTTGCCAATCTCCTTGAAACCCATGGTTTGCCCCTTTCGTTAATGACTATTTGTATATTAGTTTATTAAGGTGCCTCTAACTAAACTACCCTTTACATCTGTTTCTTCGAGGATTACCTTGGCAAACTCTCCGATCCAGTTTATCTTTGAAGAAAATTCAACCTCTATATAATTAGAGGTTAAACCTCTATATTTGTAATCACTTATTTGTCTTTCAACTAGTAAATCCATCTCTAGCCCTATATGATTTAAAATGAAATCCCGATTTTTTTCTTCTGCTAAATCTCGAAGTTTGTTGCTCCTGCGATTTTTTTCTTTTCCATCTACCAGAGAATCCATTGTTGCTGCCTTAGTTCCTGGCCTTTTTGAATATTTAAAAACATGTAAATGACTTAGAGGCAGATTGTTTATCAATTCAAAAGTATCTTGAAAGTCAGTATCTTCTTCAGTCGGAAAACCTACCATTACATCAGCAGCTATGGCTATACCCGGAATTTCCCGAGCTATTTTTAAAACTAACTCTTCGTAATGTTTTCGTGAATAACGTCTATTCATGTCTTTTAATATTTTATCACTACCGCTTTGGAGCGGAATATGGAAATGGTGACATAGCTTCTTTTCATTTTTCATTAAATCAATTAAATCATCGGTAACTTCTAATGGTTCTACAGAACTTAAACGCAACCTGAAATTGTATTGCTTAGTTTCTTGTAATATTGTTTTTAAAAGTCCTAGTAAATCTATATCATCTAAATCAGTACCATAAAAACCTGTATGGATACCGGTTAGAACAATCTCTTTATAACCTAATATTAATAACTGTTTTAATTCGATTAAAACATCTTGGGGTAACTTACTCCTAACTGGTCCCCTAGCAAAAGGGACGATACAATACGAACAAAAGCTCTGACATCCGTCCTGAATTTTCACAAAAGCACGAGTACGTTCATGTGCTTTAGAAAAGATTATAGGTTTTAGTTTAACATTTTTGGTAATCGGTTCAGCATAAATTAAGTTTCTCTTTTGTTCATTATTCTTATATTTTTCGATGATTTGTACTACATTTTCTTTTTCTTTATTACCAATCACCAAGTTAACACCTTCAATGTCCGCCAATTTCTGGGGGTTAACTTGAGCTGTACAACCTATGGCAGCTACTATAGCGTTAGGATTGTTTCGAACCGCTCTCCTAATTAACGCTCGTGATTTTCTATCACTAACATGTGTAACTGTACATGTATTTATTATATAAATATCAGCAACTTCGTCAAAATCTACTATTAAATAACCATTAATTATGAATTCTTCTTTAATTTGTTCTGTATCTATCTGATTAACTTTGCAGCCCAAAGTTCGAAAAGCTACCTTAGACATATTAAACTCCTTTATTTTAAATCCTCTAACCTATGTGTATTTGATAGCTTAACTACTTTCATATCAGTAATTCATAAAGCTAAAACTTTTAATTTATGCCTTTTTAGCCACTACCCCAACCCAATCTACATCAGTTAAAGTCTTCTCAATTATAAAATTGTTATCCTCCAGCTGCTTTTTAACTCCCGGCCACCGACTATCAACAATTCCGGAGCCAAATAAATAACCACCAACAGGTAATACCTCAGCAACTTTAGGGATCAATAAACTAACTATTTCAGCAGTTATGTTAGCTAGAACTAGGTCAGGTTTATAATTAATTAGTTCCTCTACGATATTGCCTTCTTGTATAGTTATTTTATCTGCTAATTTGTTTAACTCCACATTTTCAGTTGCTACTTTCACTGCTACTTCATCAATATCCATTCCCCATACTCTTTTAGCCCCTAATTTAACTGCTGCAATAGATAAGATACCTGAGCCACAACCAGCATCTACTATGGATTCTCCACCCTTTATATATTCATCAATAAATCGCAAACAAAACCTAGTTGAAGCATGAATCCCAGTTCCAAATGCCATACCCGGATCGATTTCAACAACTATTTCGTTAGATTGAGAATCATATTCCTCCCAGGAAGGCTTTATCACTATTCTTTCACCAATCTTAAAAGTATGGTAATACTTTTTCCATGATTCTTCCCAGTCCTCATCATCAACTTCACAAACATATACTTTGCAATCTACATTGAAACTTTCTCTCACCTTTTCCAAGCAATCATCTATCTCAGCTAAAACTGCTTTATCTTCTGGAAAATATGCTTTTACTACTACAAATTCATGTTCAAGAAAATCAGGAGAAGCTATATCAGGCTTATATTTATCCTTACTAATATACTTGCGGGCAGCCTGGGGATCCTCAATTACCACTCCGCCTGAACCTAAACGGTGAAAAATATCTGCAATAGCTTCTACACATACACCTTCAGTTAATACACTAACTTCTTTCCATACCATATAAAATAGCTCCTAACCCATAGCATCTTTAAATTTATCAAACAGTCCCTTTTTATCCTCTTTTTCTTCATCATCAAACTGTTCTAATAATTCTTTTTGCTTTTTAGTTAATTTAGTAGGTATTTTTACCTCAATTATTAATTTTAAATCTCCAATTCTGCTACTTTGTATATGTGGAACACCTTTACCCCTTACAGTTAATACATCCCCAGGTTGTGTCCCTACTGGTATATGCAACTGATGATTTGAACCACCTAAAAGTGGAACTTCTACATCAGCACCTAAAGCCGCCTGTATAAAAGTAATAGATACATTCGTTATAAGGTTGTAACCATCACGCCTAAAACTCTCATGTGGCCTTACCATAATATTTATATATAAATCACCAGAAGGTCCTCCACGGATACCTTCTTCACCTTCTCCTTGAATCCTGAGCCTGGAACCACTATCAATACCTGCAGGAATACGAACATTAATTTTACGAGCTTTCCTGACTTTTCCTCCACCTCTACATTTCGAGCAAGGCTTTTCTATTATGGTACCTGCACCTTGACACTTATTACAAGTGCGAAGTGTTTCAAATCTGCCAAATGGTGTGCTTTGAACTGACCTAACTTGCCCAGAGCCATTACAAGTAGGACATTTCTTCACCTTACTACCCGGCTCTGCCCCACTACCATCACATTTATCGCAATTTTCTACTCTAGTTAACTCTATTTCTTTTTCTAAACCAAAAACTGCATCTTCAAAATTAATATCCATGCGGATTTCACGATCATTACCCTTTTGGGGACCTGTTCTTCTACGGCCACCACCTGAACCACCAAATATTAAATCAAATAAGTCTGTAAAGCCACCTGCATCTTCAAATCCACCAAACCCACCAAATCCTCCTGCGTTTTTAGTAGGATCAAAAGCATCATGCCCGAAGCGATCATAAGCATCTTTCTTTTGAGGGTCACTTAAAATCGTGTATGCCTCACTAAGCTCTTTGAATTTTTCCCCTGCATTTTCATCATCTTGATTAACATCCGGATGATATTTCCTAGCCTTCTGGCGGTAAGCTTTTTTAATTTCCTCTTGAGAAGCGTTTTGGCTAACGCCTAAAACATCATAATAATCCTTTTTCCCGGACATCATTCTCCACCTTCCTAAAAATAGGGTAACCCGGAAACAGTTGCTTCCGGGTCCTTATATACCAAATAACGCAACTAAAGACAGAACCCCTAAAAGGCATTATTTATCATCTTCAGGTATATCATAATCAGCGTCAAAAACCTCATCAGCTTCTTCTGACCCATCATCTGGATTAGCATTTTCATACATCTGAGCTGTAAAGGCATAAATTGCTTCAGTCAGTGTTTCATTCTTGCTATTAATTTCATCCAAATCAGAACCTTCTAAAGCAGTTCTTAAATCTTCTACAGCAGTTTCAATTTTACTCTTAGTTTCATCATCCATTTCTTCCGCATTTTCTTTTATAGTCTTTTCAGCTTGATAAATCATACTGTCAGCACTATTGCGGGTTTCTATTTCCTGAACTCGTTTTTCATCTTCTTCCGCAAATGCTTCAGCATCTTTTACCATTTTTTCTATTTCATCATCGTCTAATGCAGTAGATGAAGTAATAGTAATCTTTTGCTCCTTATTAGTTGCTAAGTCTTTAGCAGTAACATTAACTATACCATTTACATCTATATCAAAGGCAACTTCTATTTGTGGAATCCCTCTTGGTGCTGCTGGAATTCCGGTAAGTTGGAATCTTCCTAAGGTTACATTATGTTCCGACATTTTTCGTTCACCTTGTAATACATGTATATCAACAGAAGTTTGGCTATCTGCTGCAGTAGTAAATACCTGGCTTTGTGAAATAGGTATTGTAGAGTTTCTTTCAATTATTCTAGTGAAAACTCCACCCAAAGTTTCGATTCCTAATGATAGTGGGGTAACATCTAATAAAACTACATCAGTTACATCGCCAGCTAAAACACCAGCTTGAATAGCTGCGCCTAAAGCTACTACTTCATCAGGGTTAATCCCTTTAAATGGGTCTTTACCTATGAAGTCTTTAATAGCTTCTTGTACAGCAGGAATCCTAGTAGAACCTCCTACTAAAATAACTTTATCAATTTCACTTGCCTTTAATTCCGAATCTTTCAAAGCTCTCCTTAGTGGTCCCATTGTTCTTTCCACTAAATCAGCCGTCATTTCATCAAATTTTGCTCTAGTCAAAGTTCTTTCTAAATGTAGTGGTCCATCTTGCGTAGCAGTTATATATGGAATATTAATATCTGATGACATTACTGCTGATAATTCATGTTTAGCTTTTTCTGCCGCCTCTTTTAAACGATGCATAGCCATCTTATCATTTTTTAAATCAAGACCATTATCGCGTTTAAACTCTTCTGCTAACCAATCAATTATTTTATTATCAAAATCGTCTCCACCTAGCCTATTATTACCGCTAGTAGCCTTAACTTCGAAAACCCCATCACCAATCTCAAGAATAGAAACATCAAAAGTTCCACCACCGAGGTCAAAAACTAATATATTGTCACTACCTTCTTTTTCAAAACCGTAAGCTAAGGCTGCCGCTGTTGGCTCGTTTATAATTCTCAATACCTCTAGACCAGCAATAGTACCTGCATCTTGAGTTGCTTGACGTTGAGCATCAGTAAAATAAGCTGGTACAGTAATAACTGCCTTAGTTACTTTGTGTCCTAAATAAGATTCAGCATCAGTTTTTAGCTTCTGTAAAATAAATGCCGAGATTTCTTGTGGAGTATAATTATGATCATCAATTTTAACCTTGAAATCTGTTCCCATCTGTCTTTTTATAGATAAAATGGTTCTCTCTGGATTAGTAGTCGCTTGTCGCTTTGCTACCCTTCCTACTAATCTTTCTTTTGTTTTGGAAAATCCTACTACAGAAGGAGTCGTTCTCTCCCCTTCAGCACTAGATATGACAATAGGTTCACCTCCCTCCATCACTGATACACAAGAGTTAGTTGTACCTAGATCTATACCTATTACTTTTCCCATTCTATACACCTCCAGTAATTTTTTAAAAAAATATATATAAAATTAATTACTAACTTTAACTAAGCTTGGTCTAATAACTCGACCATTCATGATATAACCTTTTTCCATTTCTTCTAAAACTGTGTTTTCTGGTTGAGAACTTTTTTCCATCATTAATGGTTGGTGGTATTCAGGATCAAAAGGTTTACCTAAAGCCTCAATCGGTTCTACACCTTCAGCCTCTATAACATCTAAAAGCTTCTTGAGAATCATTTCCATGCCTTTGTATATACTTTCAACATCTTGATTATTATCTGTATTCAAAGCTCTTTCAAAATCGTCGATAATCGGCAATAGCTTTTTTATAACTGGTAGAGAAGCAAATTTATATTGTTCTTCTCTATCCCGAGCATTTCTTTTCCTTATATTCTCTATCTCTGCTAATGCTCGGAGGTAATTGTCCATATTCTTTTTTGCTCTATCTTCAGCTTCATCTAAGACTTCCTGCGAAATAAGTACAGGTTCGTCTTTTTCACCAACTTCTTCTTGATTGTTTTTGGATAAATCACACATAATTTCTCACCTCTAATCTAACATGTCAAAATCATTTATATTTTCTTCACTTTTCATCCTTATGATAGTGTTGATCCTCAAAATTGCCACAGCTACTTCACCAGCAGCTTTTATCGCGTGGATTTTAACTAGTGCCGCATCAATAATTCCGTAATTAAAAACATCGAGTATTTTTCCAGTTTCACAATCTATACCTATAGCATTAGAACCTATTTTTCTTTGTCCTGCAACAACATCACCTAGTTTTTCTAAAGGATTAAACCCTGCATTGTCAATCATACAGGCGAAAGGTCTTACTAAAGCTTCTTTTACACAGTTAACCCCAAATGAAGTCATACCATCTAAATCTTTGGCCAAATCTTCTAGCTGAGTGGAAATCCATATTTCCATGGCACCTCCCCCAGGTATAACTCCCCCTCGCAATGCTGCTTGCAGAGCAGAGGCCGCATCTTTGGCCATGCGTTCCTTTTCATCAACTACTTCTTCAGTTGCTGCGCCAATCATTACTGTAACCCAGTTTCCTATTCGACCACCGTAAATAATAGTGTTTTCCAGTTTTTCATCTACTCTTATTTTTTCGGCTGTACCTAAATATGTTGCAATCGTGTCTAGGTTACGGTTTAATGTATTACGTTTTATTTTTTTAGCTCCAGTGTATCTACATATGCGGTCGATTTCCCGAGTAGATACCCTATGTAGAGCAATAATACCCGCTTGGGTGAAAAATTCCTCAGCTACATCGTCAAGAGCTTTATCTATAATTACTACATTGACACCTAGCTCTTTAATTTTTAATAAATTCTCTTGGTATTTCTCCTTAGACTGTATGTAATACTTAAAACCAGTCTCTGTTTTAATAGCATCATTTTCTAGTTCTTCAGGTGCCAATTTATCATCAATAACTAACATCTTAACAGCAGTCAGTTCAGATGGCATTTCTTTATTTATAGGCTCTTTATTTATTACTACCCCTTTGATAACTTCATTATCAGAAAATTCACGAGCTAATATGGCATCGGCAAATTTATAATCAGGATCGAGTAACTGTTTTTTTCCAATAGCCATCGCACCATCTACAATTAAACTAGCCAAGTCTTCGTGACCTCGCCCGGCAACTGATGCTACATTATAAAGTAATTCATAATCATTTTCATCTAGTTCTTGGACATTGTTATCAACTAGTTCTATAGCTCGGTTAATTCCCCGATTAATTCCATCTATCACCCGAGTAACTGGTACCCCCTTCATTACTTGTTGGCACCCTTCAGCAACTAAGGCACCGGCAATAATAGTAGTAGTTGTGGTACCATCTCCTATTTCAGACTGTTGAGCCTTAGCCGCATTAATTATCATACGTGCAGCTGGATGGTTAACCTCCATTAATTTCATGATAGTAACACCATCATTAGTAATCACTACATCCCCAAACTTATCTACCATCATGATATCTAACCCTTTAGGACCTAAGGTTCCCTCTACTGCTTGGGATATAACCCGAGCCGCATTAGCATTATTTAATAGAGTTTCGAATTTATCATCAGTCGTCTGGCTATTTGCCAATAGGTTTTCAGACATATTACCTCCTAAAATCTTTCCTTAATAAGATCTTCGATTATTTCGCCTAGTGATTCGACTGTCCCGGCCGCTTTCCAATATTCCATACGCACCGGACCAATTACCCCAATTTTCCCTACTTGCCCGAGAGTTTTGAAACCAGTCATAACTATACTCATTTCCTTAATTTCTTCGGCAACATTTTCTGAACCAATCTTAATATCTACTTCGTCAGTAACATTAGTTGGTAGAATATCTTTTAAAATTCCGTCTTCTTTTAATATGGTTAATATGCTTTTCAACTTATCTATATCTTGAAATTCAGGCTCATTTAGCATATTCAATGCACCACTTATTATTACCCTATCCTCATTAGTATCTGTAAGAAGATGATCTATAGTATTGATAACTTTATCTATCATATTGCGTTTTTGCCTAAGATTATCACGCACATAATCTAAATCAGTACGATTTATTTTTCTAAAATTCTTGTTAGTAAAAGCCTTATTAAAAACCTGGCTAATACTATAAAGTTCTTCCGGAGTAACAGAAACTGGGATTTTTAGCTTCCTATGCATGATTAAACCTAAATCAGTTACTATAACAACTATAGCTTCATCTTCACCTACAGGAATTATCTGCAAATGTTTAAATTCATCTATTCGAACTGCAGGTAGTACCACAAAAGAAGTATAATTAGTAAGTTGAGCCATAAAGTGGCCAACCTTTTCTACTATTTCTCCCCATCCATTAATATTCTCCGAGAATATTCTTTTAAGTAATTCTAGTTCTTCATCAGTTAGATTTTCCTTTTCCATCAACGAATCCACAAAATAACGATAACCTATCTGAGAAGGCACTCTTCCAGATGATGTATGAGGCTGTTCTAAATATCCCATTTCTTCTAGATCAGCCATTTCATTGCGAACTGTCGCAGCACTAATCTTGAGATTATATTTTTTCACTACACTCCTAGAGCCTACTGGCTCAGCAGTTTCTATATAATCTTTAATTACAGATTCTAATATAGCTTTTGTCCTGTCAGCTAATGTCATTTCACTCACCTCTGTTAGCACTCTATGTTGTTGAGTGCTAAACGGTATTAATAAAAAAATATCATCAGTCTAAGTCTTTGTCAAGTTATCAGTCACCAATAAAACGCCATAAAACCTGATTAGAAAGGAAATAGCCCTTATTTGTCAACTTAAGGAACCCATTTTCTATTTTCAGTAGATTTTGCTTAGTACTGTTTTTTATCGGAATTTTATAGTCAGATAATATATCAATGTTGAATTTTTTGTTAAACTTGATAATCTCAATACCTTCTGTAAGTCTAAGTCCTAAAATTATAGCATCTTGTATTAACTGTTCCTCATTCATAGTTTCCAATATTTCAATAGGAGCTCTTTCTCCTCGGGCTAGATAATTAATATAATCTACAATCTGCAGTTTATTTAAACATCTTTGATTACCTATAAAACTTACTGCACCAGTACCAAAGCCTAAATATCTATTAGCTTGCCAGTAAATTAGGTTCTGCTGACATTGATATCCATCCTTACTAAAATTAGATATTTCATATTGTTTAAATCTATTACTAACTAAAAAGTTGCATCCCCTATTATACATATCTAATTCTATTTCATCTTCTAACATTAGAATTTCCTTATTTGCTACCTTTTGGCCTAATGGAGTACTAGGTTCAAGTTGTAAAAGATACATAGATATATGAGTAGGTCCTAATGAAATAGCTTTTTCTAGGTTATATAACCACTGATGTATCGATTGACCAGGAATCCCATAAATCAAATCTAAATTAAGGTTATCTAATCCTAACTTGTGTATAAGGTCTATAGTCATATATGTTTGTTTAACATCATGAGTTCTAGTTAATAATTTCAACTCGATATCAGAAAAACTTTGCACACCCAAAGAAATGCGGTTAAGACCAGCATCTAAATATGCCCGTAATTTGTTTTCAGTAATAGTTGCTGGATTAGCTTCCATACTTACTTGAATATTATCTACCAATTTAAAATTATCAGCTATAACATTCATAATCGAAGAAAACTGTTTTCCCCCAAGAAGGGAAGGTGTTCCCCCTCCGAAGTAGACAGTTTGTATTTGCTGGTCTTTAAATATTGAAGATTGCATTTTAATTTCCGTCAATAGGCTATCTACATATTTGTCTACCATCTCACTTGATGAAATAGGCAAAGAAAAGAAATCACAATAACTACACTTTTTTATACAAAAGGGGAAATGTATATAAACACCTAGGTCTTTTTCAAAACCTAAATCCATTTAACCCACCCCTTTTTAATCTTCATCTATGTTAAGCACACTCATAAAAGCATCTTTAGGTATTTCTACTTGTCCTATCTGTTTCATCCTCTTTTTGCCCTCTTTTTGTTTTTCCAAGAGTTTCTTCTTACGAGTTATATCCCCACCATAGCATTTAGCTAAAACATCTTTACGCATAGCTTTAACTGACTCCCGAGCTATAATCTTATTACCTACCGCAGCCTGTATAGCAACCTCATACATTTGGCGTGGAATAATCTTACGCAACTTTTCTACAACAGCACGACCCTGAAAATAGGAGCGTTCCTCGTGCACTATAAAGCTAAGTGCATCGACTATTTCACCATTTAACATAATATCTAATTTCACTAGATCAGATTCCTCATATCCAGTTAACTCGTAATCTAATGAGGCATAACCCCTAGTTCGAGATTTTAAAGTATCAAAAAAGTCATATAGTATTTCTGACAATGGCAACTTATAAGATAAAAGCACTCTTAAAGGGGTCAAGTACTCCATAGTTACAAAGTTGCCCCTTTTTTCTTGGCATAACTCCATAACTGCGCCTATATAATCATCAGGCACCATGATAGAAGCATCGACATATGGTTCGGTTATTTTTTCTATATTTTGAACATCTGGCCAATGATTCGGATTTTGAACATACATGTCCGAGCCGTCAGTTAAATGTATTTTGTAAACTACACTCGGAGAAGTTGCCAGCAGATCCAAGTCATACTCTCTTTCTAGCCTTTCTTTAACAATTTCTAAATGTAGTAAGCCTAAAAAACCACATCTAAATCCAAAACCTAGTGCATCTGAGGCTTCTGGTTCATAAAATAATGAAGCATCATTTAATTTGAGTTTTTCCAAAGAATCCCGTAGTCGTTCAAAATCATTATTTTCTAATGGGAAAAGACCACAATAAACCATAGGTTGAATCTCTTTATATCCAGGTACTGGTTCATGGGCAGAGTTGGTAGCTAATGTAATAGTATCCCCTACTTTAGTATCTCCTACGTTCTTTATACCAGCAGCTAAGTAGCCCACTTCGCCAGCTCTGATAGTTTCCACCTCTGTCTCGGATGGACTTAAAATCCCTAATTCTGCAATCTCAAATTCCATCCCCGTAGACATCATTTTTATCATGTCACCTTTATGTATCTCACCATCAACTACCCTGATATAAGATATAGCACCTTTATAGGGATCAAAATAAGAGTCAAATATAAGTGCCTTTAATGGTGCTTTTATATCACCTATAGGTGCTGGCACTTTTTTTATTATCGCTTCTAATACTTCCTCAATACCTTCACCTAACTTAGCTGATATAGATATGATTTCAGCCCTATCAATACCTAAGACATTTTCCATTTCTTCTTTTACTTTTTCAGGTTCAGCCCCAGGCAAATCTATCTTATTTACTACCCCTATTATTTCTAAATCCAAATCCATTGCCATATAAACATTAGCCAGAGTCTGAGCTTCAATACCTTGTGAGGCATCTACTACTAATAAAGCACCTTCACAAGAAGCTAAACTGCGTGATACCTCATAAGTAAAATCTACATGACCCGGGGTATCGATAAGATTTAGTATATAAGTTTCTCCATCTTTAGCCTTATATTCAAGCCTAACCGGTTGTAGTTTAATAGTTATACCTTTCTCGCGTTCCAAATCCATCTTATCTAAAAATTGTTCTTTCATATCTCGCCCAGTTAATGCACCAGTCATCTGCATTAGACGATCTGCAAGTGTTGACTTGCCATGGTCTATATGAGCTATAATGCTAAAATTTCTAATTCGATCTTGCAATAAAAACCCTCCAGCCTTTAAGCATATGCTAGTTTATCAAATAAATTATACACAATATAGGTGAGCAACACTAAAAAGTCAAACTTAATTTAACCTGAAAATAGGGCTCCTCCTTATGTTAGCAATTAATCATATTGGTCAAATAATATTATATTGCTTATATTCCATATCTTATATAAGTAATCTTTAATTTCATTATAAGCTAAATGGAGATAATTGCTTGCGACTATTACTTTTCCATTCAGCTTGTCCCCAGAATAAACATGATTTTTTCCCAAAAAAACCACAGATAAATCTTGTCCATCTAATTTACACGATAAAACTGGTCCCCTATTTTCCATAGTTAAGCTATTTATAGCTTGATTACTAATATTTAAAGAGATTGTTATGAGTAGTATAATTACACCTACCACGATTATCCGCGATAATGTTTTCAGCAGTTAGTCCACTTCCTTTTTAAGCACTTCTATTAATATATCAGCAAATAATTCGCTTGCATACTTAGCCTGTTCAAAAGTGTTGTAGTCATTGCCTACTTCAAATAGTAATGCTCTATTATGAAACTCTTGGTTGTATGTACCTGGATGAGTTCTAATCCCTCTTATTAAACCAGGATACACCTTTTCCCCTTCATCAAGTAAATTTTCCGCAAATGATAAGTTCTCTTTCCAATTAGGATGGGGCTTTCTCTCATCAGTACCTACAATTATTAATATACGAGCAGATTCCTGCCCATTTATTTTTATAGTGTTGGGGTTTTTGCTCCCTGGTATACTATCCCGATGAATATCGAAAATCGCTAAAATATCCTGTTCTTTATTACTGTCAATTATATTTTTGACTGTAACCTTAGAATTCATGTAACTTTCATTGAAAATAGGATAATCGTGGATCGTATTAATAAATTCGCTATTTAAACCACGTTTTTTTACTTGTTTAGATAAATTATCTGCCACATTATTAACTAAGCCTCTTTTTCCTTCCAGCTTAGCTTTGCCACTATCAGGCCTATATGTTTCAGCACTATGAGTACAGTAAAAGACCACCGTTTGACTACTATCAAAAGCATGACTAATAATAGCCTTACCATCTAACTCGTCTTTTTTTATAGCAGGTATTTCAATAGGTTGTGCTGCAGGGATAGTATGTTTATATAGCTGACCCTGTTTCTCTAGTGCAGTTATATTAGCTGCTAAAAAACCTTGTGGTAATGTATCGAAGTAACTTGTCGCTGCAATAGCTTCTACCTCTTTGCTAGCCATCACTAAGTTTACATTCTTTACTAGACTAGTAGCATCATCACTATCAATTTTAACTAATGAAAAAGGATTAAAAACAGCACCCAAATTCAGTTTAGAAATATGACAAAAGCTAGTTTTCATATCTAGACTGATACCTAATACTAAGCATACTAGGAAAACCTGTAATAATAAGATAGTCTTAGCAAACTTAAAAAAATTATATGTATTAATCATGTCCACCTCCCTTAGTATATACCTTTTCTAATTTATGAACTAAAAGATAGTGGTAGAACTATTAATCCTAATATAATAAAGTCATGATTAGTTTATTGCAATTTAAAATACATAGTGATATAGTATTTTCGTTAGCTTTAAAATAATAAAGGGGTGAGAATATGGCGAAAAGCAAAACACCTGCCAAAAGAGCCAGAAATTCCGAGGCAAAACGTATAGATAATAAAGCGGTTAAAACCCAGATGAAGAATATTCAAGTAAAATATGAAGCTTCATTAAAAGAAAATGATCTCGCAGTTGCTCAAGAAAACTTAACCCAATTAATCTCCATTATCGATAAGAGCGTTTCTAAAGGTATATTACACAAAAAGAATGCAGCTCGAAAAAAATCTAACTTTACAAAACAATTACAAACATTCGGTCAATAAACCTGTCCTCGACAGGTTTTTCTCTTCTAATAATCATTATCCACTACAAATTTCAATGACTAAGGACTCCATCAGTATGTTCTTATCTATACTCGTAGTTTTCAGCTTAATATCGGTAGCGAGTAAGATCTCAAATATATCCCATAATTCAGGCCAATTATATTTACCCACATGTTTTAGCATATTTCTAATCATAAAAGGATGCAGGCCAGTAACCTCTCCAATCTTATCCCGGTTATATCCTTTATCGACACCTGCCTTGATTTTTGCAAAAGAAATAAATTGACTATTAATCATAGCTAAAAAATACTGTGCACTTTCCCCTTGTTCTATTAGTTGGTGTAGTGCATTTAAAGACATTTTAATATTTTTACTAAAAAGTGCATCAGTTAATTTGAAAATCTTTATCTCTACATTACTTTCTAACTCATTTTCTAATTCTCTTTTAGTAATATTAGCTGTCTTGTTTAAGGCGAATTTTTCTAGTAAGTTTTCTAGATGGTACATATTTTGGCCACTATCTACTAACATATTTAAAGCAGCCTCATCTGCCTTTATTCCTCTACTATCTAGGCTCTTTATCAACCACTTTTTTAATTCCCCTTGGCTAAATCTTTTACATTCTATAACTTCTGCATTTTGGGCAAACAATTTATAAATAGGATTACTGCGCACTAACTCCTCAGTCGTAACTATTAACATTTGTTGAGGATTAGAGTCGAGAAAATAATGTTTAAATATTTCTAATACCTCTTTATTTCTACCTGATCTACGACTAGTTTTCTGTAACCAAAAAGGTTTCTTTATCACTACTACCCTGAAAAAAGAAAATAATGAATTGTAAGTTATAAAATTTTGTAATTGAGTAAGATTAGTTTCATCATCATCTATATAAACAAGTTCTGGCTCACCATATTCTTCTTTCAAACTATTAATTTTCTCTTTTATAGTTTCGTTTATAAGATAATCTTCTTCTCCATATAATAAAAAGATATTTTTAGCAGGCATAAAAACGCTCCCTTAACTTTTATAATCATTATATCAATTGTATAATAGTAAATATATTTTAGCACATCAATGCATACTGCCCACCCACATTAAAAACGAGTGACGCGGGAGGAGTGACGCGGGGACGGGGTTGTTGACACCACCTCTCAACCTCACCACCTTAGCCACGCCATAAACCTTCTCACAAAATACCCTTTTTGAAATAACAGGACTAATGCGAACTTGTTTCTAATTTGTAGCTCACGCCAAAGATTAATCAGAACAAATAGAGATACAAGCGTACATAGAAACTCTGACATGGAAAATGATATCCAAACTCCATTTAGAGATAAGAATTTCGGTAAGATAAATAACAGAGGTAAAAAGAAAAATATTTGTCTAATAATAGATAAACACATAGCTGTTACACCTTTACCTAAGGCCTGCAAAACGGTAAACAAGATATGTAATGGGCCCATAAGAGGGAATGTTATCGTAGCTAATTTTAGTGCATTTACAGCAATAGCAGTTAATTCTAGATTATTGGAAAAAAAGTCAACAATCCAGGTGGGGTATTGATGCAAAACAAAACATATAATACTCATATAAACAAATGATAAAAAAGCTGCTTTAATAATAACCTCTTTGACCCGGTCAGGATTACCAGCTCCATAAGCAAATGCTGCAATAGGCATAGTACCATGTTGCAAACCATAAACTGGCATATAAATAAGTGATCTTATCCTTAAAAATATTCCAAAAGCTGCAATAGCAGTATAACTAAATCCTGCTAAGATACGGTTTAAAACTCCCATCAAAATGACCCCGGCTAATTCCATTACCATCGTCGGTATGCCGACCTTATAAATGCCATATATAACACTTAAACTAGGTTTAAAGCTTTTAAATGACCAAGTCAAAAGGTCTCGTCTATGTTTTACAATAATAATAACTATAAAAGTGTTGATAAATTGTGCACAGACAGTAGCAAGTGCTGCACCTTTAAGTCCAAACCCTGGGAAAGAACCGACACCAAAAATTAAGATAGGATCAAAAATCACAGTTAAAGTCATGCCGATTAGAGAAATTAAAATAGGCAGGAAAGTATTACCTTCTCCTTGAATTATATTACCTAAATTCATAGGTATAAATGTAAATATACATCCAGTTAATAGTATATGTAAGAAACCTTTGCTAAGATGAAATGTGTCAGGTGTACATCCGAAAAGTATTAAGAGATTATCTAAATAATTATTACCGATATATGCAAAAGTGATTCCACAAATTATACTTAGAAAGATACCGTGCCAAGCAATATTATCGGCTAATTTAAAATTACCAGCACCTAAGGTTCTGCCAATTAAAGAGGTTAATCCTACTCCAGTAGCAGCTGCTAATGATACCATTAACATTTGAATAGGTATAGTTATAGTCAAAGCTGCCAAAGCTGCAGATCCTAACTGAGCTACAAAAAATGTATCTATTATTAGGAGCATGGAATAAACTACCATGCCTAACATAGGTGGAAAAGAAAGTTGTAAGAGAAGGCGACCTACATCCTTATTAGCCATGTCGCTTCTGTTCAATTCATTATCCCCCCTTTTTCAAAGTATGTTAGGGGAACAAGGAATAGTATTAGGAGGTTGTAATTTGAAAAAATTATCTGCCCTAGATAGATTTTTTAAACTTACTGAAAGAGGAACTACTGTCAACACAGAAATAATTGCTGGTTTTACTACTTTTGTCACTCTAGCTTACATAATTTTAGTTAACCCTAATGTATTAAGTGAGGCAGGAATACCAAAAGAGGCAGCCATAGCAGCTACTATACTTGCGACTGTAGGTACTACGCTTATGGTTGGGTTAATCGCAAATCTGCCTATGGCCTCAGCACCTGGTTTAGGCTTGCAAGCATTTTTCACCTATACGGTTGTAATAGGTATGGGGCTAACATGGCAAACAGCCTTAGGTGCAGTATTTGTTTCCGGAGTTGTTTTTTTTATTCTAACTATAACCGGGGCCCTGCAGTATATAGTTAAAGCTATACCTGAAGTTTTAAAAATCTCTATAAGTGTGGGAATCGGTCTTTTCATCGCATTCATCGGACTTAGAGCAGCAGGAGTTGTTGTGGCTGATCCGAATACTTTAGTAGCAGTCGGTGACTTGACTCAGCCTGCAGTTATCCTCAGTTTGTTAGGTGTTTTTGTAGCTGCTGCATTAATGTCTAGAAATGTTAAAGGTGGTTTGCTTATTGCCATTTTAGGCACAACTGCAGTAGGTATGCTTTTAGGTATATTCGACTCACCTAAATCTTTTAGTGATGTTTTTAGTCTTACCCCACCTAAAATCGGAGCGACTTTTTGCCAACTTGATTTATTAGCAGCTTTTAAATACGGCTTAGTATCGATCGTATTCAGTTTTACTATTGTAGAAATGTTTGATAATATCGGTACCCTTATTGGCTTAACTCGTAGGGCCGGATTAGTAAATGAAGATGGAAGTATCCCTAACTTAAATCGCTTTATGTTAGCAAATTCATTAGGGACTATGTGGAGTGCTATTGTAGGTACTTGCACAGTTACAACTTATGTGGAAAATGCTGCGGGAATAACTGAAGGTGGAAGAACCGGTTTAACTGCTGTTGTAGTTGCTATCCTTTTCGCCTTAACTATGTTCTTTGCACCTTTAGTAAGTCTGATACCATCTTACGCTACTGCTCCAGCATTAATAATCATCGGCGCTTTAATGTTACAAGGAATTACAGATATTGACTTTACAGATTTTTCCGATGCTCTACCAGCCTTTTTAACTATAATATTAATGCCCCTTACTTATAATATTGCCCAAGGAATAGCTTTCGGTTTCATATCTTATGCTATTATCAAACCTTTGACTGGCAAAGCTAAAGAAGTTCACTGGTTAGTATATATAATCGCAATTGTGTTTGTAATTAATTTCGCTTTGAGATTAGGTTAATATTACTTATTTCACTCTACTAGCATAGGTTTTTTTATTTGTATTTTACTACCATCAGTTTCGATATAAATAAGACCAGATTGGTTAGTCTGCAAAGAAATAATGCCCTTATCATTTAGATACTCTATTACTTGAAAATGCGGATGCCCAAAATTATTATTCTTACCTGCTGATATTAGTGCATAACGAGGTTTAGCCTTTTCGTAAAAATCCGTAACTAATGAACTCTTACTACCATGGTGAGGAACTTTCAAAATAGTAACATTCGGTATTTCTGAATTTAGCAACATTTCTTCAATCCCTGCTTCTTCAATATCCCCAGTTAAAAGAATCGAAAAATCATGATGTTTTGCTAATAAGACTAGAGAATGATCATTGTAATTGTTTTTTGGATTATATTCTGGAGGTGGAGTTAAAACCTGAAAACTAAAATCAGCTTCAACATTTAGAAAATGTCCACGATGTAGAGCTGATATAGGAACTTGCTTTTCTTGGGCAATAGATTTTAGTTTTTCATAATCCTCAACATCTTTTAAAGGATAGGGAATTATAATATTTCGAGTAGATATTTCGCTAACTACTGTTTCTAAGCCTCGTAGATGGTCAGTGTCAGGATGACTATTAATCACTAAAAATAGATTTCTTATACCACGGTGATATAAATAAGCTAAAACCTTTCTTTTACCTACATCAGTAAAATCACTTCCCCCACCATCAATTAGAATGAATTTACCTTGGGGGCTTTTAAGCAATATACTATCCCCTTGCCCTACATCTATCATTACTATTTCGACTTTCCCTTTATTAAAAAGACTAGCAGGTAGTGATATTATTATAAGGTGCATAGCTATTAAGAGTACTCCTGTTATGAAAATCTTGCGGTTCCACCCTTTTACTAATTGGTAAATTATCAAAGCTAATCCTATATAATAAATCATGATTACTATCATACTAGGTGTAGCTACCCTCATATAAGCACCCGGGATATTCACCAAAAGATGATTGCTAAATAAGACTAGGTTGATTAAAGCTCCTATAGGAATAGTAATAAAACTGAAAAGTAAACTCGAAAAGATTAAAACTACGATAGCTGTAAATCCTAAAATTACTATTAGGCCGATTATATACCCTAAAAGTACATTCGTAATTATGGAGATAGGGGTAAACAAATTGAAATGATAAGCGATTAAAGGTACTGTTGGAATCTGGGCACATAGGGGAATTAAGATATAATCGATTGCTTTGTTTTCAAAAGGTAAACTGTTTTTTATTATAGGATATAGATATACTAAACCCCAAGTAGCGGCAAAAGAAAGTTGGAAAGCAATCTTGAATGGTGCATAAGGATCTAAGAATATTATAATTAAGCCGGCTAAGCCTAAGCTATTTAATAAATTCTTTTCCCCTCTTACATATAAGGCAAAAAGTCCAAGACCTGCCATCAGACTAGCCCTTTGCACCGAAATAGGCCATCCTACTAAAGTGCCATAAGCCAATAGCACCACTATACTCACATAAAATTTATTTCTTGATGATACACCTATTAAGGATAAAATTCCATGAAAGAACAATAATAAAAAACCTACATGAAGACCAGACACTGCGAATACATGAACAATCCCGGTTCGCTGAAACTCTTCATATTGATTCTGATCTATATTCTCCTTTTTCCCTAATAGCATACCTAGTAAAATACTAGCATCATCACTGCCCATATATTTTATAGTTGAAGTTTCTATATTATGGCGATATTTACTACTAAGCTGGTATAAAACATTAGTATTACTAGCTATCAGGCGAATGTCTTGAGGCTTTTTTACATTTAAAATATAATTAATACCTTCTCGATGCAAATGTGCCTTATAATCGAACTCTCCTGGATTACCTGGTGATACTGGTGGGGTTAATTTTCCTTTTATCTGAAGAAGATCACCTTTATTTAAGCTAGTATCAAAATTAACAAATACTTGCACCTTTTCCTTAAGCTTATCCTCATTATCAGTTTGCAGAATAAAACTACCCCGCACACCATCAAAAGTCGGATAATTTACCACATGTCCAGATAATTCATAATTATCATAGCTTGGTAAACTAGAAGGTAAACTTACAAATGATAAATTAAAGAAAAGTTCAGATAAAAGGAATATAATTAATAGAATGAGAAATTCTAAGGATAATTTTGAAGTTAATATAAGATAAATTATTAAACCCGCAAACAAAAATAAAGCTATTAAGAAAAAATCATAATAAGCTAAAAGTAAAGCACTTAAAACTATAAGAAAATTCAAAAACCACGATCTAACCATAATCTATTTCACACTAATAGAGTCTTTAAGCGCCTCATATTTCTTTTCACCAATACCGCTTACATTTTGAATCTCGCTTATATCTTTAAATGGGCCATTACTATTTCTATGGTCAATTATTCGTTGTGATAAAGCCGGACCAATACCACTTAAAGTAGCTAGTTCGCTAGCATCCGCTTTATTAATATTAACCTTATTAGAAGAAATGCCAGAACCACTAGGTGTAGGGTTTTCTTCTTCTTCACCAATAATAGGTATGTATATAGTTTCTTCATCTTCGATAATTCTTGCCATAGGGATTTGTTTTATTTCTGCTTCAGGTAGAAGGCCACCGGCCTCATCGATGGCTTCATAGAGCCTAGCCCCTTCAGATAATGTATAAATACCCGGTTTTACTACAGCTCCACTGACAAACACTACTACTGTAGTAGTTTCTATGAGTAATTCTGCTGGATCAATCTCTGCATCTTCTGCTAAAGTAATTAATTCTGCCTGACTAGCCTCTTTATCTGCCTTCTTTTGAGCATACCAACTGCCACCAATAAAACTAAGTATTAAAATACCTATCATTACCCCTACGAGTCTTTTATCAAAATTCCCCACTAGTACCACCCCATTAACAAATTTCTACATTTTATATTAAATTCCTTTATTTGGTGGGTGGAATTGTAAAATAGTAAAGGTTTTTATATCTTCACTATAAATTTAAAAAAGCAGGTATTTCTACCTGCTATTTAGTAAATAATTAATATTAACGTTTTTCGTAATTAGCACATAAGCTTTCATCTTGGGCTATACCACTATTAACATTTTGCACAGGTGATACTTCAATTGATTCTAATCCACAATACTGACCTTTACTATTAAATTTGCAACTTGAAACTGTACATCCTATGGTTTGTTTTCCCATATCCAAAAACATCCCTCCTTATTTTTTAAATCATTTATATTCTGGTCGTTTTCATTGACTTATAGACAATGTAAATTTCTCAAAATAAGTTATTATTTAAAATTTGCTTTTTATTGACTTTATGGGCACATTATCATATAATTTTGTTTGATAATTAAATATAAAATACAGTGATCCGGAGTAGTAAATGGCGATAACAGAGAGTCATTATATGGTGTAAAATGACAATAGTCATCGAACTCGCCGGTGAGTACCATAAGTGATATTTAGCTTATGGCGGTGAACATCCGTTATATTTTACCAAGTGGACAATTATTTGGGGGGCTATGGCGCAACTGGGAGCGCGCTTGAATGGCATTCAAGAGGTCGAGGGTTCGAGTCCCTCTAGCTCCACCATTACCGAAAAATCGGGGTTTAGAAGAAATCAAATTCTAAACCCTTTTCTATTTACCTCTTAATTGTGATTTATAAAATCGGGTAAAATCAGTAATAATTCTAACCAGTTAAAATGTCATATACCACTAAAAATAATAATATAGGAGTGGTATAAATGACTAATAAGGAATATATAAATTACTTCCTTATGTATTGTGAATCTAAAAATTTAACTCTTAATAGTGTCGATTGGTATAGGTTGATGTTAGACAAGTTCCTTGAATACTCTAATCAATTTGATATTGAATTTGATACTATGACAACACCAGAAGCAAGGCAGTATATTAATTGGTTACAAAATCAAAACAATAGGGAAAATAAACCTTACCGTGATAATGCAATTAATGGTTTTATTCGAGGGGTAAAAGTATTTTTTAATTTCTTATATGAGGATGAATACATTGAAAAAAATCCTTTTGCTAAAGTAAAACAAATCAAAACAGATAAAGTTATTATTGAAACTTTTAAACCAGAAGAAATTAAAAAAATGCTCAACCAATTTGATAGAAGTAGTTATTATGGTTTAAGAGATGCTTTATTAATTCGGTTGTTATATGATACTGGATTAAGAATTTCAGAAGCATTATCTATAAAAATTGATGATATTGATCTTAATAGAAGTTTAATAAAGGTTTTCGGTAAAGGTCATAAAGAAAGGGTAGTTCCTTTTGGTCGTAATGTTAAACGGGAAATTTTAAAATTCCTTATTAGAAGAAGAAAAGAAATACCTAAACAAGTAGATGAAGGATATTTATTTTCTACCAAAGATGGTTTACCACTTTCATCTAGGAATGTTCTTCGTAAAATTAAAGAAATAGGTTCTAAGGCAGGAATAGAAGGCAAACGCCTTAGTCCACATACTTTCAGACATTCATTCGCTAAAACCTACCTTATGGCAGGTGGTGATGTTATATCATTACAAACTATAATGGGGCATAGTAAATTAGAAACAACTAGAAAATATGTTTATTTACTAACAGAAGATATTCAAAAGAAACACCGCCAATTTAGCCCCATGGATAATTTATAAAAGTATTAAAGTATAAATTAGAGTAGGTTTTTTACCTACTCTTTTTTATATTTAAAATAAACCTTTCAATCTGATATTTTCCCTCTTTATTATTTCCCCATTATCAATATCTTCTGCAATTAATGTAATATAATAAATACTCGAATTTGCTTTAATACTACATTTAGTATCACTAACTACTGATAATGTTGCTACACTAGTATTATTACCTTGATAATCAATACTAAAATTAAACTTAGCATCAGGGTCTAAATTTCCATTAATAAATTTATTAGCCGTATAAGTTATACTAAATCCTTGACTAATATTATTATCACCAGTAATTGAATATGATATTTCCTCACTTTGAGTTTTTACTAATAATTCACCAATAACATTAGTATCTGTAAGAGTTGCATAAATTATAATATCCATATCTTCAGCATGAACAGTTAATATTCCATCACTATTAATAGTGGAATTTGCATTTTCATCAAGCGACCAAACAACATTTAAATAATCATGAATTTCACCACTACCATCATAAATTTTAGCAATATAGGAATATTCACTATCTGGTTGTAATTCTGTTTCACCTTCAATTACAATATACCATGGTTTATAATCAATATCAGTTGCTTCAGTACAAACAAACTCTATATCATTACTTTTTACTTTAAATATACAATGTAAATGAATTAAACCACTTTGTGTTAAATCTATTCCTTCTACTTCATACAACCTACCCCATTTTGTAAATGTATCACTAATATTAATTTTAGATGTCATTTCGTTATGCTGCATAGTTAAAACAATTTTATTTTCTGGTACTGATATAAATGCGTTTGTTTTAATTCCAATAGTAGAGCCATAAATAATTACAGGAATACAAACAGGTTGATTATCTATCTTAAAGCCGATAATGTGATTACAATACCTTATAATACTTTTATATTTATCATATCGTTTGCCATTAACTTCTGAAATAATAAGCCAATATAAGTTATTATATTTAATTCTATCCCCTTGATTTATCTTTGTTAAAGTTGATATTTGTTTATCATTAAAATCTGTTTTTATAGTTGTATTAGTAATTACTGCTTTAATCGGATTGTTATCAATAAAAATATCCTCACCTAAATTAGCAAGGATAAAATTAAAATCATTTTCAGTTGGTTTAAGTATATTCAATTCTATCCCCCTTTTCTTATTTAATAGAATTATCTAATTACCAAACATATAAAAGAAATTAGCACCATCTTGAAATAATTCTTCATCATTGGGAATACGTCTAATTTTATTTTCTAATTGGTTAATACGGGATAATAGGTTTTCATGGAATTGTGATACTGATATATCATCTTGTTTATAATTTTTCATTAATTGAGGTTGATTAGCAATTGATTCTAATATAGATAATGCTGATTTTAAAATGTTTCTTTTATTAGTATTTGATGTAGGGTCATAATCTGTTTGGGGTTCTAGTTCAGATTCTAATAAATATATATCTAATTCAGTAGGGGTTAATTCTATTCCTTTGATTTCTAGTTGTAAGCGTTCTAGGTTAGTCATGTTTGTTACCTCCTTATTTGTTTCTTATATGTGACAAATTCAGGAACTTGATTAGGATTGTATATCTATTTTAATATTTACTTGTAGTTTACTGTAATTATCAAGTCAAGGTTGGATTGTAGTAGGTTGGGTTGATGTTTAGGTCGTTGATAGGTTTATCGTTGATTGTGGGTGTAGATTTCATTGTTAGTGTAAGGGTTTTGATGTGTAGATTATGATAGGTTAAGGTTAGATATTGGATAGGTTGAATGTTGAGGTTGTTTGTTGGGTGTTTGTTTGGAGGTTGTTATTTTTATTCTTGCGTGTAAAATTAGGTATGCTCCAGCACCTTCAAAAACTTTTAGGGTATCACCCATACACATCAAACCCCTACATATTGGCATCTACAAGCACATCCCAATCATTTAAACCTATTAAAAACATACAATTATAGTTTAATTAATTACATTCTGATACTTTAGTACCTTATAGTTATTTAAACCCCGTGTAGCAGCCAATTTACTTGTATAAATGGCATTAATTTATCCAGTAATATCAAATACAACCTAAATCCCAACCCTAACCATCCAAATTCCTACTCAAAAACCTCTATAAACTCAATAAAATTTACTCCTAAAACAACTCTAAAACTCACTCACCACTAAAACTATACAAATCACCACAAACCCTTAAATTAAAGGCAATTTCATTGTAAAAAGCATTATAAATAAAAATGATACACAACTACATTATGTATCATTTTTTTGTTAATCAGATTAAGAATCACTAAGTCATATAGACCAATTAAGTTGTCAATCAAATAGTTCACCTATTAATTAAACCTGTTAAACCCCATTAATAGCAGGATTTATAGGTTTTATGATTATATATAATTGAATACTTGATAAACAATCACGAGGTAATAATGACTATAATTTATTAATATTAAACTATTGTTTAGTTAAATGGTTATGAAAGGTAATGGAACTGATGTTCTGTTTAGGTGTGTTTAGGTCATGTTTTTTGTGTGATATTAGTCCTATGTTTATGTAGGTCATTAGTCCCGTATGAATATAGGACATTAGTCCTATATAACAGGCGAAAATTTGTTGATTTAATATACTGTAAAGTAAATCTACTTGACGCTTGCACTTCTGCTTAATTAACACTTTTATTTACAAAACTTAATCCCGACTAATTATCTACTACATCTTTATCAACCAGTTTGATATTCTCCTTACCCAATCTCTCAATCTCATTACCTACATCATAGATCATAGGACTGTTTTCCAATGTAGTTTGTAAACTTATTGCTCCCAACTCTCTTAATACTTTAATATTTTCAATAATATCAGTTTCATTCATTGGTCTAGCATACATAAATACAATGTCTAAATTGTTAATATCAATATCTATTCCTTGCAACTTTAGTAATTTCTTTATCTTTTCAAATCTTTGTTCAAATCCTTCTCTTATATACCGTTCATTTAATCCTGCTTTTATATCAGCCAAACTAAATAATAACTTAATACTAACTTCACTTAAATTACTAATGTCTGTATTGTTCATACTAATTGCAGGTGTATTACTTATATCTAATAGTGCTTGTTTTAATATGTTCCATACTGATTCAAAACTTTCAAAATCTAATTGACCATGTACGAATTTTGCATCACTACCATCATCTAAGTTTAAACCAACACCAACCAAATCTTTAGGTATCTCACCATGATTACCTTTGATGTTTAACTTCTGCCCAATCACAACTGGGATAGGATTGAGAAACTTATAAATACTATCAGTATATTTACTAATTAAATCTTCCATATTATCTAAAATATTTATATAATCTTCTAAATCACTTCTTCCAATAGTATTATCTAATTCATTTAGATTCTTATATACAACAGGTAAACCACTAAGATTATTAAACTCACCTAAATAATTTAAGTTCCCGCCTACATCATTCCATTTCTGAACCGTATTATCTGTAAATATATTATAGTAACCTACATTATAATCAGTTGTATAATGCTCAATAAATGCAATTAGTTCTCCTTGTTCATTGTATATAGGAAAACTATCCTCTGGATTGATTATCTTACTCTTAATTTGTTTATCTTTATTAATAAATACATATTCATATACACTACCGTATTTAACCATCTTATCCATAATATCTAAATCAACTCTATTGAATTTACCCCTCTTATAAACACCCTTCATAATACTAACATCTGTTTCTTCGCCTGAAATTGTAACTGGATTCTTTAATAAATAACTTGTACTAAAATTTAAAACTGTTTTAGCATATTGTAGAACTATTCTCCTAGGTTCAAACTGTTTACCATTCCACATTTCAATTGGTCTATTATTAATTAGATGTTTACCTGAAAGGTATTCCTTAACATCAATAATTTTATTAATTCTATTTATATGATAG
>DASRMR010000032.1:0-18508 GCA_035647815.1 Syntrophomonadaceae bacterium
ATCTAGAAGCTGTACAGCAAATTACAGTTTCTGAATTGGTTGCCATGGGTAGAAGCCCATATCAACAGTTTGGTTGGATATTAAGAGAAAAAGATAAAAATAGTATTGAATGGGCTATTGATTATATGAATTTAGGTGCTCTGCGCAATAAATCATTAGATAAAATATCCGGTGGTGAACGTCAGAGAGCTTGGATTGCTATGATACTAGCTCAAGATACAGATATTGTATTACTTGATGAGCCTATTACTTTTTTGGATTTAAAATATCAATGGTGTTTACTAGAGATCATCAGAAAGATTCGTTCGCAATTTAATAAAACTTTTATTCTAGTATTACATGATATCAATCAAGCTATAGCCGTAGCCGATTCCTTTGTAGTTCTTAAAGAAGGAAATATTCGAGCTTATGGTCAGGCTCAAGACATTATTACTAGCCATTTATTAAAAGATGTTTACGATGTATCCGCCCAAATTTGTAATTTTAATTCCCAGGCGGTTGTTTTACCTTTGGAAAGGTGAAAGAAAGGATTGTTTAATGACTACTCCCTTTATGAGTTTAATACCAATATATCCCTTGATTGCACAACAAATTCTGGATGATTATCAGATTACTGTTGGCAAATGTCTTGATATCGGTACTGGACATGGGTTTTTAGGAATTGAATTAGCAAAAATCACTAACTTGGAAGTGTATTTTGTAGATTTAGATCCAGAAGCTTTAGAGAAAGCTAAAAAAAATGTGGCCACGAATATGCTCGAAAACCCACATCATTTTGTAGGTGCTGATGTAACCGCCCTTCCCTTTGAAGATAATTTTGCCGATCTCGTTATTAGCCGCGGTTCACTCTGGTTTTGGAAAGATCAAGTCAAAGGCTTACAAGAAATAAACCGGGTCTTGAAAACAGGAGGAACTGCTTTTGTAGGAGGTGGTTTGGGCCGGTATACACCAGCTACAATGCGCAAGCGTCTGCAAGGTAAGAAACGCAAAATGCTAGAAGCCCAAGGTGAGAAGGGGTTTTTGAAAGGAAATGAGCTGGAAAAAATCTTGCTTAAAACTGGTATAAGCAATTATCGTCTTATTGCTGATGTTGAAGGTGAACCAGGACACTGGGTTGAGATCAAGAAAATCTAAATACACACGAGGAGGTATATTATTGTGAGTAAAAAGAAACTATGTTTGGTTTTTTTAATGATCCTAAGTTTGCTTGTTATGCTGTCAGGATGCGCTGGGCAAGATAAACCGGCCGTTAGCAATAATCAGGATAAGGTCTCCGAATTTCGTATAATACAAGATGATTTGAAACGTGAAGTAGAAGTTCCTAACCAACCTAAACGAGTACTGTCATTAAATTCAAGTATGACCGAAATAGTTTTTCAGCTAGGCGTAGTCCCAGTAGGGAAGGTCAACGAGTACATAATATCGCGTCCCGAAACTGAAAATTTACCCGAAATTTCCCTGGAGAACTCCCCTAATATTGAAATGATCAATAAACTAGAGCCTGATCTTATTATTGCTCACGCCAAAAACCATGCTCAAATACTCGATAGCCTTGAAAGTACCGGAGCTGCTGTAGTATTTGTTGATCCTAGTAAAGCTGAAAATCAATTAATCGGCAGAGCAGATCTGATTGGTGAAGCTCTGAACCGTCAAGAGGAAGCTGCAAAATATACCGAAAAAATTACAGCAAAATCTCAACAACTAAGTAAGAAAATAGCACAATCTCCGATTAAAACTGCTTTGTTTATTCAAAGAGGCAGTCAAAACATAATGGCTGCACAATCCTTCTGTTTTTGGGGTAGACTACTGACTGATCTGGGAATTGAAAATATTGTGCCATTAAAGGTGTCTAATACTTCTAAAGCTGGTTTCGTCACTTTCGATATGGAAACAATTATCCAAAAAGACCCGGATGTCGTCCTTGTCTTGCAACCAGGTTTTAGATCTGCTAACGAGAAGGGGAAAAAACAGGGACAGGGACAGGGGCAAAAACAAGAACCGGCTAAAACTATGGGCTCGGCAGAGTTGTTAGCCATGTATAAAAATGATCCTATGTGGCAACCCTTGTCTGCTGTTAAAAACGACCGTATTCTAGTTGTTCCTATTAATATTGCTCCAGGTAAAATAAGTGTATTGGAAGCCTTGGAAGTAATCGCCGAAATAGTGGCACCGGAATAATTTAAGAAATAAATCTTAGGGTATTGGAGAATCGATTCACATATGAATTTTTACACAGATAATATAAAACACCGCAAACGTTTGTTGTGGATCTTTTTCCTGGCATTCCTGACAGCTTTAGCAATTGTGTTCAGCATAAGCAATGGTAGCTTACATTTTCCCCTGGCAGATATTATTACGGCACTATCTGGAAAATGCCCTGATAGACTGACCCAACATATTGTCTATAATGTAAGATTGCCGCGTACTTTGATAGCTGCAATGGTTGGTCTTAATATGGGGATAGCAGGAGCTCTATTGCAAGGTCTTCTGCGCAACCCACTAGCTTCACCTAATATTATCGGAGCTAATTCAGGGGCCGGCTTGGGAGCTGTAATTGTTATGTGCATTTTTCCCGGCAATATTAATATGCTCCCTCCAGCTGCCTTCTTGGGAGCCTTGCTGGCAGGACTGATTATCTATGGTCTTTCTAAACGGGATGGCACCAGTTCAAATGTAACAATAATCCTAGCAGGTGTTGCTTTAGGAGCCCTTTTTTCCGCTTTTACTTCTGCGATTATGATTTTACATAGTGATGAGCTAGGAATTACCTATACCTGGTTAGCAGGTAGCTTAACCGGTCGTAGTTGGCCTTATCTGCAAATATTGTGGCCATACAGTTTGTTGGGCACTCTAGCTGCCATATATTTCAGCCCCAAAATCAACCTTTTTATGCTAGGTGAAGAGATGGGAAAGAATTTGGGTTTATCTATTGAAGTGTCCAGGTTTTTGATTATTATTAATGCTTCCGTATTAGCTGGAAGTGCAGTAAGTGTAGCTGGAACAATTGGCTTTATCGGAATTATAGCTCCCCATCTTGCTAGAATGTTAATTGGCAGTGATTACCGCTATCTAGTTTTCTTATCCGGAATCCTAGGTGCACTTATACTTATTGTCGGAGATGCTTTAGCACGAACGATGTTTCAACCTCTGGAAATTCCAGTAGGAATAATTACCGCTATTTTAGGAGCACCATTCTTCTTTTTCCTACTCTACAGAAAACGCTCCAACCTTTTATCTTGAAGTTGTATGTCAAGGGGACGGTTCTTTTTGCATATATAGGCTAGCTTATTTGTTGATTTATTTACTATATAAACGCTGGGTACTGCTAGCTTTGTAATCCTGAAAACCTAAATTTATCATTCTGAACATAGTGAAGAATCTTCCCCCCTATTATGATGTACAAGGGAAAGATCCTTCGTTTCTCTCAGGATGACACGGCATAAGATTGTAATCTATTTCTTGCTTAATTCTTGTTTTTTAGCGATACTTTCAGTCAAGCGATCAAGGGTAACAGCTAAAATTACAATACCCAAACCACCAACTGTCCCCATACCAACATCGAGCCTTTGCATAGATTTTAAAACGACTAAGCCTAGTCCATCTGCACCAATCATAGACGCAATAACAGTCATTGATAATGACATCATAATACACTGGTTAACACCTGCCATGATTGTAGGGAGAGCCAAGGGTAACTGCACATCTATTAACATATTCCATCTGCTTGAACCAAATGCACGAGCAGCTTCTATCATTTCTTTAGATACCCCTCGTATGCCTAAATTAGTCAAACGTACAGCAGGTGGCATAGCGAAGATCATCGTCGCTGCTAATGCCGCTACCTTACCCATACCAAAAAACATTACTGCTGGAATCAGATAAACGAAACTAGGTAAAGTCTGCATTAAATCTAAGATGGGACGGATTATCTTTTCAGCAACATTATTTTGGGAAGCTAAAATACCTAAGGGAATACCAAAAAATAAAGAGATTGCTGTTCCTGAAAGAGCCAGAGCAATAGTCGCTACTGTCTCCTCCCATATTTGCATGCCAAAAGTAGCCAACAAGCCTAAAACAGCGAAAATGGCCAAACGCGTTCCCGCTAGACGCCAAATAAGTAAACCTATAAGTAACATAACGACAAATTCAGGCGGCCATAGCAAAATATCTTCAAATCCCTGAATAAGTTGCTCTAAAGAGGAACTTAAGGAACGCATCGCAGGACTAATATAATAATTAATAACTTCAAAAAGGGAATTAACCCAATCTGCTAAAGGGATAAAAAATTCAATCATGGGTTTTTACCCCTTTCGCCAGTTTAGCCATTACTGAGCCACGTACTATTACTCCTAGTAGTCTGTTTTCTTCATTGACTACTGCCAAAGGCACGCTTTTACCCGCTAAAAGCGCAAAAATATCATCTACTGATGTGTCTGGAAGAACTCTAGGAGTATCTCTTTGCAAAATTCCTTCCAAGTCATCCTGTTTCTTTTCTATAGCATCTAAAGCAGCTTCTGCTTCAACTAGACCAATCATATGTCTTTCTTTATCTAAAGCAAACACACTAGAAATTCCGTTTTTCTTCATAGTATGCAAAGCTACTCTAGGGCCATCCCTAGGATAGAGTATCGTAGCTGTTGTTTTTATCATTACCATTTCAGCTGTAAACACTCGAGAACGGTCCACATCTTCGACAAATTTTTCCACATACCCTGATGCAGGAGACATCAAAATATCTTCTGGAGTACCTATTTGTACTATTTCCCCATCTTTCATAAGAGCAATGCGATCCCCTAGCTTCAAAGCTTCATCAAGGTCATGGGTGATAAAAACAATAGTACGGTTCATAATATTTTGTAAATCCAAAAGCTCATTTTGCATATCTTTTCTATTTAAAGGGTCTAATGCACTAAAAGCTTCGTCCATTAATAAGATTTCCGTTTCTGTCGCTAGTGCTCGTGCTAAACCAACACGTTGTTGCATGCCTCCGCTCAGCTGACCAGGGTAGAATTCTTCCCACCCTTTTAAACCTACCATCTCCAAAGCTTTGCGAACCTTTGCCTCGCGTTCTACCACTGGCATTTTTCTTATTTTCAAACCATAGGCTACATTTTCTAATACATTTTTGTGTGGAAAGATAGCAAAACTTTGAAAAACCATACTAGTTTTCCAGCGCCGCAAATCTTGCAATTCATTTCTACTTAATTTCGTAATATTCTTCCCGCAAAAAGAAAATTATGGTAGGCTTTTTGAATTATTTCTGAAGTATGTTCAGGTAGTTTGCCACGGTAACTATTTCTTTATTAATTTTATCAACTTATAAGCCAGAAGCTCTATACATATCAGGGAACATCTGGTATATTCATTCCAATTGTTTTAGAGATAATTTATTACTAATATTATGAGAAGACCTATAAAATAAAATGCAAAAGGAGAATTACTATGCCGATAATCGAATTGTCCGCAAGGCAAGTCTATTATGATGAACTTCTTGCTGCTACATCAAAGGGAACTATCATCTTTGTTCATGGCAGCGGTGGTACAGGACTAGTGTGGCGTGAACAGATGAAGGCTTTGAGCCAGGACTGGGACTGTGTATCTATTGATTTACCCGGTCACGGTAATTCATCACCACCGGCCTGTTCCAGTGTAAGTGAAGCTGCAACACTAATAAAAACCTTTATTAAAGAAAAACCTTTGCAAAAACCTCTTTATCTGGTCGGTCATTCACTAGGCGCTGCTATAACATTACATTATGCCCGCTATTTTTCTGAGAATCTGGCTGGATTTATCCTAATAGGAGGAGGAGCGAAATTGAAAGTGTTGCCACAAGTATTGGAAAGTTTGGCTAAAGGAGAAATTAATGATGCTTTTACCCGCATAGCTTTCTCCCCTCACAGTGATCCGGCTTTAATCGAAGCAGAAGTAAAAGTTTATATGCAAAACTCTTCCGCAGTCCTTTTAGCGGGTCTCAATGCCTGTAATGATTTTAATCTAACTGATGAATTAGCAGCTATTAATCTTCCTGCTTTGCTAATCGTCGGCACTGATGATGTGCTAACACCGGTAAAATATGCAGAATTTCTGAAAAATCATCTGCCTGATGCTATATTGGAAATATTAGAAGCAGCTGGACATTTTGCTATGCTGGAAAAACCGGTTGCCGTTAATGAAGCTATGGTCAATTTTATTAATAAAATATGACAAGGGTATGACATGGGGACGGGGTTGTTGTCATAAATACAAGAAACCCTTCCTCGAAAGGAAGGGTTTAGTCTGCTGCCATGGGGTCTGACCCCGTGGCTAGTGAACGCAATGAAGAATCTTCCCCCCCTTTTTGAAGTATTTAGTTTTTCATTATATATTTTTCAGCATTTATTATCTGCTCAACTAGCTCATGATGCTCTTTGTATTTTTGGCTTCCAATCTGTTTTACAGGTATTATCCCGCGCACACTATTAGTTATAAATACTGTTGATGCTGTTTCTAGCTCTAATCTTCCTACCCGAACTTCTTCGTTTTTGATTCCTAACTTATCTGAAATGGATAAAATCTGTTTGCGCATAACTCCATCTAATAAGTTGCACTCCAGGTGAGGGGTGTAGATTGTATCACCTTTAATCCAGAATATATTACCGCGACTAGTTTCGCATATTTCTTCTTTTTCGTTTAATATAATGCCATCCCAGTACCCATTTCTTTCAGCTTCCTGATGTACTAGTAAGTTCTGCCAATAATTAAAGCTCTTATAGCGGTATATTATTTCAGTGCTATGTCTTTTATAGCTGGCGAACTCCAATTTAATATTTTTGTCTTTAGGCGGTAAAAGACTACCGGAAATATAATAATTACTAATTTCATTATCTGGCCAAACTAATATGCGCATTATTCCGGATTCAACTTTATTAAGATTAGCCCACTGTAAGGCATATCTTTTTATTTCGGATAAATTTATGCTAGGAAAGTAAAAGGCTTGTAATGATGCATCAAGTCTAGCAATATGTTCATCAATCCATAATGGCAGCCCTTTATGGATTCGAGTAGTAGTAAAAAATCCTTGTCCAAAACGAAAAGTATTAAGGTTCGGATTTATTTCAATATACTTATCATCATGTTTTGTCCCGGAAAATATGTTGAGCATAGCGGTTAACCTCCTCCCTCGCTAAAATCAAAGACTTAGTCTTATCCCATGTCTCTTGGTATTCAAATTCAGGATCAGAGTCTATCGTAAGCCCCCCGCCTGCTTGGTAATAGCCCATCCCATCTTTTATAACTGCAGTTCGGATGGCAACATTTAGATCACAATTCCCCCTAAAATCTATATAACCTATAGAACCCGTATATACTCCCCTGCTGGTTGGTTCTAGCTCCTCAATAATTTCCATAGCTCGTATTTTAGGTATTCCTGCGATAGAACTTCCTGGAAAGATGGTCCTTAATATTTCTTCATAAGTGATGTTAGGTTTTAATTTACTAGTTATAGTTGCATCAAGATGAAATATCGTGGCATATTCACTAATATTGAATAAATCGGATACTACAGTACTCTCAGGAATACTAATTTTGTTTAAATTCTTGCACTCAGACTCCACTACCATTAATAATTCAGCTTTTTCCTTCTCACACTCCTCTAATTCTTTACGGTTTTTCCTATCTTCTCTTTCATCCCTCCCCCTTGGCCTAGTCCCTTTTATCGGTCTAGTTTCTATAATATTATCTATTACCTTAATAAGTCTTTCAGGAGAGATAGAAATAATATCGTGATCGGGAAAATGTAGAAAAGCTCCGTAATAAGATGGACTTATATGACGTAAAACCTTATAAAAGTTAAGATTGCTACCTTCAATTTCGAAAGAAAAACATTGGCTTAAATTAATTAAGTCTATATCACCTTTTCTTATATATTCCTTAACCTCTTTTATCTTTTCGATATATGAACTCTGATCAGTATCAGATTGGAGTTCACCAATATAAGTATATTCCTCATCACTCACTTTAGCGACCAAGCACTCACCTACCTCTTTTATCAAACTATCTATTTCCCTTTTGCTATTACCTACAATCCACTTTTGCTTGCTTATACCATCTTCAACTAGAAAAATATCATATAGACCCCAGTACTGATCATAAGTAGTGGCAAAGTTGTTTTTTAATATAGGGCGATCTTCTATCTGGTTTTTCAATTCATACGACAAATATCCTACTAAGCCTCCGGCAAAGGGAAAAGGATAATTGGTTAACTTTTCAGCAGGAATTATATTCTCCTTAATCAGATTATTCAGAAATTCTAATGGATTACCTTGCTTAACTTCCCACTTACCGCCCTCCATGTATTCGATAATGTTTCCCTGGGAACGAAATACTAATCTTGGGTTAATACCTACAAAAGAAAACCTGCCCAGCTCCTGGTTTACTAAACTGCTATCTAAGCAAAAACTATAACCATCGCGATTTAATCTGCTATAAATAAAATATAATTCTTCTTTAAATTCTAAAGGATAAATTAACAAAATATCCCTCCTATTATTAATTATTAAGTAAAAAACCAGCCCATACTTAAGTATGTGCTGGTTCGCATCCCAACTATTAGCGTCCTATGGTGGCAATAACACTTTTTCTACCACCTAAATACTAAGCCAACCAAAGGGTCTGACCCCGTGGCTAGTTTCGACTAGCTAGTTTAATCATTAGAATTTTGGACAGATATACCACGTTCTTCAAATACTTTTTCAGCAACATTTAAAGCATTGAGTACACGTGGAAATCCGGTATATGGAAGAAGGTGCATAATACAGCCGACAATTTCTTCAGGTGTTAGACCAACATTAAGCCCTGAGTTTATATGTATTTCAATCTGTGGCATTCCTTGAGCAACAAGGCCTGCAATCGTTGTAAGAACTTTTTGCTTATTATCTAATCCTGGACGGGAATAAATATCTCCAAAAGCAAACTCGACCACATATTTACTCAGGTCAGGAGCGATATCTTTAAATGCTTCACCAATCTCCATTTCCCCTGTTAAATTTTTATCATTATGCGATACAGTAAACTCTTGTATTTTCTTTATACCTTTTTCATAACGGCCATTTGACATCTTTAAAACCTCCATAATTTAATTATTGCTTTATAAACTTAAACGGCAATAGAAACTTACATCAAAAATTCTATCAATTATATATCTTAAGTGCAACAAAAGGGCAGAACACCTTCCTTATGTAGTGTCCACCAACCCCGTCACATTAAAAGCCGGTCGGAAGGTCTTTAGGCATCACAATGGCTTGATCAGGCTTAATCTGATATCTTGCTGGGATAACCGGACCCTGGTCTCTTATTTTGCCGCCTGCGACATATGCACTAGCTGGCAATACCCTCCTAACTTCAATGAGGCTTGAACCATACCAGTAGGAAAAATCATCAATAACTCCTATCGCGGTAGGCCGGCCTTTACAAGTATTTATTATACACGGTTTGCCGTTAACTACACCCATATATATGGCCACATGACCAATACGAGTTTTGGCAGGTCTATCCGAGTTCCAAAAGGTAAATATATCACCGGGTTTTAGATTTTTAGTGCCTACTAATCTGTATTTCGTAGAGCCTGGTATTTTTTTGGCATAGACACCACCAACCTTGACCCCAACCTGGCCATAATTTCTAGCAGCCGAGGTAATAGGATACCCAAAATCTTTGTAAACTAGTGACACAAAGTTTGAACAATCGATGTATCCAGTCGTAGGATATTTCGAATTCCCGTACTTCATAAAGCCGTATTCCATATACCAAATAGCACGGCCAACCAAAGCCTGGGCAAGGCTGCCGTCATAATCGGCACGCAGAGAATCTACTATAAGTTTCTCGTGACTATTATACTGGCTGTTATTTGATGTATATGTGCCTGTCCCAGCAGGTGGTGTGTTTGGTTCCTGGGGTGAAGTCACACTCCCTGCTAACGATGCATTCAGAGCTACTTTAGTTATTGGACCAAAAACACCATCCATTTTTAGTTTTTGCTTTTTTTGAAAACTTACTACAGCATCATAAGTCTTTGGACCAAACCATCCATCAATACTATTTCTGTAAAAGCCTAACTCGGTAAGGTCTTTTTGTAATTGACTCACTGCTGAACCTTTGCTGTCTAGAGTTAAGTCTTTTGTACCGTAATCACTGGCCTGAGCCGACAAAGCTGTTATAGACACCATAAGTAAGGCTAATATTGTTATGGCAAACAATTGCCGGCAACGTAATGTTAACATAAGTTCCTCCTCTTCATATGTAAGCTTTAAATATTTCTATTTGCGCCTCCCTATATTTCAATTCGATTCAAATTGCTCCTCGCCTTTTGGTAAATTTGGGCAAACTGGTTATAAGTGGTTAGTTTGTGCCCCAATGGCTGTAATATCCTATGTTTCTAGCAATAGGGAGAACTCCCATGGTAAATGATGGTAATAGTAAGAAAGGCTAAGCACAAAACAAGAGGGTCAGGGAGCAATCATTGCACATAATAGCTAAGTTGTTACCGATATTTAACGAACATCCCATTGAAAAGCTATCCTTTTTGGCTCTTATGCAAAAGGAAATCCATCTAGGTTAAGTGATATAGATATAGCGCGTCCAACTTCATTAGGTCCTAGCTTAATCACATGTTGCCTCTGTTTTAACAAATTTTTCATATAACTTTCAATAGCTTTAGCCCAATTAGTACTTAGTTTGAGCCAGGCATGATTAATTTTAGTGGTATCATAATTATCAATTAACACTTGAATATCGCGCTTTGCTTCTTCTAAAATCGTGTGGTATCTTCCAAACCATCTGCACCCAGAGACTGTAACTCTTCCATTCTTCTATATGCAATTTGCTCCAAAACTCTTTCATGAAATGCTTTGACAGTTAAACAACTTGGTGAATACCAACTATACAAGGGTAATAATCCCTTCTCATTAGCAGCACACCTCGCCCTATCTAGTGTCAGTTGGTTAGGCGATAAAATGGTGAATTCTCCTAGACGGTAAGCAGGAAGATACCATTTGTCCAAATCCTTTGTTTTATAAATATTTTTAAGTTCCAAGGGTTCATAAATTTGCGGAGGTTCCAATGAAGACCAATCCTAAAAATTAAGGTGTTTCCAATCAAATATATCCTCCTCATTCTCATTGGGTATTATCCTATGAAAATCTGGTAAGACCATCTTGTTGACATCACATTGCTCAAAAAAATCTAATATATTCATTAATAAACCCTCCCCCGTTTTTATTAATCTCACGCAATACCATCTAAAATAGATCGTATTTGGTTCTCTATTTTAATAATAAATGCCTTCCTGTTTTGCTCTGATAAATTTAAAAACATGGCCTCCAACCCCTCAATTTCTAAGCCATCAATTCTTTTTTCACAAGCTTTTATGGCTACATTAACTTGCATAATCTGGTCACTCGAAAGTAAATTTGGTCTTTTTCGTAGGCTGCTAACTTTTTGCAAAGCTTTAGTTGCATCATAATCAAAAACATCCTCTAATGAAGGTACATTGTTTTCCATCCATATCTGAGCTAAACCATCCCTTTTCTCCTTAATAGTAGCGTAAATACCAGTATAAATTGCCTCACAATCTAAAGGTGGACTATCATCAATAAAAGCAGCCTCAGTCTCATCAAAGCACCGTTGCAGTAGCCTTTCTAGTTCTGTTTCATTTAGTTCTGTATCATCTAGTATATTAAAATGTTTTTCTAATAAATCTAGTTGAGTTTGAACTAAGTCGAGGTCTTCAGCATTGATATCATTGGCAAAGACACCATTTAACATGGCAACTTCTTGTTTCCAGGTTAATATTTCGCCTACATTGTTGACTTCTTCAATGTCATAAATATTTATCAAACGCTCTTTATTGCGTTCAACCTGTTCATTACATGACTTTTGGAATCTAGCTAGGGTATTATTTGCACTACGTATATCACTTTCCACTATACTTGTGCGTTCGGATGCTTCATCAAGATTCTGAGCAAATACTTGTACTTGATCTAACCAACTATTTAAATTTTCCATAGTAGTTGAATCATTAATAATGCTGTTGTCAACCAATTGTTTTATATTTTCTGTAGTTTGTCTTAGTTCTTCCAAATGCCAAATGTTTATTTCAACTTGTTTTACGTGATCAGCTAATAAAGCTTTTTCTTCATCTAATCCCAAATTTCCTAAATTTCTTTCTACTGACCTCATTTTTCTTTTAAAGTCTCCGAGATTTATAATATTACGAGCAGTCTGTTTTTTATACCACGAAGGGAAGGCTTCTTGCAGTTTTATTCTCGCCTCGGCTAATTCTTTACTAACCACATCTTTCTGTACAACTAACCATTTAATATCATCAGTTTCCATTTCTTTTAATAAATCATTTAAAATAGAAGTACCCCAGGCTAATATATTTAATTTACCCCTTTCATTCCCCTCATATATTTTTTCAATAGCATCAGATAATTTGTTTTCATAATTATTAATTTTGTCTTGTGCTTGCCCCGCTTTATCAGCTAAATTTTTATATTTATAATAAAGTGTCTGGGGTATAGGGATACGGTTTTGTAATTCAGCAGCCTTTTTATTAAAATTAACTTTTCCCATATGCGTTTCTTCAATTGTCCAATCATCTAACAGGCTTTCCCATTCAGAAAGCGTCTCTTGTGATATTAATTCCATATAAGTTTTATCTAGAATTGCCATATCCAAAAAATTCTTCTGTAAAACTTCTGGGAGCCAAGCCTCTACAGATATCATTTTTTTATCCCAGATTAAATTTATATTATCCTTCCGTTTTCCCACAAACAATGCTAAAACTAAGCCTGCTGAAGCAATATTTAGACCATAAGGAGGAAGACACAGCAAACGCAAAGCATAACCTAAATTTAAAGAAGTAAGGACTCCTTCATTTAGTTCCAGCATGTTTTCTAACAAGTTTATAATATTCCGCAGTTTTTCGTTACGCGGCTTAAGTCTAAGTGAACCATCATCATCAAAAACTTTCCAATTCTTATCTAATACTTTTTCGCCCCGATTCTTCTGCTGAGCCCCTTGCCCCATAAGCCAAACCCGATCTAACACGCCTAAGAATAATTGTCTAGTAAAAAGCTGACAATCCTTAGCTGCATTTCCCCTAGCAGTACTGAAACCATCAAAGGGAAATTCAATTCTTTCATAGTAAATTTTATCAAATACATTGTTAAGCATATTAGAAATTCGGCTAGGTTCTATTGATTTAGCTGAAGCTACAAGTACATGGCGCTCCCTTTCTAGTTTAGACACTAAATTTACTAATTCCGTTTTGTTACTATTGCTTTTATCAATAATATAATTATGAAATTTGTTTTTTTCATCATCATTTAGCTGCTCTTCTATTACCCATTGTTCTGCTACCTTCTCCCCTAACTTGCCATCACTATCATGCAAAAGCAATACCGCTATAGGGGCTCCAACCTCCCAATCAATATTATTATCCATAAGATTGTTTTTTAGTTCCTCAGCCACCATTGCTTTGATGTTCTCTAAATTACTTTCAGCCCCTACATAGCAATAAATCAGGCTCCCCCTAGCTTCATCGGTCATAATTCTTTCCTGCCAAATTTTAACCGCAAAGTTAATATGCATTTTAAAATTATCTACATTAGCATAGCGAATTTCATAGTCCCATTCACTCGTATAGATATTGTTTTTTGCCCCAAAATCAATATTCATATAAGGTTCTTTTCCGCTCCAGTTGTGAAATTTCTCTACAAATATTTGTGCCCGTTGACTAGCCCCCATTAATGAAACTTTGTCTTCTAAATTGTTAAGAAAGTTTCTTCTCGGTACAGCATCCCCAATAATTTCGTACTGTTGTATTTCCTCATTCCATTCCAAAACGCCATATTCCATCTCCAGGGTTTGCAGAGTTGTAGGAATTAAATCTAAATCGAGCCCACTAAATTGACTTAACAATTCAAAACAATCTTTTTTTGACTCCAACTTAACCCCTATTTTCCCCACAAGGAGTATAGCCTTAAGCAAAATCTTTTGTTTATTATCTAGCTGGTATTGATATTTCGTTATAACAACTTCATAATTATTAGCAATAGCACTTTGCTGTCCATATCGTTCCGTAGCTAAGAATTCACCAATTAATGATTGATTACATAAATCAATAGGTAATATAATATCCCGTCCAAGACTATCTACTTTACTGAAATAATCATATACCTCAGCTAAAAGGGACAATGCTGATCTTTGTTGCAATGATCTACCGGAAAAGCTTAATTTATTAAGCACCCAAGTAGCAATTGGATGTAGCGGCCAACATCCTTCTACAATTATTTTTCTAAAACGGGTTTCTTCTTTCCATAATGATTGATAACTAAGCTCAGGAAACCAAGCTTGCATATTTTTATGAATGACCTCTACTTCCTTGATTTCGTTCAGCTTTTCTTCCAGCTTAATGTGATCACGTTTTTCAAATAAATTGGCAATTAGCGTCTCTAAGTTAGTTGATAACCTTACTTTTTTAATCGTATCATATCTAGTAATATAGCGATTCAAATCATCACGCAATTCTGGAGCTATTCTTGATATATAGGCTTTTAATTCATATTGAATAAAGCTAAGTAGAAACACCCCATCGCTATTTGCTTGTACACATTCAAATAATTGCTGCAAGGCACCTGGGCCTGCTATATGTGGCTTTTGTACCGAAAACTCCATATAACGTCCAAATTCATCAAATATTATTAAAATCCCAACAAAGGGCCTTTCCTCCCCACAATATGTATCTTTAGTAACTCTGATAAAATCGTGTAATGATTCCTGCCCTACCGCATGAATAGGGGAACCCATTTTTTGTTCATATATTGAACTAACTAAACGAAATGTTTCTTCATCTTGATTTCTAAGTAAATCAATTATTTCCTGAGCACCTATTTCCATACCGAATTTTTTTTCATAATCATCCTTTAAAACCTCATAAAACGATTCCGTAAATACTTGTGCTGTTCTAAAACGCGGACGCAAATTTTCTAATGGGGTGGTATCATAACCACTTTTAGATAAGGTTTTTAATACTTGACGAATTATTTCCCCATTTAGATCAAAATCCTGCATCCCATTAATTGCTACCACAATAAATGGTCGTGATTTGTCTAGTAAGGCTTGTGCATTATTACCTATCGCGGCATCAGCCATTTTCAAATTTCGTAAAATATTTTGTGCTGCTATTGATTGAGGCTGGGAACAAAGACAGGCTAATGTAACACCAAGGTGAGATTTCCCAGTTCCATAACCAGCAATAGCCAAGGCAAATGGTTCCTCACTAGAAATTCCATAAATTTGTTCTAAAATATCTCCTGTAAAAGTAGCTGTATCGACTAAATAATGACTTTCCCCATAATCATCTTCACTGACCCCATGATAATCAGGTCCATGAAACACATAATGTTGTGCAGCTTTTTCAGCTAGGGGCAAATCGTGTTCTAACCACCCTAACTGTACTGCCCCATTAAATAATAGATCATCCCTAAAAGAAACTAATTCAGCTAGACTCATTTTATTCCCCCCTGGACTTATAAATCATCCCAAATACATGGCCATACTTCCTCCGCATTTCTTGATTTTTCTATTATCCAAGGACGCCTTTGACGGTCGATAGATAAATGCCTTGTTTCTTCCATTAGTGAACAAGCTTTTTCAATATCATTTTCCTGCCAAAGACATACATTAAACCATCCAGTCTTACCTTGGAAATCACTAAGAGTTACCTGACTTTGATTAGGAAAGAAAGTTTCTAATAGATCTAATATATAAGCTGAATAGGATAAAGCAAAGGCGTCATATAGTGGAGCTTTTGTTCTACTTATGACCTCCCCCTTTTTTTCAATTACTTTTGTCCTTGCTAATGCCGCATCTTCCCAATAAGCCCTAAGCATAGGGCCAGTTCTATCTTTGCCTGGTCTAAATATGCTAACAAGGTAGTCTTCTAACTGATCAAAAGTAAAGCTCCCCCCTATAATGTCACGTCCTTCATTAAAGGTTTTATACCAAGCCTTTGCACCTATATCGGGACGGCAAAGATTCATATGTGCAATCCATTGTGTAATTTCCTCGCCCAAGAATTTATCTTCCAAAAAAACACTTTTGCCGAAACTAGTCAATTGGGGTATCCTAACTCCTTTTTCACCCCCAGGGTAAAGGGTTATTAAACCCATGCCTATAGCATAATCTATAATCGCTGGTACCTTTCCATTGGTTTTACCCATGGGAATACCAGTAGCAGCTGCTATTTCATGCAAGCTTCCACTTTTACCTAAGGCTGAGTAGTCTAAAAGGGCAGCTATCAAGTGCCGTTCTGGTATAAATGTCTTATGAAAATTTACAGGTAACATCCCATTCCACCTATCTGTCAAACTATCTGTCAAACCGTTCATTTAATTCGCTAATCTTAATTTTAAACCACCTATTAGGCTCCAAAACACCAGTTCTTTCGTTTAAGGCAGAGCCTAATGAATAACATTCCCCTCGTTTTAAAGCAGCTAAACGAGATATCCATTCCTCAATTTTATCACCAGTTGCATCAGCTAAAAGACCCGCAAAAAACCTAATTTCAGTATCAGCTGGTTTAAAAAATAACTTATGACTAGCTTGGAATAATCTGTCCCGTTCATCCCTAGCTAGATTGCTTAAAGTTTGGGTGGCCAATATCAAAGAAATGCCGAATTTCCTGCCTTCCCTCAAGAATTGAGCTAAAGGACTATCTTCCTTATGGTCTAGATTTTGAATTTCATCTAAGATTATTACTCTCGGCTTAGCCTTATCCCCTAGAGCACGGTAAAATCTATATAAATCTATAAGAGCAAAATCCGTAATCAAATGGGCAAAGTCTTTCATAAATCCAGCTAATTGTATAATATGACATGAAGTATCCTGATCGGAAAACAATCTATCCCAACTTTGTGGATCTTCAACTCCAAAGGGGTTGGTATCAATAAAAGGTTGGATTTTGGTTTTTACGCTATTAGCAGATGTAGCTGCAGGGCCACCATTATCAGCAATAATATCTAAATTCTGCATCAAGGCTGTGAAATTAAATTTTTCCCCAGATTTTGCAACTCCCTCACGAATGGCCGTATATAAGGCAGCTTTTTGTTGGTCTCCTAATTGATAAATTCCCGCAAATACACCACTAACCCTTTGAGCAGTACTTGCAGGATCTTCTAGCATTTCAAATCCTTCTATAGTTTGAGCTTGCTGTCTGAATGGATTAATAGGTAATGGTTCACGTCGTACAATATATTGTTGGGGTTTAAGAGCCTCTCTAATAACAGGCTCCAATTGATTAGTAGTAAAACCATTGGTGTAGTCAACGACTAAACTATTTTGTTTGTACTTTGATAACTCATACATTAAGGCTTGGATTGCATAAGTTTTTCCTGTACCGGAAGCACCAAAAATGAGTAAATGTCTATTAATTAAGTTTTCATGACCAAATTCCCAATAAATATTACGCTTAGTACCAGCTACTACACCTAATAAAATTCTATCTGGATAGGTTGGAACTTCTACAAGTGCTTCATTATCCTCCTGCTCTAGTTCACCTGTATTTTCATCATTAATTTTAATCTCAGGAGAATCTTTGTCCTCAGTATCTATACCTTCATCCTCAATTGTTTCAAAAATCCAATCATACCCTAATTTAATTTTCTTGTTACTTACAAAAATTTCAGCAGTTTGATCCTCCAGACAGGCTTTGGGCAAGAAACCTTTCCCTATCTGTGCAACACATATATCTAATTCATTATTTTCCCATTCATAATTCCACATTGCTTCAGAATGACAATCATCATTTTCTGAATCTATCCATATTGCTACTACTGCTGCCTGCCAGGTAATATTATAAAAACCTTCGCTTAGGCGTTCTAATGCTAATAGGGCGTCTTCATATTGAGACATATTAACATTACCTTTGCTAGCAATTAAACGGTGAAGTTGTAGCCACCAATAACGTTGGTCGGGTGAAACTGAATTAGTTGCTTTTCTTGCCTGGTTTCTAGGTTGAAATTTCATAATCAGTTGATGCAAGCCGTTTTCAATTTGCTCCCTTGCTTTTTGGATATACCCCTCTGATTGTTGGGCGAGTTTACATTCAATTATTTGGGCCTCAATGTTAAAATAGCCATCTTCTATAGTAGCTTTTATTCTTAATAAATCTGGACGTTTTCTATCATTGGGATTATCGAACCAATGCAAAAATGCATCTAGGGAAAAAATAGCATCACAAAAGCAATTAGGCTCTTTTGTAAGAAGTTTACGCACTAGGGTATTAGCAATAAATTCCCGTACATGCTTGTCCGCCCCAGTTGCTTTAATTATAGATAAGCCTGCAATATGCAAAGCTTCTTGCAAAAGGCTGTCTGCAATTGCATCAGCATTATTTTTATCAATAGAGGTGAAAAATGCGCCGATAGAAGAAGATATTTTTTTACTAATATCATTTAAGAAAAAATGC
>DASRMR010000033.1:0-25001 GCA_035647815.1 Syntrophomonadaceae bacterium
TACACACCTTTGAATATCCGTTTTATCATATTCATATCAAATTCTTTTATTATAATAAGCAGTATTCCGTATATTCCCATACCTACTAGTATAGCTAATAATGTGGCGAAATGGGAATTTACATCCATTCCTACTAGGAATCCGTAAGACAGTTTGGTGCCAATACCCATTATAATAGTGATTAAGGCGATTTTAGCCAAACGACCGAATTCGTATTTTATTCCAGTTAACCTCTTGAGTACGATAAGATTTAATAAAGAACCTACTGTAAAGGCAATTACAGTGCCTATTGCCGCACCCTGAATATTTAGCATAGGTACACTAGTCAAATAATAATTAAATATAACTTTCAAAGCACCAGTTACTATTAAATGTCGCATAGCAACCTCAGGCCTACCTATACCTTGTAAACCAGCACTAGATAGCTGGAAAGCAGCTAAAGCAATACAAGAAAAGGCTAAGGGCTCTAAGGCAAATCCGGCCTCAGGAACACCGTAGAGTAAATCGCAAATCGGATATGCTAATACAAAAAGGCCTGCTGCACTCGGTAAAGATATAATCATGCCTGCTCTAAAAGCATAATTTAATCTTTCAGTTAATAAGCCTTTACCCTTTTGCGTTAAAGCTTCTGATATGGCAGGAACCAGACTTGTTGCTATAGATATAGTAAATATAGTAGGTAAGCTTATTAGAACTGCTGCCATGCCTGATAATTGACCATATAATGCCACAGCTGCACCTGTTGTGTAATTAATAGCCATAAGTCGCCCAGGGACGATAACGGCATCTAACATCTGCACTAAAGGTAATACTACTGCCCCAAAAGAGACAGGAATAGCTAATCTGATCATATCTTTACCTAAAGTTATAGAACTAGCTCCTGAGTATATTAATTCTCTACCACTAAAAGCTTGTTTTTTTTGAAAAAAGTAATAATAAATACTTAAGACTATAAAGCCTGCTATACCACCTACTACTGCTCCAAATGTGGCTCCAGCAGCTGCATATTCTAAACCTAAAGGGAAAAGCATATAAGCTAAAATCAATACTGCTGTTACTCTAAAAAGCTGTTCAATTACTTGTGAAACGGCTGTAGGTACCATAGATTGATAACCTTGAAAATATCCACGAAATACTGACATTAGCCCAGCAAAGAATATAGCTGGCGCTACTGCTAATATAGGATAATATGCTCTACTATCTTTTAAAACATAAGTAGCAAGAATACCTGCAGATTGCATCACTAATACAGTTAATATTAATCCAAAAACAAAAAGTATTAGTAAAGAGATGCGAAAAATCTTCTTACTATCACCTGAAAAGCCTTCTGTCTCTTTACGGGCTACTAATATAGATATAGCTACAGGAACTCCTGCGGTAGCTAAAGCTAGAATCGTAGTGTAGATGGGATATGCCATTTGATACAAGCCTATACCTTCATCACCAATAAGCCTTGCTAAGGGTATTCGATACAATGCCCCTAATATTTTACTTATTGCACCAGCAATACTAAGAATTAATGCACCCTTAAGAAAGTTTTTTGTGTTTCCCATCAGCTTCCTCCCCATTACGTGAGGTATATTATACCATAATTATAATAGCATGCTTTAGTTAAATACCTAATTATAATTTTATGGCTTTTATCTTTTCCTTATTCCTTATGTGTTTTATTGGAAAAACAAGAAGCGGCCTTACTGACTCATAAGACCGCTTCTCAAAGTAGATTGTTGTTATTCTTCCATCTGCTTAGCCAGAAAGCCTGCTGCAGTTTCAGCTAATTTAACTTCTAGATCACCTAATGGAGTTCCTGCTTCTTTAGTAAGAATTATTACTGCACCTATAGGATCACCTTGGGTAATAATAGGTGCTATAACTTGAGATGTTACCGTGTATTCGCGATCATCACTTTGAATGATATGGACATTCTCATCTTCTGGTTTATCTATTTCCTTCATAATCAAGATAGTTCGTTCTTCCATTGACTTTTCCACTGCTTTGCCTACAGGTTTGCCCATGAATTCCCTTTTATTGGAGCCCGCTACCGCAATCATTATATCACGATCAGCAATAATAGAAATATGCCCAGTAGTTTCATGTAGTGATTCGGCATATTCTTTAGCAAACTCTCCTAGTTCACTGATAGGAGAATACTTCTTTAATATAACTTCGCCTTCTCGGTCAACAAAAATTTCCAAAGGATCACCTTCACGAATGCGTAGAGTTCTGCGTATCTCTTTGGGAATAACTACTCTGCCTAAATCATCAATTCTGCGTACAATTCCTGTTGCTTTCATCTACCAACTATCCCTCCTTTTTTAAAAGTGAAAAAATTGCTTTCTTTTCTCATTGATAGTATATAACGCAAAATACCCTTTTATTCACTTTTTACCATCAAACATTAATAATGGGTTTATTTCTTCCATCTTATGTATCTAAAATGTTCTTTATGTTTTTCCTTACTAATAATATGGGCCTTTTTGGTTAAACTAGTCTGAAGTTATTAATAAAGGTGGGTTAAGATGTATCGTATATCTAATTTCCAGATATACTGCTTAATGGTAGTATTAGTAGCCCCAATTGCGATTTTAGAACAGCCTAAGCGATTAATTGGCCTAACTCACCATAATGCTTGGTTAGCTTGTTTAGCTACTATTATTCCTGGCTACCTGCTGATTAAGATGTTTAGTTATATTATCCGTAAAAGCCATAATCCTTTTCCTTACTTACTAGAAGAATACTTAGGAAAATTAGGTGGCAGATTACTAAGCTTTGTTTATGTATTAGTTTTTATTTTTACTGCTAGTTTTACTTTAAGTATATTTGTTAATTTTATTATAACTAATGTTTTAACTAATACTCCTATCAGTGTTTTAATTGCGCCATTGCTTTTTGTAGGATATGTGATAATAAAAACTGGTTTTCAGAGTTTTGCTAGACTTTGTGAAATAATTGTAATAGTCGGCCTGCCAGGTACTTTTATGCTTATCCTTTTAGCTTGCTTTCAAAATATTGATATAGCTAATCTCCTTCCTATCGGATATACCGATATTAAAGATTTTCGTGATGCGGTTGCCTCTACTACTTCAATATTAGGTAGATTATTTCCGATTTTAACTATTGCCTACTTTTCTAATAACCCCAGTAAAGTTGATTCTGTACTAGTTAAAGTAATGTTTACTTATATTGCGGTAATACTAGCACCCTCCATAATAATAACTCTTATATATGGGGGCTTTGCTGGGAAGATGCTCGTCTTTCCGGTCTTCTCTTTAATAAGATTAGTCGATATCGGTAAATTCATTACTAATATTGATATTTTATTTATAGGAATATGGATTACGGGGATCATCGCGTCTTTAACCTTGTTTTGGTATATGGCTTGTTTTACTAGTCAACAAGTATTTAACCTCAAAGAATATGGTTTTTTAGCTGCACCTACTAGTCTTATTATTGGGGTTTTGGCTTTGATGATGGGTCCGAACATCCTAATTTTAGATACTATTAACCGAACATTTATTATTTTAGTTTACCTCTTGTTTTTCATCATGATCCCTTTTGGCATTTTTATTATGGCCTTATTCAAGCCTGATAAGCCCATTGACACTTCATCTAATAGTATTGAGCCTACTGTAATAATGTGAATAAAGCACGAAACTATCGCTCAAACTAATGCCAGTCTTTTCCGCGATTTCGGGATTTTAGTAATTATAGGGGGGATAAATATTGAGGTATTTAAATAAAGGCCGATCAGCAGTAGATAAGCCTATTACTAATCGGGAATTAATTGCCGAAAAATTAACTACTAGTCTTAGTGATAATCTAGATAATCTAGAGCATTTGTTAGCTAATTGTTCTGATGCAGTTATCAAAAGGTTTAAGTTTAGTAAAAGTCCGGTTAAAGATGCTGCCATTTTATATTTTGATGGCTTAACTGATAGGAATGAAATCGAGCTTAACATATTAAAACCTCTCATGTTAGAAATGGAAATGCTTGCACCAGAATATCTCACCCTTTATAAAGCTGAAGATATCTTTTCTTCAGTTAAAAATAGCATTCTTTCTATGGCTGATGTAATAGAAATTAGCACTTTGCAAGAAGTTTCTTATCATATAGCTTCCGGTGATACGGTAATTTTAATAGATGGTTTTGACCTAGCTTTAGTTGCTGATACGCGTTCCTGGCAAATGCGTTCTGTGGAGACACCGGATAATGAAGTAGTTGTATTCGGTCCTAAGGAAGGCTTTAACGAAACTTTACGCATTAATACGGCATTACTGCGTAGGCGCATTAAGTCTACTAACTTTAAAATTGAAGCTATGATATTAGGGCGCGTTACTAAAACAGATGTAGTTCTTTGTTACATAGATAATATTGCACCCGAAGGTCTAGTAAATGAAGTGAGAGAAAGACTTGAGCAAATAGATATTGATGCGGTTTTAGATACAAGCTATATAAAAGAATTGATCGCAGATAATCCCAATACTATCTTTACCCAGTTTGAACATACCGAAAAGCCCGATAAGGCATGTAGTCATTTATTAGAAGGCAGGATTTGTATAATAGTAGATGGTTCACCCATGGCCTTAATCGCGCCGATTACTTTCCCCCAATTTCTAATATCATCAGAAGATTATTATACTCATTATATTCCAGCTTCATTGTTTAGGTTATTAAGATTTGGTGCCATGATGATAGCATTATTTCTGCCCGCACTATATGTAGCCATAATTACTTATCACCACGAAATGATTCCTACTTCTTTGTACCTTACTATAGCTGCTACTAGGCAAAGTGTACCATTCCCACCCTTTATAGAAGCCCTTTTATTAGAACTTACCTTTGAAATGTTAAGAGAAGCTGGTCTTAGGCTCCCTAAGGCAGTAGGCCCTGCTGTTAGTATAGTTGGGGCCTTGATTATTGGGGATGCTGCAGTAAGGGCTGGACTCGTCTCTACACCTATGGTAGTAGTAGTTGCTTTTACAGGGATTGCGTCATTTGTTACACCTGCATATAATGCCGGAATTATTATTCGCGTATCTAGATTTGGTTTTTTAATAGCAGGAGCCCTTTTAGGCTTCCTAGGTATTGTCATTTCTCTAGTATTATTCCTAACTCGAATGGTTTCTTTAACCAGTTTCGGGCAACCTTATTTAGCTCCTATTGCACCACTTAATATGCAGCAGATAACTGATGTTATTGTAAGGCGTCCATGGGAGAAAAGTAATAAAAGACCTTACATGGATGGTATGAAAAACCAAACCCGACAAGCTAATTCGCCGCCTGATAATAAGGAGAATTAACATGAAAAAGCTAGCTATTATACTGATAATGTTCTTCATAGTCTTCTCCACTGGTTGTCAAGCTGTAGATGTAAATGATACTTCTCTACCTATTGGAATAGGGTTAGATTTAGTAGATGATGATCAGTTTAAAGTTAGTGTTCAATTAGCTAAACCAAGGGCTGCTGAAGAAGGAGCTGGAAATGATGATGAAGCTGATTTTGTAGTCGTTTCTGAAACTGGTGAAACTTTAAGCATGGCATCTCGTAACTTGATGTTAACTCAAACCAAAGTACCTTTATGGACTTATACTAATGTAGTAGTTTTAGGCGAAAACTTAGTAAGTAAAGACCCTGCCTTTTACGCTGATATGTTAGCTCGTAATCCTAATATTCGTAACAATGCGATGTTAGTAGTTAGCAAAGATATTAGCCCCGAAGATTTGCTTGAAATAGATACTCCTTTAGAACCATTTTCAGCCCTAGGAATTACTAAAATACTAAAAATTCAAGAAACGAGTTTAGGTATCTATGTTCCAGTTAATATAGGAGATTTTATCCAGAAAATCGCCACCCCGGGAGTAGATCTACTTATTCCCATTGTCACTGTAATTAAAAAAGGGGATAAGGAGCTTTTAAAAATAGATGGTGCAGCTGTTTTTGCTGAAAATAAAATGCTAGGACACTTTAACGAAAAAGAATGTCGAGGCTATCGACTGCTTAATGCAGGAGTTCAAACAGGTGGATTAATAAGTATACCTAGCCCGGGAGATCCTGGGAAATTCATAGCTATAGAATTACTCCGCTCCAAAACTAAAATTAGGCCTCACATAGACCAAAAAGGCAATATTTCTATGAGTATAAAGGTAGAGGGAGAAGGAAATTTTTACGAACAACAGACTGAGAAGGAACTATTAACTTTAAAGACCTTTCCACATCTAGAGAAATTAATCGCCCAAGAAATAGAAAAAGATATTGCTTTATCTATTATTCGTGCCCAAGCATTAAATAGTGATGTTTTTGGCTGGGGCCAGTTAGTACGGAGTTCTTATCCTAAAGTATGGAGCGAAATAGAAGCTAATTGGTATGATTATTTCCCTGATATTAAAACTAATATTGAGGTTGATTTTAGCTTAAGAAGATCTTATTTAATAGATAAAACAGTTCAGTTTAGATAAAACTGTAAAGGAGTATAGCTATGTTAATAATTATCTTAGTAGTTGTTTTGCTATTAATACTTTTAATAGAATTACCGAGACTAATTAAAGAAAACTTTTATCGGGAGATAGGTGTATTCGGAGTAGTTTTTATAGTTGGTTCTTATATGGCTTTAGCATTTTTTTATAATTGGCCATTATTTGACCCATTTGAACCTTTGGCAATTATTTTAAGTAAATCTTAATGGGGGTTCTTACATGGTAAGAAAGATAATTGTTATCTTTTTCATAATATCTATCAGCTTAACTTCTGGCTGTTGGGATCAAGTAAATATAAACAATACTGGCGTTTGTTCTGGATTAGCTGCAGATTTAACTGATGATGGGAAAATATCTGTTGTAATCCAACTAAATAAACCTATAAATCAACAGATGGAAAAAGTTGAATCATCATTTGTAGTTTATAGTGAATCAGCTGATACGGTAACAGAAGCAGCTCGTAAGATAATGCTATCTTTACCTAGAGTTCCTTTATGGCAACATGCAGATACTTTTGTAATTGGGGAAAAGTTAGCTAAGTCGGATCTATCTATTTTATTAGATTTTATGTTTCGCAGTCCTAACATACGCTTAAGTTCATATGTTTTAGTAGCCCATAATGCCTCATTAGGTGAGCTTTATAATGCTAGTTGTCCCTTATCTTTATGTTCAGCTCGAGGAATATTAAAAATCCTCGACAATCAAGAAAAAACCTTAGGTTGTTATATACCAGTAACTGCAAATGAATTCATTGTTAAATTTACTACTCCAGGTGTTGATCCATTTGCACCGATGGTAGCGGTAACTAAAGATGTTAAAAAACAAGATATATTAACACTTGATGGGACTGCAGTTTTCCATGGTAAAAAAATGGTAGGAATTTTAGATCCGGTAGAAAGTAGAGGCTTATATTGGTTAACTAGCAAAAAGAATGGAGCCACAATTGTAGTAGCTTTGCCTGATAAACCTGAAGTTAAAGTAACTTTAGAAACTATGAGTTTAAAAAGTAGGATTCGCCCTCGAGTAGAAGGGGATAAAATAACTATGGATATTTCGGTTGAGGCTGATTTTGATATTAAAGAGATAACTGGTTGTACAGATCAACTAGACCCTGAATTTAGATTAAAAGTCCAAAAGGCAGCTGATGAAGAGATAAAAAGCCATATAAAAGCTAGTATTGCAAAAGGGCAGGAGGTTAATAGTGACTTTCTAGGGTTTGGTCGTAATGTTTTCCGTTATGAACCTAAACATTGGCAAAAGATTAATAAAGATTGGGCTAATATATACCCCCAAGTAGAAACTAATATCGAAGTTAAGACTTTAGTAGTTCTAGGTGATTTAGTTGATAAGTCTATCTTGCCTTAAAGGAACAGGAGGTCATAAGTATAATGCTCTATGCCATCATAGTATTTAATTTATTAAGTTTGGTCTTTTTCTACCCTTTAATGGTTAAAAAGGCATGGCGAGAACTATCTGGTCCTTTATTAATTCTCATAATAGCTAATCTTTATGCTTTTCAATATCATCTAGATATTAGTATAATACCTAATCCAGGTAATTTAGCTACTAAACTTCAGCCTTTAGCTAAAGCTATGGCTAGATTTTTTCAATTAAACTAATAGTTAGGGGCTTTTAACATATGAAGGAATTATATAGCAGACAACTAGGGTTCATGCTTTTCTTGTATATACTAGGTAGTGCTTTAATTTTTACGCCGGAAAGCATTATAGGGCAAGATTTGTGGGTAGCAACTATTTTAGGTTCCTTAGTGGGTTTATTGCTCTTACATATTACAGTAGTAATACAAGGCTTATATCCAGGAAAAGACATAATGCAAATCGCAGAATTAACTTTAGGTAAAATTTTAGGCAAAATCTTTAATCTTATATTTTTATGGCTCCTACTGATATTGGCCATTTTGTTACTTTTCGATGCTATGGTATTTCTCCAGATAATTTATATCACTACACCTGAAATACTTTTAGCAACACTAATAATGCTTGCCTCTGCTTTTGTAATTTATCCTGGAATTGCTGTTGGAGGTAGGTTAGCTGATTTATTTATTTTACCTGTAATCTTGTTAATCGCTTTAGGCTTTGTAACTAGTTTTACTTTGTTTAATTACTCTAATATTACCCCGATTTTAGCTAATATAAAGCCAGTATTAGGTGCAGGTTTAGTCTCGGCAAGCTGGCCTTTTTCCGAAGTGATCATCTTGGCAGTCTTTTTTCCCTTTGTAGCAGATTTTGATAGAAATAAAAAGCAAATATACATCTGGTATGGTCTTGCTAGTATAACATTAATTATTCGTAGCTTATTAATTCTAGGTGTCTTAGGATATAAGGGCTTAGAGTTAGCCCGGTTTCCCCTTTATGATGTTTTCCGTTTAATCGAATATCAAGATTTCCAACGATTAGAACTATTTTTCTTCCTACTCTTTATCATGACACTAACGGCAGCTATTCTTGCTCTTCATAAAGTTTTGATTTTAAATTTGGAACATATGTTCGCATTGAAAAATAGCCGTTCATTAATAATCCCAGTAGGTTTCTTAATCTTAGCCTTAATGTATGACTCTTTCCCTTCTGATATAGAATTCTTAGCTTCTCAAGCTAGTTCCACAATATTCCTAACCCTACCTCCCGCTATACTGTATATTACGGTTATATTTATAGCCGCAAAAATAAAACATAGAAAATCCCCCCACCCGTAGCTTCAATCCCGGCGAATGAATTCGCCTCTACGAATGTTCTCGTGCGATAGATCCCGGCGAATGAATTCGCCTCTACGGATGTTCTCGTGCGATAGATCCCGGCGAATGAATTCGCCTCTACGAATTAATAGTAGCTTCGAATTCATTCGAAGCTTTCCTTTTTACCCCACCCCTAGCAACACCTTTTATATATTCTCTAATATAAGTTCTAAAGTATCTAATGACGACAAGGCTGCACCTTGCAGTTGTAATGTATGATCATTTAGACTTACTATGCTGAGTCCCCTAAGTTCTTCTAAGCTATTAAGGTTAGCTAACTGTAATTGTCTAGTCATCTCTATTTCTATTACCTTACCTTTTCTACGCAAAGCTTTTATTTCTTTATCTTTAGCTAGAACTCTTAATTGTGCTATTTGTAGAAAGTTTTCAACTGGGTGAGGTAATTTACCAAAACGGTCGAGTAGTTCTTCTCTAATCTCGACAACCTCGTCTTTATCTATAGCAAATAGTAATCTACGATAAATACGCATCTTAGTTCCTGAATCAGGTATATAACTATCTGGAATATAGTAATCAACATCGACATCGACCTGCATTTCCACAGCTTCCTTTTTAACTACACCACGCAAACGGGCAGTCTCTTCTTCTAATAATCTACAATACAAGTCAAAACCTACTGCATATATGTAGCCATGCTGCTGAGGTCCTAATATATTTCCCGCACCTCTAATCTCTAAATCTCTTTCTGCAATCTTAATTCCTGATCCTAATTCGCTAAATTCACGAATAGCGTTTAGTCTTTTTTGGGCAGTCTCATTTATAATCCGGTCTGGTCGATAAGTTAGGTAAGCATATGCTATACGGTTAGAACGTCCTACCCTACCTCTTAATTGATATAATTGAGCTAAACCCATTCTATCGGCATCATCAACTATAATTGTATTTACATTAGGCATATCTAAGCCTGACTCTATAATAGTAGTACATAAAAATACGTCATAATCACCTTGTACAAAACCCATTAATACCGGGGCTAATTCAGCCTCTTTCATCCGGCCATGTCCTACCCCGATTTTTAAACCGGGTAAAAGTTCCTCTAATTGTTCTTTAACATTATAAATATCATCGATACGATTATGGACAAAAAATACTTGTCCACCTCTTTCTATTTCAGCGGTTATTGCTTCATAAACAATTTCCTCATTATATTCCATAACATATGTTGTTATAGGATACCGCTCTGGTGGAGGAGTGTCGATAATACTTAAATCCCTTAAACCACTTAAAGACATATGTAATGTCCTAGGGATAGGAGTTGCTGAAAGACTTATAACATCGACCATTTCTTTTAAGGCTTTTACTTTTTCTTTTTGGGCTACACCAAAACGATGTTCTTCATCTATAATAAGTAACCCTAAATCTTTAAACTTGACATCTTTAGATAAAAGTCGGTGTGTACCTATAACTAAATCTGAAACCCCTTTTTCCAAATCAGATATAATTCTTCTTTGTTCTTTAGGACTTCTAAATCTACTTAAACATTCGATAATAGTCGGATAATCTTCGAATCTGTCCCTAAATGATTGGTAATGCTGTTCAGCCAAAACAGTTGTCGGTACTAAAATAGCTACTTGCTTACCATCCATTATTGCTTTAAAAGCAGCCCGCATAGCCACCTCAGTCTTGCCATAGCCTACATCACCACATACTAAACGATCCATTGGTCGTTTAGCTTCCATGTCTCGTTTTACATCTTCTATAGCTGTTAATTGATCAGGTGTTTCTTGATAAGGAAAGCTCTCTTCAAACTGATTTTGCCAAGGAGTATCAAGCGAAAAAGCGTAACCTTCCATAGCTTCTCTGCTCGCATAAAGTTGCAAGAGCCCTTCAGCCAGTTCTTGAATAGATTCGGATACCTTTTTCTTAGTTCTCTCCCATTCGTTACCACCTAATTTACTTAAACGAGGTTCCTTATCTTCTATAGAACTATATTTATATAAATTATCTAGTTTTTCTAAGGGCAGATAAAGTTTATCCGTACCAGCATATTCTAATAAGACATATTCACGAGTGACATTATCCACTTCAACTGATGTAACTCCACGAAAAATACCTATACCGTAATTCTCATGAACAACATAATTACCAAGTTTAAGGTCTTCGAGTAATAAGCGGTCCTCTTCCTTAGCTTTTCTTTTCCTTTTTGTTGTGGAAATACGTCCTTGCAGATCAACTTCGGAAACAAAGGCGACTTTTAAGCTAGGACTTATGAAACCTTTTTCTAGTGCGTAATTAAGAAACTCTACTTGAGTAATATGCCGGTCTGTTAATTCCTTTTTAATTTGTTCTCTTGCTACTTTACTTTTAAAAGCTAATTTTATGGTATATCCTTTGTCCTCCCATTCTTTTATCCGCTTATAAAAAGCGTCATAATTGCCATAGAAGGGCTCCATTTCTTGTTGTGAAATATGTTCCATTAACTTCATAGTTACCTGAGGAATATTACCTGGAAATAAGGAGTGATAAGCTGTGGCTGGTTTATCTATAAGTTCTTTTAATTCCTCACGAGTTAACAAAGGTAAGTCTGGAATTACCTTTTCTGACTTTTTAGCTTCTTTAATCGATTCCTTAAATCTTTTAATACTTCTATCAAAATTCTGATAAAAATCGCGTGGTTCATCAAAAAATAGTAACCTTTTGTTTCCTATATAATCAAAAATACTCGCCACTAATTCACTACTAAAAAGCTCATCAGCAGGACTAATTTCTATTTGTTTTTCCTTTTTACCTGATCTCTGGTCATCAATATCGAAACGGCGAATGGATTCAACAAAATCGCCGAAAAACTCTATGCGTATAGCTGTTCTTTTATTTACTGGGTATACATCTAAAATGCCACCCCTAATAGCGAATTCGCCTTGCTGGCTAACAGTATCTACCCGACTATATCCGCATTTTATCAATGCTTGCAGTAGAAAAGATTGCTGGTATTCTCCATCTTGTACTATCTTAATACTATTATCAGCTAATTCTTCCGGTGACATAAGTAGGTGCATAAATGCAGATGGGGTAGCAATTATTAAAGATTTCCTTTTAGGATGTTCTACTAAATCTTGTAAAGTTAGTATGCGATTAACTTCTAATTCTGAAAGATTATCTTTCAAAAATACTAATTCCCGACCTAAAAACATAAATACTTTATCAAGGCCTATTAACCCTTTTAAATCCCGCATCAGATCGTAAGCCTTTTCCTCATTAGGCACTAAACATAACATTTTTCCCGAACTTTTATGATATAACTCACTAATAACATAGCTTTTAGCAGTACCAGATAAACCGGTCAAAAGTACATTTTCATGGTTATTTAATACTTGATTAGCTGTTTTAAGTATGCTAATGAAATTCCCTCCCCATAGCTAGTAGTGGACGCCTAATGAATTAAGCCCCCACATGTTTTGTAATATTTCGGTTTTAATTATACCAAATATTATTGCTTATAATATTGGATGGGTTATTTCCTTCTAGTTCGGAGGCACATCCTTCACAAACCCCTTTTAACTCGACTGCCCCTTCTGCCCCTTCTACCTCAGTAGTTTTAAAAACTAAATCACAAAACTCACAAACATGGTAAATCTTCATGGCATCCACTCCTTGCTTTTAAATAGTCTATAGCTATTTTCCCGCAAAGAAGATGAAATAATACCAGTATCGCAGAGTTTGCTGGTTAAGTTAAAGTGTGGCAAACAAAATATCCCCGCGCCATGTTAGTCTATTTATTAATTATATTCATTCATCGCTTTATCCATGCCATATTTAACCCAACATTCTACAGCATCAGCAGCGTTAATTATCATAGCATCTATATCTGGCTTTTCATCAGGGTTAAACTTACCTAAAACCCATTCTATAGCTTCATTAGGCGGTCTACCTATCCCTCCCCTAATCCGAGGGAATTCTTGCTTAGATAACCTTTGACTTATGGATTCTATTCCTTTATGCCCACCAGTTCCGCCACTAGTTCTAAGCCTAATCTTACCCGTTTCTAGATCCATGTCATCATAAATAACTATCAAGTCATCTAGATCTAATTTATAGAAATGTACTAAAGGTTGTACAGTTTTGCCACTCAAATTCATATAGGTTAATGGCTTAACTAATAAGACCTTTTCCACACCGATACGAATATGACCGATTATGGCATCATACTTACTTTCTTCTTTTTCCACCCGATATCTATTAGCTAGTTCCTCTACCACCATAAAACCTATATTATGTCTTGTTCCACTATATTTTCTGCCCGGGTTTCCCAAACCAACTACAATTTTCATGGCAACCCCCACTTTTAATATAAGAAAGGGAAACAAAAGTTTCCCTCATCACTTATTATATACTATTTTAAAATATAAATTGATTATTCACTATCTGTTTCTTCTGCATCTTCTGTTTCTTCTTCGCCTTCTACATCTTCTACGCCTTCTAGATCTTCTAGTTCTTCATCTGTTTCTTCTTCAATTTCCTCGTCAGGTGCTAAGACTGAAACTATTACCATATCAGGTTCATCTAAAAAGACTACACCTTGTGGTGGTTCAATATCTGCTACAGTAATATGGTCTCCTATTTCTAACTCAGAAATATCACACGCTATGTTGTCAGGTAAATCTTTAGGTAAACATTCGACCTCTAAAACGGTTAGACCGAACTGTATTACTCCTTCATCTTTAGTAGCTTTTTCTTCACCTATAAAATGAATAGATACAGAACTGGTAAAGGTTTCAGACACATTAATTGCCATAAAATCTATATGCAGTATTTTACCTGTTATCGGGTGCCTTTGTAGTTCACGTATTACAGTCATAAATGGTTCCGCTTCACCTGCTATATTTAGGGTAAATATTCCACGAGCCCCATGGGAACTGAATGTTCTGTTAATCTCTCTATCTCCGACTGTAATAGGGATAGATTCTTGACCTTTTTCATATACTATCGCTGGTATATATCCATCTCTTTTTAAATTATTCAAATGAGATTTAGTGCTTATCTCTCTTTTCATACAATCCATAGTTGGAGACTTTAATGCCACAATTATCACTCCTTGATATATTAATAAAATAATGTTCTTTTTTCTTCATACTGAAATATTATACTATTAAAGTATATGATTGTCCAAAATAATATAATTCACGCCGACTACCGATGTGACAAGAAAAACTTCTTATCTGTCAGCCTTAATCTTCAAAAAGCTTACTAACGGATAAGTCTTCATGAATACGCAATATTGCTTCACCGACTAGTGGAGCAACTGATAAAACTTTCATATTAGGAAGTTCCTTAGATTTAGGTAGTGGAATAGTATTAGTTATGATTATTTCTTTGAATGGTGCTTTAGATAATCTTTCAATAGCTGGCCCCGAAAATACTGGATGAGTACAACAACCATAAACTGCTAGTGCACCCTTGTCCATCATAACTTCAGCCGCAGTACATAAAGTTCCTGCAGTATCAATAATATCATCAATAATAACTACTGATTTACCTTTAACATCACCTATTACATGCATGACCTCGGATACATTAGGTGCTGCTCTTCTTTTATCTACTATAGCCAAAGGAGTTCCTAGTTTAGCCGCCAAATCTCTCGCTCGAGTAACTCCCCCTACATCAGGCGATAAAATTGCGGCATTATCAATTTTCTTGTTTTTAAAATACTCTGCTATAGTCGGGACCCCTGGCAAGTGATCAACAGGTATATCAAAAAAACCTTGAATCTGATGAGCATGTAAATCAACTGCTACAATACGCTGTGCCCCTGCTTCTACCAGGAGGTTAGCTACTAATTTAGCAGTAATAGGATCACGAGCCCGACTTTTTCTATCTTGCCTACCATAGCCATAGTAAGGAATTACTGCGTTTATACGAGCTGCAGAAGCCCGACGAAAAGCATCAATCATCACTAATAATTCCATTAAATTATCATTTACCGGGTCACAAGTAGGTTGTATTACAAAAACATCTACCCCTCGCACACTCTCATCGATAGCACAATTAATTTCACCATCTGAAAAACGTTTTACATGAGCATTTCCGAGAGGTATACCCAAATAATCGACAATTTCTTGAGCTAAACAGGGGTTAGCGTTACCGGTAAAAAGTTTCATTCTCCATCTAGATGCTTTCATGTTAATATTCCCTCCTGCTTATTTCTTTTTTGGCTGGTTTTTTGCCCAATCTGTTATAATCCTTTGTGTAGCGCGTTCTATAGCTAAAGCATTAGGAGGCACATCATTAGTTATGGTAGAACCTGCACCTGTAACTGCTTTTTCACCAATTGTTACTGGAGCTACTAAATTCGTATTACTACCTATAAATACACCATCTTTAAGAGTAGTTATATATTTATTATAACCATCGTAATTACAGGTTATTGTTCCTGCACCAACATTTACATTTTTCCCCAACTTAGCATCCCCTACATAACTTAAATGGGGTATTTTACTACCTGCCCCGATATTTGACTTCTTAATCTCAACGAAGTCACCTATTTTTACATTTTCCTCTAAAACCGTTTCAGGTCTTAAATAAGCAAAAGGCCCTATTATACATTTATTGCCTATTTTTGCATTTCTAATACGACTGTTTTCAATAACTACATTATCACCGATTATAGAGTCATTAATGCGACTATTAGGCCCAATTTCACAATTACTTCCTATGGTCGTTTCACCTTCAATTATAGAATAGGGTAAAACAACAGTATCTCTTGCTATCTTTACTTCATTGTCTATAAAAACAGAAGTAGGGTCCATCATCGTGACCCCATTTTTCATTAATTCTACATTTTTGCGCTGGTACATTATCGCTTGTACTGTAGATAGTTGCATACGATCATTGATGCCCGATATATCATCACTAGCCGTGGTTAATAATACATCTACTATTTGTTTATCTTTTTTTAATATTTCTAAAACATCGGTTAGATAATACTCACCTTGTGCATTTTCAGTATTAATTTTGTCTAAAGCATTAAAAGCACTCTGAGCATGGAAACAGTAAATGCCAGAATTAATTTCTTTTAACATCTTTTCCTCTACAGTAGCATCTTTTTCCTCTACGATTTTAATAAAATTATTATCCTTATCTCTAACGATACGTCCATATCCATGTGGATCTGTAATGTTTGCTGATAATATAGTAGCTATAGCCTTTTTCTTTTCATGGAAATCTAGCAATTCCTTAATAGTTTCAGTTTGTAATAAAGGAATATCTCCGGCTAAGACTAGCATAGTACTATCTTTTGCTACTTTATCTTTAGCTTGCATAAGTGCATGACCAGTACCTAACTGCTCTTCCTGAACTACAAAATTGACTTCATACCCTGCTAAGGCCTCTATTACTTGCTCTCGTCCATGTCCAACAACTATAGTTATGGATGTAATTCCAGCTCTTTTTACGGCATCTACTACATGCAGAATTATAGGATGACCACTAACCGGGTGGACTACCTTCGGTAAGTCCGAACACATCCTGACTCCTTTTCCTGCAGCAAGTATGACAGCTGAGTAACTCACTTAACTAGCTCACCTTCTTTAATTAATAATCTTGTATTCAATATATTGCACATTTTAAGACTTGTAGGGTAATTATAACCTTAATTTTACTAAGAATGAAACCTTTTTCACAAATCTCTGATGTCATAAAACTCCTGTTTTGCCACTCTTTATCCCAATAGGTATAAAATTCCTAAATGTTTATATCAGCCAAGTATTCTTGAGCCAATTCTAAATCACTAGGCTTATCTACATCAATCCCTACTTCCGCATAAGGTGAAATTATAGCTTTACCTTTAATGTTAGTTACAGAATAAAACCTTTTTTCCGCGGCATGAATAGTTAATCTATGGATTAAGTATTTAAAAACTAAGATTATACCAAATAACCTGGCAATTGCTAGGGGGTTTTTGCGTCTAAGTATAATTTTATGGGCTATTTCTATCATTTCGTCTATTTTCTCAGTTTTAATTAAAAATAGATTGCCACCAGTAAAAATCCCCTCTTTTAACCTTACATAGGTGCGAACTACATCGGGAAATTTTAATTCATTTACTTCCTTAGATGTTAAGGGATAATAAAAATCTGCTTCATCTATTCTACATCGGAAAATAAAATCTTCAATGGCCTCTTTAGTTATAAAGGGAATATCTGTAGGCAAAATAATGAGCTTTTCACTAATATCGTTTTCCTTTAGTACTGTTACCGCATTAAGAAAGCTTTCTACCGCATTATCCCCACCCTCTGTAAAAAATAGCTGTTCTTCCTTAGAAAACAAGTTGCGCAGTGCTTCAACAGGGCCACTAATAACAACATTTCTAATATAAGGTGATTCGCGTAAAGCCTTGTATACATAAAAAATCATAGGATATTTGCCTATCAAAATCAATGCTTCCTTATCGTAAGGTGCTAATGCCTTAAGTTCACTACTACTTTCACCACCAGCTAAAATTATCGCATCAAACTGCATTTAAATACCTCCATTAATCTTTAATGGGTGACTCTTCCATTTTTATGGATTCAATCATACTGTTTTCGGCATTTTCAATATGTTCTACCGCAAGTTGACGGGATAGCTGTACATCTCTAGCCTGAAGAGCTTCCACAATTCCTCGATGCTCATCTAGCGATGTTGCCATTCGCCCTGGATAAGCTAAGGTAGTAGCCCTAAAGCGTTGAATCTGTTCTCTAAGATTATTAATTATATTAGTTAATCTGTCATTACGACTAGCTTTATAGATGGCTTCATGAAATTCTGTATCTACTATGATTAGTTTTTCTAGATTATTAGAGGCTATAGCCTCAGCCTTTTCTGCCCATAGATTCTTGATAGTTTCTAATTCTTCATCAGTAATTCGCTCCGCTGCTAAACTAGCTGCTAACCCTTCTAGGGCAGACCTGATCTCAAATACATCTGCAATATCTTTAAAGGTAAGATCCGCGACATAAGCACCTTTGCGAGGTACCATGACAATGAATCCTTCTATTTCTAGTTTTCGCAAAGCTTCTCTGATGGGAGTCCTAGAAACCCCTAATTCTTCAGCTAATTGTATTTCCATCAATCTTTCTCGTGGTTGAAGCCTGCCATTAATTATCGCTTCTCTAATTGCTTCCAAGACTAATTCCCGTAAAGGTTTATGTGAGTCGAGATTTACCGGCATTAATCTTTTTTCGGCTTCCATCTATTCACTCCTAACATATGATGAGATTTTAAATACTTCTTTATAATCTTTAGTAAAACCTTCATAGGCAGACTGAAGCATTTTTTGATCCTGAAATAATCCCAAGACAGTCGGTCCACTTCCCGACATGATTGCAGCTAAAGCACCATGCCACTTCATCTCATCCTTTATTTTCATAATTTCAGGATACTTAGGTATACAGACTGTTTCTAAAACATTGGCCATATTATTGGCTAACTTTATAATATCATATTCATGCCATGCTTTTAAAAAAGCATCTATATCAGGAGAAGTTTTAACTTTATCTAGACTAAATTCTGCAAATACTTCTCGAGTGGATATTTGGAAATCAGGTTTAACTAAGAGGAAACTAAGTTCTTTAATAGCTGGTAAGGGTGTTAGCTGTTCTCCCCTTCCCTTGGCGATAGCACTGACATTACCTAAACAAAAAGGTACATCAGAACCTAACTTAAAAGCTATCTCCCATAAGGACTCATAATCTAAATCATAACCGTAAAGTTTATTCATGCCAAGCAAGACCGCTGCAGCATCAGCACTACCTCCAGCTAAACCAGCACCGACAGGTATATGCTTCTCTATAAATATCTTTACACCCTCTTTTTTTCCCAAATGTTGCTGCAGCAAATAAGCAGCTTGAAAAGCCAAATTATTTTCGTCAGTAGGAATTGATGTGCTAGTAGAGCTTATAGTGATTTCATTAGCCTTTTCCAATCTTATCCTATCTAGTAAAGATACCTGATGCATAACTGTAACTAATTCATGATAATCATCTGCCCGCCTACCTTTAACATCTAAGGTTAAATTTATTTTAGCAGGTGCTTCGATAATAATGTTTTTCATTAATAATCTCCCTATCCTATATGTATTTAAATATTTATTACAAATTACGCTAAATTTTAAAAGAACACAGTTAATTCATTTTAATTATAACTTATATTTATGGTAAAAAAAAGGAACGGCTTTACCGTTCCTAATAGGGGGAAGTTGGGAAATATAATAACATTAATCTTTTTTAGGTTTATGGAATTTTACTCCTTTAGGTAATAGTTCTAAACATTTTAAAGAAACTTTTGCTTCATGAGGTTTATCCATGCTTAAGCCTTTATCTGCGGAAGATACCATACAAAGAGGTGGAAATAATACACACCACCAGTTTTTGCCTACACCATCCCCAATAAGTATTCTAACTGCCTCATAGTCTCCCTGAGGGAAAACTAAATTTCCATAAGCTTTAGTAGGAAACTCATATTGACCTATCAATACCTCAACCGGGTAATCATAACCATAGCCTCGTACTATTTCTTCAGCTACCTTTTGAATATCAGGAAGTTTTTCTTCCGCCTTTAGAATTGCTTTATCTATATCTTTTATATTACTAAATTCATCTTTCATATAATTAACCACATGATCCTTAACTTCAAGTTTTAAAGCTTGATCATTTGGAGCGTCACTATTAGCTAGGACATGAAGTCTTAAAACACTGTTTTGTAATGGAATGTTTTGTTCAGCTAGTACTTGGCTGGCAAAAAAAGTAGTGGTAATAATTAAAATAATAACAAATAGTTTTCGCATAACCATAAACCCTCCTTCTCTACTAAGAATTGTTGCCCAAAAGATAAATTTTAAACTGAAAGTTTATGGTTTTTTTTAAAACATTTTAAGCAAATAGGGGTATAAGAAATGTGGATGGCTGTCAAAAATAATCTTTATGCCCGGAAGCCATAAAAATGGCGTTTGTAAGGTTGACTTTGTTTGTGAAAATGATTACTATTAGACCATAAGAGTTTGCAAGTGGTTTCCCCCACAAGTAAATTCAGAACATACATTTTCTAATTCCCCCCCCGGGAATTAATTAGACATCACCACGCCATGATGGTGATGTCTAATCCTTTTCTGAACTATTTAACTTACAATTCTATCCGCCAATTATAGATTAAGACTGCAGCTATAAAAACTACTATCGCAGCCCCTATATAATAGAAGGATGTATAAATAAATGGCTCTACAGGTGCTAAAATAAGCTCTGGACTATAATCCATATGCCCAATTAATTGCGCGATAACTTTGTTAGTTAACCACAGCATGCCGGCTAAAGTGATAACAGTCGTTAAGCCTTGGAATTTAGCCACTAACTTACCGATAATTTGACTAAAGAATATTAAAGCTACTAAATATACCCCGAAAACTAAGCTCATAAAATAAATTGAAAAACCTAAGCCCCATGGGATATTAATAAATTCACTAGTTATTATAGCTATTTCTTCCGCAAATAAGACCAAAGCTAAAGTTATCGTACTTATTACTACTGTTATAGTCCCTAGTAAATATTGACTAACTACTGCAGCTAGTTTAGAGCCTAAAATCATTCCTCCCCTTACAGGTAAAGACATGACTAGATAAATAGTATTGGAATTCCACTCCTTAGTAAATATCTTACTAGCTGTTATAACGGGAAGTAAGCCGGCTAAACCAGCTACCATAACAAAGAGCAAGTTTGGCCATCCAAATCTTGGCCCTGCAAAATATACTAAAACAGAAACTACTATTACTGCCGATATAGTTAATAGGATTTCGGTCTTTAATTCCATCATTTCCTTTTCGTAAAGTTTTAAAAACATTTTTAAATGATTAACTTTCATATTTAAACAACTCCTTCATGAGCTCTACTAGTGATTGCCCTCTCTCAGCTCGTAAATCTTCCGCATTGCCGGTCAGCTTAACTTGTCCCGCAGATATAAATGTCACCTCATCAACTAAACTTTCGATCTCGGCTATCTCATGAGTTGATATAATAATAGTCTGTTCACCTTCACGAAAATCGCTAATTAAAGTGTTAATTATTTCTTCTCGGGTCAAAATATCGATTCCTGATAAAGGTTCATCTAATAATAAATAAGGAGCTCCACGGGAAACAGTCAAGAGGAGCTTAGCTTTAGCTCTTTGCCCTTTAGAAATCTTGCCTATATTCATTTTTTCATCTAATCTTAAAAAACCTAGTAACCCTTGGTACTTGTCTTCATCCCAATCTCCATAAAAAGTCTTTACAAAATCTGCAGCTTGTTTAATATTCATCCAGGAATACAAGTAATCTATTTCCGGTAAATAAGCTATTTTATGTTTTGTCTTCTGAGGACTTTGTCCATCGACTAATACTAGGCCTTTATCAGGTCGACTAAGCCCTGCCATCATCTTCATACTCGTAGATTTACCCGCCCCATTAGGACCAAATAAACCAAAAATCTTTCCCTTCCCGAAGTTGGTAGAAAAGTTATCTAAAGCAATAGTACGCCCATATTGCTTACTTACATTTTTAAATTCTATCACTGTTTTTACCCTCCTTTTTTTTGCATCTCTTCTCTTAATCTTCCCAAAATCTCTTCACTCGAATAATTAAGTGATCTCATTTCTGTAATAAATGAATCGAGCAAGTTTTGGGCCATTTCTTCTTTTAGATCAGCTAGTACTTCAGCAGATACACTCACAAAAGTACCTTGCCCGCGTAAAGTTTCTACTAAGTTCAGGTTTTCCATCTCTCTGTAAGCCCTTTGTACCGTATTAGGATTCACGGTGGCCACTTGAGCATATTCCCTTTGGGATAAAATCTTATCTCCCATTTCAAGCTCACCCCGAATCATTTTCTTTTTGAAATCTTCGACTATTTGTTTATAAATAGGTGATCTAGTATCAAATTCCAATCATTTCACCCCCGCGTTCTAGTGTACCACTGTGCTATGGCACTAATGATATAAAACTCGCTTGCCGATGTCAAGGCAAAAATAGTCCCCTATTCCTTAGCCTTTAAACTAAAGTTACGAAATATTGAGCAAAATTGAGGTTCAGGGAGAAACCTTCTCTCTGGACTATCTGTTTTATTAGAAAACTATATTACTAGTTTGACTATTAATAATATAGGGTGTTATTGTTATGTGGTGATGGTTTGAGTTCGGTTTTGACTGTTTGGCTTGGTCTGGTTTTTGTTTTGATTTCAATCCCTAACAAATACCTAATCTCTCTGGGACCTGTACATAGTGAGATTGCTTAGCAAAAAATCTAATGATGATTAATATTTAATGGTAGGTGTTTAAAATGCGTTTTATTATAGTTGCTGGTACTCCATCTTCAGGCAAAACATCAGTTATGGTACATACAATCGGGCATTTATTGGAAAATGGTGTTTCAGTTGCTGCATGCAAAATCGATTGTTTAGAAACTTCTGATGATGAACGATATCGTCGCTTAAATATTCCTGTTGCGGTTGGTTTGAGTGATTATATTTGTCCAGATCATTTTTATGTAGCCAACTTGGAAGAAGTTGAGCATTGGGCTAAAGAACAAGAGGTTGAGGTCCTAGTTTTGGAAACGGCCGGTTTGTGCCACCGTTGTGCGCCGGCTGTTTTTGACTGTCTATCTATTTGCGTAATTGATAATTTGATTGGCATGGAAACTCCTAAAAAAGTGGGACCCATGTTAAGTACGGCTGACATAATTGTTATTACCAAGGGTGATATCGTTTCCCAAGCAGAACGAGAAGTATTCCGTTACAAAGTGGAATTAGTCAACCCTCAGGCTCGAATTCTGGATATTAACGGTTTAACTGGCCAGGGTGCTTTGAAGTTGAAAAACGAAATACTCAATTCCAAACAACTCGACACTATTAGTGGCAAGGAATTAAGGTATTCTATGCCTGCAGCCGTTTGTTCCTATTGTGCTGGTGAAACTATTATCGGCAAAAGTTATCAAATGGGCAATGTTAAAAAAGTTGATTTTGGGAGATTAGATTAATGATTAAAAACATAAGTATAATAGGTGGTTTAGACAAAAGTGGCTGTCCGGAAAAAATTCTGCGCCTAGATATTACAGCGGGCGAAGTGCTTGCAGTAGTCGGACCAACCGGTTCCGGCAAAACTCAATTAATATCTGATATTGAACAATATGCAGATGGAGAAACACTCACTGGCAGATCCATTTTGATTAATGATAGGCCTATGGCTCAAAATTCTAGAAATTATGATTTACGGTATTTGGTTGCTGAAGTATCACAAAACATGAATTTTATTATCGATACATCTATTGAAGAATTCCTTTTAATGCATACCCAGGTACGCGCCATTGAAAATCCTCAGCAAACTATCGCCGAAGTACTATCTATAACTAATGAACTGTCAGGGGAACCTGTTTTGTCCACGGATAATCTGACTAGGTTAAGCGGAGGTCAATCCCGAGCTTTGATGGTGGCTGATGTTGCCCTTATCAGCAATGCACCAATAGTACTGATTGATGAGATAGAAAATGCTGGAATAGACCGACTGAAAGCTCTAGAGATTCTTAGCGGAAAAGGCAAGGTGGTACTAGTAGTTTCCCATGATCCAACCCTTATGTTGATGGGCAAACAAAGGATAGTAATGAAAAACGGCGGTATGGATAAACTTTATCAAACTTCGCTAAAAGAGAAGGAAATACTCCAGGATTTGCTAGAAACGGAAAACCAAATTGATTACTTACGGAATCATTTTAGGGATGGCAAGTGTGTGGAAAAATAGAAGCTCAACACGAGGAGGATTAGTATTATGGCAAGAGTTTTGTTGCACTGTCCATTAAATATCAGTAGAACACTAGAAGAAATGATGAAAGAGCATTGTAAAACATTGGAGGAAAAGCATCAGCTAGAGATCAAAGTTGAAGTTCAGCCCCATCGACCTAAAGAAGAGGGACTTTTCGAAAGGTATTATGAAGCAGGAGATATGCCTGATTTGATTATTGGACATGTCAACGATTTTGCGGAATTACCGGAAGGTTATTTACAAGAACATTTCCAAGCGTTGCCAGGCCGTTTTCCATTGCGTCAAGAATTAGTGCAAGCAGGTTTTAATGACCCGCGAGGATATTTTAATCCCTTTGTAATTATTCCTTTCGCCATGTTTTACAATCAAAATATGCTTACAGAAAACAATCTTCCCCGAGTGTGGAAAGATTTGCTAGATACTCGCTGGCGAAAAAAGATTCTTATGCCGGATGATTACCGTATGGTATCCATAATTATCAGAACTTTTATGGCAGCTCATTACCCAGACAAATTTGCTGATTTTCAAGAAAATGTTGTTTACCAGGGGGCACCAATTGATGTTGTCAATTCAGTTGATGAAGGTCAATATTCTCTAGGAATAACGAATATTGCTTTTGCTCGTATTTCCCGCCACAAAAATACTCGTCTAATCTGGCCAGAAGACGGATTTTTTTGTATGCCCCAGGTGATGGTATGGAATAAAAATGCAGATAAACGGCTGCTAGAAATAGGTGATTTCTTAATGTCCAAAGAAGTTCAAAACTATCTGGCCTTACAGAGTTTTTTCCCAGCTTCGCCGGATGTAGCAATTCCTCAAATGTTAACAGAGCATAACTCCACATTGCGTTGGGAAGGTTGGGAAAATTACCTGACTATAATAAAAGAATCAAAAAGCTGATGTAATCGTGAGGTGTTTACATGTTACAGATTAAAGATTTAAGTTTTTCTTATAACAAACAGAATAAAAAGGAAATTTTAAAAGATATTAATATGTTGGTTAAAC
>DASRMR010000034.1:0-10089 GCA_035647815.1 Syntrophomonadaceae bacterium
GGCACAGCAGAATCTGCACTCTACGCTGATGCAGCAGCAGTGATGGCAGAATTACCAAGTCATGTATCAGCAGAGGGTGGTATGGTATCTGTTCCAGTTGTACAATGGTTAGACACGGACACTTATGATCCTAATACTGCAGGAAGTTATACTTTCACAGCTGTTTTGGGAGAAATACCTGATGGCTATGCGAATACAGGAAATCACACAGCAACGATTGAGGTCATAATAGCTTCAAACCCTATGGGCAAAATGGCCGGTGCTGATATAGAAAAATTAGAGGATGATACTGATTTAACACCAGACAGTGCTGACAATAGTGCACTTGATGATCCCCTTGCTGGTGAAGATGCCGGCACAGAAGAATCTGCAACTGATCTTGATACAACAGAAGTGATTGAGGAAACACCTTCCGATGTGGCAGAAGATAATCTTGCAGTATCTGATCCTGTTGAACCAAGCTTAGATACAGACAATTATGATCCTGATACTGAAGAAATCGTCACCAATGCCGATACAGCAGAAGTGATTGCAGGAACACCTTCCGAGGCGGTAGAAGATGATCTTGCAGTATCTGATCCTTTTGAACCAAACTTAGATACTGAGGATTATAGGCCAACCGCTGAGGCGATAATAAGGCGTCCAATAGAATAAAGCACTATTTTTTTGCTCTTGATTGAAATTATGATAATATAAAAGTATGTAAACATAGAAGTACTAAGGAGGAATAAAAATGGAACATAAGTTACCGAAATTACCTTACAGTATGGACGCACTAGAGCCCATCATCTCAAAAGAAACAGTAGAGTATCATTATGGCAAACACCATCAGGGATATGTGAATAATTTGAACAAGTTAATAGCAGGTACGGAATTTGAAAACATGTCTTTAGAGGACATCATCTTGAAGTCAAGTGGGGGAATATACAATAATGCAGCCCAGGTATTTAATCACACTTTTTACTGGAACTGCCTAGCCCCAAAATCAGATCAGGAACCTCAAGGAAAGCTGGCTGATGCCATAAATCAGGAATTCGGTTCTTTTTTAGAATTTAAAGAAAAATTTACTCAAACTGCTGTTGGAACATTTGGTTCTGGCTGGGCATGGTTGGTTAAAGATCAGAATGGTAAGTTAGAAATTATTAGCACCAGCAATGCGGTAACCCCGATAACGCAAGGAAAAACTCCATTATTAACTTGTGATGTTTGGGAACATGCTTATTATATCGATTATCGCAACGCGCGCCCATCCTATGTTGAAAAGTTTTGGAATTTAGTCAACTGGGATTTCGTAGCTTCTAATTTATAAAAACTTCAAAATAACTAAGAATAAATAGCCGCGGGGTCTGACCCCGTGGCTATTTTTGATAATAGTGCAATTTTAGCTTTTACTGTAACAGATGGTCACTGAATATAAGAAAACTTCATATATTATTACGAGGTGATAATATTGAAGAAAACGACTAGACACTTTAATACCATGGTAATTACCGAGAAAATGAAATATGAGGGTGTTACTGTTTTAAGTTATCAAATAGAATATCCTGAATTCAAGTCAGATAACTACAAGAACAATATAAGGGCTGTAAACGGATTTTACAAGGATAGCGCTTTAGCACTACAAAGTATTTTTCGCACAAAGCTCTACCAAATGGCTGTTACCCAGTATTTGTATGATGTCGAAAATGGGTTTCCGGTGCGTGAATATGAAGCTTTACAGACTTTTAATGTTACTTACAATAGAGCCTGTATAATTAGTCTGTATTTTGACAATTATGAATACACTGGTGGTGCTCATGGTTTAACTGTTAGAAGTTCTCAGACATGGAATCTGAGAAAAAGGCTACAAATGATTAGACTTAAAGAATTGTATAGGTGTTCTGGTGATTATAAATCATATATTAAGAGGAAAATTATTGAACAGATAAAGGAAAATACCGATATTTACTTCGATAATTATGAAGAGTTAGTAGAACAGACATTTGATATAAAAAGCTTTTACTGTACCTCTCAAGGACTAGTAATCTATTTCCAACAATATGATATTGCTCCATATTCAAGTGGTATAAGAGAATTTTTACTGCCATACAATAAATGCATAATTGATCCTATCAAAAAATGTGCGAAATAGACTGTTGCCCAATCCACCCGCGGGGATTGACCCCGCGGGACAAAGGGGACAGGGTATTTGTCCCACAATCCCTCATCTTATAAGATGAGGAAAAATTATATAGAAAACTTACTTATTTTAGATTAATTTGATAGAATATAGAAAAATAGGCATTTACATTTATTGTATATAAAAGAGGTGCTTGATATGGCTAGAGTTGCTAGGGAAAAGAGCAGTACTGGAATATATCATATAATGCTAAGAGGAATAAATAGGCAAAGCATATTTGAAGATGAAGAAGATAGAGAGCGATTTATAACAACAATAAATTTTTTTGAGGGTTATAAGATTTATGCTTATTGTCTAATGCATAATCATGCCCACATTCTTATACAGGAAGTAGAAGATGAAATCGCAACAGTAGTAAGAAAAATATGTGCAAGTTATGTGTTTTGGTATAATTCAAGATATGAAAGATGTGGCCATTTGTTTCAGGAAAGATTTAAAAGTGAAGTAGTCGAAACAGATGAATACTTCCTAACAGTTTTAAGATATATTCATCAGAACCCGGTTAAAGCTGGTATAACGAAGAAAGTTCAAGATTATAAATGGAGTAGTTATCACAAATATATAAACCAATCCCCTACGATAGATACCGAATTCGGATTAAGTTTATTTTCATCAGATTTTGGAAAGGCATTGGATTTGTTTGTTGAGTTTCACAATGAAGAGAATGACGATAAATGCTTAGATTATGAAGATTTTATCAGATTATCAGATAGTGAGGCTATGGAAAAGATTTTCAAACTAGGCGTAGAAAACATTAGTAAATTACAACAATTAGATAAAAAGGATAGAGATGCAGTGTTGAGGAGATTAAAAACTGTAAATGGCGTATCTATTAGGCAATTAGCTAGGATAACGGGGATATCTAAAAGTGTAATAGATAGGGCATGAAGATTAAAAAAGGGACGATTACCCTGTCCCCTTGTCCCCGTTGCCCTAGTGCCGGCGAACAACTGCGGGGTCAGGATCCGTGGTTGGATTGGGCGTTTCTTAGTTTTAGTGGAGTAGTCATAAAGGAAATCTTATTATTTACGGGATACTTTTTGGCGATGAAGTAACGCTTACCTTCTACATTGCCTGCTATGATTTCGATGAGTGCCTCTTCCAGATCGAGAAGGTTTTGCCTTTTCAGTCCTGTAGTGTAATGGGCAGGGAAAATAAACTCATCTCCCTTAGTCACTGTGATGAGTGTCTGGGTACTTTTTAGGTAATCGGTTACACTTCCACCTAGTGTTGCAATCAGATTGCCTGCGTAAAGGAAATCGCCAGTAAACAGCAGCTTGTGCTGTTCATCCAGAAGTGTAATAGAATCTGTCGAATGGCCAGGAGTAGGTATAATTCTTAGTAAGCGATTACCTAGATCTATCATTTCGTTGGGATGTAGCCATTTATAGACTGGGATTTTAGGCATAGGGGGAGAATTGCAATACATTATGAATGATGGTTTGAAGATATTATCTTGCGCGTTTTTGCGGTTTATCGGCAAATCAGCTAAGACTACCCGATCGAATTTGGCAATACTGCCTAGGTGATCAGAATGAGAATGGGAAGGTAGTACAATAAGGGGCAGATTAGTTAGAGAGTAAACAACTGGTGAAATATCTCTTTTCCCACTTCCAGTATCAAATAACAATGCGCTGGTGTCACCAATAAGCAGGTAAGAATTATTTTGTAAATGAAAGCGCGGTTCTGAAATGATAAATGTATGATTATCGATTTCCTCTACAGTAAACCAATCATCTGCCCAGTAAGCCCTTTCGCTTACACTGTAGTTTTGACGAAGTCCATCTGACCGCATGAACTTTATCATTCTTTTAATACGTGTATATCGATAATTTGAATTACCCACGATCTAGTCTCCTTTTGCAAGATATGTTTCTCATTCATTCCATCATAAAACAGAAGCTAAAATCCGGCAAGTAAACTAATATCGCCGCACAGCTTTTATTTGTGGACTTATCACCTCTCACTCTTATGATATAATAAACATGAAAAAGGCCTAGATTGGAAAGGCAAACGCTTATATATTTATGAATATGGAGGATTAGCAAAATGGCAATAGAAAAAGTTAGGAAATATTTTAAGCAATGGGATATAGATAATAGGATACTTGAATTTGATACTTCAAGTGCAACTGTTGAATTGGCAGCACGAGCCATAGGTTGTGAAGAAGAAAGGATAGCAAAAAGTTTGTCTTTCATGATAGATGATAAAGCTATTTTAGTTGTAGTAGCAGGGGATGCTAAAGTTGACAATAAAAAATACAAAGCACAGTTTTCAACCAAAGCAAAAATGCTCTTGCCGGAAGAAGTTGAGGATTTGATAGGATATTCTATTGGCGGTGTATGCCCTTTTGGTATTAATGATGGTGTAATAGTTTATCTGGATGAGTCTTTAAAAAGATTTGAAACAGTATATCCTGCTTGTGGAAGTAGTAATAGTGCTATAGGGTTGACAATTGCAGAACTGGAGAAATATTCGAATTGTTCTTCGTGGATAGATGTATGTAAAGGGTGGTAGAGAAAAAGAACAAAGGGGACAAGGGGACAGGGTAATCGTCCCCGCAACGGGGACGATTACCCTGTCCCCTCGTCCCGAAATTTTGAATATTAGCCTAACTTTTATTTATTCGTCACTAAACATGTCTTCTAAGATTCCGATGTTTCCCATAACACCGTTCATTAATTCGTCATTAGGCTCTATTAGCCAAGAGTTGTCAGTTTTATTTAAGGTTATTGTTACTGTATTTGTAATAGTAGGAGCTTCTGGATCTAATATAGCATTATTGAAATATTGTTCAGTTAATTCGTCTAGTTTATCATTATCGGAATCTTCGTCAAATACAGTAGCTAGGGCTAGGGGCATTATTTCTGACATTACTGTTGTAGTTATTTTGACTAGATCAAGAGAAGTTATTTTAGTTTCAACTTTTGCAGTGTTTCCTTCAATGTTTGAAGATATAATTTCGTGCTGAATTTTCGAGAAAAGAGCTTTTTGCATTTCTTCATCATCGGCTTCTGAATCGGCAATATTATCAGCAAATTCGTCATCTGTAGTATTGTTTAGATACTGAGCCGCAGTTTCTAGGTTTCCCTGTTGCAGATCTGAAAGGAAATTATTGACTACAGAGTCTGGAGACGGTGCTCTACAACCTACCAATGAAAAAGCTAAGATAATACACAGGATTGTAGTAATCCATTTGTTTCTCATCATTTCTTTTACCTCCTAATAATCAATTATATTTATTTATTCCATGTATGGTGATTATCCCCTGTTTTCTTTTTCTTCTAAAGCTGCTTTCAATTTATCCCCTAAACTTTGACCTAAATTATCATTATCACTATAGCGAGCAAGCAATTTGGGATTAACTCTATTACCAGACCTCTTATTGGAAACATTGTTATGCTGTTGTTGTTTCTCTGGTTGGCGATGACCACAATTACGATCTGGACATACTAGCATTTTACCTCTTTTAGTATTGACTAAAAGCATATTCTTTTTGCATTGTGGACATTTGGCTTTAGTTACATTAGTAGGTTTGTATTCAGTAGTATCTTGGATGACCCCATCAATCATCTGCTGGGCATTTTTCCTAATACCTTCAATAAATGTCTCTTTGTTAGCTTTGCCTTGCGCGATGTCGGTTAAATATTGCTCCCACTCTGCAGTTAACTCTGGCGAGCGTAATGCTTCAGGTGCTAAGGAGATAAGTTGTTTTCCTTTGCTTGTAGGAAGTATTTCTTTACCTTGGCGTTCAATATAGAAAGTGTTAAAAAGTTTTTCAATAATCTCTGCCCTAGTAGCCGGAGTTCCTAAGCCACTTCCTTTCATAGCTTCTCGTAGTTCTTCATCTTCTATAAATTTACCCGGACTTTCCATAGCGGTCAGCAAGGTTGCTTCTGTATAACGTCTCGGGGGTTTAGTTTTAAAACGATTGAGTCGGCAACTTACCACCTTCTTATTACTACCTAGTTTTTGTGCAGTTAAAGTTTGTTCAGGTAATGAATCTTCTGTATTTCCGTCTTTCTCCATTATCCTAGTTGTAATAGCTCGCCATCCTAAATCTTTAACTATTTTACCTCGAGACATAAAAGTTTCATTTGCAACTACTGTAATTACAGTAGTTTGGTCATATCGGTACATCGGGTATAAGGTAGCAATAAATCTTTTGGCAATAAGGTCGTAGAGTTTTTTCTCATCAATACTCAGTAAAGATAAGTTAAGTTTTTGCTCGGTGGGAATAATGGCATGGTGATCTGTTACCTTGCTATTATCTACTAAGCGTTTACCGACTTGAAGCTTTGCACCTAATAATGGTTTAACATGCTCCTGATAGGGACCTGCATTCATAGCTGTAAGGCGTTTGGGTAAAGTAGGGACAATATCACTACTAATATAACGGCTATCGGTGCGAGGATAGCTTACTAGTTTATGGGTTTCATATAAGTTTTGTAATACGGATAAGGTTTTTTTGGCTGACCATCCTAAACGACGATTGCCATCTCTTTGTAGTTCGGTTAAGTCGTAAGCTAGTGGCGGAGGTTCGGATTTAGACTCCGTTTTTATATCTTTAATAATACCGGAATTATCTCTTACCTTATTAACAATTTCTTCGGCCTTAGATTTATCAAAAATACGATTTTGATTTTTGTTATCTCGCCAATCACCATAGTAATCTCCGAAATCGGCTCTAATGGTGAAATAGTCTACTGGTTTAAAATTTTGGATATCTTCTTCCCTCTGTACAATAATAGCAAGAGTAGGAGTTTGGACTCGTCCAGCATTGAGTTGGGCATTAAACTTACAAGATAAAGCTCTAGTTACATTTAGCCCGATTATCCAGTCAGCTTCTGCACGACCGACTGCAGCTGCATAAAGGTTATCATAGTTTTTCCCTGGTTGTAGTTTAGCAAAACCTTCTAAAATAGCTGCATCTGTCTGTGAAGATATCCATAAGCGACGGTAGGGTTTTTTCCATTTAGCTTCTGCCATTATCCAGCGGGCTACTAATTCTCCTTCACGTCCTGCGTCTGTTGCAATAATTAAATCTTTTATATCGGAACGATGCATTAGATTCCTAACTATCCGATATTGATGGGAAGTTTGTTTTATTACTTTGAGTTTCATTGTTTTTGGAAGCATAGGCAGGTCTTCCATTCTCCACTCTTTAAGTTTGGCATCATAATCGTCTGGTTCAGCTAATGTAACCAGGTGTCCGAGTGCCCAAGTTACAATGTATTTTGGTCCTTCTATATATCCTTTTTGTTTATTATTACATTTTAAGACGCGTGCTATTTCTCGAGCTACACTAGGCTTTTCTGCTAGGATAATTGATTTCATATTAATTCGCCTCATTTCGTTTCTTGCCAGTAATTCTACCACGAAAGAAGGGGAGACTGCGAATACACTTTTATTATAGACTAATAAAAAAAAGCGGAAATTCCTAGATGTTTTAAGGATTCCGCTTTTAAAATTCTGATATTTGCTGGTATAATAAATATTTTAAATTAATCTATTTTATTAGTTCTAGTCCATATTTTCAAATCATTAGCTTGTTTGATTAAATCATCACGAAAATCAGGGTGAGCAAGTTCGATTAAGCCTTCTGTTCTTACCCATTGATTTTGTGCTTTCATCTTCCTAACCCCATATTCGGTAGCTATGTAGTCAACTAAATGTCTAGAAACAGTAACACAAGTACCAGTTTTAAATGTGGGCACAATACGAGATTCTACATTACCTTCTTTATTAGTATGAGTAGAAGGTAGACATACGATACTCTTGCCATCTTTAGACCATTGGGCACCTAATATGAAGTCAGTCATGCCACCATTACCAGTAATATGATTGGTTCCCATGCTTTCTGCACTTATTTGGGTATACAAATCAACCTGGAGGGCCTGATTAATAGAGATCATATTATCTTGTTGAGCAATAATTCGAGGATCATTAATATAGTCTACAGAGTAAGAAGCTATAGCTGGATTTTCGTGCATCCAATCATACATATGTTGGGTACCAATGGCAAAAGTGTAGCTAGCCTTATATTTGTCAATATTTTTCTTAGAACCATTAATTTGTCCAGAATCAATCATGTCTACATAAGCATCTACAAACATTTCAGAATGTACACCTAAATCTTTAATATCTGTATCTTTAAGTACAGTACCTAAAGCATTTGGCAGTCCCCCTATACCTAGCTGGATACATGAACCATCATGTATAAATTTAATTAGATGCTCAGCCAATTGGAGTTCCACTTTAGTTGGGGCGGGAACATCTGGTGCTGACAGCATCAATTGGTCATCAGGTGCTTCAATAATGGAATCGATCATAGAAATATGAATAGCTTCTTGATTGCCGCCTAGACATGTGGGCACATTTTTGTTAACTTCCACACACTTATTTGTGGCCATGGAAAAACTAGTCAAGGATTCAGAATTAGTTGTCCCAAAGTTAAAATAACCATTTTTATCCATAGGACCAACGCGTTGCCAGCACCAATCAATATCTTTACCTTCGTTAACTTCCTTTTTAATAATAAAATCACAACACATATGATAACAAATTGGAGCATAAATAATATTATCGTAATGTGTTCTAAGAATCCGGGTTAACTTGCTCCAATGCCAATCTTGATAAATAAAGCTTTCTGGATATTGTATAACTTCTGGTATAGGTGGTACTGTAGCACAAGCAACTATGAGTACATCTTTTAATTCCTCATGTCTTTTTGCTAGTGCTTTAATTAATTCTACCGGTTTTCCATTAAAATATCCTATTTTTACACTGTCTCCGGACTTTACATTGGCTACTGCTTGTTCTGCAGTAGTAAGTTTTTCTTGGTATTCTCTCCGATATGACATAAAAACTGCCCCCTTCATCACATATAGCTATAAATAGTACGAATATGTACTATTCCCTTCGTAATAATAACATAAAATATAATAAATATATACAAGATATTACAAAATGAGATATATGTGCAAAATTAGACACGCAGTGTCATAAAAAGAAGCTAGGGGGTATATGTAGGATTAAAAAGCAGGAAAATAGCAGAGTAAAAAAGAATTATATAGTTAACCATCTAATGATAATATGGGGGCTGAATGATGATTAAATGGAAAGAAAAGTATCGGTTTGGAATTAGCAAATGAGGGTTATAATTAACCATCTTACTATTGGTTTAATCTATAAAGACTTTTGGAGAATATGGCCGGCTATGGCTGGAACATTTATAACACTTTTTTATCAGGTAGTTAGTTTATACGGATTTTTGCCGATGGTTTTTTTAGCTATTATGATTTTAGGAGTAGTCAATGTTGTTTTTTCTTATACTTTACACCTAGTTAGTCTGTTTTTAATTCCATTACCTATATGTATTATTATCACGAACTGTATAATAGTAGTTTCTTTCCTAGCCTGGTTAATTATAAACATAAGAATTAATCGACAGGCCAATTTAGAGATTTTTAAGTTAAATTATTCATCCCGGACAGCTTTTATATTTCTTTCCATACTACTTTGTAATCGAATTTTACCTATGTCTGTTCTACCATCAGCTAGATTTTGGGATGTTCATATTAAACCGCATTTGGCAGGGAAGTTACAGCTTTTTGATCGAGAATTACTTAGTAGAGCAATACAAGATGACTTCTTGAAGTTAGAATCAATTTTAAAAGAAAATGCGGTTATATTCGGTTGTACTCCAGGTTCATTAAGCAAAGAAATAACTGCCTTAGAACTTGATAAATCAGATTATCAGATAGCTAAAACGATTAAACCACCAGAACATGCACTTGTTTTTGGACTTAACCGTGATTCCTATTTGCATATGATCACTTTAGAAAAGTTAGAGGATCAAGGTTAATCGGGAAGTGTTTATCCCTAATTTAGAATACCTTGCGTTTATA
>DASRMR010000035.1:0-13440 GCA_035647815.1 Syntrophomonadaceae bacterium
AATAGTAAAGGATATTAAAGAATACCCTGCAATCGATAAAGGAGTCTGTTTGTTGTGTGCTGAGTGTGCTCTAACTTGTCCAACGAATGCCATTATATATGGAAAGCAAAGAAGGTGACGAGGGAAGGTGACGAGGGGACGGGGTTGTTGTCATCTTGATGACAACAACCCCGTCCCCTCGTCACTCCCAAAACCGCGGAGAACTAATCCATAGGGCCGCCTTCCCAGTATTGGCGAATTTTACGTAGAGCATAACCTCCGAAAAACAAGCCATTAATAAATGCTAAGGGAACAGCAGCAGCTCCAAACCAGTGCATTTTTTGCTTTAAATCTTCTTTGCCATCAGTTGTACGGAATCTAGTCATTATAATTCCTCCTTTAAAGCTATTTTTAGCAAAAAGAAGAGAATTATATCTAGTTAAAGTTGTTATTTCTTATTAGTTATGGAAGGGAAAACTTTTATTGTCAAAACATATAAGAGTGAGCCACCTAGTAGTAAAATTAAAAATAGACTAATATATTTTTCCAACATATTTATCACCTATAATAATTTGTACTAATTATCCACTCTTTATTCAACTTTTTTGTTACGAGGCATACATATTATTTCTTTTATTTCTGTATTGAAAAAGTGGTTAGCATGTGCAGGGCTAATTATGATTGCTGTATCAAGTCCCCTAGCAGTCCCAGCTACAGCTAAGATTTCTTCATCATGGGGGATTAGTCCTGCATCTAGTGCCATTACTGATATTTCTACTGCTACTTTGGTACCTTGCCCGAGGATGCGCAAAGTTTGAGCAATAATTTCGGCTGGGTATACACCGCCAAAATGATTGCGAACTCCTCTATCAACTCCAGCTAATAAATGAGTAGTAGTAAGAATTTTTATGCCTTCATCTTGGAGCATTTTTCTAGTGGAAGTATCCATTTCATCACTACCAGGTTCTCTAAAGCCTACATGATGTGTAACACAAACTATATTAAAGTCATTTTTATATGGTAATAGTTTTTTCGCTGAATCACCTTGATTAGATGCTACTACTATATTTGTGATCTTTAATTCTTTAGCTCTTTTAATGGCTAATTCGATAGTTTGATCGGTATTCAATTTACCAGCATTTTTAAAGTACATTTAGCAATCTCCTTTTAATTTTATTTTATATAGTAAACGCATTAAATAAATGCCACATTTTATTTATGGAGTATATTATCAAATGCAGTTTGACTTAGACCCCTTTTAATTACTACAGTAGTCATTTTAGACAAGTCGATCATATGCGGAGGACATAAGCTTCTAGTGTTCTTATTGTAAATTATTTTTAATTTAGGTTTCGTAGGAAATTTTTTGTTTATATCTATAACTATAGCAATATCGCCTGTATTTAACTCGACAATAGAACCAATAGGGTAAATTGCTACATTAGAAATAAGTGCATCTACACATTTATTATCTAAGTATATGCCTGCCATGCGTTTTAATACAGTTAAAGTCTGGTTTATACTGTAAGCTGGGCGGTAAGGTCGATCAGCTAATAAGGCATCATATACATCTGCAACTGCTACAATCCGAGCATATTCATGTATTTGGTCACCATGCAATTTGCGTGGATAACCTTGTCCATCCCAGCGTTCGTGGTGTTGAAATGCTATATGGGCTGATAATAGCGAAATATCATCATATTGACGCAGTATTTCAAAACCGTATTCGGTATGTTTAGTAATTTCGGAAAATTCTTCTGCAGTCAGATCATCAGGTTTATGAAGTATAGCTTTATCAATTTTTGTCTTTCCTATGTCATGTAAAAGAGCACCAAGTCCTAGCTCTCTTAATTTAAAATCGTTATATCCTAATGTAATACCTATCATTATCGTTACCACACAGACATTTACCGAATGGGCGAATGTATAATCGTCAAATGTACGTATATCTGATAAATGCAATAAAGTATTACTATTGAGCAATATTTCATCAAGTATATTATCGACTAAAGTTTTTACTGATCTAATATTTAATTTTCGGTTATTCTCAATATTCTCAAAACCTTGTTTAATATCTTTTATAGTATTAACCCGGGTTATTTCCGAAATTATGTCTGGAATTTCTACATCGAAATCAGTTATAGTATTCTTAACATAGATGGAGCGAATAGATAACTGCTGGAGCCTTTTTATGTAAACTGCATCTAATACAACACTAGCTTGTAGGAGCACGCGTCCATCACTACTATATATAGAGCGAGCCACGGTCATACCTGGTTTTAATTGTTCAATAGCTAATCTTTTCATTAAACCACCCAATATTCCAATATTTGTATTAGAAACCCCTATCATCCCTTATAATTCGATTTTTATCTTTTATATCCTGCATTTAGAAGATAATATTATAAACTCTAGCTAGTAATCCTTTAAGCTAAAATTATGAGCATAATGGAAGGGAATGACACATATTCAGGTGTTTGCTATTTGATAGGCAAAATGATAAATTTACAATGATAAGTTCAATAATAGGGAGATAGAGATGAAAAAGAAACAGTGGAATATTCCTAAATCCGTTTTAAAGGGTTTAGCTGATAATATACAAAAATTAATAGCGACCAATCAAGGACGTATCATAGTCTTGGAAATGATAGAAGAGATCCCTTTTGAAATAAGATATTTGATGTTTGAAGGTTTATCTAGCTTTTATTCTAGGCAAATGGTTTTATTTTTTCAGTTATTAAGAGAAGAGTATGGTATGGAAGTAAAAGCTATATGTGATAGAACTTTGGAGAAGTATTCTATGGCAGGTTTAGATGTAAAAGAGCCTAGCTTCTTTAAGGGGGTTTTTTACAAAGCTTATGCCAGCTGTAGCCGTCCAGCTGGGAGAATAACTATAGATATAGCTTGGCATAATGAATCAGGTGATTTGCATGTGGAGTGTTTTTATTTAACTTATAATTCTGATGGTGTACATAGTTTTTTTCTAATTCCTCATATGTCTAATGAGCGCTACCATATGGATCGTGAATTATTAAGTAATATGGTGGAAATTACTGAAGCGGAAACTGCCTTTCTGGTAACCGAGGCTTATAATTGGAATTTAAAAAAAATGACCAGACCGGCAATAGGAAAGTTTTTATATAATAAGTATCTTGACTTTGAAACGAAGCTTAATGAATCTGAACAAAGAAGTCTTATCCAAAGACTTAGTGGCAAACTGACTCCTAGTCAGGTAGTTAATAGCTTTTATTATGCTATTAAACAAAAGGATTTTACTTATCTTACGGGGATATTTAATCATATTAGCTATCAAGAGGTAATAGATAATGAATGTACTGATTTGCTGCAGTTGACTACTTCGATTTTAGAAGGTCAGGCTGAGGAGGTTTTTGCTAATCAATCTTATGCAGATGTAACTTCTTATGCGGTAATAGTTCATGATAGTTCTTGTTATAAGCTTAGTTATCGTTTTTCGATGATAAAAAATCAAGGAACCTGGCTGATTGAGGGGATAAATCTCCTCGAAAAGGAACTGATTAGTCCTGATTCTGCAGACAACCCTTTTAATATGGATGTTTATTGTAGAGTGTATGAAATAGTTGATTTGGATGAACTTTTCGAAAAGCTAGAAGAGATAGATAATATTAGCGAAGTTGAAGAACTGCCCTATGGGTTACATATGCGGGTTACTTCTTATAGTGATGAATTAAATTATGGGGTATCTTTTCTAAGTGGTGTTTTAGCTGATTTAATCATCAATGGAGAGGAATTTGTTATTATTTGTAGGGATTATACTATTTTAGTAGACTTGCATAATGTTTTATTTGCTAGTGAAGGTATTCCTTTAATTTCACGAGGGGAGTATCAAGTAGATTTAGTTACTGCATTTAATTATGTGGGAGGAAGTTACATAAATTTTGAAGATGTTCTTATCATCGATGCAGATAATCTGGCCGTAGAAAATGATCTGCGTTTTTTAAGTACTATTTATTGGGTAAAAGACCGAGATAAGGTCTTAAAGGGTATTAAGGAAATACCGAATTCTACTTGTATAATAGATGAAGAATATACTATTTTCTATCAATATGAGGATAAGGGTGCAGATAAGGTGCTTTTGGCTGAATATATCTTAGGGGTAGACTGGCTGACTATATCTACTTTTGGATATCAAGATATGAATATAGTTAGGCAAAGTTTTGAAAAACAACTTTGTAGTTATCTGGAATTAGATGGCATGGAAGTCCGGGAGGATGGCTTATTTGATATTTTAACTGCGGAGATGAAAAGACATAATCCCGGTTTAGAAAAACTTCTAAAAGAGCTGTATCTTAATAAATGGTATAATTCGCGTTTGCATGTTTTGGGAGGTATGAGCCCTTCGGAAGCTTCTGAAACTGATGAAGGCAAACAGTTGTTATGGGGTCTGATTAAAAAGATTCACCAAAGCGAGATGCGTAATCAGAGAAGGGGTAAGCGTAATACTATTAAGGTAAAAGAATATTTGAATGTGCTGGAGGAAAAGAAGAAAGATAAGAGATAGTTTGCTGGAAAGAGTATTTTAATATTGACAGCTTAACTACCTTAAAATATACTAGATAGAACAATAAATTATATATTAAGCGATGATGGGAAAAACTTATGAATTCACTTGATTTCAGAGAGTCGGGGAAGCTGCAAACCGATATCAATATTTTATAAGGGATCATCTCGGAGCTGCTATCTGAAAAGTTTTTAACTTAGTAGGTGGTGCCGGACGCAAAAAGTCTGATAATAAGTAAGCATTATAAATGCAAACTGCAAGAGGTTATATATTAATATATAACAAGCAGGGTGGTACCGCGAGAATACCTCTCGTCCCTGATTCAAGGAATGGGAGGTTTTTTTATATCCATTTTGAAATAACTTTTAGAGGTTTTTACTATAAATAATTTAGGAAGTTTGCGTTAATCAAAGTAGAGGAGGGTATATATGAAAAGTGAAGTAGTTAAGATCGGGTTAGAAAAGGCTCCTCATCGATCACTTTTTAAAGCTTCAGGCTTAATTGATGAAGAGTTAGCTAGACCTCTTATCGGTATAGTTAATTCTCATAATGAAATTGTACCTGGACATATTAATTTAGATAAAATTGCTGAAGCAGTTAAGACTGGGGTTAGAATAGCTGGTGGAACTCCCTTAGAGTTTCATACTATAGCAGTATGTGATGGGGTAGCTATGAATCATATCGGTATGAAGTATTCTTTAGCTAGCCGTGAATTAATAGCTGATACGGTAGAGATAATGGCTATGGCTCATGCATTTGATGCTTTAGTTTTTATCCCTAATTGTGACAAGGTAGTTCCAGGTATGCTAATGGCTGCAGCTCGTATAAATATCCCTTCTATATTTATAAGTGGTGGTCCTATGTTAGCGGGGAAAGTTGATGGCGAGGGAGTTAGTCTTTCTCAGGTATTTGAAGGTGTAGGTTCAGTATCGGCAGGCAACATGACTAGGGAAGAATTATCTGTTTTAGAAGAAAACGCTTGTCCGACTTGTGGTTCTTGTTCTGGGATGTTTACAGCTAATTCTATGAACTGTTTAACTGAAGCTATAGGTATGGCATTACCCGGAAATGGGAGCATTCCAGCAGTCTATTCGGAGAGGATTAGACTAGCTAAAAAGGCTGGTATGCAGGTAATGGATTTATTGGAAAAAGATATTAAACCATTAGATATTATGACTTTACCAGCATTCCGCAATGCCATACATGCAGATATGGCTATAGGATGTTCTACTAATTCGGTTTTACATCTGCTAGCTATTGCTGATGAAGCAGGAGTAGAAATTGATCTTAATTTATTTAATGAAATAAGTGCGATTACGCCACATTTATGTAAACTTAGTCCGGCTGGAACGCACCATATGGAAGATTTATATAGAGCTGGTGGAGTACAAGCTCTATACAATGAGATTAATAAAAAGGATTTATTAAACACTGATTGTATAACTGTAACTAGTAAAACTATAGGCGAAAATATAGCTAATTACCCTGTAACTGATTATGAAGTAATTAGGCCTATTGATAATCCTTATAGTGAAAGTGGCGGTTTAGCTATACTTTTTGGTAATTTAGCTCTCGAAGGTGCAGTCGTTAAAAGGGGTGCAGTAGATCCTGAAATGATGATACACGAAGGACCAGCCCGAGTATTCGATTCTGAAGAAGCAGCAGTAAAAGCTATTTTAGCTGGTCAAATTGTAGCTGGTGATGTAGTAGTTATTCGCTATGAAGGTCCCCAAGGTGGACCGGGGATGAGAGAAATGTTAACTCCTACTTCTGCAGTAGCAGGAATGGGATTAGATAAACAGGTAGCTCTTATTACTGATGGCAGGTTTTCTGGTGCTACTAGAGGTGCTTCCATAGGACACATATCGCCTGAAGGGGCTGCCGGAGGGCTTATTGCACTAGTAGAGGAAGATGATCTGATACGAATAAACATTCCAGATTGTAAACTGGAACTTATCGTAGATGAAGAGATTTTAGAAGCTAGGAGAAATATATGGAAAAACCCCGAACCTAAAATAACAACTGGATATATGAATAGATACGCCCGAATGGTCCAGTCAGCAAGTACTGGAGCGATATTTGAGAAGTAACAACTTAAGTATTAGTAGCGGGCTAAACACAAGGCCCGCTATTGTTTTTTATAAATACAAATAACAAAGTGGGAAATAGATGGAGGTGACCACATGAGATTAAAAGGAGCCGAGATTTTACTAAACTGTTTAAAGGAAGAAGGAGTAGACACCATTTTCGGATATCCCGGGGGTGCACTTCTACCTGTTTACGATGCTCTGTATCACTCAGATATTAGACATATATTAGCACGTCATGAACAAGGAGCTGGTCATGCTGCTGATGGATATGCTAGGGCAACGGGGAAAGTAGGAGTATGTTTAGCTACTTCTGGACCTGGAGCTACTAATCTGGTTACTGCGATTGCAACAGCCTATATGGATTCTATCCCTCTAGTATGTTTTACTGGGCAGGTAGGTACGCAGTTAATAGGTAAGGATGCATTTCAGGAAGCTGATATTACGGGGATTACTCTTCCCATAACTAAACATAATTACTTAATAGAAAGAACTGAAGATGTGGCTCAAGTAGTAAAAGAAGCTTTTTATATTGCTAGAACTAACCGACCTGGACCAGTAGTAGTAGATTTACCGAGAGATGTTATGGATAATGTTATTGATTTTGTGCCTAATCATGAGGAAGTAAGTATTCGTGGTTATCGTGTAATGAAAGGGGTTAGCACAGGCCAAGTAATTAATGCGATAGACTTGATTAAAAAGGCTAAGTGTCCTCTTATATACGCTGGTGGTGGGGTAGTAACATCGGGAGCAGCTAGTGAGTTGCTGGAATTTGCAGAAAAGGGAAAAATACCAGTTACTACTACTTTAATGGGGATAGGTGCTTTCCCATCTACTAATCCTTTATCCTTAGGGATGTTAGGTATGCATGGAACTAAATATGCTAACTATGCGGTGAGCGAATGTGATTTGTTAATTGCGCTCGGGGTAAGGTTCGATGATCGTGTTACTAGCAAGATTGACGAATTTGCCCGCAATGCGAAAATTATTCATATTGACATAGATGCAGCCGAAATAGGTAAAAATGTAGATATTAATGTGCCCATTGTTGGACAGTTAAAAGAAGTTTTACAAGTCATAAATTCTAAATTAGAAGTAGTAGAAGAAAAACATAATCAAGAATGGTTAGAAACTATTGAAAGATGGAAGGATGAATATCCTTTGCGTTATAGTCCTTCAGTGGAAGGAAGAATAATGCCTCAGCATGTAGTAGAAAAGATTTATGATCTTACTAATGGTGATGCGATTATTGCTACTGAGGTGGGACAAAACCAGATGTGGGCAGCCCAGTATTATAAATTCAAAAACCCGCGGACTTTTCTAACTTCAGGAGGCCTAGGGACGATGGGTTATGGATTCCCAGCTGCCATTGGCGCTAAGATAGCTTGTCCAGATAAGACGGTTATAGATATAGCTGGGGATGGTAGTATTCAAATGAATATACAGGAATTAGCTGTAGCTGTGGAATATAAATTGCCAGTAATTATTTGTATTTTAAATAATCATTACTTAGGCATGGTTAGACAATGGCAAGGACTTTTCTATGAAGGTAGATATTCACATACAGATATGAGTCACCAACCCGACTTTGTAAAATTAGCAGAAGCATATGGAGCTATAGGGATTAGGGTTAAGGAATATTCGGAGGTAGAGCCAGCAATTAAGCGGGCTTTGGCTGTTACTGATAAACCGGTAATAATTGACTTCTGGATTGAAAGAGAAGCAGATGTATTTCCTATGGTTCCATCTGGAGCATCTTTGACGAATATGTTGGGAGGTAACTAATATGAAAAAACATATCTTAGCAGTTACCACAGAAAATAAACCAGGGGTTTTAACTAGAGTAACTACTTTGTTTCGTAGACGTGGTTATAACATAGAAAGTCTTGCGGTCGGGGCTACAGAAAACCCCAATATTTCCCGTATGACGATTGAAGTCTATGGTGATGATCAGGTTATTGAGCAGGTAACTAAACAATTATATAAATTAGTCGATGTGATTAAAATTGTGGATATTACTGAAGAAAGATCGGTTGATAGGGAATTAGTCTTAATTAAGGTTAAGGCAGATGCTAATGTTCGAGCCGAGATTGTACAGATAGTTGAGATATTTAGGGCTCGTATAGTAGATATTGGTCGTAACACATTGATTATAGAAGCAACTGGTGATTCGGGGAAAATAGCTGCCATAGAAGATTCACTAAAAACATTCGGTATCGTCGAATTAGTACGTACTGGTAGAATAGCTATGGTGCGTGGGCTTACTAAATAACAATTTGAAGGAGGAAATAAAAGATGGCAAAGATGTATTATGATGCAGATGCTAATTTAGATTATCTGAAAGGGAAAACTATAGCGGTAATGGGGTTCGGATCCCAAGGTCATGCTCAAGCTCAAAATCTAAAGGAGAGCGGTGTGAATGTAGTTGTAGGTATTAGAAAACCTTTCGATGAAGCTAGCCAAAAAGAATGGGATGCAGTTATTGCAGCTGGAATTACTCCTATGACAGTAGTAGAAGCTACTAAAGCTGCCGATGTTATCCAAATATTACTACCTGACGAAACTCAAGGTGCAGTATATGCTAATGAAATAAGGCCACACCTTAAAGAGGGAGATGCTCTCGGTTTTTCCCACGGCTTTAATATTCATTATGGGCAAATAGTACCACCTGCTAATGTAGATGTATTTATGATTGCACCTAAAAGTCCAGGACATCTAGTTAGAAGAATGTATGAACAAGGTGTTGGGGTGCCAGGTTTAATTGCTATAGAACAAAATTATACTGGTAAGGCGTATGATGTAGCTTTAGCTTATGCTTGCGGAATTGGTTGTACTAGAGCTGGAGTTATCGAAACTAGCTTCCAAGAAGAAACTGAAACAGATTTATTTGGTGAGCAATGTGTATTATGTGGAGGTGCTACCGAATTAGTTAAAGCTGGTTTTGAAACTCTGGTAGATGCTGGTTATCAACCTGAAATAGCTTATTTTGAATGTTTACATGAACTAAAATTAATCGTTGACCTTATGTATGAAGGTGGAATGGGCTATATGCGTTATTCTATAAGTGATACAGCAGAATGGGGCGATTATGTACAAGGACCTAATATTATTGGCAAAGAATCTAGGGCAGCTATGGATGCAGCTTTAAAAGATATTCAAGAAGGCAAGTTTGCTAAAGGTTGGCTATTAGAAAACCAAGTTGGTCGTCCTCAATATAATGCTATGAAACGGATTAATAGCGAACATCTGATTGAAGAAGTCGGTAGTGAACTCAGAGAGATGATGCCCTGGCTTAAAGATAGCAAATAAACATAAGTTTAGATTACAATCATTAGCTTAAGGGATGAGTGTTCACTCATCCCCATTAGCTTTTAATATACCAAATGGAGGATTGTTATGGGTCAGAATAACCGTATCTATCTTTTTGATACTACTCTACGAGATGGTGAACAATCACCTGGAGTAAATCTTAATGTTGATGAAAAGCTAGAAATAGCTGCTCAGTTAGCGAGGTTAGGGGTAGATGTAATAGAAGCTGGATTTCCGATTGTCTCACCAGGTGATTTTGCAGCAGTTAAAAAGATAGCAGAAAATATAAAAGGTCCTACTATAGCTGCATTATGCCGAGCTAAAAAAGCAGATATAGATAGAGCTTGGGAAGCTTTAAGAGATGCAGAAAGTGCAAGAATTCATGTATTTCTAGCTACTTCAGATATACATTTAAAATATAAATTACAAAAATCTCGGGAAGAAGTATTAGCCCAAGCTGTAGAGATGGTAAAATACGCTAAAAGATACTGTTCTGATGTGGAGTTCTCCGCTGAAGATGCCTCACGAAGTGATTTAGATTTTCTAGCTCTATTAATAGAAAAAGTAATTGATGCGGGGGCTACTGTAGTTAATCTTCCCGATACGGTAGGTTATGCAGTGCCTGATGAGTTTGGACAGTTTATTAAAACTATAAGTAATAAAGTGCCTAATATAGATAAGGCGATAATAAGTGTACATTGTCATGATGATTTAGGTATGGCAGTAGCCAACTCTTTAGCTGGAGTAGTTAATGGAGCAAGGCAAATTGAATGTGCTGTAAATGGAATCGGTGAAAGAGCAGGAAATGCTTCATTAGAAGAGATAATTATGACACTCTATACTAGAAAACATTTTTATAATAAGGAAGTTAATATTAATTATGCGGAATTATACCGTACTAGTCGCTTAGTAAGCAGTTTGACTGGAATGACTATTGCACCTAATAAGGCGATAGTAGGGAAAAATGCTTTTGCTCATGAGTCAGGTATTCATCAGGATGGAGTTCTCAAGGAAAGATCTACTTATGAGATTATGAGTCCTGAATTAATTGGCATAAATCAAAATAATATAGTTTTGGGCAAACATTCTGGACGTCATGCTTTTAGAGAAAGATTAAATGAATTAGGATTTGTTTTATCAGATGAAGAGCTAGATAAAGCATTTAGTAAATTTAAAGAAACAGCTGATAAGAAAAAGGATATAACAGATGGTGATTTAGAAGCTATAGTTGCAGATAAAGCTTGGGCTATTCCAGAACGATTTAGCCTTGAATATTTACACATTTCTAGTGGGACTAACATTATTCCGACTGCAACTGTAAAGCTAGCTATTGAAGGATTATCTTTTGAATCTGCTTCTACAGGTGATGGACCAGTTGACGCAGCTTGTCACGCCGTAGATAAAATAACAGACATATATGGTAAAATGCATGGCTATAAATTAAACGCAGTTACTAGTGGAAAAGATGCTTTAGGTGAAGTAATATCCACTATAGAGATAAATGAGAAGATTTATACTGGCCGGGGTTTAAGTACAGATATTATCGAAGCTAGTGTAAAATCTTATATAAATGCTATCAATAAGTATTATCATCAAAAACAGATTAACCGAGTGAATTAATAGAGAGGGGCCATAGCTATGGGAATGACGATTAGTCAGAAAATACTTGCAGAACATGCAGGTAGAGATCATGTTGAAGCTGGTGAATTAATAAATTGTAAGTTAGATGTAGTTTTAGGTAATGATATCACTTCACCAGTGGCAATTACGGAGTTTAACAAAATAGGAGGTAAAGGGGTCTTTGATCAAAATAAGATAGTGATGGTTCCTGATCACTTTGCCCCTAATAAAGATATTCAATCTGCAGAACAATGTAAAGTTATGCGGGAATTTGCTAAAGAGCATGGCATTGTTAATTATTTTGAAATTGGCCAAATGGGTATAGAACATTGTCTATTACCTGAAAAAGGTTTAACCCTACCAGGCGACCTCATCATAGGCGCTGATTCTCATACTTGCACTTATGGTGCCTTAGGTGCTTTTGCTACCGGAGTAGGCTCTACAGACATGGCAGCAGCTATGGCAACAGGTGAGGCATGGTTTAGGGTTCCGGAAAGTATTAAGTTTATTTATTATGGCAAGTTACCTGATTGGGTAAGTGGTAAAGATTTAATTTTAAATACTATCGGTGATATAGGTGTAGATGGTGCTAGATATATGTCTATGGAGTTTACAGGTGAAGTAATCCAAAATCTGTCTATTGATAGTCGGTTTACTATGGCTAATATGGCTATTGAAGCTGGTGGTAAAAACGGTATTATCGAGGCTGATGATATTACTTTAGAATATGTTAATCAGCGGGCTAAACGTCCATATAAGTTATTTAAATCTGACCCTGATGCTAAGTATGTTGAAATTAAAGAATATGATGTGAGTAAAATGGAGCCGATAGTAGCTTTTCCTCATCTTCCAGAAAACACAAGACGAGTAAGTGAAGCTAGTCATGTAAGTATTGATCAAGTTGTTATAGGTTCTTGTACTAACGGCAGGATAGAAGATCTCGAAATAGCAGCTAATATTCTAAAAGGCAAAAAGGTTCATCCAGAACTGCGAGTAATAATACTACCAGGTACTCAACAGATTTATTTAGATGCTATGCGTAGAGGTTATATTGAAAGTTTCATAGAAGCTGGTGCTGTCGTAAGTACCCCTACTTGTGGACCTTGTTTAGGTGGACATATGGGGATTTTAGCTAAAGGTGAAAAGGCTCTTTCTACTACTAATCGTAATTTTGTAGGCCGTATGGGTCATCCTGAAAGTGAAGTGTATTTATCTAGTCCAGCAGTTGCTGCTGCTAGTGCCATAAAGGGCAAAATAACTCCACCATGGGAAATATAGGCTAGGAGGATTTTTAAATGAATTTAAAAGGCAAAGTATATAAGTTTGGGCAAGATATCGATACTGATGCGATAATCCCGGCTCGTCGTTTAACTACTTCTGATCCGGATGAATTAGCTAAATACTGTATGGAAGATGCTGACCCCAGTTTTGCTCAAAAAGTTAAAGTGGGAGATATAATTGTTGCAGATAAGAATTTTGGCTGTGGTAGTTCTAGGGAACATGCTCCTATTGCTATTAAGGCAGCAGGAGTTAGTTGTGTAGTCGCAAAATCTTTTGCCCGTATTTTCTATAGAAATAGTATAAATATTGGCTTACCTATTTTAGAATGTCCAGAAGGTGTCGATGCTATTAATGAAGGTGATGAAATAGAAGTTGATTTAGTCAATGGTAAGGTTAAAAATCTGCGTACTGGTGAAGAGCACCAAGCTACACCTTTCCCTGAATTTATGCAAAACATAATGGCTAAAGGTGGATTAATAAATTATGTGAAGGAACAAGTTTAGAGTTTGGCATAGGTTGAGTGAGTGTGCGGCAGCGGAATTTATAAGTATTTCGTCGCCAGACTCCGCATGGGGAAACACCAACTGCTTGTCTCAAGAAGAAAGGGGTGTTTCCGACATGCTA